>NZ_CP073653.1:425000-1025000 GCF_018223745.1 Clostridium beijerinckii
TGCCACATACTATCAGTCCGGCAGTCAGACTATGAAAGATAAGTTCCATGGTCAAAAGGGAAACAGCCCAGATCGTCAGCTAAGGTCCCAAAGTGTAAGTTAAGTGGAAAAGGATGTGGGATTTCTAAGACAACTAGGATGTTGGCTTAGAAGCAGCCACTCATTAAAAGAGTGCGTAATAGCTCACTAGTCAAGAGATCCTGCGCCGAAAATGTCCGGGGCTCAAACTTACCACCGAAGCTACGGGTTCACGCATTAGCGTGAGCGGTAGAGGAGCGTCGTAATCGGGCTGAAGTCGTACCGTAAGGAGCGGTGGACTGATTACGAGTGAGAATGTTGGCATTAGTAGCGAGATGTAGGCGAGAATCCTACAGGCCGAATATCTAAGGTTTCCTGAGTAAAGTTTGTCTTCTCAGGGTTAGTCGGGACCTAAGGCGAGGCCGAAAGGCGTAGTCGATGGACAATTGGTTGATATTCCAATACCACTACAATCGTTATTATCGATGGTGTGACGGAGAAGGATAGGATGTGCTAGCTATTGGATGCTAGTCTAAGCGTTTAGGGAGTTGGGATTGGCAAATCCGTTCCAATAATTCTGAGGCGTGATGGGGAAGGTTCTACGGAACCGAAGTATCTGATTCCATGCTTCCAAGAAAAGCATCTAGAGAGAGAAGTAGTGCCCGTACCGCAAACCGACACAGGTAGATGAGGAGAGAATCCTAAGGCCGACGGAAGAATTGCAGTTAAGGAACTAGGCAAATTGACCCCGTAACTTCGGGAGAAGGGGTGCCTGAGAAATCAGGCCGCAGAGAATAGGCACAAGCAACTGTTTAACAAAAACACAGGTCTCTGCTAAAGCGAAAGCTGATGTATAGGGGCTGACGCCTGCCCGGTGCTGGAAGGTTAAGGGGAACACTTAGTGGTAACGCGAAGGTGTGAACTTAAGCCCCAGTAAACGGCGGCCGTAACTATAACGGTCCTAAGGTAGCGAAATTCCTTGTCAGGTAAGTTCTGACCCGCACGAATGGCGTAATGACTTGTGCACTGTCTCAACTGCAAATCCGGCGAAGTTGTAGTGCGAGTGAAGATGCTCGCTACCCGCGATTGGACGGAAAGACCCCGTAGAGCTTTACTGTAGCTTAGCATTGAATTTCGGTATTGTCTGTACAGGATAGGTGGGAGATTGGGAAACTAGGGCGTCAGCCTTAGTGGAGTCGTTGTTGGGATACCACCCTGATAGTATTGAAGTTCTAACTGGATGCCATGAAACTGGTGACAGGACATTGTTAGGTGGGCAGTTTGACTGGGGCGGTCGCCTCCTAAAATGTAACGGAGGCGCCCAAAGGTTCCCTCAGAACGGTCGGAAATCGTTCGAAGAGTGTAAAGGCAGAAGGGAGCCTGACTGCGACACCTACAAGTGGAGCAGGGACGAAAGTCGGGCTTAGTGATCCGGTGGTACCTCGTGGGAGGGCCATCGCTCAACGGATAAAAGCTACCTCGGGGATAACAGGCTGATCTCCCCCAAGAGTTCACATCGACGGGGAGGTTTGGCACCTCGATGTCGGCTCGTCGCATCCTGGGGCTGAAGTAGGTCCCAAGGGTTGGGCTGTTCGCCCATTAAAGCGGCACGCGAGCTGGGTTCAGAACGTCGTGAGACAGTTCGGTCCCTATCCGTCGCGGGCGTAGGAAATTTGAGAGGAGCTGTCCTTAGTACGAGAGGACCGGGATGGACTGACCTATGGTGTACCAGTTGTTTCGCCAGAAGCATAGCTGGGTAGCTAAGTCGGGAAGGGATAAACGCTGAAAGCATCTAAGTGTGAAGCCCACCTCAAGATGAGATTTCCCATAGCATAAGCTAGTAAGACCCCTTGAAGACTACAAGGTTGATAGGTCAGAGGTGTAAGTATGGTAACATATTTAGCTGACTGATACTAATAGGTCGAGGGCTTGACCAATATAATCAAGTTGTAATATACATTAAAATTATATGCAATTTTGAAAGAACATTATATTCTTTCAAATGACGTTCCGCGATAGCTCAATGGTGGAGCACTCGGCTGTTAACCGATAGGTTGGAGGTTCGAGTCCTCTTCGCGGAGCCATATTTATAATAAAAGAATTTTTAGTCGAGAAATCGGCTTTTTTTTGTTGTATAAAATAGAGTAAAAACTTATACTATATATGGATGTGAAATTTATTAATAATTAAATTAGATACTACGGAATAATTAATAATAAAATCTATTGAAATATAAGAGGTATTATAATATGAGCGATGACATTAATAATAGTATGAATTATAGTAATGGAACCAGTGAGGTTAATGAAGCAAAAGAAGCTGATGAATCTATTGAAAATAGTGAGATAGATGACAATTCTAAAACCAATAAAGGTAATTCTGAGACCAATGATATTAGTGATAATATAAGGCCATTTGAGATCGATGAAGTTGGTGAAGAAGATTTCAAAAGTATAAAAAAAAGAAAATTTGCTATTTTACTTACGATAATAGGTGTAGCTATAATTATAGGAATCGCTATTACGCTACAAAAATTTGTTATGAATAAGCAAACAGCAGAAGCTCTTAATGCAAATGAAAATCCATATTCTGAAGGAGATAAAAACCAGACAGATAGTAACGTATATAATTCAGCGGGAAGTTCAGAAGTAGAGGATGTTGCTTTTATAGAAAAATATTTAAATCAGCAGATGAAGGGTCAAATGCCTGATGGAGCTGATGGAAAGAAAGTTGTTTATTTAACATTTGATGATGGTCCATCAGAAACTGTGACTCCAAAAGTTTTAGATACTCTTAAAGCAGAAAATGTTCATGCTACTTTTTTTCTTGTGGGAAAAGCAATAGATGAAAGTGAAACTAATAGAAATATAGTTAAAAGAGAATTTGCAGAAGGAAATGCAATAGGTAATCATACTTATTCACATAATTATGGATATTTATATCCAAATGGAAAAATAAATTTAGAAAATTGTATTTCTGATTTTGAAAAAACTAATCAGTCTTTGAAAAACATTTTAGGACAGGATTTTTCTACACGAGCTGTTAGATTCCCAGGAGGTCAAATGACATGGGATAAGAAGGACCCATCGGGGGCTGATGCAATGGATAAGGCTCTTCATGAAAAAGACTATCATCAAATAGATTGGAATTCATTGTCTCAAGATGCAGAAGGGGCACATAAAAATGCAGACCAGCTAAAACAGGAAGTTATAAAAACTGTATCAGGAAGAGAAAAAGCGATAATATTAATGCATGATACTTATGGAAAAGAGGAAACTGCAAGAGCATTGCCAGAAATAATCAAATATCTAAAACAACAAGGATATGAATTTAAAATTATGAAATAGCCTAATATGACTATGTTGATTTTCATTTATTTTAATTTATGTAGCTAAACTTTGGTTACATAAATTAAAATAAATAAAAATGACATAGTTTTTTTATATAATTGGTACAAATATTATTTTTATCAATTAATTGAAATAGGAATAATTAATGATAAACTATTAATATATAATTAGATTTGCATACATGGAAGCACTAAGGTTATAATTTATAACAATAATCTTAATAATAGAATGTATATAATTATAATATTACTGAAAATTATCTTTATATTAGGAATAAGGAGGAATAAGATGTTATCAAAAAATATTGTAGCAGAGGTATTAGCAAAGTGCTTAGTAACTGGTGGCGATTTTGCTGAGATATTTGAAGAAAATTCAATTAATAATTCTATAGCATTAATTGACGGCAAAGTAGATGATGCCATAGGTGGAAGAAGTTATGGTATAGGAATAAGAATATTCAAGGGATTGAACAGTGTATATGCTTATACAAATAATAATAGCTTAAGTGGTCTTTTAGACACTGCCTATAGAGCAGCTTTAGCCTTAGGTGATGTAAATAAAAATGAAATAAATTCAATAGTATTGACTGAGAAGAGTATATCTACAATACATCCAATATTGTATTATCCTAAGGATGTTGCATACGATAGAAAAATAGCAATTTTAAAAAGTGCGTATAATGCAGCAAAGAATTATAACAGTGATATTTCTCAAGTTATTACGAGTTATGCAGATAAAGAGCAAAATATTTTAATCGCGAACACTGAAGGTTTATATGTTCAAGATACAAGAATAAGAACAAGGTTAGGCATAAGTGCAATAGCATCAAAAGGAAGCGAAAACCAAACTGGATTTGAAGGACCTGGAAGACATATGGGAATTGAAATGTTTGATAGTGTTGATCCAGAATATCACGGAAAGGAAGCAGCGAGAATAGCTCATACGATGCTTTATGCAAAGAACTGTCCAGCAGGTAATATGACTGTTGCTATAGATAATGGGTTTGGGGGTGTTATATTCCACGAAGCTTGTGGACACTCTTTAGAAGCCAGTGCTGTAGCTAAAGGAAATTCAGTCTTTGCTAATAAATTAGGTGAGAAAATCGCATCAATAAAGGTAACAGCTATAGATGATGGAACTGTACCTAATGCTTGGGGATCGCTAAATATAGATGATGAGGGTAATAAGACACAAAAAAATATTTTAATTGAAAATGGTGTTCTAAAAGGTTATATGATTGATAAGTTAAATGGAAGACGTATGAATATGGAGGCTACAGGAAGTTCAAGAAGACAAAGTTACAAGTTCCAACCAACTTCAAGAATGACTAATACCTATATAGCAGCTGGAAATGATAATCCGGATGATATCATTAAATCTATAGAAGAAGGATTATATGCAAAGAAGCTAGGAGGCGGATCGGTTAACCCTGTAACTGGTGAGTTTAATTTTGCAGTTCAAGAAGGGTACTTAGTTAAAAATGGTGTGATTCAGGAGCCGGTAAGAGGAGCAAGTCTTATTGGTAAAGGTAGTGAAGTACTTATGGATATAGATATGGTCGGAAATAATTTAGATGTAGCTCAAGGTATGTGTGGCTCATCATCAGGAAGTATTCCTACCAACGTAGGTCAGCCTATGATTAGAGTAAAGAAAATGACTGTTGGAGGTAGATAAATATGGATTTTGAATTATTTAAAGAAGAATTATTTAAAGAAGCTAAGAATTCAGGCTTTGAAGAGTTTGAAATATATTATTCTGATGCTGAAAGTTTAAGTTTAAGTATTTATGAAGGCGAAGTTGAAAAATATAAACTAAATAATGCCTTTGGTCTTTCGTTCAGAGGAAAAATCAATAACAAAATGGGATATTCATATACTGAAATATTAGATGAAGAAGCAATAAAAACTCTTATAAGAAATGCAAAGGAAGCGGCATTTGCTATAGAAAATGATGATGAACAGTTTATATATGAAGGGGATAAGGAATATAAAGAATTAGACTGTTACAAAAAAGATTTGGATAATATTAAGCCTGATGAGCTTATAGCTCTTTCTTTAGAAATAGAAAAGGAATGTAAAAAACAATGTGATAAAGTTGTAAGTTTCCAAGGTTGTGGAATTGGATATGGTAAAGCTACTTATGGAATAATAAATTCAAAGGGACTTAATTTGAAAAATGAAAGGAATAATCTAAGTGCATATGTCGTTCCAATAATACAAGATAATAGTGAAAAGTATGATGGAACAGGATATGTTATGGCTAAAAAGATAGATGACATAAATCCAGAAAGTTTAGCTAAGCAAGGTCTTGAAGAAGCGCTTTCAAGAATTGGTGGAAAAAGTATTCCGTCAGGCAAATATAAGATAATTATAAATAACGAGGCCATGGTATCACTGCTTGGAACTTTTTCAGGAATTTTTAATGCAGAGCAAGCACAAAAAGGGTTATCTTTGCTGAAAGGAAAAGAAGGGGAAATTATAGCATCAGATGTAGTGACTCTAATTGATGATCCTCACTTAAAGGATGGGCTTGGAACAACTTCATTTGATGATGAAGGAGTAGCAACTATCAAAAAAGAGATAATATCTAAAGGAAAATTGAATACATTATTATATAATATAAAAACTGCGCATAAGGCAGGAATTAAATCTACAGGAAATGGATTCAAGGCTTCGTATGCATCAATAGTAGGTGTTAGTGCCACAAATTTTTATATAAATCCAGGTAATAAATCTTTTGAAGAACTTTGCAATGAAGTTAAAGAAGGTGTAATAATTACAGATTTTGCAGGCCTTCACTCTGGAGCTAGTGCTGTAACTGGAGATTTTTCTTTAGCAGCTAAAGGATTTATGATTGAAAATGGAAAGAAGAGCTTTCCGGTAGAACAAATTACAGTTGCAGGAAATTTCTTTACATTACTGAAAGATATAGAGGAAGTAGGAAGTGACTTAAAGTTCCCGATGAGTAGCATAGGATGTCCGTCAGTTGTTGTGAAAGAACTTTCAATAGCTGGAAAATAATTTTGTTATTAATTTGATAGATATGCTAAGGTAGGTTAAATAGTTATGAATATAATCTATATTTATCTTTTTTCTTTTATAATTTATAGCTTTCTTGGATGGATATGTGAAACTATATATTGCTCTATAATCGATATGGAGTATGTAAATAGAGGTTTTTTAAAAGGACCATTTTGCCCTATCTATGGATCAGGTGCACTTATAGTAATTATATTGCTGGCTCCATTTTCAGATAATATTATAATTTTATTCTTGAGTGCAATGATTTTTACAAGCATATTAGAGTATTTAACAGGTTTTTTGCTAGAAACAATATTTAATCTTAAATGGTGGGATTATTCAGGCTATAAATTTAATATAAAGGGCAGAGTATGTCTATTAAATTCAGTGTTATTTGGTCTTTTATCTCTAATCACAATAAAAGTTGTTAATCCAATTATAATAGACTTAGTTAGTCACATATCACTAAAGGTTTCTATGTGGATTTGTAATATTTCACTCTTATATTTATTAACAGATGGGATAACTACAACAGTTAAAGTTTTGAAATTAGGTGGAAAACTCAAAGAAATGAGCGCTTTATTTGATGAGATAAGAGAAAAAACTGAAAGCTATAAAGTGGTCCTACAACAAAATTTAAGCAGATTTGATGGCTTGATAGAACAGGAAAGTGAAAAAGTTATTCATGCGAAAGAACAAATTAGCAAGCTAAAATTTAAATTAGAAAATTTGGTTTTAAACAATAAGGCCGTGAATAAACGAATAATTAAAGCATTTCCAAATATAAAGTCTTTGAAGTATCAACATTCACTAGATAGATTAAAAGAAGAGATAAAAAAAATTAAGAAAAAATAAAAGAGATGGTCGAATTTTATTTGACCATCTCTTTACTATAGTTAAAATATCATTATCTAATTAGAATTATGAGCATAATTTGCACGTATCATTTTATCCGAAAGATCTAATGATTTTTTATAAATATCTTTTTCTTTATCTGTTAAGTTTTCCCCACCTTTAAGTGTTCCATTAGTTATTACGGCAAAAGATTTATTTGTATTTAATAAGTTTCTACCTAAAGCAGTGTTCTCATACTTATCTTTATCGACTCCAAGTAAATATAAGAGTGTTGGCATTACATCAACCTCGCCATTATACATTTTATCAAATGTTTTTCCTTCATTTGTAGATGGATTATAGATAATAAATGGAACAGTCGGATTTCCTGTATTTAGATACCAATCTTCTTTATGAGATAGTTGCCCAATGCTATCGTCATAATATTTATGAATTCCTGTATGGTCACCCATTATTGCTATAATGCTATTTTTAAGTAATCCTTCTTTATCTAATTGATCAATAAAATAACCTATTTGTTTATCTGTATAGTGAAGACTTTCAAAATACCCACCAAGTTTACTTTCATTTAATTCAGGATCAAGTCCAAGTTCTCTGTACTTTTCTGGAAGATCAAATGGACCATGGCTTGTCAATGTTACAGTTTCAGCGTAGAATGGCTGCTTTAATTCTTTTAACATAGGAACAACTTGCTCGAAGTATCTTTTGTCACTTATACCAAGGCCAATTTGTTCATCAACATTAAATGAGTAGTAATCAGTAAATTTATCAAAGCCTATTCCAAGCAATCCATTTTTATAATTCCAAAAAGAACCTTTATCAGGATGAATAGCAGAAGTAGCATAGCCTTCACCTTCTAATAAATTTGGTAAGGAATTATAATTAGTATTTGGATATCTAAAGAATGTACTTCCTTGTCTTAAAGGCAACATTGAAGTATTAACCATTAAATCAGCATCGGAGCTTGTCCCTTCGTTTACTTGCTCAAAGGTATTAGGGAAGTACAATGATTTTTGTACTAATTTATTCAAATTAGGTGTTATTTCTTTTCCATTAACTGTTTTTCCGATAACAAAGTTTTCTAAAGACTCAACTTGAATATAAATTAAATTTTTTCCTTTTGCCATGCCAAGGTACTCGTTATCTGGAAGGTTCTCTTTTTTTATTTCAAATAACTCATTTATATAAGCTTTATCTTGATCTGTTAATTTATATGGTTTAGAATCTTTATAAACTGTATAACAATCCATAATATGATATCCAATAGGAGAAAAGTATTTGGCAGTATTTGACTTATCATAATTACTGAATAAGTAAGCATTATGAACATCTGTATTATTGAATACAGTTATACTGATAGGTACATAAATTATAAATAATATTGGCAAAACAAAAGTACAAAAGAATGTTTTAAATGCTCGTTTATGTACTTGAGTAAATGATTTTCTAGTTATGTAAGCATATATACCTAGTATTATAAAATCAAATACAAATATAAAATCTAAATTGCTGGTCATTGATAATATACTTCCAGACATATTATCTAAATTAGCAGTTTGAGTTAATATTAACGCAGATGGAACAGTTAAAAAACCTCTAAAATACCATACATCAATTAATATTAATAGTGTTAAAGAAAAATCGATTACTAGAGTATAGATTATTCTACCTTTACCTTTAAATAATAATGAGAAACTTAAGAATATTAAAGTAAAGGCCACATAATAATTTAAGAAAGAACTAGCAGATTCATAGCCAGTAGAAAAACTAAATGTATATGGATCTTTGCTCGTAACAAATCCTTGAAATATAATCCCTTTTAATACTATAGAGACAAGAGCTATTAGAAAGAAAATTAATCTTATAACCTTATCTTTTTTTATATTATTTTCTAAGCTATTTTTAAAAAAATTAACAACATATGAGTTAGAAGAACTCATGATTTCACCTCAATTCAATATATCACTACATTATAGTATACATAAATTTATGGATTAAACAAATATAAATTAATGATATATTAGTAATTAAAAGGTAAATAATTTGTGAATAAAAAACTATATATAAAAATTAGCATGGTATACTATTAATGTGGGAAAACTTATATAATAGACTTATAATAACTTAATTTAATATATTTTTAAATTAAGTTATATATTAGTTAAGAAATCGATTGAAAAATTTGATATATTAATTATAGATTAAAATAATTATAAAGGGGTCAAACATATGAAAGAAATAGATTGCAGAGGATTATCATATCTACAAATAATAAGAGAAGTTAAGAAGTATTTTAATTCAATTGGAGAAGGGGAAGCTGTTGTAGTAGTAAACAATGAATTAGGGCGGTCAAATGTTATAAGGTATGCAGCGCATAAAGGATATAAAATAGATATAGAGGATGAAAAAAATAGATTTTTAATAAAGATGGAAAAGAGAGGATGCCTAGAATCAGAAGATGAGGAAGAAATTTTTTCTATATTAATAACAAGAGATAAAATTGGTGAGGGAAATGATGATTTAGGAATAACTTTAATGAGTGAATATTTCGAAGCATTAAATGAGTATGATAAACTTCCAAAAGAAATTTTATTCTTAAATTCAGGGGTTAAGTTGTTTAAAAGGGATTCTAAGGCTATAGAAGATATAAGAATGTTATATAAAAAGGGCGTTAAACTTTTAATAAGTGATACATCCTTGGATTATTATAAATTAACAGAACAAATAACTTTTGGAGAAATAGCAAGCATGTATGATATGGTAGTTGCAATGAAGAAAGCAAAGAAATTAATAAAGCTTTAGGAATTAATGGTGGAGGATATTATAATGCCAGATTATGAATTAATTATTATTGGGGCAGGAATAGCGGGAATGACAGCTGCACTTGGAGCTGCAAGAGAGGGAATAACAAAAATACTAATTATTGAAAAGGAGTCTAACGTTGGGGGAATAATCAATCAATGTGTTCATAATGGTTTTGGAAAAAACTTTCTAGATGATCCAGTGACCGGCCCAGAGTATATTGATTTTATAGAAAGGCAGTTAGGAGAATTTGAAATAGAAATACTTTTAGATACTACAGTTTTAGAAGTAACTGAAGGAAAAAAAGTTACATATGTAAATTCTAGAGATGGTATTAAAGATTTAACCGCTCAAGCGATAATATTTGCTATGGGAGCAAAAGAAACATATTCAGGAAATGTTATAATTCCTACCAATGGACTTACAGGAATATTCACTGTAGGAGAGGCTCATAAAATAATTAATTTAGATGGATATCTACCAGGAAGAAGGACTGTGATTATAGCGAAAAATAAATGGGGATTCATAGTTGCAAGAAGGCTTATAGTAGAAGGTGGAAATATAGAAGCGGTTGTCATTGAGAATACATTTGAAGAAATGGCTAATTCGGAAATACGAGATATTGTTGATGGCTTTGATATACCAGTAATAGAGAATTCTAGAGTAACAGAAATTGAAGGGAAAACGCGAATTGAGAAGCTAAAAATAGTTAATTTAGAGAATGAAGAAATAATAGAAAAGGAATGTGATTCACTTCTATTATCAGTTAATTTCTTGCCAGAAACAACCGTAATTAAAAAAACAAGTTTTGATATAAATTCTAAGACATCTGGATTTGAAGTAGTAGACTTTGCAACATCTTTAGAGGGTTTTTTTGCTTGTGGAAATGTTATATACGGAGAAAATGCGTTTTGGATGGAAGAAACTGATGGTATACAATGTGGAATTATTGCGGCTAGATTTGTAAAGGAAAGCATGTAGAAGTTAGGTAGAGATATATTAGCAGTAATATAATAAAAGCTAAAATTACTGCTAATTAGTTCACAGAATAATATGGTTTAAAAATAATTGAGAGCATTTTCATACATTAGGTGATGGCCAAGTGAATTCATGTGAATTCCATCTAAATAAATATCATCCCTATTAAATGTCAAATCGTAGAAATTGATAAATTGAAGATTGTATTTATTAGATAATTTAATGAGTTCATCCTTTAAATATTGAAGTTCTTTTTCTGCATAAGAATATAGATGCGAAGGAGAAAAAAGCGAATTTGCCATTTGGCCAATAATCTTAGGGGGAATTCCTAAAGTCACTTTTGAGCCTATATTTAGTCCATCATTAATCATTATTCCAATATTACTAATTATAAAAGGAATTTTGCGTCCTAGAAGAAGATCATTGCTACCTCCCATTATAAAAATTTTCGATGGAGAATAAATTAAAACATCATCATTATAGCGAGTAAGCATTGAAGTGGTAGTATCACCATTACAGGCTTTATTTAATGATGAAAGGGAGCGTTCTTGCGTAAGTTTGTAAACCCAAGAATTTTGTTTAGTTACCCCATATCCTAAAGTTAGGCTGTCTCCAAAGAAAATGATATCAAGCTTATTATTCATATATAGACTCCTTTTATGTAATTAGAATAGTTTGTTAAAGCACCTTTTACATATTAATGTTTTTCCTGAATCGGCTTTTACATAATCATCTGAAATAATGGCTTTATTGCAGATGTTACATATAATCATTTCGCTAGACATTAATGAGTTAGACGAGTTTTTTTTTGATTTTTTATCACGTTTATTTTCAGCATTGCAATCAAGTTTATCTTTTTGATAATCAGTTGCAGAACTACTAGTTTTATCAGATAGTATATTTTTTCTTATTGGAGAATATAATTTAGGTTTTAAGGAAGTAGTTCTTTTGATAACTTTATAGCTAAAATCATATTCACTTTCAGCAAAGAGTTCTAGTTCAAATCTTGGATTCTCTTTATCATAATATTCTTCTGTAAAGATTTTGGTTATCTGAGCATCATTTATAATTAATCCACTTTTTTCAATGCCATCAAATATACTTTTTGTAATATTAATGGTATCTGGATGACGCTTTTCACTTTTATAATATACTCTTAGTAAAGCTATTAGACTTTCAGAAAAAACAACATCAGGATTTTGATTTCTTGCAAGAAGTGCTATTTCCTGTTCGTATAGAGCATACCTATCATGATATTTTCCAGAGCTATGTGGTAGGATTGCACGTCCATTTAGATTGTGTAACTTAAAATTGGATTTTGTAATAGGTGATCCTTTAATTATAACTTTAGCATAGTTAGACATTTAAATTCTCCTCGTGAAAGTATATTTGTTATCTCAAATATACATCATATGTACCTTTTATACAACAAGTTAATATTACAATGAAATTGTGAGAATAAGATATATGTTAAGTGCATTTGTATAACTAGAAAAATTGAACTTTGATAATATTGTATAGATAAAGTATAATATTTTAGTAATTAAAATATAGAATAGTTTGCGCATTGAAAAGATATGATTTCATAAATATTAAGAAGATATTAAACAATATATAAATACGAGATTTTATCTTTTTTTTAAGATAAAATAGATTTAGATAAATTAAATAATGTTATAGTAAAGTATTTAATTTATCTAGTTCTTAATTTTAACTAATATATCAAAGTTTTCTCTTGTTAGATTAGTTAAAATTAAGTTATAAATAGGCTTAATCAGCTTATTTAGATAGATCAGAATAAATAATTTTATTTGAATTGTAATAAAAAGAGGTATTAGATATGAATAAAAAAATAATTTTAGCAATAGAATCAAGTTGTGATGAAACTGCTGCTGCAGTAGTTGTGAATGGTAGAGAAGTTTTATCAAATATAATTGCTTCACAAATTGATACTCATAAAAAATTTGGAGGAGTGGTTCCAGAGGTTGCATCGAGAATGCATATTGAGGCAGTAGATAGTGTTGTAAAAGCCGCATTATTAGAAGCAGGAATTTCAATAGATGATGTTGACGCAATAGGAGTTACGTATGGACCAGGACTTGTTGGGGCACTTTTGGTTGGGCTTCAATACGCAAAAGGATTGGCATTAGGTTCTAAAAAGCCTTTAATTGGGGTTAATCATATACAAGGACATATTAGTGCTAATTTTATTGAGCATAAAGATTTAAAGCCACCTTTTGTCTCACTAGTGGTTTCAGGAGGACATACTTTTATTGTGCATGTAAAAGGATATAGGGATTTTGAGGTTATTGGCCAAACAAGAGATGATGCGGCAGGAGAAGCTTATGATAAGGTGGCAAGAGCATTAGAACTTGGATATCCGGGCGGACCCAAAATAGATAAGCTAGCTAAGAAAGGAAATAAGGATGCAATAGAATTTCCAAGAGCTAAGTTTCAGGATGATACATTAGATTTTTCTTTTAGTGGAGTTAAATCAGCTGTGTTGAATTATTTAAATAAGGCAAAAATGAAAGAAGAAGAGATAAATAAAGCTGATATTGCAGCGTCATTTCAAAATGCGATAATAGATGTATTAAAGACCAATCTATTCTTAACCTGTGAAAGAAAAGGAATAAAAAAGATTGCAGTGGCAGGTGGTGTTGCATCGAATTCTTGTTTAAGAGAAACTTTGCTAGAGGAAGGTAGAAAAAAAGGGATTGAAATTCTATTCCCATCACCTATATTGTGTACAGATAATGCAGCAATGATAGGAAGTGCAGCATATTTCAACTATCAAGAGGGAGCAGTATCAGATTTAAATATAAATGCAAAACCTAACTTAAAACTAGGGGAGAGGTAGAGTCTAGGTATGAAGCTGTTATCACATTCTAATGGAGTACATAAGGTTGAGAAAGATAAAACCAGCAAAAGGAGCATTTTAAAAAAATGTGTTATCTTTTTTGTGGGATTATTTATCTTTGGTTTTTTAGTGCAAATTTTAAATGACTTTGTAGATAATACAAGATTAAAATCTAGATTTAAGTATGTCAGAATAGATGGACGTAAAATGGAGTATAAGCTTAAGACTGGTGGAGATTATACTGTAGTATTTGATGGATCAATTGGAACTACAATGTATGAGTGGGATGATGTTTGTAAGTCATTAGAGGAGAAGAAGATATCTACCTTTACATATAATAGAGAAGGATATGGATTTAATGATGGCGGGGATAATAGAACGCCAGAAGAGCAGGCTAAGGATTTGAAAGCATTGCTTAGAAAAGCTGGAGCACCAGAGCCATACGTTTTAGTTGGAGAGGAGTACGGTAGTCTGGTTCTTAGTAATTTTGCCAATTTATATTCAGATTCAGTAGCAGGAGTTGTGTTAATTAACCCAATATCAGAGGAAAATATTCAAACTAAGGAATTTAAGAATAGTATTAAGTCCAAATATTATAGAAGTATATTTGAGAAAATGGGTACGAATTTTAGTTTGACTGCATTGCTAAATAAAGCAGGGTTAACTATGGAAAATGATACGTTTAAGAAGTATTTAAATCAGAATGAATTAGATGAATTTCAGAGTTTTGAAAATAAGAAAAATTATAAACAGGCAGTTTCAAACGAACTAGAAAATTTATATAAAGGCATTTCGAATAGTCAAACTAATGAACTACTAGGAAATAAGCCATTATATTTAATAACTAATAATGAAGATGATCCTGTTAAAAAGATTGGTAATACAACAGTAACAACTATATATAAAGAGGAAATAGAGGGATCTCCAATGTCTGTATTAGATCCTGACTCAGTAGTTACCGGCGTTAATAGTGTATTAAAAGATGCTAAGAAGGCAGCTAAAAAATCTTGATGCTAATAAATATGTATATTTTATTAAATATTAAGTATTATTGAATAATTAAGAAATAAAGCTTCTATTGGGCTAAAATTCATAAAAAATTATATCAAATTATATATTCTTGTCATTTGTTTGACACATAATAAATCTATACTAACACTATAAAGATAATACTAGTAGATATTTAAAGTATTCTAATATACTTTATAAGAACGAATTTGTATAGTTTAATTACTAGTCATATAAGTTGAGAATTGATATATAGGAGGAAAAATACATGAATAATAATGATAATAACGAAAAATTTATTGATGTAGAGTCATTACCAGTAGATAAAGGTCAGCAAGTTGCATGGGAAAATTGTTTTCAAAATAGTAATAATTATGTAGATCCGAAGAGAAAGAAAAGAAGAGGTCTGCGCATGCTAGGAAGGATTGCAGGAATTTTAGTTCTTACAATGGTAGGAGGGGCAATTGGAAGTGCTGCTACTTATTCATTCATGAAAACTAATAATGTTGCTGCAACTAAACAAATAACAAGTTATATTCCGCAATCATTCACATCAAGCACTCCTGATGCAATGTCAGCGGCAGATGCATTTAATAAAGTTGCGCCAGCAGTTGTCATTGTTTCGACGAAAGGTTCATCTAACAGTGGATTTATGAACGGCGAAGTTGAGGGGATGGGATCAGGGTTCATTATAAATGAAGAAGGATATATACTAACTAACTATCACGTAATTGCAAATGCTAAAGAAATTACAGTAACTTTAAGTAATAATACTGAAGTAAGTGCAACAGTAGTAAATTATGATCAAGATAGAGATGTTGCAATGCTTAAATTAAAAGATGGAACTAAAGTTCCTGCTGTTGCAGAACTTGGAGACTCTGATGAAGTATATCCAGGAGCTGAGGTTATAGCAATTGGAACACCTCTCTCAAAGAATTTTGCTCAGACACTTACAAAGGGAGTTATAAGTGGAAGCAATAGAACAATAGATGATAGTGGAAAAAGTGTAGATTTCATTCAAACAGATGCAGCTATTAATCCTGGAAATAGTGGAGGTCCATTAGTGAATGCTAAAGGGCAAGTTATAGGAATAAATTCTATGAAGATAGGTTCTGATGCATCGGGATCATCAACACCAGTTGAAGGTATAGGGTTTGCAATACCTATAAATGAAGTTAAGAATAAGATAGATGCTTTATCAAAACCTATATTAAATCTAGGAATTCAGATAAGAGAAATTGACAGCGCTACTGCTAAGAAATACGATTTGGTAGAAGGAATATATGTATCTTCTGTTGAAGAGTATTCACCGGCTGAAAAAGGTGGTCTTAAGATTGGAGATATAATTGTTAAATGCGACGGAAAAGAAGCTAAGACATTCGATGAACTTAAGACAATAAAGGAAAGTAAGAATGCTGGGGATACTATGAAGATAGAAGTAATTAGAGATAAGAAAACTATTGATTTGTCAGTTGTATTAGAAGAAAAATCTAATTAAAATCCTTCTAAATAGAAATTAAATATATTTGAGTGTTAAAACTAGAATTGATAAATTTAATGTTATCAATTCTAGTTTTTATTGCATCAAAATAATATTCTTTAAAACTTTAAGGAAAAGTAGTAAAATTAAAGATTATAAGGGTAAGGTATCTTAATTTAATAGTTTTTTGATATCTAAATGGAGAAGGGGATAATTTATGGAGGAAATAATATTAAATATAATAATGCACAGCGGGGAAGCACGAACTTTTTCTATGGAAGCAATTACTTTAGCTAAACAAGGAAATTTTGATAAAGCAAAAGGGTTAATAATAAAAGCTGATGAGGAATTAGGATATGCACATAATTCTCAAACAAGTTTAATTCAGGGAGAAGCTGTAAATGAGAAAATAGAATTCTCCTTGCTTTTAGTTCACGCTCAAGATCACTTAATGACTACAATGGTTTTGAAGGATTTAGCGGTTGAATTAATAGAAGTGCATGAAAAAATAAGTTCTATTAAATAGAGGTATATAAATATGAAAAATAAAATTAAATATGCTATTGTATTTTCGGTTCTTTTGTTAATTGGAATAGTAAGCATTAATCTATTTCAACCGAATAAAGAGCAACAAGTTAGAGGAAATATAGAGCTCTTAGTAAATGAGAATTCTTATGAGTACTTAGTTGAGTGCGCCAATAATTTTATGAAGGAGAATGATAGGACTTCAATAAGTGTAAAGAAGTTAGAAAATTACAATCAGATAGTTAATAATAATTCAGAAGGAAGTACGAAATCAAAGATTTCTAGTATAGCGCAGATAGATAGGTTTAGTTTTGATAAACTAAAATTGGATAACTATGAGTATTATAACAAGGATGATAAGCTCTTGAGCGAATATGCTAAGAATTTTTCTAAGTATAGGGTGGCTCAGGTTAAATATGGTGATAGTTCCATAGGAATACCTTTAACATCTAGGCCATTAGCTTTCTATGTCAGAGAAGATTTATTAAAAAGTTACGGATATGAAAGAGATAGTCTGAATACATGGGATGATATTATAAGGATTGGAAAAGATATTCATGAAAAAAGTAACGGAAAAATATTTATAATTAATGCAACTGATCAAGATTACGAAGATTTGATGGATCTATTAACCATGGAAACATTAAGTGATGGTGATAAAAGCACAGATGTAGTTAAATCAGAAGTTCAAGCTATGATGAAAAAACTAGAGGATAATAATATTTTAAATTTACAAAATGGAGGAGAATTCTTAGCAAGAATATCGTCTATTAATGCAATGAAAGAAATAGCAGCATTAGATGTTCCTTGTACGTGGAGCGTTAATAACGTGCCTAGCCTTAAACCAGGGGCTAATAAGTTTTTTTCATCAGAAGGAGATAATTTATTAATATTAAACCAAAACAGCGAGAATGATAAGCTAATTGAAAAATTTATAACTTACGTAATAACGAACAACAAGGAAGCTGTTAAATATGTTAAGGAAGGAAAGTTTTTCTCAAGCTATTTATATACTTATAATACTAAAGATATTGAGGAGCCAGTAAAAAATTTTACTGGAAAAAGTCCTCTTGTAGTATTAAGTAATATAGAAGAAAAAACTCCAATCATAAGTAATTACGATGAATATATAAAGATAAAGCAAGAGATTCGAGCAAATACCAATTAATAATGAGAATTTATATAAATAGTTTTAGATTATCAGCATTATAAGAAAAACAGTAATGTGTTTCTTATAATGCTGAATTTATTTTAAATAGTATTTGAAATATCACTCTGAATTCACATTTAATTTATTACTAAAGATTTAAATAATTATAAAAGTCTAAGATATTAAACTTCTATAGGCATTTAAGGTATTCTTGGCAGTCTTATTCCAAGTAAAGTTGAGGCTTCTTAGATATCCCTTTTCACTAAGCTCAGCTTTTAAAGTTTCATTATTCAAAAGATCAACTAAGGCATTGTCTAATTCTTCTATATTATAAGGATTTATCAAAATAGCACTATCACCAGTTACTTCTGGAATAGAAGTTATAGAAGATGTTATAACTGGTGCCTTACAGCTCATTGCTTCAAGCGGAGGAAGGCCAAATCCTTCATAGAAGGAAGGGTATACAAATGCATCACACCCGCTATAAAGAACAGGAAGAATATCATCTTCTATATATCCACAAAAAACAACTTTGTCTTGTAAGTTATTTTCTTGAACAAATGAAAGTAACTTTTCACCTTCATCTTTTAAAGGGCCCCCAAGCAATAACTTATAAGGCTTATTCAAGTCTTTATAAACTTTACAAAATGATTTAATTAATCCTAAGGCATTTTTCCTTAAACTAAACCCACCTATATATAATATATAAGGATCATCAACTTTAAATGTGTTTTTTACGTATAGCTTACATTGATTCTTATCCAAAGGTTTAAAATTATTATTAGCGGCAAGTGGAGTTACAAATATTTTTTCTTCAGGATAAAAACTAAAGAATTTCAATATATCTCTTTTAGAGTATTCAGAAACTGTTAGAATGCCGCGTGAATTAGAAATTATATTTGGCATATTATTTAAAAATCGTTCTAGGTATCCTTTGCCAACAGTTTCAGGCATTATATATGGGATTAGATCATGGATTGTAACTATAGTTGGTATTTTTGTATCAAAATCGAGTCCTATTCCGTTTTGAGGAATATGATATAGGTCAGCATGGACCTTGTTAAGTGCATTAGGTATATAATATCTTTCATAAAAACCGCCATGTCTACCTGAAGAATAAATTATATTAACATTTTCCTTATTGAATTCTTTGTTAAATTTTCCAGAGCAAAATAGAGTGAATTCATCATTCGAATCTAAAGAAAGAATCTCTGATATGAGATTACTAGTATAAGTACCAATTCCAGTTCCTTGATGTAACGTGGAACTACGAGCATCAATGGCAATTTTCATATGAACACCTCAACAAATTACATATATAATACAGAATATTATTAGTTTTTAATTTTTGTGAATATAAATCACAATAAATTATTTGAGCACATATAATAAAAATAAATAATAGCTGGTAGGAAAAGTTTATGGAGAATAATAAGGAGATACTTAAAATTAAAGGCTATATTGAAGAAAATTATAATTTAGATGTAGAAGATATTGAAAAAGTTAAAAATAGTTATAAAGTTATTACAAAGGATGAGAGATATTGTTTGAAAGTAGTTAAATATGAATTCTCTCATTTTTATTTTATCTTATCTGCAATGAAGCATTTACAAAGAAATGGATTTGGGGATATTCCTGAATTTATTATGAATAGAGAAAAAAAAGAATATGGTAACATAAACGGAAAGTATGCGTACTTAACAAAATGGATTCCATCGAGAGTAAGTAATTATGATAATCCAATAGAATTATCAATGGTATCAAATGAGCTTGCAAAATTACATGAATGCAGCAAAGGATTTACATTGAAGAAAGAGATGAAACCAAGGATTGGATGGTTTTCATGGATAGATGTTTTTGAGACAAGGAGAAGAGAAATACTGGATTTTAAAAATAGAATAAGTCAAAAAGCATATAAATCAAATTTTGATTTATTGTATTTGGACAATATGGAAAAAGAATTAAATAGAGCAGAAAAGAGTATAGTAGGTCTTCAAAAAAATAATTATGTAAAGGTTATGGAAAAGGAAGTTCTTTCAAGGGGATTTTGCCACCATGACTATGCTCATCATAATATATTAATAGATAATAAGAAAAATATTAATATTATAGATTTTGATTACTGCATATTAGATTCACATCTACACGACGTATCTTCTTTATTAATAAGATCAATGAAAGATGGAAAATGGGAAAGCGACAAATGTAATCTAATTTTAAATGCCTATAGTGAGAGAATAGAAATAAGAAAAGAAGAGCTACCTATAATTAGAGAATTTATAAGATTTCCTCAGGCTTTCTGGCAAATAGGGTTGCAGGTTTATTGGGAACAGCAACCATGGGGAGAAGAATTTTTCATCAATAAGTTAGAGAAGTACTTAAATGATTGTGAATTTAGAGAAAAGTTTATTGATAGTTATTTTAGTGGGGGAAATTAATATGGATGAATTATTGATTAATAAGTATTTAAATAAAAAAGGAATAGCTATTATGGGACAAGGTTTTAGTTATGATAAAAATATGCAAAGAAATGATATAGTTTCTCAAGTTGATTTAATTATAGAATTTCATAAATTGCTATTAGGCGGTAATCTAACAGGGCTAAGCAAAATTAAAAGCACAATAGGCAGAGAAGTGGAATCTTATAAAGTGCAGATAAGAAAACTACAAAAGAATTATTCATATGTATCTAGTAAAACATGTACAAATGAGATAGAGAATATCATATTATCAAACGGAAAAATAATGTTGGAAAAAGCTAATAAGGCTATAAATTATATTTATGAACATGACTACTTTGGAGTTATAAGACGTAGTATGAATAGAGAAGAAATCTGCCTTGGTAAAGTTGATAAAAGTAATTTAAGAAAAAATAATGAAAAAATAGAAGTGTGTACAATAAAAGGTATGACATATAACTTAGTAGAAGAAGACTTATATAATTATATTAAGAAACTACAAAGAAAGGAAATTAATATAGATGAGGAAGAACTAATAAAGTTATTTGTACATGGATCACACCTATCATTTAACAGCTTTGATTATTTAAGAGGGCTTTGCAGTTATCCAAAGGATTTTTTAAAGTTTTGGGAGAGGTATAGAGATAGTAGAAAGGATAATACAAGGGAAATTTATAATATACAAAATGAGGAATGTAAGGGTAGTAGGAAAGCAAGGAATGACGAACAATTATTAAATGGATTGAAGAAAAGTTTAAAGTATGAAAGTAAAAATTTTATCATATAGGTAACCAAAGGTAGTTATTGTTTATACCTAAAGCTTAGTTGTTAGGAGGAAGAATATGAATAGAACTAAGTATTCAGAAAAAAATTATTTATGCGATTATGATTTGAGCCTAAAGTTCTTCGAAGAACTAGGAATAAAAGTAAACGACATTGTTCCACTTAGAAAAGTATTTTTGGTATATACAGATGAAGGAAATAAAATATTGAAAAGAGTAAATTATGATGTAGATAGAGTCAATTTAATAAGTGATTCTTTAGACTATGTAAAAAAGAGTTATGAACATGTAATAACATATAAAAGGTTCAAAGATGATTCATGTTATAAAGAGTGGAATGGACAAATTTATATTGTTATGGATATATTGAATGGAAGAGAAGCATCATTTTCTAATCCAGTAGAAATTGATCTTTGTGCAGAAAATATAGCTTTAATGCATAAAGCTTCAAAAGGATTAAGAGAATATTTGAAGGATAAATACAAAAAAGATTTTCTAGATATATCTTTGAAAGATAAAATTAAAGAAGCATATGATGATTTAATTTGGATGAAGAGCTTAGTAGATACGTACAAATATAAAAATGAATTTGATAAATTATTTGTAAACAATGTAGATAAGTATTTAAATGAAATTAAAGAGGTTCAAAATGACCTTGAAAAAAGCTCATATGATAACCTAAGGCAGGATGGAGATACTATTCGTTTGTGTCATAATGATTTAGCTTATCATAATTTCTTAACCAAAAATAATGAAATAAATATAATAGATTTTGATTTTATGACTATAGATTTAAGAGTAATGGATATATGGAATTTTATTTTAAAGTGTATAAAGAATGCCGCATTCGATGTGGATAAGATGTCAACTTGTATTAATGGATATGAGAATGTGTCCATTTTAAAAAAAGAAGAAAAAGAACTCTTGTATATACTTATAAAGTTCCCTAAAGATTTTTATACAATATCAAGAGATTATTATCATAAGAGAAAGAATTGGGAATATGAAGTATATTTAAGCAGATTTGAAGGAAAGTTTAGCAATGAGGATTTTAGATATGAATTTTTAAAGGTTTTAGAAAATAAATTTTTCATAGGTTCTGAAGTAAAGAAGTAATTTAAATATAAGATTAATTTATTTGAATGTAAAGAATAATATAAATCTAACTTATAATTCACCTATTTATAATAATGATTAAGCCAATATTTTATTTTGAAAATGGAATATTGGTTTCTTATTAGTTAAGAAATATTGAGAATTTATAAAGGCAAGAAAATCTCTTATGATTTTCTTGCCTTTATACAGATATTTAATGTTTAATTGAAACTGTTGTAATATAAATTACTTATAAGGTAGCTAATTACAAAAACTATGAAGGAATTTTACTAGTTATATAAAAAATATAAATTTTATTTTATATAGTTAGTGTATTATTCTATGAATTTATTATAGCTTCATAGGCGGATATTGTATCTAGGGCTGTTTTATTCCAAGAAAAGTTTTTACTTCGTGTTAGGCTTTTTTTGACCATTGTTAACCTTAATAGGCTATTACTTAAAACTCTTTCTATGTCATAAGATAGTGAATCAATATCATTAGGATCTATAAAAAGCGCTGATTCATGACATACTTCAGGTAATGACGTAACATTAGAAGCTATTACAGGAGTACCACATGCCATAGCCTCTATAGGAGGAAGTCCAAATCCTTCATAAAAAGAAGGGTATACAAGGACCTCAGCAGCATTGTAGAATAATGGCATATCCTCAATGGGAATAAAATCAGTAAAAATAACGTTGTTAGATATATTTAGATCATCAGCTCTATTTTTGTATTTAGTATAAGAAGGACCCTTACGACCAATTATAACTAGTTTGAAACTTTCTTTTAATTTATTTGGGAGTTTAGAATAAGCTTCTATTAGTCCTATAATATTCTTTCTTGGACTAAATCCTCCAACGTAAAGTACGAAGTCTTCCTTTATCCCATATTTCTCGGTAATAAAGTCTTTAGATTTACATTTACTCATAGGTCTGTAAATATCTTCAGCAGCTAATGGGGTAACATAAATCTTTTCAGCAGGAAAGTTAAATTCCTTAGCAATATCATCCTTAGAGTAATTAGATACAGTAATTATTCCATCACAATTATCTAAAATTTTAGGCAGTTCATTATTAAATATTTTTAAATATCTATCACTAACAGTTTCAGGCATTCTTAAAGGAATTATATCATGTAGAGTAATAACTTTTTTGCATTCAACATTTTCTGATAGACCAACCCCGTTTTGTGGGACATGGTAAAGCTCTATGTCTGCATTATTTAATATATTGGGAACATTTATATCATCCCAAAAACTATTAGAAGGTATTGATTCAATAAGTTCTGTTTTAAAATTATTCTTTAAATCGCTTATAAAGTCACATTGTGGTGTGAAAATTAAATAGTTATTGTTACTATCAACATTGTTGAGGCTAGATATTAACTGATAAGTATAGGTACCTATACCCGTGCCTCGATACCACTTTGCAGCTCTACCATCTATTCCTATTTTCATTATTAAACCCTTTCATAGCATTTGTCTTAATGTATTATATTAAAAGAATATAAAAAATGTTAATAAAAGAAATGATATCCTCATATAAATATACAGGAGGTGAGAAGTATGATGAGGGAATTTGAAATTGAAAGACAATTCAATATAAAGATAGAAAAAATAAAGGCAAATAAAGGCGTATACTATCTTAAAACAGATAAAGGCGAGAGATGTTTGAAAAAAATAAATTATGGACCCCAAAAGTTGTTGTTCGTGTATGGTGCTAAAGAGCACTTAAGAAAAAATGGTTTTAATAATTTAGATAAATACTATTTAAACATAAATGGAGAGCCTTATGCATTGGTTAATGAAGACTTATATACTTTGTCTGAATGGTTAGAAGGAAGGGAATGTGACTTCCATAACATAGATGAAGTAAAAATAGCAGCAAAGACTTTAGCTAATCTCCATGAAGCATCTAAGGGCTATGATCCACCTGAGAATTCTAAGCTCAAAAGTGATCTTGGCAGATGGCCTCATTTAATAGAAAAAAGAATTAAATCTTTAGATAAAATGAGAGATATGGTAAGGAAAAAAAGTATAAAAAGTGATTTTGACATGCTTTATTTAAAATCTATGGAGTTTTATAAAGAGATTGGAAAGAAATCCTTAGTGACTTTAAATGAGTCAGATTACTATGAGTTATGTGCAATTGCTGAGAATGAAAAAAGTTTTTGCCATCATGATTTTACTTATCATAATATAATTTTAAGCGATAGTATGGATGTACATGTTATAGATTTTGATTACTGTAAAAGAGAAGTTAGAACTTTTGATATAAGCAATTTTATGATAAAGGTGCTAAAGAGAGTTGAGTGGAATTTAGAATTTGCGACAGCTATTATAGAATCCTATGATTCAGTATCAAAATTAAAACCAGAGGAATATAAGGTATTATATGCATATCTTCAATTCCCACAAAGATATTGGAGGCTTGCAAATAGATATTATTATAATGAAGTTAATTGGGGGCAAAATACATTTGCAGGTAAGTTAGAATCAATAATACATGAGCAAGAGAAATACCTAGAATTTTTAGAAAAATTCAAGAATGAATATAAGATATAATAAACATAATAATATGAACTACCGAAATAATTAAAAAATTATTTCGATAGTTCATTTATTTTGTTCTTGCCTAGATAGAATAAAATCATTCTTATATTAATTTAGAAACCTTTAATAATCTTTACCATATTATAATGTGAAAGAATGTATTAGGAGAAAGTAATGGAAATAGGAGATATAGTTGTTAGAAAATCTTATAATAAAGATATTACTTTTAAAATAATTGATATTAAAGATAGTGGCGGAAAGTATAATATAATTCTAAAAGGAATTAATATAAGAATAATAGCAGATGCAAGTTTGGATGATCTTGAAATGGCAGAAGAGGACACTGGATCTCAAGATAAAATATTAAATACAAGAGTTAATGAGGCCATAAAGAAAGCTATGATACTACGAGGTGATCTTAGGGATAAAGTTGAAAAATCTCCTAAGATAAAGACGAAGAATGAATTGATGTTTGGAAGACCAGGAAAGATTCTCCATGTAGATGGGGATAGTGAGTACATGGAGACTTGTTTAAAGGTATATAAGCAATTATCTTTAGATGCAGTGGGGAGAGCTATAGCGGAAAAAGATCAACCAGAGGTAATAGTAGACTTAGTTAAAGAAATAAAACCGGACATAGTAGTTTTAACTGGACACGATAGTGTTTTACGAGAACCAAGGGATTATTTGAATTTAGATAATTATAGAAATTCAAGATATTATTTAGAATCAGTCAAAAACTTAAGAAATTATAATTCAAGTTATGATGAATTAGTAATATTTGCAGGGGCTTGTCAAAGTTGCTATGAAAGAATATTAGACGTAGGTGCTAATTTTGCCTCGAGTCCAAATCGAGTATTAATACACTGCCTGGACCCTGTTTTTGTATGTGAGAAGATTGCTTATACAAGAATTGATAAGGTAGTCTCAATAACTGATGTTATTGAAAATACGATAACAGGAATAAAGGGAGTTGGAGGATTGCAGACCAGGGGAAAGTATAGAGAAGGATATCCTAAATCTCCTTATATTTAATAAATAATTTAGATAGGAATTGCATAAAATAAATTATTAAAAACTTCAATGCATCAAAGTAATTAGTAAGAGTATTGAAGTTTTTAACTATAATTAATAAATATAATATTTCTATTTGACAAAAATAATAATAGAATATATAATGGTTTAAACAAATTTAATTTTATAAAATATAATTTATGAAAACATAAGTTTATTCACTTAAGTTCATATTAAAGATGATAAGGAGAGAAGCAAAATGATATATGATTATTTAGTAAAAGATATAAATGGAAATTCGGTTTCTATGGAGACATACAAGGGAAAGGTATTACTAATTGTTAATACAGCTACAGGATGTGGGTTTACTCCACAATACGAAGGGCTT
Source organism: Clostridium beijerinckii (assembly GCF_018223745.1). Taxonomy (NCBI): domain Bacteria; kingdom Bacillati; phylum Bacillota; class Clostridia; order Eubacteriales; family Clostridiaceae; genus Clostridium; species Clostridium beijerinckii. Next base: position 451,342 of record NZ_CP073653.1, read on the forward strand.
CAAAAGCTTTATGATAAATATAAAGACAGTGGATTTGAAATATTAGATTTTCCATCAAATCAATTCTTTGAGCAAGCGCCGGGGACTAATGAAGAGATATCAAATTTTTGTAAATTAACATACGGAACAACTTTTAAAACATTTGCAAAGATTGATGTAAATGGAGAGAATAGTGATCCATTATATGTTTTTTTAAAGAAAGAGGCTCCTATTGCAAGCGAAGATGATGCATCAAAGGGATTGTATAATCTTTTATCAGAAAAAGGCTTTAATACAAGTGGAGATGATATTAAGTGGAATTTTACAAAATTCCTTCTATCAAAAGAGGGAAAAGTAATAGCTAGATTTGCACCAACATATGAACCAGAGAAAATTGCTGATCAAATTGAAAAATTAATTAATGAAAAATAGAGAATAAATATAAATACTCCTTTAATGTACGTGTGATTAAAGGAGTATTTTATAGTAAAAAATATTTTTATATGATTAAAAAATGTCATTTGGTATTGTTGAGAATAAATTCTGAACGGGGAGGGAATTCCAGCTTTATATAAAATGTCTACTAAGATTTTCTTAAAAAATATAGTAAGGAATAAAATATTGACCAATATTACTGTAAGTAGTATTGGTCAATATATAACATTGGAAATACTCGAAATTATGTTAATAGGATAAGAGTATAGAATAATTGAAGGGGGAATAGTTTATAGATATAACATTGAGCTAAGAAAGATTTTTAATATAATATCTGATTTTAAATTATATACTTATCTAAGTATGAACATGGAATCAATTTAAAAATAAAATTAAGGTTATTTATAGATTATGAAATGTTATAGAATTAAATTTAATGATAAGGGGAATAATAATTAAGAAAAAGCAGATAATATAATAAAATAGCTTGAAAACATATATAATTGGAAAAATGTTTACATTGACAATATGGTGCTATAAATGATAAAATATTTATTTTACTTGACTAATTTATGATTTTGTTATATAATTAGTATGAAAGAGGGTGTTTACATGGAAAAAGTTAAAACTATTGCTTCCATTAAAAACGATATAGAGAGACACGTCGGTCAGAAAGTGACTCTAAAAGCTAATGGTGGAAGGAAAAAGATTTTAGTTAATGATGGTATAATTGAAAGTGTATACCCAAGTATTTTTGTTATAAGATTAAAAAATGACACCCAAAGGACCGTGACTTATAGTTATTCAGATGTATTAACAAAGACTGTACAATTGGTATTTCCAACTAGAATATAAGCTTCGATTAATTCGGAGTTTTTTCTTTTTGTTTTATTTTTAAGTGAGTTTTTAATATTCATATTTATTTAAAATAATTAATGAATTAGAAATTGTGAGAAGTGTTTTTATACGTAGAAAGCCATAAATAGAATATCATTTTATGATTAAAATGATAATAGGATTTAGATTAACTAAATAATTTTATAAAAAAAGAAAGATGGTGGGTTTCCATCTTTCAACTATGGTATAAAAGGGTATTGAGAATTTATGAGAGGTTATATGGTCAATAACCAATTACTATATTACGACAAAAAATAGTATATGTCAATAAAAAACGCAAAAAAATTTAAAAAAATATTGTTAAGTAAATTAAATAAAAGGTTTACTTAATTTGTTAGAATAAAATAAAAATATATTTATCATAAATTTCTACTCATATGTATATAAATGAATAGTAGGAATTTTATGGAGGTATAAAATATGGCAGATATAGATATTGTAAAAGAAAATGTACAGTTTGAACAATTGCTTAGGGAAAATAATACGAATTCGGTATTAAAAGATGAATACTTAATCCCTGATACCCATCCTGATGTACAAGAGATATTAACTGTTGAAGCTAGACCAATGGTAACTAATAAAGAAATAATTGGAGATAAAGTAGTTATAGAAGGAAAGGTTGAGTACACAGTAATATATTTAGCTAAAGAAGAGGGACTCGCAGTAAATTCGGTGAATTATAATCAGAACTTTACAAATAATATTGACTTAAATCAAGGGGAAAATAGAGTAATTTGCGAGGCAGAGTGTAATATTGAACATATTGAAGCAAACATAATGAATGAGAGGAAAATATCTATTCAGGGTATAGTTACTGTAGATTGGGAACTTTACAAGAGCAATGAATTTGAATTTGTAAAAGATATTGAGGGCAATGATCAAGTAGAAGTATTGAAAAAAACAGAGACAATTAATAAAATCAATGCAACAGAGGATGTTGAATTAGTAGGCAAATCTATGATTAGAGTTGGTATGGATAAACCACAAATCAGCAAAATATTAAAGTGTTCCTTACTACTTCATAAAAAGGAAATAAAAATAACAGAAGATAAAGTTTATCTTGGCTGTTACTGCAAATTAAATATACTATACAAAGGAGAAGATTCTAAGGAAATAATTCCATTAGAAGATGATATTTATTTATCAAAAGAGGAAGAAATTAATGGTATAACATCAGATATGATTCCAACTGTTTCCTATGAAATATCAAATAATGATTTAATGTTGGAAGAAGATGATTTAGGCGAAATAAGAATTATAAACGATGAGCTTGTAGTTAGAGCAAATGTTAAGATATTTTCAAAAGAAAACATAGATACTATTAAAGATGCATATTCTACCAATTGTTTGCTTAGTCTCAAAAAAGATGAACATGAAGTTGGAATTCTTCATGGAATGAATAATTCTGAAGCAATTGTTAAGTATAATATTCAATTGAAAGATAATGATTTGAGACCTGAACATATAATATCTGCTAATGGGGCTATAATATTAACAGATAAACAAGTTGTAAAAGACAGAGTTATTGTAGAGGGAATTATAAAAGCAAGTATATTGTATAAGACAACTGATGAGGAGAAATACCTATCAAGTGTTAAAGCAGAGATACCATTCTCAGCTGCAATTGATATAGCAGGCGCAGATGAAAATATGAAATCTATAATTAAAAATAATTTAGAAAATATTGAAGCAGCTATAGAAGGAAATAATATAGCTATTAAAGCTACTGTGATACTATCTGGCAGAGTATTGTATGAAATGAATAAAGAATTTGTTTCAGATGTGGTTGAAGAAGAGGGCGATATTCCAGAAAAGAAAGCTAGTATTACTATATATGTAATTAGTAAAGGGGATACTTTCTGGAACTTAGCAAAAAAATATAATACAACAGTTGACGATTTAATTAAAATAAATAAGATTGAAGATCCAGAACATATTGAAGAAGGACAAAAATTGATAATACCAGGAAGGGCAATATTCTAAAATTAATTAAATTCATAAAAAAAGAGATACTTTAAGAATTTCATTAGATGAATTCTGGAGTATCTCTTTTTTTATGAAGCAATATTATTAAGATCTAAAAATAGAAAAAGTTTTTGGATATGAAGAAAAAATATTTACATAATAAAATGAAAAATACACAAACTAAGTTTTGTTTTATAGTTGCTAATTACTTCGAACTTAAGGAAGTAAAAACTAGAGAAATTATTCTTATAGGAAACGTGGTTTGGCATTTGCAGCAGCCAAATTTCTTGAATAATTATTTAATCTGGTGGATAGAATATGTAATGCATGATATGAGGTGAGAAAATTTGAAAAAAGTTTTAAGTGGTAATTTAATAATCATTGGAGGAGCCGAAGATAAAGAAGGCAAAAAAGAAATTTTAAAAAGAGTATGTGATTCAATTGACAAAAGTAAAGATACTTTATTAATTGCAACTATTGCAACTGATTATCCTAAAGAGGCCGCAAATAAATATAAAGAGGTATTTGGAGAACTTGAAGTAAAAAATATAAAGGTATTAGATATAAGTGAGAGAACAGAAGCATCTGATGATATGAATGTAGAGCTAATCAGAGATTCTTCATTAATATTTTTTACCGGTGGAGATCAATTAAAAATAACAAGTTTAATTGGCGGAACTCCGGTTTATGATGCATTAGAAGAAGCTTGGAAGAATGGTGCATTTATAGTAGGTACTTCAGCAGGAGCATCCGTAATGAGTGACACAATGATAGTTCAAGGGGAAGATGATGATGATCCTAGAAAATGCACATTAAAAATGTCTCCAGGCCTTGGGTTGATTAAGGATGTTATAATTGACCAACATTTTGCTCAAAGAGGAAGAATAGGGAGATTATTAACAGGAATTGCACAAAACCCTGAGGTTTTAGGAATAGGAATAGATGAGAATACAGGAATAGTAGTAAACCAATCTGGAATGATAGAGGTAATAGGTGAAGGAGCAGTTTACTTTATTGATGGTAGTGCAATTACATATACTAATGTTTCAGAATTATATGCAGATGATATTTTGAGTATGCATAATGTTAAGTTGCATGTATTAACTGATGGAAATAAATTTGATCTTATAAAAAAGTCACCTTTTGAGGAGGAAAAGTTTAATCATGAAGATAATACAAAAGAGAATATATGAAGGCCAAAATATTTATTCTCATAAAAAGTGTATAAGAATAGATATGGATTTGGAAGGATATTCTGAAATAGCAAGTAAGGACATACCGAATTTTAATTTTAATCTTGTAAACATAATTCCTGAATTAAAAAATCATAGATGCGGAATTGATGAAGAAGGTGGTTTTGTTAAAAGACTAAAAGAAGGAACTTACCTAGCGCATATTTGTGAACACACTATGATAGCGATGCAAAATAATTTAGGAATAGATGTTGCTTATGGAAAGGCAAGAGAAATTAAAGGCGATATGTATTATATTATCGTACAATATGAATATAAAAATACAATACTTGAGGTGGCTAATTTAGCCATAGATTTAATGAATTCTTTGATAGCGCAAAATCCAATAAATTTCGATGGAAGAATGAAAATTATACAAAATATATTGCAAAATGAGCAAATGGGTGCGACTACAAAAGCAATATGTGATGCTGCAAGGGAATATAAACTTCCTGTTATGCAACTAGGGGACAGTACCATATATCAAATAGGATATGGAAAAGCGGGTAGAATTATAGAAGCTTCTATAGGAAACAAGACTAGTTGTGTAGGAGTTGATATATCTTGTGATAAACTCTTAACAAAACAGTTGCTTCAAACTCAAAATATTCCTGTAGCAGACGGAAGTAAAGTGCTTAATTTAATTGGATTATTACAAGAAGCAGAACGAATTGGATATCCAGTGGTTTTAAAGCCACAATGCGGAAACAAGGGTCAAGGAGTAATACTGAATATAAAAGATCAAAAACAATTGGTTGATGCATATATTAACTTAAGAAAAAATCAAAAGGATATAATTTTGGAAAAATACTTTGAAGGAAGCGACTACAGAGTTTGTGTTGTAAATTACAAGGTGGTAGCTGTATCATTGAGAATTGCTCCATATGTTATTGGAAATGGAAAAGATAGTTTAAGGATGTTAATAGAGGTTCTTAATAAGGATCCATTAAGAGGAGAGGATCATGAAAAAGCATTAACCAAAATAAAAATTGATGCTGAGTTAATATCATGCCTTTCTAAAAGAGGATTGGAACTGAACTATATCCCTGAAGAGGGTGAAAAAATATTATTAAGAGAGAATGCAAATCTTTCTACTGGTGGAATAGCAATAGATTGCACTGATGAAATCTGTGAGGAAAATATAGAAAGTTGCATAAATGCAGCTAAAACTTTAGGGTTAGATATTTGTGGAGTTGATATTTGTGCAAAAGATATTAGTGTTCCGCTTAAGGATAATAATGGAGTAGTTTTAGAGATAAATGCCGCACCAGGTATAAGAATGCACCATTTCCCTTCAAAAGGTAAAAGGCGTAATGTGGGAAAAGCAATACTTGAAACGCTTTATGATGAAGAACCTAAAAATATACCTGTAATATCTATTACAGGCACTAATGGAAAGACAACTACTACAAGGTTAATAAGTCATGTGCTAAGAAAGATGGGAAGCAATGTAGGCATGACATCGACTGATGGTGTATATTTGAATGAAAAGTGTATACATAAGGGAGATGATTCTGGATTTAATAGCGCAAGATCAATACTGATGAATAAAGATGTAGATGTAGCTGTTTTAGAAACTGCTAGAGGAGGATTGGTTAAAAGAGGGCTAGCATATGAGTTGGCAGATGTAGCAATAATCACAAATATAACCAATGATCATCTGGGCTTGGATGGAATTAATTCTATTGAAGAGTTGAGCTTTACAAAAGCTTTAGTAGGAGAAGCAGTAAAAGATGATGGTTTTGTTGTTGTAAATGCTGATGATAAATATAGCAAAACTGTAATAAATAGATTCACAGCAGAAAAAATTTATTTTGCAAAAGATAAAGAAAATCCGTTGATACAAGAAAATATAGCTAATGGCAAAATAGCTGTATTTGTTGAAGATGATAAAATTTGCGTAATTAATAATAAGAAGAAGTATGAAATTGTAGCTACTAGAGAGTTACCAATATCATATAATGGAACATTAGAATATAATATAGAAAATGCAATGGCAGCTTGTGCAGGGCTTGTAGGCTTAGAAGTTGATTATTGTATGATTTCAAAAGGTTTTATGGACTTTGGGTTAAAGAATGAAGATAATAGCGGAAGATTTAACATGTACAATTACCTTAACAGAAGAGTTATATTAGATTATGCTCATAATATTGAAGGTTATAGAGCGATTATATCTTCATTGAGAAAGATTAAGGGAGATAATGATTTAATTGGGGTAATTGGAATACCAGGAGATAGAAAAGACGATATAGGATACGCAATAGGAGAAATATGTGCTAATAATTTTGATAAAATAGTAATAAAAGAAGATAAGGATAAAAGGGGTAGAAAATCTGGAGAGATTGCAGATATATTAGAAAAGTCAATATTGAAAACTAATAAAAATGCAAATTTGAAGATTTGTCTAGATGAAGTTCAAGCGTTAAAATATGCAATAGATATGAGTAATAAGGGCGATATGATTGTAGTATTCTATGAAAAATTAGATTCTCTTTTAGAGTTTATAAATGAGGAACCAAACAAACAACTAGATACGTTCGATGAAGAATATAAACAGTACAGTAATACATTATAACTCTTGATAAAAGATTTAAAGTTATCTAAAATTGATCTCATAGTAGAATGTTTAATAGACATTATTAATCCTTTTTTAATTTATTAATTAGACAAGATTTTTTACCTATGATAAAATATTGTCAAAATGTTAAGAAAGGAATAAAATAATGAAGATTAAGGCTTATGCCAAAATAAATATTGCCTTAGATATTGTTGGGAAAAGAGAAGACGGATATCATATATTAAGAATGATAATGCAAACTATAGATTTATATGACATAATAGAAATAGAGAAAACTGAATCTGAGATAAGGTTAAATTGTAATAAACATTATGTTCCTACAGATGAAAGAAATTTAGCTTATAAAGCAGCAAAAATATTTAAGGAAACTTATTCTATTAGTCAGGGAGTAGATATAAAGTTAACTAAGAATATACCTGTTTCAGCTGGATTGGCAGGCGGAAGTACCGATGCAGCAGGAGTTTTAAAGCTTATGAATAAGATGTTTAATGTAAATGCAAGTGATGAAGAATTGAAATCTATAGGGCTAAAACTAGGAGCTGATGTACCATATTGCATAAAAGGTGGAACAGCACTGTGCGAAGGTATAGGAGAAAAAATTACCCAATTAAAATCATTTAAAGATAAAATAATAGTTTTAGTAAAGCCACCTTTTGGTGTATCAACAAAAGAAGTTTATAAATGCTTTGATTTATCAAAAGTTGTATTTCATCCTAAAATAGATAGTTTAATAGAAAATATGAATAATGATGATGTTTATTTTGTAGCAAATAATATGAAAAATTTATTAGAAAATGTTACTTTAAGGAAGCATAGAGTTATTGCTAACATTAAGGAAGAAATGAAATCTATTGGCTCTATAGGTACAATGATGAGTGGTAGTGGACCAACTGTTTTTGCTCTTTTTGATGATATGCTAAAAGCACAGTTATGTTATGATGAAATGAAAAAAAAATATAAAGATGTATTTATAACAAGAACAATTTAATTCAAATTGAATGTATAAAAAACCTCCAAGTGGTAATAATTTTAGCTACAAGGGGGTTTGTTTATGATAAAATATTTGAAATTAAAAAAAATAGTATTGGTAGTTTTAATAACATTAAGTATAAATATATTTTCTGGATGTACAAGCATTGTTAGAGGTAATAGTACAAGTTTGGTAAATAGTTTAATTGCAACAGAAAGTAATAAAAATGATAATAATATGAGGGTTCTCAATTACGACGAGGTTAAAGATTCATTAATAAGATTTCATGTAATTGCTAATAGTGATAATGATGATGATCAACAATTGAAGTTAAAAGTTAAGAATAGAGTTATAGATTATCTATATCCTTATTTAAATTCTTCACAATCATTAGATGAATCAAGAAAAATTATAAAAGATAAGATGGAAGATGTTAAAACACTTGCACAACAAGTGATTAAGGATAATAATTATGATTATGATGTAAAAGTTGAATTGTCTAGGGAAAATTTTCCTGATAAGTCTTATGGTAATATCACTTTACCTCAAGGAAATTATGAGGCCTTTAGAATAATTATAGGAAGTGGACAAGGTAGAAACTGGTGGTGTGTAATGTTTCCTCCATTATGTTTTGTAGACGAATCAAAGGCACAAGTGGAATATGATAAAACAGAGAATAAAATAAAGTCAAATGGAAAAAGTTTTGAATTAGAATCTAAAGACGATTCAACTGAAAATGTAGGGGATAAGCAGGCAGATGGAAATAATATAAAGATAAAGTTTAAAATAGTGGAAATATTTCGAGATATATTTAAATAATATTAATAGGATATTTGGAAGTTTTATTCACGAAATTTATATAGTTGTCAAATGAATTTAATAAAGCTAAAGCTTATTTCTGAAAGTCAAAAATAATATTCAAATATAATATATTATAAGTGGAGGAGAATATGAAGAAAAAAGCTATTATAACGGTAGATAGTTATGTATTGGATAATGAAGAGGATCTTGTAGGGGTAGTAACTCCAGGAGATTTCCATGAAATAGAAGATGGATTTAAGGTAGAGTATGAGGAAACAAAGCTTTCAGGGATGGAAGGGACAAAGACTACTATAATAATAAGAAATGATTCTTTTGATTTAATAAGAGAAGGCACTACAGAAACTAAAATGGAATTTAGAAATAATCATAGAACAATATCTCTATATAAAACGCCGTACGGTGTTATGGATCTTCAAATAGATACTAAAAAACTTAATATTGATATTAGTAAAGAGGGCGGAACAATAACCGCAATGTACATACTAGAAATAGGTGGACAGCCTGCATTGAAGACAAACTTAACTATCGGTGTGAAATTAAATTAAGTAGGTTCTATATTTATTTAAATACTCCCTTTGTATAAAGATATTTAGGAATAAGTTGATTAAATTAGAAAAAAATGGGATATAATTTCAAAGGGAGGAATATATATGCAAAATGGATTGAAATATATAGAGATATTGAATAACATATGCAAATATTACGGAATTGATGAAGAAAATTTTATAGAATTGCTAAAAAATAGAGATAATAAATATATATTATTATTATTATTAAAATATAATCACTGTTTAGATACTGAGAGAGTTAAGGAAGTTTTTAATCTAAAAACTTCTAAGAGTATAAGTAACAATTTGAAACTAGCAGAAGAAAAGTTATTAATAAATAGACTTTTTAGAGAGAAGTACTTTGAATTAGAAGATAATATAGGAAAGAATAGCATGACCAATTTATTATAAAAAAAAGACTAGATATTGGAGTAGATATGTGATATTATAATACCTATGTTATTAAGCAACACAAGTGCCCCATATTATATTATGGGGTGATTTTCATTATAGCATGACTTTTTGAAAAAGTCAATATTAATTTAGAAGAACATTTTAACATAGGGAGGATAAAAATGAGTACTAAATACGTTTTTGTTACAGGCGGAGTTGTATCAGCACTAGGAAAAGGAATAACAGCAGCGTCTCTTGGGAGATTATTGAAGAATAGAGGGGTAAAAATTTCTATTCAAAAATTTGATCCATATCTTAATGTGGATCCGGGAACAATGAGCCCTTATCAGCATGGAGAGGTTTTTGTTACAGATGATGGAGCTGAGACAGATTTAGATTTAGGCCATTATGAAAGATTTATAGATGAAAGTTTAACCCAAAATTCAAATGTTACAACTGGTAAGATATATAGTTCTGTTATAGAAAAAGAAAGAAGGGGAGAATACCTTGGAGGTACAGTTCAGGTAATTCCTCATATAACTAATGCTATAAAAGATAAAGTATACCAAGTAGCAAAAGATAGAGATGTTGATGTGGTAATAACTGAAATTGGTGGGACTGTTGGAGATATAGAATCACAACCATTTTTAGAATCTATTAGACAAATAAAAAGTGAAGTTGGAGCTGAAAATGTTTGTTACATACATGTTACTTTGGTACCATACTTGGGAAAAGCAGGAGAATTAAAGACAAAGCCTACTCAACATTCAGTAAAAGAATTAAGAATGATAGGTATCCAACCAGATATAATAGTATGCAGAACTGAGAAAGAATTATCAGATGATGTTAAGGCTAAAATTGGATTGTTCTGTAATATAGACGGAAGATCAGTAATTCAAAATCTTGATGCGGAAAATTTATATGAAGTTCCATTAATGCTACATTCAGAAGGTTTAGATAATCTTGTATGTGAAAAATTACATTTAGGATGTAAAGATATTGATAATTCCGAATGGATTCAAATGGTACAAAAGATTAAGAACCTTAAAAACAACGTGAAGATAGCATTAGTGGGTAAATACGTTGAGTTACACGATGCATACATATCAGTAGTTGAAGCATTAAGTCATGGTGGATATGCTAATAATACTAATGTTGAAATTAAGTGGATTAATGCCGAAAATATTGAAAACAGTAATGCTCAAGAATTACTTAAAGATGTTGATGGAATATTAGTGCCAGGTGGATTTGGTGACAGAGGAATAGAAGGTAAAATAGCAGCTATAAAATGGGCGAGAGAAAATAAGAAACCTTTCCTAGGAATTTGCTTGGGAATGCAATGTGCCGTAATTGAATATGCAAGAAGTGTATTAGGGTATGAAGATGCAAATAGTTCGGAAATAAACCCAGGTACAAATTATCCAGTAATAGATCTTATGCCAGATCAAAAGGATATAGAAAATCTTGGTGGTACAATGAGATTAGGATTATATCCTTGTAGATTAGCTGAGAATACTAACTCTTATGAAGTATATAAAAATGAAATTATCAAGGAAAGACATAGACATAGATATGAATTTAATAATGAATTCAGAAAACAAATAACTGAAGCTGGAATGAAAATTGCAGGAACAAGTCCTGATGAAAGATTAGTTGAGATTGTTGAAGTTGAAGATCATCCATGGTATGTTGCAGTACAATTCCACCCAGAGTTAAAATCAAGACCTAACAAGCCACATAAGTTGTTTGTAGGATTTATTAAAGCAGCATTAGAAGAAAATAAATCAAAGTAATTTGTTTTATTATTGAGTTTAATATATAATAAGTATTATAATTTATTATATATTAAACTTATTTTAATAACTTTAATAGTTTAAATTATTGATCGTGAATTATATAAAATAAAATTTAATATATTGCATTAAATTTTAAATAAATATCCAAACTAATAGAAAATGTATTTTTACAAGTATTATTCTAAAATATTCTCAAATATATCATTTCTAACTATCTTACTGTTAAATTTTCCGATATAAAATATAACTAAAATTATAAAAGAATTGATTTTATAGATTCATATCTATAAATTGGAGGTGCGAACTTGACAAAAAAAGAATATGAAAGCATGACTTTAACAAAGTTAAAAGATATTGCTAAAGATTTAGGTGTGAAAAATATATCTAAATATAAAAAGAATGAGCTAATAGAAGAAATATTGAAAGTTCCTAGTAACTTTATAGAAAAGAATGGTGTTATATTAAGAGAAAATATAGCACCTAAGAATGTAGAAGAGACTAGAAGTGTTATGCCTAGAAGTAATAATACTGAGTCGAATAAAGAAAGCAATGATTCAGAAGTAAAATCTAGAACAAATGAAATTGGGAATGTGGAAAAGAAAGAAAATTTAAAAGAAATGATAAATGAATCCAACGTTGCAAATGGAATTTTAGAAATACTTGAAAATAATAGTTTTGGTTTCCTAAGATGTAAAAACTATTTAACTAGTAGCGAAGATGTTTATGTATCTCCATCTCAGATTAGAAGATTTAATTTAAGAACAGGAGATGAAGTTGAAGGTAAAGTAAGAGAAGCAAAGGAAACTGAGAAGTTTAAAGCTTTATTATTTGTTCAAAAAGTTAATGGAGAGCATCCGGAAAAAGCTATAGGAAGAAAATCCTTTGAAACATTAACACCAATATATCCAAAAGAAAGATTAAAATTAGAAACCTCTGATAGTAATGATTTATCGTCTAGACTGATGGATATAATATGCCCAATAGGAAAGGGGCAAAGAGGAATTATAGTCGCTCCACCAAAGGCTGGGAAAACTACGCTATTAAAAAAGATTGCTCAAAATATATCTAAAAATTATCCTGATGTAAAGCTTATTGTTTTGCTTATAGATGAAAGACCAGAAGAAGTTACAGATATGAAGAGGTCTATTAATGGAGATGTAGTTTATTCAACTTTTGATGAGGAACCGCAAAACCATGCAAAGGTAGCTCAAATGGTCTTAGAAAGAGCTAAGAGAATGGTTGAGCAAGGTAAAGATGTTGTTATTCTTATGGATAGTATAACTAGATTATCAAGAGCATACAATTTGACAATAACTCCTACAGGTAGAACATTATCAGGTGGTCTTGATCCAGGTGCGCTTATAATGCCTAAAAAGTTTTTTGGAGCAGCAAGAAAAATTGAAGAGGGCGGAAGTTTAACAATACTAGCTACTGCACTAATTGAAACAGGGTCGAGAATGGATGATATGATATTTGAAGAATTTAAAGGAACAGGTAATATGGAGGTTCATTTAGATAGACGTCTACAAGAGAGAAGAATTTTCCCAGCTATAGATATATATAAGTCTGGAACAAGAAAAGAAGATTTGATTTTATCTAAAGAAGAATTAGAAGTAGCATTCTCCATAAGGAAAAAGATGTATAGAGATGGAAACTCAGATGATATTACAGAGAATTTAATTAATATGTTATCTAAAACTGGCAACAATAAAGAATTTATAGATGTATTCCAGAAAAAAGTTCAATAGATAACAAAAAAAGATGACCATTTTATTCTAGTGGCCATCTTTTATTTTTTTGAAATTAAATCATCTGCTATATCGACTATTTTAGTTAAAGAATAAGTTGATGATAACTCTTTGAGCTTTAGTTTAATTTTGGATAGCTCATTGGGGTTATTTATTAAATAATTTATTTTATCATTTAGCTTGCTTAAATCTTTTACATATATTGAATAACCTTCGCTAGTCAGAAAATCTATATTTTCATTTTCTTGACCTGGTATGGCAAATGGAATTATTAATGGAATGTTCTTTACTATAGATTCTGTAACAGTTAATCCACCAGGTTTTGATATTAGGATATCAGAATAATCCATTAAATAAGAGATATCTTTTGTGAAGCCTAATATATGAAGCTTTTTGTTTTCAAATTTATTTTCATTGCAATAACTAATTAATCTATTCTTTAAGTTATCATTTTTGCCACAAACTACTGTGATTCTTAACTTGTGTGGATTTTTTAACAATTCTTTAAGAACTGTAAAAATAGTAGTTAACCCAAGACTTCCTCCCATAAGCAATAAATTAAAATATTCATCATCTTTTAAATCGTTTGCTGATGTAACTTCAGTATAAAATTTACTACTTATAGGTATGCCTATTGGATAAATTTTATTAGGATTAATACCTCTATCTACTAGAGATTTTTTTGTATAGTTACTTCCGGTTATATAAGCATCAACGTAAGAATCCACATATAAATAATGAGCCTTAAAATCTGTAACCACTAAAATAAAAGGTATATCCAATCCATTCTTTTTTAGATCTGAAATTACGCTAATATTAATTGAATGGGTAGCTATGATGACATCTGGTTGTATTTTGTTTATAAGTTTCGAAACCTTCTTTCTTGCCATAAAGAAGATGAGTTTTAATAGTTTATTAGTTAAATTTGTGTCAGTTAGTTTGTAAAAGAAACCATAAGTTTTGGGAAACTTCGATGCCGAAAACTCATATCCAATTACAATTATATCGTTAAGAAGCTTGCTATTCTTGGCTAAAAAATCAAGCTTTGTAATCTCATAACCAGAATTATTAAATGATTCCTCTACCGAAGCAGCAGCTTGATTATGTCCCTGTCCTGTAGATGTTGTTAAGATTAAAACTTTTTTCATGAAAGTCACTCATTTCAACATTATTATATTACATAGTTTACCATGTATAGTATATAATTTAAATATTAAATTATATACGCTAATATATTAAAATTTAGTTATTTAAATTTTAAGTATGTATAAGTTTGCAAACAATTGCAGTAAAATATATATTTCTAATATATTAGAAATATGAATAAAAAAGGAAAGACATCGTCTTTCCTCATAAAGTTATTACTTGTTGTCAAGGTTGAATCTCTTGTTGAATTTATCAACTCTTCCACCAACGTCAACAATTTTTTGTTTACCAGTGAAGAATGGGTGGCATTTAGAGCATATTTCAACTTTTAGTTCTTCTTTAACAGAACCAGTAGTGAAAGTGTTTCCACATGCACACTTAACCACTGTATTGTGGTGGTATTCTGGATGTATGCCTTCTCTCATTATTTTTCACCTCTTTCAATTATATAAACTATGTTAATTATTCAATAACAACCACCATATTATATCATAGTAGAATTTTAGCGTCAATAATAAATCCGTGTATGTAAATAATATAAAAATGTCTTTTTATGATCACTATTAAATGATATAATCGATTATGATACCTTAAATAAGGAGAGTATTTTACAGATGAGTAAATTATATTTTAGATATGGGGCCATGAATTCTGGAAAATCAACTCATTTAATGCAAGTTGCTTATAATTATGAAGAACGTGGTATGAAGGTGGTAATTATTAAACCTAGAATTGATAACAAAGGTGGAGACACACTTGTATCTAGGTTAGGAGTAAATAGGCGGGTAGATTTATTAGTTTCAGATCAGGATGATATCTTTCAAATAATCAGTAATTATATAAAAGAAAATAATAAAATAGACTGTATACTAGTAGACGAAGTTCAATTTTTAAGAGAATCACAAATAGATCAGTTGTTTGAAATTGCTGTAAAGATTAATATACCTATAATATGTTATGGTCTAAGAACTGATTTTAAAAGAAATGGATTTGAAGGTAGTACAAGATTGTTATTGTTGGCTCATAGTATTGAAGAAATGAAAACAATCTGTGCATGCGGTAGGAAAGCCATATTTAATGGAAGAAAAATAAATAATAAATTTGTATTTGAGGGAGAACAAATCGCAATTGATGATGAAGATAATGTTGAATATGAGTCATTGTGTGGAGAGTGCTACTATAAATACAAAGAAAATTAATTAGGAGAGTAAGTGATTTTTATAAATGGAAAGACGTGATGTTGGAGGGCAAGCTGTCATAGAAGGTGTTATGATGAGAGGAAGTAAAAATCTTGCGACTGCTGTTAGAACTCCCAAAGGTAATATAGAAATAGATTTTAAAGATAATAGACCAGTAACAAAAAAATATCCGATTTTAAATATACCTTTTCTTAGAGGTTTTTTCGTACTAGTAGAATCAATGAAGGTTGGAATGGAATCATTAAACTACTCAGCATCATTTTTGGAAGAAGATAATGAAGAACCTTCTAAATTTGAAAAATGGTTAGATGACAAACTGGGAGAAAGGGCTAATAGTGTATTAATGGCAATAACTATGTTTATTTCTTTTCTTTTCGCTATAGGACTTTTCGTTGCATTGCCAACAGGCATAGCATCAGTTTTCAAAGGTGTAGGTATTTCGAATGTAATGCTGAATCTGATCGAAGCTCTTATAAGAATAGTGATTCTCTTGCTTTATATGTTTTCTATAAGCAAACTTAACGATATATATAGAGTGTTTCAATACCACGGAGCTGAACATAAGACTATATTCTGTTATGAAGCTATGGAAGAATTAACTGTAGAGAACGTTAGAAAACAATCAAGATTACATCCAAGATGCGGTACTAACTTTTTATTTTTGGTAATGTTTGTTAGTATTATAGTGTTTTCTTTTACTGGGTGGGGTGGAATCATAGAAAGGTTAGCTCTTAGAATTATTCTTATACCAGTAGTTACAGGGATTAGTTATGAGATAATAAAATGGCTTGGTAAAAATGACAGTATGCTAGCTCAAATAATAGCGTATCCTGGTCTTAAGTTACAACTGTTAACAACTAAAGAACCAGATGATTCCCAAATTGAAGTGGCTATTGCATCGTTGAAAGCAGCAGAAGGAATAAAAGATCCAAATAAAAATATTGAAGAGCTGATAAAAACAGGTACATTTACATTAAAAGAAAATGGCATAGATACTGCTAGGTTAGATGCAGAGCTATTGTTAGGAAATATTATTGAGAAAGATAGGGTTTACTTAATTACACATAAAGAAGATGAAGTAAGTAAGGAAGATGCTGAAAAATATTTTGATTTGATTGAAAAACGTAGAAATAAAATGCCAGTAAAATATATTCTAAATAAATGTGAATTTATGGGTATCGAATTTTATGTTGAAGAAGGTGTTTTAATACCAAGAGGGGATACAGAGATACTTGTAGATGAAGTTCTTAAAATTATAGAAGAAAATCAAGAAATGCAAATATGCGATTTGTGTTCTGGATCTGGTGCAGTTGGTATATCATTAGCACATTTTAGGCAAAATATAAAAGTTGATTTAATAGACTATTATCCTATTCCGGAAAAAGTATCACTAATTAATATAGAGAAAAATAAGTTAGAAGATAGAGTTTTCTTTATAAAAAGTGATTTGCTAGAAGAGTCGATAAAAAATAATAAAATATATGACATTATAGTATCAAATCCTCCGTATATTGAGGAATGTGAAATTGGGAAATTAATGGAGGATGTAAAGAATTATGAACCGCACACTGCATTAAATGGTGGAAATGACGGATTAGATTTTTATAGAAAAATAATTGACCAAAGCCAATATACATTGAGAGAAAGTGGGATATTAGCATTTGAAATAGGATATAATCAAGGAGAAGCGGTGAAACTATTAATGGAAAATAACGGTTTTACTAATGTGAAAATTGTTAAAGATTTTGCTAGCCTTGATAGGGTGGTAGTTGGAATTAAAATTTAATTGAAACAGATCTTTTAGGTATAAGAACGAATTAAGAAGTCATAGGATGTATAATTTATAAATGAGGTTAGTTGGTTAAGTAATTAAAATATGATATAATGTAGAAATGTGAAAAAAGAAGTACGGAGTGATCAAATGTTATTAGATAAATTAGAATTTATAGAAAACAAATATGATGAATTATCAGTGAAAATAAGTGATCCATCAATTATGCAGAATCAGAATGAATGGAGAAAACTATGTAAGGAACATGCTGACTTAGAAGTTATAGTTAATAGCTATAGGGAATATAAGAAAGTAGTTGAAGATTTAAAAGCTAACAAAGAAATGTTAAGCGGTGAAAGCGATAAAGAGATGAGAGAAATGTTAAATGAAGAAATAACTGATCTCACAAATAGAGAAGAACAACTAGAAACAGAAATACAAATTTTATTATTACCAAAAGATCCTAATGATGATAAGAACGTATTTGTTGAAATCAGAGGGGGTGCAGGTGGCGAAGAAGCTGCACTATTTGCATACAATTTATTTAGAATGTATACAAGATATGCTGAAACTCAACGATGGGGCGTAGAAATCATGAGTTTGAATGAAACAGATCTTGGTGGTTTTAAAGAAGTTGTTTTTATGATAAAAGGTAATGGAGCTTATTCTAAATTAAAATATGAAAGTGGAGTTCATAGAGTTCAAAGAGTACCAGATACTGAATCAAGTGGAAGGATTCATACGTCAACAGCTACAGTAGCAGTGCTACCAGAAGTTGATGATGTTGAAATAGAAGTTGCAGATAAAGATGTTAGAATAGACGTATTTAGAGCTTCAGGAAATGGAGGACAGTGCGTTAATACTACAGACTCGGCTGTAAGAATTACTCACTTGCCTACAGGGCTTGTAGTTTCATGTCAAGATGAAAAGTCACAATTAAAAAATAAAGAAAAAGCTATGAAAGTTTTAAAATCAAGATTATATGAACAGGCAGAAAGAGAAAGAGCACAAGGAATAGCAGAAGACAGAAAGAGCCAAGTTGGAACTGGGGATAGAAGTGAAAGAATTAGAACATATAATTATCCTCAAGGAAGAATTACAGACCACAGAATAGGACTAACTTTATATAAGTTAGATACATTTTTGGGTGGAGATATTGATGAAATGATAAATGCACTTATTACAGCTGACCAAGCTGAAAAGATGAAATTAATGGGAAACACACAAATGTAATAACTATAAAGCAAAGCCTTGCATTTTATATATGTAGGGCTTTAAAAGTACATTGGAGATTGATTATGGATATATATAAGGCTGTAAAAAAAGAGCGATTACATTTAAAAATTTTCTTAATTACCATGGTTATTATTGCGTTTTTTCTTCCAACAGTTCTAATAATAACCGGATTAACTACTATTTTTTATATTAGTTATGTGATTTTTATAGAATTTTTAATAGTTATAGCTATTATAATTAAGATGAATGCCTATATTGTTGAATATAGGTGCTTAAATAATAGGTTGATTTTCAAGGTCGGTATTTCCATTAAAGAATATTTAATTATATGTGATAAAGTTGTACTTGTACATACAAATAAATCTGACTATGATTTAGAAATAGTTTTAATAACAAATGTTGTTTTTAAAAATAAGGGATTGAGACCTGTTGATGATGGGTTTTTAAGAAGATATCCACAAATTATTGAAGATTATAATTCTATAAAACAATTAAATTCTCAGAAAGAGTATTATTTTCAAGTAATAAAAAGAGGTGGACTAAAGAAGTATTTATTATTAGATTCAATATATAGGAATTGCGTTAAAGCTATTTACACTGATGAAAGTATACAAAATATAAAAATATCAAGAGGCCAGCTTATAGTTTAATTAGGAATTTTTTTATAAACAATAAGTTTAGAATTAGGGGAAGAAGGTAATATGTTTGAAAACTAAAATTAGTATGATCAAAAATGTTAGTGAGGATGAAGAGAAAATAAGAGAAGCTGCTGAATGTATAAAAAATGGCGGTACTGTAGTTTTTCCTACGGAGACAGTTTATGGATTGGGTGCAGATGCACTTAATGAAGAAGCGGTAGAAAAAATATTTAAGGCCAAAGGAAGACCGCAAGATAATCCACTCATAATTCATGTTTCGTCGAAGAAACTTGATCTATATGCAAAAGAAATACCAAAAGTAGCTGATGAACTTATAAATAGATTTTGGCCAGGACCACTCACAATAATTTTGAGTAAGAAAGATATAATACCTAATGTAACAAGTGCTAATTTAAACTCTATCGGAATAAGAATGCCTGATAATGAAGTAGCTAGAAAACTAATTGAATTATCTCAGACAACTATAGCAGCACCTTCTGCTAATATAAGTGGGAGACCGAGTCCAACAGATTTTCAGAGATGCATAGAGGATCTTGATGGGAAGGTTGATTATATTCTTGGAGGAGAACAGAGTGACATAGGTGTTGAATCTACTATAGTGGATTGCACAGTAGTACCACCTATAGTTTTACGACCAGGTGGTATTACATTAGAGATGCTTAGAGAAGTTGACCCAAGAATTGAAATAGATAAAGCTATAATGGAAAAACCAAGCGAAAACTTAAAGCCAAAGGCTCCTGGAATGAAGTATAAGCATTATGCACCAAATGCTAAAGTTACAATAATTTCTGGGGAAAGAAAAAAAACTATTGAAAAAATCCGCGAAATGGTACACTATAATATAGAAAAAGGTAAAAAAGTATGTATCCTCACTGTTGAAGAAAATGTTGATGAATATACAGAAGGAACTAGTATAGTATTGGGTAGTCTAAGTGATTTATCAACAGTTGCTAGAAGTTTATTTGAAGCATTGAGAAAGTGTGATGACCTAGGAGCGGATTTAGTTTTTGCAGAAGGATATGAAGAAAAAGGTGTAGGGGTAGCTATTATGAATAGATTAAATAAAGCTGCTGGATTTGATATCATAAATGTATAATAATTATGCATGTTGAAAAATCACAAAATAAATTAGGAGATGATTTAATTATGAAAATTGCAATTGGATGCGATCATGGTGGATTTGAACTTAAAAATGAAATCATAAAGTTTTTAGAAAGTGAAAAGCATGAGATTAAGGATTTTGGTACATATTCAACAGGTTCTTGCGATTATCCGGATATTGCATTACCAGTAGCAGAAGCGGTTGCTGCAAAGGAATATGAGTTTGGTATATTAATATGTGGTACAGGAATAGGAATTGGTATTGCGGCCAATAAGGTACCAGGAATTAGAGCAGCACTATGTTCAGATACATTTAGTGCCCATGCAACAAGAGAACACAATAATGCTAATATATTAACTATGGGCCAAAGAGTTGTTGGAGCAGGTCTTGCTTTAGATATAGTAAAAACATTTATATCAGCTAAATTTGAAGGAGATAGGCACCAAAAAAGAATAGATAAGATTTCAGATATTGAAAAAAAGTATACACATTAGAAAAAAGCAGCTATGCTGCAACCAAGATCATTTAGATTAGAAAAAAGCAGCTATGCTGCAACCAAGATCATTTAGATTAGAAAAAAGCAGCTATGCTGCAACCAAGATCATTTAGATTAGAAAAAAGCAGCTATGCTGCAACCAAGATCATTTAGATTAGAAAAAAGCAGCTATGCTGCAACCAAGATCATTTAGATTAGAAAAAAGCAGCTATGCTGCAACCAAGATCATTTAGATTAGAAAAAAGCAGCTATGCTGCAACCAAGATCATTTAGATTAGAAAAAGCAGCTATGCTGCAACAATATTAATTTATATTATTAGAAAGCTAAATGGGGTATATAAATATAAAGGGCTATAAATACTAAAAGCAAACTTGGAGGAATAATAATGAGCAAAGTTATAGAAATAAATCATCCACTAATATTACATAAGTTGGCAATCTTAAGAGATGAAAAAACAGGTTCAAAGGATTTTAGAAAATTAGTAGAAGAAATCTCAATGTTAATGGCGTATGAAGTCACACGAGATTTAAATACGGAAGAAGTAGAAGTGAAAACACCAGTAGCAGTTACTAAATGTAAAATGCTTTCAGGAAAGAAAATGGCTGTAGTTCCTATTTTAAGAGCTGGTCTTGGAATGGTTGATGGAGTACTTAATTTAATACCAGCAGCTAAGGTTGGACATATTGGATTATATAGAGATGAGAAAACACTTCAACCAGTTGAATATTTTTGTAAAATGCCACAAGATATTGCAGAAAGAGATATTATAGTAGTTGATCCAATGCTTGCTACAGGCGGATCTGCAATAGATGCTTTAACTATGTTAAAAAATAGAGGTGCAAAAAATTTAAAATTAATGTGCTTGGTTGGAGCACCAGAAGGTATAGAAGCTATTAAAAAAGCACATGATGATGTTGATATATACTTAGCATCAATTGATGAAAAATTAAATGAACATGGATATATTGTTCCAGGTCTTGGTGATGCTGGAGATAGATTATTTGGCACTAAGTAATTAGTGATTTATTAGAATTAAAAGCTATATACATAAGTTTCTGAATGACCCAAGATAATTTTACTGGGGGGAATATAGAAAATGGAGAGACGAGATAAGAAAAATTATTACTTGGATATTGCTGAAACAGTTTTAGAGAGAGGAACTTGTCTGAGGAGAAACTATGGTTCTATAATTGTTAAAAATGATGAAATAATTTCTACTGGATACACAGGAGCACCTAGAGGTAGAAAAAATTGCATGGACTTGAATAGTTGCATAAGAGAAAAGTTGAAAGTTCCAAGAGGTACTCATTATGAGTTGTGCAGGAGTGTACATAGTGAAGCTAATGCAATAATAAGCGCTTCTAGAAGAGATATGATTGGAGCTACATTATATTTGGTAGGACGAGATGCAAAAACAAGAGAATATGTAAGGGATGCAAACTCTTGCTCCATGTGTAAGAGATTGATAATTAATGCTGGAATTTCTAATGTTATTATAAGGGATTCAAAGCAGGAGTATAGAGAAATAAGCGTAGATTCATGGATAGAAGACGATGACTCTCTAAGAATAGTAAAAGACGCAGGGTATTAATTTTTTAGAATTTGCATATTTGAATAAATCCAACAAGCATTGCGAGTTGGATTTATTTTTAAAGTATAAACTTTACCAGATAGATAGTATGCGTAATACGCTTTTTTCTTTAATGAGGAGATAACGGCTGCACGGCGCTGGATAAGTTTCAACTAAGATTCAGATGGAGACTAAACTACGCCTGAATTAAGTTTAACTTGATTTTAAATATACATAAAGACAGTACTTAGAAATAGAATGAGAAAAATCTATAATTGCTTAAATATAGGAGGAAATAATTTGAGTACAAAGAAAATTATTACGATTTTTGGAACTAGACCTGAGGCTATAAAAATGGCACCTTTAGTAAAGGAATTAGAAAGAAGAGAAGAGATTGAATCGAAAGTTTGCGTGACAGCTCAACACAGAGAAATGTTAGATCAAGTTTTGGAATTATTTGATATAAAACCTGATTTTGATTTAAATATAATGAAGACAAAACAGACTTTAACAGGAATTACGAGTAGAGTTTTAGAAGGGTTAGAGGAAGTTTTTAAAGAAGAAAAGCCAGATATGATATTAGTTCATGGAGATACTACAACTACATTTGCAGGTTCTTTAGCTGCATTCTATCAGCAAATTAAAGTTGGGCATGTTGAAGCAGGTCTAAGGACTTTTAATAAGTATTTTCCTTTTCCAGAGGAAATGAATAGAAAACTTACAGGAAGTCTAGCTGATCTACATTTTGCACCAACTAAAGGTTCGAAGGAGAACTTACTAAGGGAAGGAATAAATGCGAGTGATATATATGTTACAGGAAATACTGTAATTGATGCTATGAAACATACAGTTGAAGATGATTACATCTTTGAAAACGAAGAGTTAAATAATATTGATTTTAGTAAGAAAGTAATAATGATAACTGCTCATAGAAGAGAAAACTGGGGAGAAGGAATCCAAAATATATGTATAGCATTAAACAAA
This sequence comes from Clostridium beijerinckii, assembly GCF_018223745.1. Lineage (NCBI taxonomy): Bacteria > Bacillati > Bacillota > Clostridia > Eubacteriales > Clostridiaceae > Clostridium > Clostridium beijerinckii. The sequence continues at coordinate 474,869 of NZ_CP073653.1, forward strand.
ATAGTTGAACAGAATGAAGACGTAGAATTAGTGTACTTAGTTCATTTGAATCCTGTAGTTAAAGATGTAGTTTATGAGAGACTTGGAGGAAAAGAAAGAATTCACTTGCTGTCACCATTAGATACTAAGGAAACGCATAATTTGATGAATAAATCGTTTATGGTTATGACAGATTCAGGGGGATTGCAAGAGGAAGCACCACATTTAGCAAAACCTGTACTTGTGTTGAGAGACGTTACTGAAAGACCAGAAGCTGTAGAGGCAGGCACCGTTAAGTTGGTTGGAACTAATATAGATCAAATAGTATCAGAGGCAAACGAGTTACTTAGAAACCCTGATGCTTATTGTAAAATGAGTAAATCTATAAATCCTTATGGAGATGGAATTGCATCTAGAAGAATAGCAGATGCTATATTAAAATATTTTGGTTTGACAACAAGAGAAGTAGAAGAATTTAAAAGATAAAGTTTGTTTAAATTTTAACAATTTATGCTTGATAAAAGAAATAATAAAAGGTATAATTTAGTTATGTTAATAATTTAACGAAAGTTAATAAAATAATCTATAAAATTTTAGGAGGTCAAACATGAGAGAGGTAGTTATTGTAAGTGCAGTAAGAACAGCATTAGGTAGTTTTGGTGGAGCATTAAAAGATGTCTCAGCAGTAGATTTAGGAGCTTTAGTAATTAAAGAAGCCGTAAATAGAGCTGGAGTAAAACCTGAATTAATTGAAGAAGTTATTATGGGTAATGTAATTCAAGCTGGTCTTGGTCAAAATACCGCAAGACAATCAACAATAAAAGCTGGATTACCACAAGAAGTTTCAGCTATGACTATTAATAAGGTTTGTGGATCAGGTCTTAGAGCAGTTAGTTTAGCAGCACAAATGATTAAAGCAGGAGATGCTGATGTTGTTGTTGCTGGAGGTATGGAAAATATGTCAGCTGCTCCATATGCATTGGACAAAGCAAGATGGGGACAAAGAATGGGCGATGGCAAATTAGTTGATACAATGATAAAAGACGCATTATGGGATGCTTTTAACAACTATCATATGGGAGTTACAGCTGAAAATATTGCTAAACAATGGGGATTAACTAGAGAAGAGCAAGATGCTTTCTCAGCTTCATCTCAACAAAAAGCTGAAGCAGCAATCAAGTCAGGAAGATTTAAAGATGAAATAGTTCCAGTTGTTATTCCTCAAAGAAAGGGAGAACCAAAAGTATTTGATACAGATGAATTCCCAAGATTCGGAACAACAGCAGAAACTTTAGCTAAATTAAAGCCAGCATTTATTAAAGATGGTACTGTTACAGCAGGTAATGCATCAGGTATTAATGATGGAGCAGCAGCTTTTGTTGTTATGAGTGCAGAAAAGGCAGAAGAATTAGGACTTAAACCAATGGCTAAAATACTTTCTTACGGTTCAAAAGGATTAGATCCAGCTATCATGGGATATGGACCATTCCATGCAACTAAGAAAGCTTTAGAAAAAGCTAACTTAACAGTAGAAGACTTAGATTTAATCGAAGCTAATGAAGCTTTTGCTGCTCAAAGCTTAGCAGTTGCTAAAGATTTAAAATTCGATATGTCAAAAGTTAATGTAAATGGTGGAGCAATTGCTTTAGGTCATCCAGTTGGAGCATCAGGTGCAAGAATATTAGTAACTCTTCTTCATGAAATGGAAAAGAGAGATGCTAAAAAAGGATTAGCTACACTTTGTATAGGTGGCGGAATGGGAACAGCTCTTATCGTTGAAAGAATTTAATATAAATTAAGATTTAAAAAGGTTACTATGATAATTCTCATGGTAACCTTTTTTTATTAAATAAGAGTATAAAATAAAGTTAAAAGAAGAAAATAGAAATGCATGTATTAAATTAGATAGAGCCAGTGGAAAATGAAATTATTATGTATATTCATTATCTGATACAAGGGGTAAAAATATTATCAAAATAATTACTATATATAAACCAGTGGAAAAAATGAAAGAATTTTTAATCATATATTTCATTAAGGTGTTTTATATACTTCATAACATAGTTAATGCGAGGATTTGCTAAAAAATAATACATATAAATTTGGTAATTGTAGATTGAAAAAAAATAAATATTGAATAAGGATTAATTTCTGTATTCAATAATATGAAATGTATAATAGTAAGTATAGCTTTATAAAACCCAAAAATAGTATAAAATTCACCAAATTTTTGAAAATTGATGACAAAATTTGTAATGAAAATGTTAACAAAAATAATATTTTGTAGATAAATGTTACGGAATATTTAGAAAATTGAATAAAGCAAGTTTTTAAAAATCATTAAATGAGAAAAATGAAGAAATAACCAATATTAGCTGAGCATTCACGAGTATATGAAATATAAATTCATTATAAAGTAAAAATAAGCTGATTTTACTTTCAAATAGTGTTTTATTAAAGATAAATATAAAGATATAATTACTGATATTGAGGTTAAGGGGGTTATGTATGAATAAAGAAGTGAATAAACTGCTTCTACAGACGATAAAATATGATTTGGGGAGCGGATTATTGATATCTTTAATAATAGTCTTAATTTCCACCTTTATAAATGCAGGAATCTATATGATAGGCATGTGTGTTTCGTTAATAAATTTTCTAGCAAGTGGTTATATAGTTGGAAAGTTTTTGGATAAAAATAGAGCATGGATTATAATTCCTACGTATTTTATTAGGATGGCATTCATAATTGCCACAATATTTCCTTTTTTGGGAAACATGGAATACGTAATATATTATATGATAGGTTTTGTTTCACATTATGTACTACTTATAGTTTTTCGTATTAAAGAAAATAGGAAAGGAAGTGTTTAGAGTGGAGCCCGTGATACCTATATTTTCACCTGAAATTTTTGGCGTTACAGTAGATATTACTGCAGGGATAATAATTGAATGGATTATTATCGCAATTTTAGGGATAGGTGCTTTTCTATTAACAAAAAACTTGAAGTTAAAACCTGGTAAGACCCAAGCGGCTTTGGAAAAAGTCTATCAAGCAATAAGGGACTTTATGGTTGGTACTATGGGTGAAGAATATGAATCATTTCTGCCTTATATAGGAACATTAATGATCTATTTGCTAATACTAAATCTAGTTGGATTATTAGGATTTAAGCCACCTACAAGTGATTTGAGCATAACAGCATCCTTCGCAATAACCACATTTTTAGTAGTGAATTTAAATGCTATTAGAAAGAATGGAATACTTGGGTTTGGAAAGGGATTGTTACATCCATTTATCCCTATGCTGCCATTAAACATAATAGAAAGAATTATTTTGCCAATGTCTTTGGCGCTAAGACTTTTTGGTAACATGGTCGCAGCAGTAATATTATTAGAATTGGTGTATCATGGATTGAGTTCAATATCAATTTTTGCACAGTTTGGTATACCTGTAATATTACACGCATATTTCGATTTATTTGATGGATTAATTCAAATGATAGTATTTACAATGCTAACTATGATTAATATCAAACAAATAGCAGAAGAATAAGTTTAGAAAATTATTAAAAAATTAAAATTAATTAATATCTTAGGAGGAATCATAATGAGTTTAGGAGTTCTAGCAGCTGGTATAGCTGTATTATCTGGTATTGGAGCAGGAGTAGGTATTGGAATTGCAGCTGGTAAGGCAGTTGAAGCAGTAGGAAGACAACCAGAAGCATCAGGAAGAGTAATGACATTTTTCATATTAGGTGCAGCACTTTGTGAAACTACAGCAATATATGGATTAGTAATGGCATTTATGTTAATGAACAGATAATAAATTTGTATGAGTTAATTGCATTGACTCCGAAGGGAGGATATAAGTAAAAATGGAAGTAAATGTATCAACAATTATATTCAATTGGATTAATTTTGGTCTGATAATCTTGATTTTAAAACATTTCTTTTGGGATAAAATCAAAGGAATAATTGAAGAAAGACAAAATCTCGTTAATCAAACGATAAGTAAAGCAGATGAAGATGCTGAAAAAGCTAGAATGTATTTGGTAAAAAATGAACAAATTTTACAATCAGCTAAAGAAGAAGGGAAGAAAATCACTGAAGCTCAAAGAGCAAAAGGTGATAAACTTTACGAGGAAATTGTTCAAAATGCAAAAGTTGAAGCAAATTCAATAAAAGAAAGAGCTAACTTAGAAATTGAAAGAGAAAAAGAAAAAGCAGAATATGAGATTAAAAAACAAGCAGTAGATTTAGCGGTAGAGCTTTCAGTTAAAGCATTAGAGCAGCAGGTAGATGAAGCAACACATAGAAAACTTATTGGCGATTTTATTGCTAAGGTAGGTATGTAAGTATGCAGGAGTATTTAGAAAAAAGATATGCGTTAGCTCTGTATGAAATTGCTGAAAAGAACAATAAAGTGGATGAATATTTGCGAGACTTAACAGACATATGTGATATATTTGATGAAAATAAAGAGTTTTATGAAGTAATTAATCATCCTAAAATAAACACAGCAAAAAAGAAACAGTTATTTACTGATTTGTTTAAAGGAAAAATTGATGAAGAATTACTTTCTTTCATGATGATATTGATTGAAAAGGATAGAATTCTTCAGTTAAGAGAAATACTAGATCAAATGGAAAAGATTGATCTGGAAAGAAGAAATACTATAAGAGGTATAGTTAAAACAGTTGTACCACTTTTAGATGAAGAGTTAGAACAATTAAAAGCTATCTTTGAAAAAAAATACGAAAAAAATATTTTATTTGATACTAAAATAGACAAAAGTCTCCTAGGCGGAGTTTATGTTAAAGTTGGAAATGATATTATTGATGGAACTATAAAATCAAAGGTAGAAGAAATGAAAGAATTAATGCTTAAGAAAGAATAGAGGTGAATCCATGAATATTAAACCAGAAGAAATAACTTCTATTATAAAGAAGGAAATAGAGAAATACGAAAAAGATATCAAAACAGTAGATTCTGGTACTATAATCCAAATTGGAGATGGTGTTTCAAGAGTTTATGGATTAGATAATTGTATGCAAGGGGAATTATTAGAATTTCCTAACAATGTATATGGGATGGTTTTAAATCTTGAACAGGATAATGTTGGTTGTGTTCTTTTAGGAGAAGAAAAAGGAATAAAAGAAGGCGATACAGTTAAAGGAACAGGAAGAGTTGTTGAAGTTCCTGTAGGCGAAGCAATGATTGGAAGAGTTGTTAATGCATTAGGAGAACCAATTGATGGTAAGGGACCTATAAGCACAAGCCAAACTAGAGCAATCGAAATTCCAGCAGCAGGTATAATTGATAGAAGTTCTGTTAATGAGCCATTACAAACTGGAATTAAAGCTATAGATTCAATGATTCCAATAGGTAGAGGACAAAGAGAACTTATCATTGGAGACAGACAAACAGGTAAAACAGCTATAGCTATAGATACAATATTAAACCAAAAGGGTAAAGATGTTATATGTATATATGTTGCTATCGGTCAAAAGCAATCTACAGTTGCTCATATATTTAATACATTAACTGAAATGGGGGCTATGGATTATAGTATAGTTGTAAGTGCTACAGCTTCAGAATCAGCTCCACTTCAATATATGGCTCCATATTCTGGATGCACTATAGGAGAATATTTTATGCATCAAGGTAAAGATGTATTAATAATATATGATGATCTTTCAAAACATGCAACTGCATATAGAGCAATGTCATTATTACTTAAGAGACCACCAGGAAGAGAAGCTTACCCAGGAGATGTTTTCTATATACATTCAAGATTACTTGAAAGAGCTGCGAAGCTATCTAAAGAATTAGGTGGTGGATCAATTACAGCACTTCCAATTATAGAAACTCAAGCCGGAGATGTTACTGCGTACATACCAACTAATGTTATATCAATCACTGATGGTCAAATATTCTTAGAATCTGATTTATTTAATGCAGGACAAAGACCAGCAGTAAATGCAGGTATATCAGTATCAAGAGTTGGTGGTAGTGCACAAATTAAAGCTATGAAACAGGTAAGTGGTACTTTAAGATTGGAACTAGCACAATATAGAGAGCTAGAAGCCTTTTCACAATTTGGATCTGACTTAGATGCCGATTCTAGTAGAAGACTTGAAAAAGGTAAGAGATTAGTTGAAGTATTAAAACAAGATCAATATAGTCCACTTGAAGTTGGAAAGCAAATCATAATATTATATGCAGCTGTTAATGATTTCTTATCGGACATTAAAGTTAGCGATATAAAGAGATTCGAAAAAGAATTCTTAGAGTATGTTGATACTCATCATAGAGAAATTGAAAAATCAATTATTACAGGAAAAACTTTAACTGATGAAATAAAATCTATGTTAGAGGAAGCAATAGTTGAGTTTAAAAAGATATTTTTACAAGAAGCATAGCTTAAATTCTTAAGCTATGCCCTTCTTAGGAGGTGGAGATAATGGGCGCAGCTGGACTTCTTGAAATTAAAAAGAGAATTAAATCAGTTGAAAATACAAGAAAAATCACTAATGCAATGGGACTTGTTGCCACTTCTAAGTTAAGAAAAACTAAAAATGAGTTAGCAGTAAACAATAAGTTTATTGATATAACTGAACCTGTCGTAAGAAATCTTGCAACTACAGCTGGTGAAGAAGGAAGCAATGTTTATTTTGAAGGGAATGATAGTCAAAATAAACTATATGTAGTAATAACATCAGATTCAGGATTGTGCGGTGGGTTTAACAGTAGTGTAGTATCTCAATTAGTAAGTCAAATTAAAGATAAAAAGGATACTGCAAAGATTGTTTTAGTTGGAAGCAAAGGTCTTGGTTATTTAAAGAGAATTAAGATAGAACCAGTAGGAGAATATGTTGGTATTGAAGATGTGCCAACAGTAAGCGAAGCAAAAGAAATATTTGATAAAGCTCTTGAAATGTATTTAAATGGTGATGTATCAGAGGTTAATATTGTATACTCTGACTTTATATCATCAGTTAAACAAGAAACAAAGTCAGTTAAGATTTTGCCTATAAGTAAATCTGAAGGCACAACAGGATCATTTCTTATTGAGCCGGATTTAGATATAGTATTAGAAGATGCTCTTAATATTTATCTAAAAGGAAAAATCAGAAGCATTTTATTAAGTTCGAAATGTAGTGAACAAAGTACAAGAATGACAGCTATGGACGGAGCAACAAAGAATGCAGATGATCTATTAGACAAATTAAAGCTTAAATTTAATAGAATTAGGCAAGGTGCGATTACGCAAGAAATATCTGAAATTGTTGGAGGAGCAGCAGCTCAAAATTAGTAAGGAGGTATCTTATGCCTGGAAAGATGGGAAAAGTAGTTCAAGTAATTGGACCGGTAATAGATATAAAGTTTGATTCAGATTCTCTCCCAGATTTATATAATGCCATTGTTATTAAGGCGGGAGATTATGAATTAGTAGCAGAAGTTGAACAACACGTTGGAGATGATATAGTTAGAACAATAGCTATGTCAGCTACAGAAGGATTAAAGAGGGGAATGGATGCTGTTGACACAGGAGCACCTATTTCTGTTCCAGTAGGAGAAGAAGTATTAGGAAGATTATTTAATGTTTTAGGAAAGCCTATTGATAAGTGCGGGGATATTGAAGTAAAACAAGAATATCCGATTCATAGACCAGCACCAAGCTTTAAAGATCAATCAGTTGAGCCTGAAATGTTTGAAACAGGAATCAAGGTAGTAGACTTACTTGCACCATATCAAAGAGGTGGTAAGATAGGTCTATTTGGAGGAGCTGGAGTTGGTAAAACAGTTTTAATCCAAGAATTAATAAACAACATAGCTAAACAACATGGTGGTTTATCAGTATTTACTGGAGTTGGTGAAAGATCAAGAGAAGGTAATGACTTATATCATGAAATGAGAGAGTCAGGAGTTATTGATAAGACGGCATTAGTATTTGGACAAATGAATGAGCCACCGGGTGCCAGAATGAGAGTTGCATTAACAGGTCTTACTATGGCAGAGTATTTTAGAGATAAAGGTCAAGATGTGTTACTATTCATAGATAACATATTCAGATATACTCAAGCAGGTTCAGAGGTTTCAGCATTACTTGGAAGAACACCTTCAGCGGTTGGATATCAGCCAACACTTGCAACTGAAATGGGTGCACTTCAGGAAAGAATTACATCAACAGTTAATGGTTCTATTACGTCAGTTCAAGCTGTATATGTTCCAGCCGATGACTTAACAGACCCAGCTCCAGCAACAACATTTGCACATTTAGATGCAACAACAGTTTTATCTAGAGGTATTGCGGAACTTGGTATATATCCAGCTGTTGATCCATTAGAATCAACTTCAAGAATCCTTGATCCAAGAATTGTTGGAGAAGAGCACTATAAAGTAGCAGCTGATGTTAAACACGTTCTTGAAAAATATAAGCAATTACAAGATATTATCGCTATCTTAGGTGTTGACGAATTAGGAGATGAAGATAAGGCTGTCGTGGCTAGAGCAAGAAGAATTCAAAGATTCTTATCTCAACCATTTACAGTTGGTGAACAATTTACAGGATTAAAAGGTAAGTATGTTCCAGTAAAAGAAACAGTAAGAGGATTTAAAGAAATTCTTGAAGGTAAATACGATGAATTGCCAGAATCAGCTTTCTTATTTGCAGGAACTATAGATGATGTTATAGAAAAAGCAAAAAAATTAGGATAAAGGGGATGAGCAATTATGGCTAATACCTTTTTACTAAAAATTATAACACCTGGTCGTGAAGTGTATAATGATCAAGTAGAAAAAGTAACTTTAAAAAGTGCAGATGGAGAATTTCAAGTACTTGCAAATCATCAAAGTCTAATATCTACTACTATACCTTGCATCGCGAAATTCAAAGATGCTAAGGGAAATGATGAAGAGTTATTTATTTCTAAGTCACTTGTTCAGATTAATAATAACGAAATGGTTATAAGTAGTGATGCTGCTGAGTTTGAAGAAGATATTGATGAAGAAAGAGCAGAACGAGCTTTTAGAAGAGCAGAAGATAGATTAAAAAACTCCGAAAACTACAATAGAGGAAGAGCAGAGGCAGCATTCTTTAGGGCAAAGCAAAGATTAGCTCTAAAAAAATCTAATAGATAATGTTACTATAAATTAAAGTGTACCATCTTTTATATAGGAAATATCCGTATAAAGATGCTACACTTTATTTTTTATTATTTTTTATTCTAGATATTGACAATCTATCACAAAATTTTAAGAAATTTATATTATATATTATATAGCTGGATAGAAAAGAGAATAAAAGTTAAAGGAGATGGCCATAATTAAGAAGATAAATTAAGGGGGTCTTAATATGAATATAAAAATGAGTATAGTAATTTTTATATTATTATCTTTTTTTAATATAGGTGCTATTTCCAGCGATATAGTCAGCGCTCAAAATTCATTCAATACTTTAGAAATGAAAGTGAAAGATATAAGTGAGTTTCAAGAAAATGGTGTAAAACTTCAGTATAGGACGAAAAATAATATCGCAAATGAAGCTTATAGAATAAAAGAAAATTTACCTAGAAATATGGCTCTTTCTTATAAAGATGGTGGAAATGATGAGTTTGAAGCGTTTAATAGTGATTTTAATATTGATATAAAAATATGGCGTGAAGATGTATATAGTTATGTTGAAATTATATTAACAAACAAGAATCCTAAATATGGGACAAAGTATTTGAAAAACATACTTAAGAATATTGAAAATTCAAAATTAGAAAATATGCAATATTTTCTTTACTATGAAGGTAAAGAAAAAGGATTAGATAGTGATTATTTTACAAATGGATTAGTCAGTGAATATAACATAAGGAAGGCACAACTTATGAAAATCAGTAATGGATACTCAGGAACAGGTTATTTGAACGATGGAGAAAAAATTAATTTTGCATTAGTTGATTATGATACTGGTTCACATATAATAATTGGTACGCCAATAATATTTACAACATATTAAGACATATTGAAAAAGCTTTTCAATATAACCTTTATTTTGCTTTGGGTAGAGTATAGATTTGCTTATTAGCAAAGCCTTATTGGATTTATCTAAAGTAGAGTATATGTAATATTTTGGACAGTTATTTTTCATATGCTTAACAATTCATTATGGAGGATAATATGGAGAAAATAGTGGTTAAAGGTGTAAAAGAACTGAGAGGGGAAGTTAATATAAGTTGTGCAAAAAATTCAATTTTACCAATAATTGCAGCAACTATATTGTGCCCAGAGCCTATAATTATTGATAATGCACCTAGGTTAGAAGATGTTGAGGTTATTTGTAAGTTATTAAGCGAACTAAACTGTGACGTTAATATTTCAAACGTAAACGATAGATTAACAATAAATACGAAAAATATAGTAGAAATGGATGCTAATGAAGAGCTTATGAGGAAAATGAGAGCATCATTTTTAATTATGGGACCTATGCTTGCTAGATTTGGATATTGTAAATTATCATTACCAGGCGGATGTAACATAGGAAGTAGACCAATTGATTTGCATCTTAAAGGATTTAAATTACTTGGAGCAGAGGTTGTAATAGGTCATGGGTTTGTAGAGGTGAGAGCAAAGAAAATAGTGGGCAACAGAATTTACCTTGATTTTCCATCTGTTGGCGCTACTGAAAATATTATGATGGCATCTGTCTTTGCTGAAGGAACAACTATAATAGAGAATGCAGCAGAAGAACCAGAGATCTGGGATTTAGCGCAATTCTTAAATAAGATGGGGGCTAAAATAGAAGGAGCAGGATTTGGAAAGATAACTATAACTGGTGTTAAAAATCTAAAAGGAATTAGTTATACACCTATATATGATAGAATAGAAGCAGGGACATTTATGATAGCAGCAGCTATTACAAATAGTAAAATAAAGATAAATGGAGTGAATGAAGAGCATTTAAGACCTGTAATAGAAAAGTTAAGAGAATGTGGAATAGGTTTTACCAATTACAAAGATCATTCCATTGTAGTAGATGGACGGGGAAGTAAGAGGCCATTGGATATCAAAACACTTCCTTATCCAGGATTTCCAACCGATATGCAAGCTCAAATGATGAGTTTATTATCTATTGTTGAAGGTGTTAGTGTTATTACAGAAACAGTTTTCGAAAATAGATTTATGCATGTTGCTGAATTGCAAAGGATGGGAGCCAACATCAAGATTGATGGAAGAACTGCTATAATTGAAGGCAAGCCAAGACTCACAGGCTGCGAAGTTAAAGCAACTGATTTAAGGGCTGGGGCAGCAATGATACTAAGTGGATTAGTAGCAGATGGTGAAACAGTGGTAAATGATGTTTATCATATTGATAGAGGATATGTAAGAATTGAAGAAAAGTTTAGGAATTTAGGAGCAGAAATATATAGAATAAATATGTAGATTAAGATATGAATTGTGTGTATGCATAATTAGGGTTCATAGTTATGAACAAGGTATACAAATTTTTCATGTAAGTTTTATAAAGGAATTTACATGAAATTTAGTTACCTATCCCTAATTATGCTTTTTTATTCTTTGGGAATTTATATTTTAGTAAAATCTGTGGACGAGGTACTCCTTGAGGGGATAAATTAAAAAAGGTTGATTAAATAGTTTGGGTATTTTAAAAAGAATAAAAAAGAAATCTTATTCGCCTGACTTTTCTCACATGCGTTCGAAAAGCTAGATGCGTGAAAAAAATCTACACATATGAAAAGAGTGCGAAGCACAATACGGAACTTAAATGAAAAGAGTGCGAAGCACAATACGGAGCTTAACCACAGTCGCTTGGGATTTTTTTATCTCTAATAGCTTATATTTAAGTTAAATCTATGCGTAAGTTATAGGAGAGACTAATTAAGAAAGTTATGGTTTATCTAAATTTGGGTAGCTTAAAGTTAACATAATTAACATAATTATTAGGCTAAGACAATATACTTTAGAGTGCAGGCTTTAGGAGGTAGAGTATGAAGATAATTAATGCTAGGACTACAAGTATAAAGATTAGCAATAATGTGAAAATAATTGCAGCTATGACTTTGATCATTTTTACTATATTAATAGCATTACCAATAGCTTTCTTAGAAAATGGTAAAGGGAAAATTGATTCGTTTAACTTGAGTGACAAAGATATAATGAAGAGTTCAAAAATAACATTTCCGTCTAATGGTAAAGTTAAGCTATATCATAGGTCAGAAGATAGAGTTGAGGAAATAGATTTGGAAGAGTATGTAATGGGAGTAGTTGCGAGTGAAGTACCAGCTAATTTTGAGGAAGAAGCTTTGAAAGCTCAAGCTGTTGCAGCAAGAACATTTTATATGAGTAAAAGAAATAACCCTAATAAAGAAGAAAAAGAGAAAGGAGCTGAAATTTGTGATACAACCCACTGCCAAGTATATATGAGTAAGGATGAGAGAATCTCTAAATGGAGTAAAAGTGAAGCTGAAAGTAATTGGGAGAAGATACAAAAGGCAGTTCTAGATACAAAAGGGCAAGTTCTTACTTATGACGGTTCAGTGTTGGAATATCCTCAATTTTTTGCAACCAGCTCTGGAAAAACAGAAGATGCAAAAGATGTATTTTCTATGGATGTACCATATTTAAAATCAGAAGACAGTAAGGGTGAAGAAATTGCACCTAAATATAAGACGAGCACACAAATTCCTATAAACGATTTTATAAATAAAATTAATTCTAAATATAAAGGTGTTAATGCTAATAAAAGTAATTTGTCATCACTAATTAAGATATTAAGTTTTACAGAAGCTGGAAGTGTAAAAGAAATAAAAATAGGCAATGAGATTGTTAAAGGAACTGAATTTAGGACATTGTTCAATTTGAATTCGACCAATTTCACATTAGACTTTCAACAAGATTCTGTAGAAGTTAACTGCAAGGGTTATGGCCACGGTGTAGGGATGAGCCAATGGGGGGCTAATGCGATGGCAAAGAGTGGATCGAAGTATGATGAAATTCTTAAACATTACTATAGCGGAGTCGAAATCCAAGAAATAAATTACAACTAAGGAGAGAGTATTTACGTTAACTTAGACATAGGGTTGGCATAACTTCATATGAATAATTGAATAAATTTAAAGAGGATACTTGTTTATTTTTTTATAGCAAGTATCCTTTTCTATTTTTGACTATAAATTAGCATGGGGTATATCCTCCAATTAATTGAATTTTTGTATATGTATGTTTAAAAAAAGTGGAGATGGACATAATTTAGAACATCACTACTTAAAACAGAAATTATAAAGTAGAACTTCTTAAATTAGGGCCTAAATCCCTGATGGATATATCTATTGTTTAATAATTAAATTATATGTACTTTTTAACACTAGATATACACTTATAACAATAATTTTAAAATACCTTTAAATGTAAATAATACATGATAAAAAAGCAAATTTATGTATTATTTTTCATAAAAAGGGAACTATAACAATTGGAGGTGTTCATATTGGACAAAAATTTAAAAGAAAAACTTAAAAACTTATTTAGGAAGGAGGGATTTTATATCGCCTTATTCCTATGTCTCTGTATTGTAGTAACTGTTGGAACTATCTCTTATAAAATGCTCAACAGCAAAAACCAAGTTAATAAAACAGAAGACGTAAATAAAGATCTAACAATGAATTCTGGAAATGAAGGAAATTCTAATAATTCAGTTCAAAATGCTGAAAGAGTAGAGAATGCTCAAAATAATAGTAATAAAGACAATGCAGATAAAACAAAAATAGAAAAGGCTGCATCAGTATCTACAAATAATACGGTAACATTTGTAAATCCTATAGATGGAGTAGAAAGTAGAAAATATACTTATCCTGCGCCAGTTAAGATGGAAGAAGGAGTTTTCAGAACTATTAGAGGTATTAATCTACAATCAACAGTAGGATCAGAAGTAAAGGCAGCAGCAGATGGTGTTGTGGAAGTTGCAGAAAATACTGGTGTTGAAGAAGGGGTTGTAGTAGAAATTAAACATGCTAATGGCCTAAAGACAAGATACGGAAATCTTGATGCAAACTTATCAGTAAAAAAAGGAGATAAGGTTAAAGCAAATCAAGTTATTGCAAAAGTAGGAGATAGCGCAAAGGTATTTAGTAAAGATGTATTTGGTGAATTTTTAAATTTACAAGTAATTAATGCTAATGGAGAACAAGTTAATCCAGAAAAATATTTTAATTTAAAATCTAAATAAGATTTTATGAAAATATATATTAGTCATTTGTTTTTTTCATTAAAATAAATGACTAATAAATCAAAAAATAAATGATAATAAAATGATAAAATCAAGGAAGTGGTATTTTGAAAGACTATATTGAAGAAAGAGTTTTAGATGTTGCAAGATATATCATAGATTCAAAAGCTACAATAAGAAAAACAGCTAAGGTTTTTGGTGTTAGCAAGAGCACAATTCATAAAGATATGACAGAGAGATTGTTAAAAATTAACCCAGAAATTGCTCAAGAAACTCATTCTATTTTAGAATTAAATAAAGCTGAACGACATATTAGAGGTGGAAAAGCTACACAAATGAAGTATAAAATTATTGAATCTTAGTAGGATTAAGTCTATAATATATTATTAGTAGAATTATGTAAATATAGGTATTAATATGTATTATAGGAGTGAATAAAAAATGTGCTTTTGGAGAACGGGGATAGACCTCGCAATTGACTTAGGAACGGCAACTGTACTAGTTTACGTAAAAGGTAAAGGGGTAATATTAAAAGAACCTTCTGTTGTAGCCATAAATAAAAATAATAATAAATTGTTGGCTATAGGGGAAGAAGCAAGAAAAATGATAGGAAGAACCCCAGGAAATATTGTTGCAGTAAGGCCATTAAGAGATGGAGTGATTTCTGATTACGATATAACACAAAAAATGCTAAAGGAATTTATAAAAAAAGCGTGCGGGAAAAGAAGTATAAGTGCACCTAAAGTAATTGTTTGTGTACCATCTCAAGCTACAGAAGTAGAAAAGAGAGCTGTTATTGATGCAGCTATGAATTCAGGAGCAAAAACGGTCCATTTAATTGAGGAGCCGCTAGCAGCAGCCATTGGAGCAGGATTAGATATTACTAAGCCGAATGGATGTATGGTAGTGGATATTGGCGGAGGTACTTGTGATATCGCTGTTATCTCATTAGGTGGAGTGGTAGAAAGAGAGTCAATAAAAGTAGCGGGAGACAAGTTCGATGAAGCCATAATAAAATATGTACGTAATGAATATAAATTAATGATAGGTGAGAAAACAGCTGAAGATTTAAAAATAAATATTGGATCAGCATTTAAAAACTCTAGAAATCTAACTTGTATGATGAAAGGTAGAAACCTCATTACAGGATTACCAGATGAAATAGAAATTACAACAGAAGAAATACGAAATGCAATAAAGGAACCTGTGGAAATAATAGTTGATACTGTAAAAAAGGTATTAGAAAGAACACCGCCTGAATTAGCCTCGGATATAATAGAAAGAGGAATATTAATGACTGGTGGGGGGGCTTTAATACATGGGTTAGATAAACTTATAGAGTTTAAGACTGGCGTAGTAGCAACTATAGCCGAGAACTCAGTTGAATGTGTTGCGAACGGTACAGGCAAAGTGCTTAATTATATAGATAAATTAGATAGTCAAGTTAATTCTCAGCAAATAGTTCTTATAGAATAGCTTTATAAATAGCAGTCATTAGTAATTTCACTATTGACTGCTATTTATTTAGTTAAATATAAAATACCTAAATTTTAGGATATTTCCAGTGACTTAAACTATAGGCATCAATAAATATTTTGGATATAATTTTAGCCATATCCATAATGAATGAGAGTCTTATGCTTCGCGAAAAAAAGAATTCAGCATTATCACTAGAGTCCACAATGCCTATAACTGATGCAATTCCTACCTCGGGAAGTTCTTTTCCGACTCCTTTACCAGGATGTATTGCATAGTCCCTTATACGAATTTCACCAATATCATCTTCGTCACCTAAGCAGGCATCAACACCAATTATTGATGCATTAGGGTGATTACTATATATTTCATTTAAGCGTTCATCTATGTTCAAAGCATGAATTGGAGAAGATAAAGTTCCATAAACAGGTAAAGGAAAAAAGTTTTCTGTGAGTATAGATCCAACTAGAGGACCTAAACAATCCCCAATACATTTGTCAGTACCAATACAAACTATTATGGTGTCTTTTGATATAAATTTTTTAACTTCTAAAGCTAAATTATAATAAAATTTAGGATCAAGTTTAATATCTGGCTTGCTCAAGGGACATATACCTCCTTTATAAAATATATATATGAGTAATTAACAGAAGATAGTATAAAAAAATGTTTTTTGGAAATTAATAGTAAATAAGGAGGTGCATATGAAAAAAGTTTTAATGTATTTGGTTTTAGTTCCTACAATAATAATAAACATGTATTTTCTGTTATATTGGCAACCGCAAGATGAAAATTCTGCAAAAGAAGTTGTTGTACAAGAAACTGTTTCGTATTCGAAGCCATTATATAAAATAAATAAAGAAAAAGCGTTAAGTCAATTATCTACAGATAATAAAAAGGAACTTGAAAAAATAATAAAAAAATTATCTGCATTTGATATAGGTAAAATAAAAGAATATTATGAAGATACGAATGATAATGAAAGCCTAATAGAAATATTTAAAATCTTAAAAAGGAGATTAACAACAGAAGATTATAAGAAAATTCAAGAAATATCATCTTCTTTTTTAGATATACAAGAGATTAACAAAAGAATAAAAAATAATTAGGATTAACATATTAAATGAGAGCATATTGTAGAAATAGAGAGTAATATGAATTTAAATTATTTATATGGGTGTATATTGGAGTTGAAATAAAATCGCTTTACCGATATACTAATCATTGTTGACCGGCAAATGAGGCAACAAGGTATAAAAAATAAATATGGAGGAATTCCCGAGTGGCCAAAGGGGGCAGACTGTAAATCTGTTACGTTTCGTTTCGATGGTTCGAATCCATCTTCCTCCACCAATTTATAATGGGCGCATAGCTCAGCTGGGAGAGCACCTGCCTTACAAGCAGGGGGTCACAGGTTCGAGCCCTGTTGTGCCCACCATTATAAATTACTAATCTAATATATATGCTGGCATGGCTCAACGGTAGAGCAGCTGACTTGTAATCAGCAGGTTGTAGGTTCGATTCCTATTGCCAGCTCCAATAAAATAATATGGAGGAATTCCCGAGTGGCCAAAGGGGGCAGACTGTAAATCTGTTACGTTTCGTTTCGATGGTTCGAATCCATCTTCCTCCACCAATTTATAATGGGCGCATAGCTCAGCTGGGAGAGCACCTGCCTTACAAGCAGGGGGTCACAGGTTCGAGCCCTGTTGTGCCCACCATTATAAAATTACTAAATCTAATAATTATATGCTGGCATGGCTCAACGGTAGAGCAGCTGACTTGTAATCAGCAGGTTGTAGGTTCGATTCCTATTGCCAGCTCCAATAAAATAATATGGAGGAATTCCCGAGTGGCCAAAGGGGGCAGACTGTAAATCTGTTACGTTTCGTTTCGATGGTTCGAATCCATCTTCCTCCACCAAAAAGAATAAACTTAAGTTTATTCTTTTTTATTTTTTATCTTATATAAAAATTGATTGATAATATTGACTAATTATACAGCATATGATAAAATACTTTTGAAAATTGAATTATGTTACTCTTATCAAGAGAGGTGGAGGGAAAGGGCCCTGTGAAACCCGGCAACCTGTATTATATAAGGTGCCAATTCCTGTAGAGTTTTCTACAAGATAAGAAAATGATTGCTAAATTGCGCTCTTCTTATCGAAGAGCTTTTTTATTTTTTTAAGTTTGCGCATGCTTAAATTATAAAAGAAACAATTAATAAAATAGTTTGACTATTATTTATTGTATTTAAATAAGGTAAAGTTTTTATAAACGATTATTATTCTATAAAGCTATGTATAGTTTTTAATAAAATAATTTTATTCGTGAAGATAATTATAATATTTAAATCTAAGGAGAGAAAAGATATGAGAAGATTATTTACTTCAGAATCAGTTACAGAAGGACATCCTGATAAAATGTGTGACCAAATTTCAGATGCTATACTAGACGCTATTCTATCTAAAGATCCAATGGCTAGAGTTGCTTGTGAAACTTGCACAACAACAGGTATGGTTATGGTAATGGGAGAGATAACAACAAATTGTTATGTTGACATTCCTAAGGTAGTTAGAGAAACAGTAAGAGAAATTGGATATGATAGAGCAAAATTTGGATTTGACTGTGATACATGTTCAGTTCTTACATCGATAGATGAACAATCTGCAGATATAGCTATGGGAGTAGATGAAGCATTTGAGTCAAAAAAAGGTGAAAAAGATGAAGTTGAAGCAGTTGGTGCTGGAGACCAAGGAATGATGTTCGGTTTTGCAACTAATGAAACTGAAGATTTTATGCCGCTTCCAGTATATATGGCTCATAAATTATCAAGAAGACTTACAGAGGTAAGAAAGAATGGTACATTAAGTTACTTAAGACCAGATGGTAAAACTCAAGTAACAGTTGAATATGAAGATAATGTGCCAAAGAGAATTGATACTATAGTTATATCAACACAACATGATGAGAAGGTTACTTTAGAGCAAATTCAGGAAGACCTTAAGAAGTTTGTTATAGAGGCTGTTGTACCAGCAGAATTATTGGACAGTGAGACAAGATATTTCATAAATCCAACTGGAAGATTCGTTGTTGGAGGACCTCAAGGGGATTCGGGATTAACAGGTAGAAAGATAATAGTTGATACTTATGGTGGATATGGCAGACATGGCGGCGGAGCTTTCTCAGGTAAAGATCCAACTAAAGTTGATAGATCAGCTGCATATGCTGCAAGATGGGTTGCTAAGAATTTAGTTGCAGCTGGTGCTGCAGATAAGCTAGAAATTCAATTAGCATATGCAATTGGTGTTGCAAAGCCAGTTTCAATTGAAGTTGAAACATTTGGAACAGGAAAAGTAGATGAAGATAAGATTGTTGAAGTAGTAGAGAAGGTATTTGATTTAAGACCAGGAGCTATAATCAGAGATCTTGACTTAAGAAGACCTATCTATAAGCAAACTGCTGCATATGGACATTTTGGAAGAAATGATCTTAACTTACCATGGGAACAACTAAATAAAGTAGATGAAATAAGAAAAAATCTATAGCATAATTCTTAAGTGAATTTTTATTATCAATATATATAATAGAAGTTTTTGTAGAATGGTAAAAAGTCGTCTTAAATCTAGACGGCTTTTTATTATGGAGAAATTTATAATTATATATTTGAATAGTATATATATAGAAATTTAATAGATTGAGTGCTCAACTAAGATTAAAATTTATAACTTTAATTGCAAAACAGATAAGCATTTAAAAGCACTTAAAATCTGAGCACTTTAGAATTTATTAAATATTTATAGTTTTATTTTGTATACTCCATTTAAAAGTTATTTTATGTAGGGAAGAATAAGAAAAGATTATGAGTTATAAGTGATTAGTTTTAAATTGGTATAAATATTTATGATATAATTATAAGAAAAAATCAAAGTTAAATTTGACGCTAAATTTTAATTTTAGAAAGTTTAAGGTAAATATATAAAGATTTGGAGAGATTCTATATGGAAGTTCTAAATGGATTTGTTGAGAATATTGTTTTTAAAAGTGAAGATACTGGTTATGTAGTTTGTAGAATTAGAAACGAAAAGACATTAATTAGTGCTGTAGGAACAGTTCCTTTCTTGAGAGAAGGACAAAATGTAAAGTTAACAGGATACTGGACAGTACACAAACAATTTGGTAATCAATTTAATATTCAGGATTATGAAGAACTTCTTCCAAATTCATTAGATGGCATAGAAAAATATTTAAGTGCAGGAATAATACATGGAATTGGACCAGTCACGGCTAAGAAAATAATAGAGAGATTTGGTGAAGAAACTCTAGACATAATGGAAAACCATATTGAGAGGCTTATGGAGATAGAGGGTATAGGGGAAAAGAAATTTCAAATAATATATGAATCCTATATAGAGCAACAAGGTTTAAAAGATATAATCTTATATTTTCATAAACATGGAGTCACTAATAATCAGTGTGTAAAAATATATAAGAAATTTGGTCCAAATGCGAGGCAGATAGTATCTGATAATCCATATATATTATGCGATGAAATATCAGGAATTGGGTTTAAAACAGCTGACAGAATTGCTATGAGCATTGGCATTGAAAAGAATTCAGAGTTTAGAATTCAAAGTGGCATTAAATATGTTATGAATCAATTTTGCTCTGCAGGAAACACATTTATGCCTAAAAATAATATAATAGAAGAATGCGAAAATAATTTGTTAATATCTAAGGAATTAATTGAAAAAAATATATATGACATGGCTGCGCAACAAAAAATTATTGTTGAAAACATAAACGGTACTGAAGTCGGATTTTTGCTTCAATATTATTATTGCGAGCTAGGTGTTACTAGTAAAATAATAACTTTAGGTTTGCAGCAAATTCAGACTATAAACTCGGATGTTGATTTCGAAATTAACGTTTTTGAAAAGGAACAAAATATAAAATTTGCAGAATCACAAAGAGAAGCAATTATTGGCGCATTTAATAATGGTATAGAAATAATTACCGGTGGGCCAGGAACAGGGAAGACTACAATTATAAAGGCAATAATACATATATATGAGAATAATGGAATGAAAGTAATACTTGGGGCACCAACAGGAAGAGCTGCAAAGAGGATGACTGAATCAACAGGGAGAGAAGCTAAAACAATACATAGACTATTAGAAATGGGAATTTCTGAGGATGATGAATCAGTATTTGAAAAAGGAGAATCATCGCCTCTAGATTGTGATGTAATAATAATTGATGAGGCGTCTATGATTGACATTATCTTAATGCAGAATCTACTAAAAGCAATTAATTTAGGAACTAGGTTGATAATTGTGGGAGATGTTGATCAATTACCTTCTGTTGGACCAGGAAATGTGCTAAAAGATCTTATAGAAAGCGATTATATAAAGGTGGTAAGATTAAAAGAGATATTTAGGCAAGGATCAGAAAGTTTAATTGTAGTAAATGCTCATAGAATAAATGAGGGACAGATGCCTTTGCTAAATCAAAAAGATAGAGATTTTTTCTTTATTAGCGAAGATAATCAAGAAAGAATTGCAAATACTATAATGGATCTAATAAATAGAAGACTCCCTAAGTTTAATAAGTCTTGGAATAAACTGAAGGATATGCAGGTTTTAACTCCTATGAGAAAAGGTGTGCTTGGAGTCACAAATTTAAATACGAAGCTTCAAGAAATGTTTAATGCATCATCAAAAGATAAAAAGGAAAAGACTTCTCGAGATATAATTTTCAGAGAAGGTGATAAGGTAATGCAAACAAAAAACAATTATACATTAAAGTGGATTAGGGTTAGTGGTTATGGCGAAAATGAAGGAGTGGGAGTTTTTAATGGTGATCTGGGATTCATAGAAAGCATCGATGAAGAAAGAAAAACACTTACAATCATATTTGATGAAGAAAGAAAAGTTATATATGATTTTAATTTTTTAGATGAGTTGGATTTGGCTTATGCTACTACAATACATAAAAGCCAAGGAAGTGAATTTAAGGTTGTAATAATTCCGGTATTTATGGGATCGCCATTTCTTATGAATCGTAATTTGCTTTATACAGGTATTACGAGGGCAAAACAATTAGTAGTAGTTGTTGGGTTTCAAAAAGCATTAATGTATATGATTAATAATACAAATAGTATAGAAAGATACTCATCTTTGAGATATAGAATAAGAGAGATAATAACCAAAGATGAATTCGAAGAATAAGGGAAAGGAGATAGGTGTATGAGGAATTTATGTAAAGTAACTTTAGAAGATTTAAAGTATGCATTTGATAAGATAGATTATTGGTATAAGAAAAATATCAAATTTTTAACAGTAATAACAGTTCCATTTAATACATCGTGTGTTTTTTCAAAGATAATAAGTAAAGTTTCACAAAATAATGGGAGGGTCTTATATGTATGGGGAAAAGAAGGTGAAAACAAAGAATTAGTAAATATAACAAGAGAAATGTATTCTGATATAACTCATTCGTATATTGTAAAAGAAATTTCAAATGCTAAACTTACTTTTACGCACTACAATAACTTAATGAAGATTAAGCAGAACTATGATTTGGTTATTTTTGATGATATAACATACTTCTCCAATCTAAGTAATGTAAATATAAGAGAGATGTTAGAAATGTGTTCAAATATAGGAGAAAGAGTTTTGCTATATAGCATAGAAAAGACGACTTTAGTAGGCGAAAAGTTCGAACTTGCAGCATATAATTATAAAAAACCGTTTGTGGAGCCTAGGGTATTAACTACACGAATAGATTTGAATTCAGATATTCCATTTTCTCTATATGACTATCTTAAATGGTTCAGGGAAAATAGCCATAAGGTGGCTATTTATGTACCCAATAAAGAGAAGCTTGACATAGTATATGATTATTTTTGTAATAAACTAAAACTTTCAAATGTAAAAGTAATAAAAGTTTCAGGAAATGATGATATAAAAAAGAGTGAAAAAGTATCAAAATACAAGGATAAGGCAATATTTATAATAACTAATAAAATAGAGGAGTTACTTGAATATTGCTATATGGATGATGCAGTAGTACTTTTTGCTGATAATGAAAGATATACTTATAAAAAGCTTTTGTATATATGTGGACAAATAAGAAATGTAAATCTAAAATTACCAGAGGTTCTTTTGGTATCAAACGATATATCAGAAGATATTGAGAAGGCAAAGAATATGGCAAGAGATTTCAATAAAAAGGTATGGGAAAAGCGTTTAATAGAATTATAAAAAGTATATTAGAAGGATTAATTGAAGTAATATATCCAAGAGAAAATTATTGCATTATATGTAAAGAAGATAACTGCTTTGGTATATGCGAGCATTGTATGAAAAGTATAAAAACAATAGCAGATTCGTATCAAGATGAAATAATAAGTTATGGGTATTATGGAGGAGTATTAAAAGATTTAATACTTAAATTTAAATATAAAAGCAATTTTACAGCAGGAGATATATTAGCAGAATTTTTAGAAGAATATATTATAAGAAACTTGAAATATCAGGAGTATGTAATAACCTATATACCACTATCAAAAAAATCTAAAAAGATTAGGGGATTTAATCAGTGTGAGTATATAGCAAAGAAAATAGCTAATGATTTATCAATTGAAGCTCTAGAAGTTTTGATAAAGGATAAAGAAACCAAAGAACAGAAAAAATTAAAGAAGGATGAAAGATATGAAAATATAAAAGATGCTTTCAAAATAAAAAAGGGATTAGAAATTGGAAAATATAATATTATACTGGTAGATGATGTAACAACTACAGGTGCAACTCTTAAAGAAGCTTATAAATTATTAAGAAAATATCAAGTAAAAGACATAAAACTCTTGACCTTAGCTAAAAGTCATATATAATATTAATGTAAAGCTAGGTTTGTGGTTGAAAGTCGAAGCTAGTCGCAGGCAAAACGATCCACGTAATTTAGACAAAATGTCTAAGGAGCATGGTGCGGTATAGAAGTAAGTCCTGCCAGATTGTATTCTGAGAGGGTTAGTAGTGAGGGATTAAATTCTATTAGCAAAAGCTCCAGCAGGCGAGTGTGGGGTCAAAAACCAGGTCAACTAGCTTTACCTCTATTTATTTTAAAATTATCATTAATAGGAAATGTGAGGAATCTAATCTAAAGTTTGCGATTAGATTTATTTTTTGTCTTTAGTTTTCAGAATTTACTGATAATTCTCTTGTTAAGTTAATAAAAAAGTGATAAAATATTAATAACTTAAAGATATTAAGTTTAAAAACTTTTTCATATGAGAGGGGCTGGAATTTATGAAAGTCACAGTTATAGCAAAAAATATGGAACTAACAGATGCGCTAAAAGAAATAGTGCAAAAAAAGATAAGCAAATTGGAAAAGTATTTTGAAGTGAATGTAGAAGCTAAGGCTACACTAAGTGTTCAAAAAAATAGACATAAAATAGAAGTTATG
This sequence comes from Clostridium beijerinckii, assembly GCF_018223745.1. NCBI lineage: Bacteria > Bacillati > Bacillota > Clostridia > Eubacteriales > Clostridiaceae > Clostridium > Clostridium beijerinckii. The sequence goes on from NZ_CP073653.1 coordinate 499,033, forward strand.
ATTCCTTTTAATGGAGTAGTATTAAGAGGCGAAGAATCAACTTCTGATATGTATAAATCTCTTGACTTAGTGGAAGATAAATTAGAAAGACAAATTAGAAAACAAAAAACTAGATTATCTAGAAAACATAGTGGGTCATTGAGATTTGGAGAAATAAATAATATAGATATTAAGCCATCAGAAGAGGACGATGGTAAATTGGTTAAGGTAAAGAAATTTGGGGTAAAACCAATGAATTCTGAAGAGGCAATTCTTCAAATGGATTTATTAGGACATAATTTCTTTGTATATCAAGATGCAGATAGTAGTAAAGTAAATGTAATTTATAAGAGAAAAGATGGGGATTATGGTTTGTTAGAACCAGAATTCATATAACATATAAGAGATTTTAATAATGGCTGTCCAATGTGCTTATTTAATTTGCATCATTGGACAGTTATTTTTCATATCAAATGATTGAACAGATAATGACAATATTTTTACATAAAATTTTCAATTAATATTAATAATTTGTGATTAAAATATTAAAAAAAAGTTAAAATTGGGTGCTTTATATAGGATTTAATACAAAAATCATGAGTTTTATTGAAAATAAGATAAGTAAAATGTTATAATTATAAAATACGTGATTTATAAAATAAATTACAGATTATGAATTATGGATAGTTAAAATATATTGGAAATTAACGTGAAATATATAATTTCGAAAGGATGACATTATGGGACTATTAAATGCCGTATTTGGAACATATAGTGAAAGAGAAGTTAAAAGGCTCAAACCTACTATACAAAAAATAAATGATCTAGATGAAGAGCTGCAAAAGCTTTCTGATGAGGAGTTAAAGGCAAAAACTCCAGCATTTAAAGAAAGATTAGCAAATGGTGAAACATTAGATGATATTTTACCAGAAGCATTCGCAGTTGTAAGAGAAGCTTCAAAAAGAGTTTTAGGAATGAAGCACTATGATGAACAACTTATGGGTGGTATGATACTTCATCAAGGTAGAATATCAGAAATGAAAACAGGTGAAGGTAAAACTCTAGTTGCTACTTTACCAGCGTACTTAAATGGGTTAAGTGGAAATGGTGTTCACATAGTAACAGTTAACGACTATCTTGCAAAAAGAGATGCTGAGCAGATGGGTGAGTTATATGGTTTCTTAGGATTAACTACAGGTGTTATTGTACATGAATTAAATAATGATCAAAGAAGAGAATCATATGCGTCAGATATCACTTATGGAACTAATAATGAATTTGGATTTGACTACTTAAGAGATAACATGGTTATTTACAAAGAGGAAAGAGTTCAAAGACCATTAAATTTTGCTGTAGTCGATGAAGTTGACTCAATATTAATAGATGAAGCTAGAACTCCGCTTATAATTTCAGGTCAAGGTGAAAAATCTACTGAATTTTATAAAGTTGCAGACTATTTTGCAAAGAAGTTAGTTGCAGAGAAAGATTTTACTAGAGATGAAAAAGCAAATGCAGTAATGTTAACTGATGAAGGTGTTAGAAAAGCAGAAGTAACATTTAAAGTAGCCAATTATGCAGATGCTGAAAATATTGAATTACAACACTATGTAACTCAAGCGTTAAAAGCAAACTTTGCTATGAGAAGAGACAAAGATTACATGGTTAAAGATGGCGAAGTAATAATTGTTGATGAATTTACAGGAAGACTTATGGAGGGAAGAAGGTATTCAGATGGTCTTCATCAAGCGATAGAAGCTAAAGAAGGAGTTAAAATCGCTAGAGAATCAAAAACTTTGGCTACTATAACATTCCAAAACTATTTTAGAATGTATAAAAAGCTATCAGGTATGACTGGTACTGCATTAACAGAAGAAAATGAATTTAGAGAAATTTACGGGTTAGATGTTATTGTCATACCAACACATAGACCAATAGCAAGAAAAGATAATCCAGACTTAGTATTTAGCACAGAGCTTGGAAAAATAAAGGCAGTTGCTTCAGAGGTTGAAAAAGCTCATGCTAAAGGGCAACCAGTGTTAGTTGGTACAGTAAGTATTGAAAAGTCTGAACTTGTATCAAGTATGCTTAAGAAAAAAGGAGTACCACATCAAGTATTAAATGCTAAATTCCATGAACAAGAAGCTGAAATAATAAGTCATGCTGGTGAAAAGGGTATGGTTACCATAGCTACTAATATGGCAGGTAGAGGTACTGATATCAAGCTTGGCGAAGGTGTAGTTGAACTTGGTGGTCTTAAAATAATAGGTACTGAAAGACATGAATCAAGAAGAATAGATAACCAGTTAAGAGGACGTTCAGGAAGACAAGGAGATCCAGGTGAATCAACATTCTTTATTTCCTTAGAAGATGATCTAATGAGAATATTCGGATCAGAAAAAATTCAAGGTGTTGTTGAAAAATTAGGACTTCAAGAAGAAGAAGCAATTGAAAGCAAAATGGTTTCAAAAGCTATTGAGAATGCTCAAAAGAAGGTTGAAGGTAATAACTTCGATATTAGAAAACAATTATTGGGTTATGACGATGTAATGAATATCCAAAGAGAAGTTATCTACAAACAAAGATCAGAAGTTCTTGAAGGCGAAGATGTAAAAGAAGAAATATTATCAATGACAAAGGATATTATTGCTGATGCTGTTAATACTTATGTTACAGGTGAATCAGAAGATTATAGAGAAGAATTCTTGCATCTAATGGTTGCTTTACAAGATATATGTATAGCGCCAGGTACAGTTAATTTACCTAGTCTTGAAAATCTGTCAAATGAGGAAATAATCGAAAGCTTATTTGAATCAGCACGTAAGTTCTATGAACAAAAGGAAGAAGAGTTTGGTGCAGAAAGATTAAGAGAAGTTGAAAGAGTTGTTCTTTTAAGAGCTGTTGATACTAAATGGATGAATCATATAGATAATATGGATCATTTAAAACAAGGTATAGGGCTTCAATCATTCAAACAAATTGATCCAGTTCAAGCGTACCAAATGGAAGGTAGCGAAATGTTTAATGATATGATTAAAGCAATCAAAGAAGAAACAGTTAGACTATTATTCCATGTTAGAATAGAAGTTGCACCAGAAAGAGTAAGGGTTGCTCAAGAAACTGCAGCAATTCATGAGGAATCTTCAAGTGCTGCTGCTCCAGGGCCAGGACAAAATCAACCAGGTGGACCTAGTGCAGGGCCAGTAGCTCCAGTTAGAAATCTAGATAAGCATGGAAGAAATGAATTGTGCCCTTGTGGTAGCGGTAAGAAATTTAAAAATTGTTGTGGAAGAGAAGCATAAACAAGTTTGAAACTTTGTAATAAGCTCTAAAGAGTTTGAAAAATGATAAATATGATATAATAAATTCCGTAGAGGTTTGAAGAATTGTTATTTAGAATTAAATACAGTTTTAAGAAGGCTTCTGCGGAATTCTTATTAATACTGGATTTTTTGAAAGAGGTGAATAATAGATGATAATTGAACTTGAAAAGGAATTGGTTAAACTTCCAGGTATAAAAAAATCTATAGAAGAAATGGGGGCTTCACTTTGACCGAGATAGGTTAGAAAAGGAGCTCAATGAGTTAGAATATCAAATGCAAGAAGCAGGTTTCTGGGATGATATAAAAAGGGCAGAAGAAGTTACAAAAAAGAGTAAATTGATAAAAGATAAAATTGAAAATTTCGATAAGCTGAAGTCTCAGATTGAAGATATAGAAGTACTAAAAGAAATCATGGAAGATGATGATGAAGAATCTGCTAATGAAATAATACAAACTTTAAGAGATATACAAGAACAGATTGATGACTATAATATGAAAGTACTACTATGCGGAGAATATGATAAAAACAATGCCATTTTGACGCTTCATGTTGGTGTTGGAGGTACTGATGCTAACGATTGGACAGAAATGCTTTTAAGAATGTATACAAGATGGTGTGAAAAACAAGGCTATAGTATTGAAACTCTAGATTTGCTTCCTGGAGATGAAGCTGGAATTAAAAGCGTTACTTTAAAAGTTACTGGGGAATATGCATATGGTTACTTAAAAGCGGAGAAAGGTATTCACAGGCTGGTTAGAATATCCCCATATAACGCCAATGGTAAAAGACAAACATCATTTGCATCTATGGAAGTTCTTCCGGAACTTACAAAGGAACAAGATATAGAGATAAGATCTGATGATTTAAAGATAGATACTTATAGATCAGGAGGAGCCGGAGGCCAGCATGTTAATAAAACGGACTCAGCAGTTAGGATAACTCATATTCCAACTGGAATAGTTGTACAGTGCCAAAATGAAAGAAGTCAATTTTCTAACAGGGATACAGCTATGGAAATGTTGAAGTCTAAACTAGTCGAGCTGAAAGAAAGAGCACATAAAGAAAAAATTGAGGATTTAACCGGAGAATTAAAAGATATGGGATGGGGAAGTCAAATAAGATCATACGTATTTCATCCATACAGTATGGTCAAAGATCATAGAACTAATGTCGAAACATCAAATGTTACATCAGTAATGGATGGTGAGATCGATATGTTTATAAATGCATATCTAAAGCAACAATAAAAGAATATATATTCTCTTAATGAAAAAGGCTTCTATCAAATGATTTTATGATAGAAGTCTTTTTGTTAAGAGAAATTCTAAAAGTAAAGTTTATATAAAATAAATAGTAAAAATAAACTGGCATATCTGTATAGCTAAGCAGCTTTATAGAATATATCGATTAAAGAATAGACGGCAATAAGAATTATGCACACATATAGGGAAATATTAAGTCCAGGTTTTAGTATAGACATGATTCCCCCAACTACCAATGCTGTCATTATTACTACACTAACAAATTTAAAAAAGCCTGATTTGTTTGTTAGAAGAGTTGTAACAGACGAAAACATAATCAAAATTAATACTAGAAAGTAAAATATATTTTTTAAGTTAACTGAGTAACTCATTATTTGAAATTCGTTTAAAGCAAGTATTGAGAGTAAAAATAATAATGAGAAAGAGCAAATTCTACTAATATTTTTAACCATAAACCCATCACCTCTGGTAATTATTTACATAATAATTATACCGTTAGATCTTTATTCAATCAATAACAAATTTATATAAAATAAGTATTCTTATATGATTGGCATATAATATCAGAATTAATAATTGAAATTAATTCCTAAAATGGTATATAAATATGATAAAATATATTCATATTAGTGGAGGAGTTGAATTTATGAATATTCTAATAGTTGAGGATGAAAGGGATATTAGAAATCTTATTTCATTGCATATGAGAAAGGAAGACTATGAAGTTTATGAAGCTTCCGATGGACGAGAAGCTTTAAATATATTTGAAAATAAAAAAATAGATTTAATTTTATTAGATATAATGATGCCAAATGTTGATGGGATTTCAGTGATACAAAAGGTACGAGCCATCTCTACTATTCCTATAATCTGTATTACAGCGATGGGGAATGATTCTGATAAAGTTTTGGCTTTAGGACTTGGAGCTGACGATTATTTAGTAAAGCCTATAAGTCCGATAGAGTTATCTGCAAGAGTGGCATCTAATCTCAGAAGATGCTACAAATATGCTGAGCATAAGGATGTAATTTATTCGACAGGAGAGTTAAAGCTATTTACTGAGACTTTTGAAGTTTATAAGGGGAACAGAAAGATTGATCTAAATCCAAAGGAATTCAAGATTTTAAAGTTATTAATTTCAAATTTAGGGAAAGTATTTACTAAGAAACAAATATATGAAGAAGTATGGGAGGAAGCTTATTTCGGAGACTCTAATAATATAATGGTTCATTTAAGTCATATTAGAGAGAAAATAGAAGATGATCCTAAGAATCCAATCTACATAAAAACCATAAGAGGGATAGGTTATAAAATTGAGAGGGTTGCAATGCATGAAAGCTAAAAGAATAAAAAGGAGTGTTACAACAGAGTTATTTTTTATATATTTTTTGGGATATATAGCTATAAACATAATACTATTAATAGCGATTATTGGCTCAATTGTTGTTTATGGAACTTTATGCGGACCTAATACATATAATTCTTATTTTGGAGGGCTACAAAATAAGCTTGTAAAAGATTATACGAGTATAACTGATGGGGATTTGTCTGATATAGATGGTTTTATGGTAAAAATAAATAATGATAATAAAGTTCTTTACATGAGGGGACATGTTATCGAGGAATTTAAAAATATAAATTTGCAAAGCTATATGTATTTATTTGGATTAACAAAGGATAATGAAGAATCACTAAATGATGATATTAGAACAATGTTTGCATTATCAGATTTCAATAATTCAATAATTGAAACAAAAGATAATGTTAAATATTCACTATATAGCAAGTATCTAAAAGAAGAAGATTCTTTAGTGGTAGTTGGATTCCCGTATTCAGAGATTACAAAGCCGAATAGAATCACCAAAGTAATTCCTCATAATCTAATAATAAAAATAATGGGTGCGTTCAATGTTCTATTAATTCTCTCAATAGTGTATATTTTAGCTAAAGCAACTTCTAGCGCATTTATAAAACCAATAAAGACATTATTGGCTGGAGTAATAGAGATATCTCATGGCAATTATAATATACGTTTAGATATAGATAAAAAGAATGAATTTCTTGAATTAGCAAATGGATTTAATATGATGGCAGGAACTATACAAAATGAAAAAAGTCAAAATGAAAAATTACAGAAGATAAAAGAGGATTTAATATTAGATATATCGCATGATTTAAAAAACCCTCTTTCATCGATTTTAGGATATAGTGAGATTTTAATTAATAATAATGATTTAGATGAAAAGGAAAAGTTAGAATACTTAAACATAATAAATAAGAATTCACAAAGAGCAAATAAATTAATAACAGACCTGTTTGAATTTTCATTATATGATAATTCTGATTATAAAATGATTACAGTAAAAGCAGATATAGCTGAATTTGTTAGGCAAATAATAGCAAACTATATTCTAGAATTTGATCATAAAAAATTCGAATATGATTTTGAAATAATTGAAGAGCCCTATTATGTAATGATAAATGAAGAAAAGTTATCTAGAGCTATAAATAATGTTTTAGACAATAAAGTTAAATACAATCCTGTAGGAAGTAGAATAGGAGTAAAGACAGAAGTGAGAGAGAATTATTTCTACATTATATTATCAGATAACGGCGAATGTATTCCTCAAAAATACAGAGAAAATATATTTAACCCATTTGTTAGAGTTGATAAATCAAGAAACTCAAAAACTGGAGGAACAGGACTTGGATTATCTATCACAAAGAAAATATTAAATAAACATAATGGTGATATTAGAATTATAGATAGTGGAATAGGGACAACTTTTGAGATCATGTTGCCACTTGTTGTGTTTAAGAATAAAATCTAAATTTAAAGCTTGGATTAGCAATTTATTTTTTAGGTTAATTTAATATTGTTGTAAGCATCTTTTAATAAAATGCATTTATACTAAGTATAGTGGAGGAGGAGTTTGAGCAGGCATTATACATTATTCTTAGTATAGTTTATTAAAAGTAACTTTAGCTTAATGCTTTAATATCATGTATAAGAAAGAGAAGGAAAATTTATGGACAACGATAAAAATGAATTAGAAAATATTGATTCAAACATAGATTATGATAATTTGAAAGAAGAAACTGATACCATTAATACGGAAGAACACTTTGAGGAAAATGGTTTAGTTGCAAAATTAAAAGATAAAAAAGGAATTTTAGGAGTAGTAGGAGCTTTTCTATTAGTACTTTTGAAATTTAAAGCTATTTTATTTTTAGTGCTAGGAAAATTAAAATTCTTAATAATATTATTAAAGCTTGGTAAATTTGCATCTACCTTTATATCTATGATACTAATGATCGTCATATACGCTAAGATGTATGGAGTGGCATTTGGAGTTGGCTTTGTATTACTGCTTTTGATTCATGAAATGGGACATTATCTTACGGCTAAATTAATTAAATTGGATGTAAGCCTTCCAGTTTTCATTCCTTTTGTAGGTGCTTTTATTAGCATGAAAGAAGAACCTAAAGATGCAGCAACAGAAGCGAAAGTTGCTATAGGAGGGCCTGTGTTAGGAAGTATAGGTGCACTAATTTGTTTGTTGTTTTACTTTATATCTGGAGAAGACTTTTTGGCAGCACTAGCCTATGTAGGTTTTATGTTAAATCTATTTAATCTTATACCTGTTCATCCACTTGATGGTGGAAGAGTGGTTTCGGCTATATCACCAAAGTTATGGCTCATAGGAATACCAATTGGTATAATTGCTCTCTTCAAGGCTTTCAATCCAATTATTGTATTATTACTTATACTTGGAATTGCAAAAGTTATTGAACAATATAGAAATTCAGATAAATCGTATTATGAAGTAAAGACATCTATTAGGTGTATGTTTGCATTAAGTTATTTCGGATTAATGTTACTTTTGGGACTTGGAATAACATATATCCATGGGATTCATTCTTCTGTAATTATTCAATAAAAATTGGAGGGGTAAATATGTATTTTAATATACCAGGAACAAAAGATATTCTTATTAAAAACTTGACAGGTGAAGACTTAAAGGATATATATTTAAGCTTTGAGGGAATAGAAAAACATCCATTAAAAATATCGAATATAAGAAAGGATGGGCAAGTAGTTAAGACTTTAGTTTTAAGTTATTTGAATGGAGTAACAGAGCTTAAACTCTGCTATTATAACGATGGGCAAAAACAAGAAATCGTAGTATATAATGAATTGAGCAAAAAAGATTTAAGAAAATTAATTCTTGAGATTAGTAAGGAAAATGGGAAACTGAAAGTGAGGACAACTGTAGAAGAAAAATATATATAATTATTGCTTTCAATTAAAATAAGTTTATAATATTAATAGTGATATAGGATTATTGCCATTACTAAAAATAGTAATGGCAATAATGATTTATATGGTAAAATAGTATTGTTGTGGCAATGACTATTTAGGTAATTTAATATAAGCAGGAGGAAATTATGAATTCAATTGAAGAAAGAATCGCAAAAGAATTAGAAATAAAGTTAAGTCAGGTTCAAAATGTTATTGGACTTTTAGATGATGGAAATACAGTTCCATTTATTTCAAGATATAGAAAAGAAGCAACAGGAGGACTTTCAGATGAAGTCTTAAGAAAATTATCTGAAAGACTTACGTATCTAAGAAATTTAGAGGAAAGAAAAGCTGATGTTACAAGGCTTATACAAGAACAAGAAAAATATACTGATGAAATAGGAAAAGCTTTAGAGAATGCAACGACCTTAACAGAAGTTGAAGATATATATAGACCTTTTAAACCTAAAAAGAGAACAAAAGCAACAATAGCAGTAGAAAAGGGATTAAAGCCTCTTGCAGAACTAATTTTGGAAGGAAAATTAAGTGGGGACCTAGATGAAGAGGCAGCTAAGTATATAAGTGAAGAAAAGGGAGTTACAAATAGTCAAGAAGCTATCCAAGGAGCTTTAGATATAATAGCTGAAAGCATTTCTGATGAAGCTAAGTACAGAAAGTATATAAGAGAATTTGTTATTAGAGAAGGTAATATAGAATCAAAGGGAAGTTCAGATGAACCAACTCCATATGAAATGTATTATGAATATTCTGAAGCAGTAAATAAGATACCACCTCATAGAATATTAGCTATAAACAGAGGAGAAAAAGAAAAAATCCTAAATGTTAAGATAACTGTTAATGAAGATAAGATAATTCAATACTTAGAAAATCAAGTATTAAAAGGCAATGAAACTTTAGATGAAAAATTAAAACTTGCAATTAGAGATTCGTTAAAAAGATTAATTTATCCATCCATAGAAAGAGAAATAAGAAGTGAATTAACTGATATGGGTGAAGAAGGTGCTATTAAGATATTTAAAGAAAACTTGAAAGCATTGTTATTACAAGCGCCTATTAAAGGAAAAGTAGTAATGGGATATGATCCAGGATTTAGAACTGGCTGTAAAATAGCGATTCTAGATGCAACAGGAAAGTTTTTAGAAAATACAGCAGTATATCCTACAGTGCCTAAAAGAGATATCGAAGGAACAAAGAGAACTTTAAAAGCTCTTATTGCTAAACATAATGTTGATGTTATATCCCTTGGAAATGGTACAGCATCAAGAGAATCAGAAGAAGTTATTGCAGAAATGATTACGGAAATAAAAAATGAAACTGGAAAAGAATTAGCATATGTAATAGTATCTGAAGCAGGAGCGTCAGTTTATTCAGCATCAGAACTTGCAACTAAGGAATATCCAGATTTAGATGTTACAGTAAGAGGAGCAATTTCAATAGGAAGAAGGTTGCAAGATCCACTTGCGGAACTAGTTAAGATAGATCCTAAGGCTATAGGAGTAGGACAATATCAGCATGATGTCACTCCTAAAAAGTTAGAAGAATCCTTAGCAGGTGTAGTAGAAGACTCAGTTAACACTGTTGGAGTTGACTTAAATATAGCAACACCATCGCTTTTAACACATATTTCCGGAATAAATGCATCTATCGCTAAAAATATTGTTGACTATAGAGAAGAAGTAGGAAGATTCACTTCAAGAAAAGAACTATTAAAAGTTAAGAGATTAGGTCAAAAGGCTTATGAGCAATGTGCTGGATTTTTAAGAGTTGATGATAGCAAAGAACCTTTGGATAATACATCTGTGCATCCAGAGTCTTATGCTATAGCTAAGAAGTTAATAGAATTACTTGGTTACAATAAAGAAGACCTTAAGAATAATAAATTAGGTGACATTGATGAAAGAGCTCAATCTCAAGGATTAAAAAAATTAAGTGAAACATTAGAAGTTGGAGAGATGACTCTAAAGGATATAATAAAAGAATTAAAGAAGCCAGGCAGAGATCCTAGAGAAGAAATGCCAAAGCCAATACTAAAAACGGGAATAATAGAACTTAAGGACTTAAAACCTGGTATGGTTTTAGCTGGAACTGTTAGGAATGTATCTGATTTTGGAGCATTTGTAGATATAGGAGTGCATCAAGATGGATTAGTTCACAAAAGTCAAATGGCAAATAGATTTGTAAAGCATCCTTTAGATATAGTTAAAGTTGGAGATATAGTAAAGGTAGCGATATTGGAAGTTGATGAAAAGAGAAAGAGAATATCATTAACTATGAAAGATATTGATGAATCAGCAGAAGTATAGCTAACATAATAAATTAAATTTAAAGGGGCTGTTGCAAAACTAACATAGTTAGTTTTGTAGCGGCTCATTTTTTTAGATATAAAAAATGTGAATTCCGAAGAACTCACATTCATTGTATAATTTACTTATGCTAAAAACCAAATTACACAATAAAGATTATACTGAGATTAATGATAATTTTCAACTTATATTACCATTAAATCTAGAAAATTTAATACCATCAGATGATTCAGTCCGCTTGCTAAGCCATGTATTGGAGGGATTAGATTACACGAAGTTGTATAAGGCGTACTCTTCCGTTGGAAGAAAACCGGCAGTGGAACCTAAAATTATGTTCAAAATAATATCATATGCTTATTCTCAAAATATTTATTCAAGCAGGAAAATCGAAAAAGCATGCAAAAGAGATATAAATTTTAAGTGGTTACTTCAATGTTATAAGGCACCGGATCATGCTACAATCAGTAGATTTCGTAAAGACTATATTTCAAATGAGGTAATTGAAGATTTATTTTATCAACAAGTTAATTATTTAGCAAATCAAAATGAAATACTATTTGAAAATGCATTTATTGATGGTACTAAAATCGAAGCGAATGCTAATCGTTATACATTTGTTTGGAAAAAAACTATTTTAAAAAATGAAGAAAAAATGTTTGATAAAATTCTTGTTCTTTTAGAAAATATTAACCTTGGAGAATTAAAAAAATTTACTGTTCAGAAAGAAACATTAATAGATGATATTGATAAAATTCTTCAATGGCTTGAATATGAAAAAAAGAAAAGAAACATAGAGTTTGTTCATGGAATTGGTAAAAGAAAAACCAAAATTCAAAAGTGGACAGAGCAACTATCTGAATATAAAGAGAGAGAAGAAAAATATAATTTGAGTAAAAAAATATTTTCAAAAAGAAATAGTTATTCTAAAACTGATCCAGACGCAACTTTCATGCATATGAAAGATGATCATATGAGAAATAGTCAATTAAAACCTGCATATAATGTGCAAATCGCAGTTGAAAGTGAATACGTAACCGGCGTCGGAATATTTGATGATAGAAATGATATAGCAACATTAATACCTATGCTTAATAATATGAAAGAAAAAATTGGTCGTAAATATCTTAATATAATTGCAGACTCAGGTTATGAAAGCGAAGAAAACTATTTATTCTTAGAATCAAATAAGCAAACTCCTTATATAAAACCACAAACTTATGAGAAGTGGAAAAAAAGAAGTTTTAAAAATGATATAAGTAAGCGCGAAAATATGAAATATGATGCTGAATCGGATTTTTATATTTGTCATAACAATAGAAAATTAATACCTACCTCTATTATTTATAGAAAATCCGCAAGTGGATACAAATCAGAAGTAACTGTGTATGAATGCGAAAACTGTGATAATTGCGATTACAAAGTAAAATGCACAAAAGCAAAAGGAAATAGAAAAATGCAGGTTTCAAAAACTTTTGTGGAAAAGCGTGAAATATCCTATAAAAATATTACAACTGAATTTGGAACTAAATTAAGAATGAATAGATCTATTCAGGTCGAAGGAGCATTTGGAGTTCTAAAAAGTGATTATGAATTCAATAGATTTTTAACACGTGGAAAAAATAGCGTTCAAACTGAATTTATTTTGCTTTGTTTTGGTTATAATATTAACAAATTACATTCAAAAATACAAAATGAAAAAACTCAGAATCATCTTCATGAATTGAAACCTACTGCCTAATTATGGAATAAATTAACTAGGCTTATTTTAGTGTGCTTAAAAATCAGAATTCTTTAAATAATTAATATTGTATTTCAAATATTTGGAGATTTGCTGGCTTAAACCGAAAAGGAGCATCGCTCCTGATTAAAATTTAATCATTTTGCGACACTCCCTTTTCTGCTTACAAATTTTTTATAGGAAGAAATATATGATTGCATACTAATAATTATTTAATATGTTCTAAGTATTGTGGATATTTTTGTACTAGCGATTAGCGTGTATGAATGGAGAGTATGATATAGTAATATAGAATAGTATTTTTAATAAATAAAGATGAATAAAATTGCAGGTTTATAATAAGGAGGAAAAGTAATGATTAGATGGGGAATTATAGGACTTGGAAATATAGCTTTGAGATTTGCAAAGAGTTTATCATATTCTAATGAAGGTAAACTATATGCTATAGCATCTAGAACTAAGGAAAAACGTGATGAATTTTATGATAAGTATAATTGCGAGAAAGTTTATGAAAATTATAATGAATTATTAAGAGATGAAGAAGTGGATGCTGTATATATAGCATTGCCTCACGGCTTTCATAAACACTGGTCCATCGAAGCTTTAAAGCATAAAAAGGCTGTGCTTTGTGAGAAGCCTGTAGGGATAAATTCGGAAGAAATGAAGGAAATAAAAAAAGAAGCTGTGTTAAATAATACATTCTTTATGGAAGCAATGAAGACAAGGTTTGTTCCGATAATTAGTGATATTAAGAGAATGATAAGAAATAAAGAGATTGGAGATATAACGGCTATAGAAGCTAATTTTTGCAATAATGTAGAAAACATTAAACCGGGATCGTATTTATTAGATAAAGACCAAGGTGGGGCGTTACTAGATGTAGGAATTTATCCATTGTCATTTGTAATGGATATGATCGATTCACAGGTTAAAAGTGTCAAATCTTACATGGATATAAATGAATCAGGAGTCGATTCCTATTTTAAAGCAATACTTTCTTTTGAAGATGGAGTAATAGGAACTGTAGAAGGGGCAATTGATAGAAATAAAGAAAGGACAGCTATTATTAGAGGAACAAAGGGATGGATGGAGATTCCGATGTATAATAGACCAAACAAAGCTGTTGTTAATCTAAATTCGGGCAAGTCGTATACAATTGAAAAAGATATAGAATTTGATGACATGTATGCAGAGATTAAAGAAGTTCATAACTGTTTAAAAGAGTCGAAGCTTGAAAGTGATTATTTAACTTTAAATGAATCAATTCGAGTTATGGAAGTATTAGATAGAATTAGAATGAATGCGGAATAAAAAGTGATTGGATGAACTACTTACAATGATTAGGCGGGAGAGAGAAACATATAAAATGGATGAAGTAAAAGTTTATACTAACAGAAAAAATATTGTACTTTTAGCAACATTGTGTTGCTTTTTATGGGGAAGTGCATATCCGGCTATAAAAGTTGGATATTCACTATTTAATATAAGTGATGTAGGCTCTAAATTAATTTTTGCCGGATATAGGTTTACACTTGCAGGTATTTTTATACTCATATTTGAGCTTATATCAAAAAGAGTTATATTTAAATTTACTAGAAAGCAATTTGGTCAGATAACTTTATTAGGTTTAACTCAAACTGCACTTCAATATATATTCTTCTATGTGGGAATGTCATATACTACAGGGGTTAGAGGATCTATAATAAATGGAACAGGAACTTTTGTAAGTATAATTCTAGCTCATTTTATATATAAGAATGATAGGTTAAATTTAAATAAGATAATAGGATGCGTTATTGGATTTATAGGAGTAGTAATTGTTAATTTAAATGGAGAATCATTAGGAGGAACATCTGTCACTTTTAAAGGTGAGGGGTTTATAATGATTGCTGCAATAATATTTGCTGTGTCTGCAATATATGGGAAGAAGATAACGCAAACTCAAGAACCTTCGATAGTAACTGGTTTTCAGCTATTTATAGGAGGAATTCTTCTTACTGCATTAGGATTTGCATTAGGAGGTAGCTTAGAAGGATTTACAGCGAAATCAACATTACTACTTATATATATGGCATTACTATCATCAATAGCCTTTGCTGTTTGGACGCAATTATTAAAATATAACAAAGTAGGATTAATATCAGTATTTAATTTTTTAATACCGGTATTTGGAACATTGTTATCAGCATTAATATTAGGAGAAAATATATTTGATATTAAGATATTAATAGCGCTTATTTTAGTTTGTTATGGAATATTTCTAGTTTATAGAGTTAAGAAAGAAAAGTAGAATTGGGATATTGTGTATAACATATATTTAGAAAGCTCAATTTTTGTAAGGAAATCTTTTAACTTATGAGAATGGATGCATAATTAAATTCTAAATAAGGAGATATTGATTTGGGATTGATATAAGATTATTATGGATGTGATTTTATAAAAGGGAGTGTCGCAAAATGATTAAATTTTAATCAGGAGCGATGCTCCTTTTCGGTTTAAGCCAGCAAATCTCCAAATATTTGAAATACAATATTAATTATTTAAAGAATTCTGATTTTTAAGCACACTAAAATAAGCCTAGTTAATTTATTCCATAATTAGGCAGTAGGTTTCAATTCATGAAGATGATTCTGAGTTTTTTCATTTTGTATTTTTGAATGTAATTTGTTAATATTATAACCAAAACAAAGCAAAATAAATTCAGTTTGAACGCTATTTTTTCCACGTGTTAAAAATCTATTGAATTCATAATCACTTTTTAGAACTCCAAATGCTCCTTCGACCTGAATAGATCTATTCATTCTTAATTTAGTTCCAAATTCAGTTGTAATATTTTTATAGGATATTTCACGCTTTTCCACAAAAGTTTTTGAAACCTGCATTTTTCTATTTCCTTTTGCTTTTGTGCATTTTACTTTGTAATCGCAATTATCACAGTTTTCGCATTCATACACAGTTACTTCTGATTTGTATCCACTTGCGGATTTTCTATAAATAATAGAGGTAGGTATTAATTTTCTATTGTTATGACAAATATAAAAATCCGATTCAGCATCATATTTCATATTTTCGCGCTTACTTATATCATTTTTAAAACTTCTTTTTTCCACTTCTCATAAGTTTGTGGTTTTATATAAGGAGTTTGCTTATTTGATTCTAAGAATAAATAGTTTTCTTCGCTTTCATAACCTGAGTCTGCAATTATATTAAGATATTTACGACCAATTTTTTTCTTTCATATTATTAAGCATAGGTATTAATGTTGCTATATCATTTCTATCATCAAATATTCCGACGCCGGTTACGTATTCACTTTCAACTGCGATTTGCACATTATATGCAGGTTTTAATTGACTATTTCTCATATGATCATCTTTCATATGCATGAAAGTTGCGTCTGGATCAGTTTTAGAATAACTATTTCTTTTTGAAAATATTTTTTTACTCAAATTATATTTTTCTTCTCTCTCTTTATATTCAGATAGTTGCTCTGTCCACTTTTGAATTTTGGTTTTTCTTTTACCAATTCCATGAACAAACTCTATGTTTCTTTTCTTTTTTTCATATTCAAGCCATTGAAGAATTTTATCAATATCATCTATTAATGTTTCTTTCTGAACAGTAAATTTTTTTAATTCTCCAAGGTTAATATTTTCTAAAAGAACAAGAATTTTATCAAACATTTTTTCTTCATTTTTTAAAATAGTTTTTTTCCAAACAAATGTATAACGATTAGCATTCGCTTCGATTTTAGTACCATCAATAAATGCATTTTCAAATAGTATTTCATTTTGATTTGCTAAATAATTAACTTGTTGATAAAATAAATCTTCAATTACCTCATTTGAAATATAGTCTTTACGAAATCTACTGATTGTAGCATGATCCGGTGCCTTATAACATTGAAGTAACCACTTAAAATTTATATCTCTTTTGCATGCTTTTTCGATTTTCCTGCTTGAATAAATATTTTGAGAATAAGCATATGATATTATTTTGAACATAATTTTAGGTTCCACTGCCGGTTTTCTTCCAACGGAAGAGTACGCCTTATACAACTTCGTGTAATCTAATCCCTCCAATACATGGCTTAGCAAGCGGACTGAATCATCTGATGGTATTAAATTTTCTAGATTTAATGGTAATATAAGTTGAAAATTATCATTAATCTCAGTATAATCTTTATTGTGTAATTTGGTTTTTAGCATAAGTAAATTATACAATGAATGTGAGTTCTTCGGAATTCACATTTTTTATATCTAAAAAAATGAGCCGCTACAAAACTAACTATGTTAGTTTTGCAACAGCCCCTTTTATAAAGAGGTTGACTCTATTCCAACTATAGACTTTATAATTTATATTAGGAAATATGTTTGTAAAGGGAAGATAAAAATATGTTTAAAAAGTTTTTAAAATACTCTATTCCATCAGCATCGGCTATGTTTGTATCGTCATTATATACAGTTATAGATGGTATTTTTGTAGGTCGAGGTGTAGGAGATTTGGGGTTAGCAGCAGTTGCAATTGCAATGCCAGCTACAATAGTTTTATTTGGAATAGCTACAATGTTTGCAGTTGGCGGAGGTGCTCTAGTTTCTAAAAACTTTGGAGCTAAAGATAAAGAAAGGGCAGTATATATTTTTCGCCAAGCATTTAAATCAATTATAATATTAAGTAGTATTATTAGTTTTGTATTTATAGTTTTTTCGGAGTACATAGTAGTTCTTTTGGGGGCGACTGAAAATTTGAAGGAGTTATCGGCAGAATTTTTGAGATACTATTCATTGTTTTGTATACCTAGTTTGTTAGGAATAACTTTGAATGGATTCATTAGAAATGATGGAGGTCCTAAGTTAGCTATGATATCAACGATAGCTGGTACAGTGGTAAATATATTATTAGATTATATATTTATATTTCCTTTAAATATGGGTGTTAGGGGCGCCGCTATTGCTACTGGACTTGGGCAAGTGGCGACAATAGCTATAATACTGCCTCATTTTTTAAAGAAGAAAGGTCAATTAACTTTTGGAAATGTGAAGCTGGAAATGAAAGTGGTTAAAGAGATTATTACCATAGGTTTCCCATCGTTTTTTGCAGAAGCAGCCTTTTCGATAATAATATTCTTCTATAATATAGTTTTAGGAATCTATATGAGAGAGGAAGGAATTGCGTCATATAGTATAATAAATTATATAACTACAAATATTTATATGATGCTTCTAGGTGTTAGTTTAGGAGCCCAACCATTAATAAGTTACTATTTTGGAGCGAGGGAGACAAAAAAGATGTTTACATTTTATAAGTTTGCACTAATAGCGTCAGTCTCGGTAAACTTATTGTTTACCTTAGTATGCTTTATATTTGGAAGAAATCTTATAGGTTTGTTTACAACAGATAAGGAATTAATAAATATAGCGTATATTGGACTTAATATGACTAATTTAGCTTATTTTTTCACAGGATTAAATTTAAGCACATCGATGTACTATCAATCTATAGAAATGCCAAAGTTCTCTAACTTAATTTGTGCTTTTAGATCTTTTGTATTTTTGCCAGTAATTTTATTTTTAGCTGCACATTATTATGGTACAAATGGAATATGGGCTAGTATGATTTTTTCAGAAATATTAACGTTTTTAGCAGTAAACATTGTTACTAATACAAAAACTAATACAAAAAAAGCTATATCAGTATAAGGTGGCAAGGGGGATAAATATTGAGTAATTTTTCTATTGGGGAAATGTCAAAATTGAATAACATATCAATTCAGACACTGAGATATTATGACAAAATAGGCTTGCTAAAACCAAAGGTCATTAGTGAAAAAAGCCAATATAGGTATTATAGTATAGAACAATTTTTTCAAATGGATGTGATTAAATATTATAAGACATTGGGATTATCCCTAAATGAAATAAAAAAATTAATGGGTAGAAGCACTTCTATGGAAGAAAAACTTGATATGATAAATTTTCAGCAAGAGGTTTTGGAAAATAAACTATTAGAAATGGAAATAATAAAAAATCACTTAGAGTATATGAAAAACACAGTTTCTTCAATTATTGAATATGAAACTGATAAAATATTTATTAAATATAATGAAAAAAGGGAATATATAAGTTATGATTGCGTTTCAGCCACTATTGATGAATTGGAAATTAATTATAGAAAAGTAATGCCTAATAGTGAAAATCAGCTAGAAAAATTAAGTTATGAATTATCCTCAATGGTTTCCTATGATGAGTTAAAAGAAAAGATGGTTTATAAGAATATAATGACAAATAATTATGTAAGAATGTTAAAAAATGAAGGAAGGGCAATTGTCTTACCAGAGGGAGAGTATATAACAATATATTTTGAAGGTGGATGTTTTGAAAATAAGAAATATTATAATAAAATTATTGATTATATAAATAAGAATAATATTAAGATAAGTGGCGATTTCCATGAAGTGTATATCCTTCCTCAAGTAAATGAAGATGGAAAAGAGAATACTTTGATGAAGCTTGAGATAATGAAAAAAAGAATTAACATATGTTAAAAGAAATTCATGATAAACTGATTGCTCTGACAGATGAAGAATTAAGAATTTTAAATGGAGAGAATTCTGTAGATAGAAGTATTTATACAGATTATGATGAAGGAGAATATCTATATTTTAAAGCTTCTGAAAGAAAAAATATTCAAGAGTTATTAGAAAAAATAATAATTGAGCTGTATACTAATTCGATAATGAAAAAGCGACAATAAAATTGCTAGTAGGGCTTTTATTAGTGGAGTTAGTAAAAAATTCACAGGATATAGAGACATATTCTGTGGATAACTATGAGAAGATGTTGATAATTCAGAGTCTTAAATACATAGAGGAATTTTATAGTACAGCTACTCTGCTAGAACTCTCAGAAAAATTAAATCAACCAGATTATAAATTTAGCAAATTTATAAAGATACATACTAAAATGACTTTTAAAGAATTATTGAAAGAAAAAAAGTTAAGCAAAGCAGTTGAATTAATCAAATTAACTGAGTATTCGATTATTGAAATAATTGAGTTTGTAGGATATGAGAATCCAACATACTTTTACAAGATATTCAAGAAAAAATTTGGAATGACGCCTAGAGAATATAAAATGAACAGAATTAACAATTTTAGATTTACTTAAATTAGAAAAGTTTCTAAGTTGAAATGAAAGGAATATATAACTTTTAAATAATTTAATTTATATTTAAAGATTATTTATTCAGCAGTGCTATAGTTTAGAATAAATTTTAATGGGTTAATCTCTTTTAAAACATATATAATGCATAATTGAATGAAGAAGCTATCTTAATGAAAAGTTGAGAGAGCTTTTTTATTGGTAATTGAGATGATTTGAGGTTACTTACTTTGAATTGAAAGAGGTTTAACATTATGCTATGATTATTTTAGTAAACGTTATTTTGGTAAGTATTAGGACATAGAGTTTGGGTGAATTAAATTTTAAGTATAATAATGAGAGGTGTAGAGATGAGATATTTAGTGTTAGATGTAGGTGGAAGTTCTATTAAGTATGCACTGATGACAGAGGATTTGGAGTTTATTGAAAGGGGTAAAAAACCAACACCACTTGATAAAATTGAAAGTTTTATAGATGTAATAGGCGAAATCTATGATATATATAAAGATGATATAGAAGGAATGGCTATAAGTATGCCAGGAGTATTAGATAGTGAAAAAGGCTATGCTTATACAGGTGGTGCACTATCATATAATGAAGGTAAAGAGATTGTAAAAATTCTTAAAGAAAGATGTCCGACAAAGATTACAATAGAGAATGATGGAAAATGTGCAGCTTTAGCAGAGGTTTGGAAAGGAAGTTTAAAAGATTTCGATGATGGAGTTGTAATAGTACTAGGAACAGGTGTAGGTGGAGGAATAGTTCGAAATAAGAAAATCCATAAAGGAAAAAACTTCTTTGCAGGTGAGTTTAGTTTTATAAATACAAATGTAAATAATACTGAGAACACGGATGAGTGTTGGGGATCTATAAGTGGTTCTAAAGCATTGATAAATGAAGTTGCAAAGGTAAAAAGTCTTCAGCCAGATGAATTAGATGGGTATAAAATATTTGAATATGCAAATAACAACGATCCAGATATTCTTGAAATTTTAGATGATTTCACTTATAAGCTAGCAGTACAAATTTTTAATTTACAGTGTATATTAGATCCGGAAATATTTGCAATCGGTGGAGGGATAAGTAGTCAAGAGATATTGATACAATATATTAAGAGGAATGTGGACAAGTATCACAAGAGTTTTGAAATTGATGATTTACCACTACCTAATGTAGTTGGCTGTAAGTTTAGAAATGATGCTAATCTCATAGGAGCACTATACAATTTTATAACTAGCAAATGAAATATGATTGTATTAAATGTTGGCGGCATTTTATGGAAGAATGTCATTAGCATTTAGCTTTTCTAATAATAACATTATATAAATTAACTTAGTAATAATATATAAAATGGAGTGATTCTAAAAAGAATCGCTCCATTTTATATAAAGATTTTATATTAAACGTTGAATAACATATCGCTATAAGTTGGAAGTGGCCAGAACTCTTCGTCTACTAGAGTTTCAAGCTTATCAGCATCAGCTCTTAAAGTATTCATTTGTTCAAATACTTCATATCTGTACATCATTCCTAAATCGAATATATCACCTTCGAAGTTATCAGCCTTTTCAACTGCTTTTTCAAGAAGTGAAACATTTTTATTTAATGAAGCTAATAAAGTTGAAATTTCAGTTAATGATTCAGTTTGAACTGAAATATCTACATTTATACCTGTAGCCTTTATTGTGTTTATTGATTCAGCAAGACTTGTAGTATATTGAATTACAGCAGGTATAATTTGACGTTTTGCCATTTCAAGTGTTGTTAAAGCTTCAATATTTATAATTTTATTGTAGTTTTCTAAAGTGATTTCATAACGAGATGTTGATTCTACTCTAGTTAAAACTCCATGCTTTTCTAATACAGCTTGATTCTTCTCATCTATCATAGCTTTAGCAGCTTCTACAGTTGAGTGAATATTTGGAAGACCTCTTCTTTCTGCTTCAGCAACCCATTCATCTGAATATCCATTACCATTAAATATAATTTTCTTATGGTTCTTAACAATATCAGTTAAGATTGCTTGGATTTCAGCATCTAAATCAGTAGCCTTTTCAAGTTTATCTGCAATTTCAGATAAAGTTTCAGCAACTATAGTATTTAATACAAAGTTACATCCAGCAATTGAAGCAGAAGATGGAACCATTCTAAATTCGAATTTATTTCCAGTAAACGCAAATGGAGAAGTTCTGTTTCTATCAGTTGCATCCTTTGGAAGTGGAGGTAATGTATTTACTCCAATAGTTAATTCACTTGCAGACTTAGAACTTGTAGCTGGACCCTTTTCAATTTGTTCTAATACATCCTCTAATTGATCGCCTAAGAAGATAGAGATTATAGCAGGAGGAGCTTCGTTAGCACCTAATCTATGATCATTTCCAGCATTAGCAGCTGATACTCTTAATAAGCTTGGATATTCATCAACAGCTTTTATTACAGCACAAAGGAATAAAAGGAATTGTTGATTTTCGTGTGGAGATTTACCTGGTTCAAGAAGATTCATTCCATCATCAGTACCCATTGACCAGTTATTATGCTTACCTGATCCGTTTACGCCAGCGAATGGTTTTTCATGAAGCAAGCAATATAAATCATGTTTTGCAGCAACTTTCTTCATTATTTCCATTGTAAGTTGGTTATGGTCAGTCGATATATTTGTTGTGCTAAATATAGGAGCTAACTCATGTTGAGCAGGAGCAACTTCGTTATGCTTAGTTTTAGCTAATATTCCAAGCTTCCAAAGTTCTTCATCTACTTCTTTCATGAAATCAGAAATTCTTTGTTTGATTGTTCCAAAGTAATGATCTTCAAGTTCTTGACCCTTTGAAGGTTTTGCTCCGAATAATGTTCTTCCTGTTAAGATAAGGTCTTTACGAGCATCATACATTGACTTATCGATTAGGAAGTATTCTTGTTCAGGACCAACAGTTGTAATTACTCTTTTAGTAGTAGTATTACCTAATGCTTTTAAAACACGTAGAGCTTGTTTGTTTAAAGCTTCCATTGAACGTAATAATGGAGTTTTCTTATCTAAAGCTTCTCCGTTATAAGAACAGAATGCAGTTGGTATACATAAAGAACCATCTTTTAGGAATGCTGGTGAAGTACAATCCCATGCAGTATATCCTCTAGCTTCAAAAGTAGCTCTAAGTCCTCCTGAAGGGAATGAAGATGCATCTGGTTCACCTTTGATTAATTCTTTTCCTGAGAATTCTAATATAACTTTTCCGTCAGAAGTTGGATTTATAAAAGAATCATGCTTTTCAGCAGTAATTCCAGTCATAGGTTGGAACCAGTGAGTAAAGTGAGTAGCACCTTTTTCAACAGCCCAATCTTTCATTGCAGCTGCAACAACATCTGCTACATCTGGTTCAAGAGTAGTTCCTTTTTCAATTGTCTTTTTTAAAGCTTTATAAGTAGCTTTAGGAAGACGTTCTTTCATTACAGCATCGCTGAATACATTTGAAGCAAAAATTTCATTGATTTTGTTCATTAATAAGATCCCCTTTCAGAATACACAACATTTATTTAAATTAATATTAACTAATTAAAAACATTAATAATTTAAAAAAAATTTTAGAGTATAAATGATAAATTGTCAACAAGAAATAAGAAATTGCCACATAGAAGTTTTTGCCATATAAATTCATATATGGCAAAAAATTCATATTAAAAAAATAAAAAGCTAAAGAATTATTTTAATATTCTCTAGCTCCTTTGCTAAAATCTTATTCAATTAATAAATTAAACATAGTTAATATATAACACTGCTAAGACTACCATAGTCTTAAGTATTTTCTATAATAATTATACTATATTGTTATAGGTTGTACAATACAAAAATCCGATTTTTTGCAGTAAAAAATTAGTAGAAATTTAAATGTTTATATTATATTTTTACTAATTTTAATATAAGAATTATAATTAAAAAAATTATTCTGATATGGTTTTATTCATAGAAGATATATTATTAAGGTATATAAGTTCAAAATAACATAATTAATTTTTTATAAAATTAATTATGTTATTTTGAATTTAATTTTATGGTAATATATTAAGTAAAAAAGTTTCTAGTCTGATCAAAAGATATTAGTTTTTATATAGAGATGAAAAGTATGTTCAGGTATGTTAGTGACATAAGCAGGATTTCTCACTATATAATTAAAGAATTTTTGCAAAATAGGAGTGAAGAAGCACCTATTCTAATTGTAATATAAAAAAATAATATTGAGAAAAGGAAGAGTATTATGGAAAATGTATATTACTATAACACTAAAATTGGGAAAATCAGTATAGTGGAAAATGGGGCAGCAATTACAAAAATTTGTTTTGTAAACAAAGATGAACTTAATGTTGAAGGAAATGAAACAGAGTTATTACGGAAAGCTATAAAACAATTGGAAGAGTTTTTTGAAGGAGAGCGGAATTGTTTTGATTTACCATTAGCACCTAAGGGGACGGAGTTCCAAAGAAAAGTATGGAGTGCTCTACAAGAGATTCCTTTTGGAGAAACAAGGAGTTATGGTGAAATTGCCCAAATAGTAGGTAATGAGAAAGCGGCGAGAGCTGTTGGTATGGCTAATAATAAAAATCCAATTCCAATTATAATACCTTGTCATAGAGTAATTGGTGCTAATGGTAAATTGGTCGGATATGCTGGTGGTCTTAATATAAAGGAAAAGCTTCTTAAAATTGAGAAGGATTATAAAAGATGACTTAAAAAATAATATGATTTAATAATATAGGTGAGCGAGTCTTTATAAATAGTAAACTATTTGTAGAGATTTGCTTTTTTTACTTACGACAAATAAATAACATTGTTTCAAGTAAAGTTTCAGTTCTTTAAATAATTATTATATAAGGTATTTTAGGTGAATGATGATTAAAGTGCTTATAAGTATTGAAAAAATAATTAAATGTACTTATAATTACTTATGAGGGGTGATTTTATGATTGGGAAAGAAGGGTATGAAAATTTTAATAAAGACAATATATTTTCATATAAGGAGAGGTTGAAATTAAATGTTAATGAAAAAACTAAGATTGTTGAAAAGGCAATGAAATTTATTCATAACAATAAAACGTATTTTTTTGATGTTTCTACTAGTGTTGAATTTCTTTCAAGATCTTTAGATAAAAAAGCGACCATATTTACTCATTCCATAGATAATTTTAATATACTTTCGGAAAAGAATGGTATTGTAGTAAACTTGATTGATGGAAAATTTAACAAGAAAAATCGCTTTTTCTATAGAAGGAATTATGATGAGTATTTGAGCAAAATTGAGTTTGAGGCGGCATTTATAGGAGCTGGAGCTATAAAAGGTAATGGTATTTATTATGAAAATGAAGAAGATGCTTATATTAAAGGGGAGATTGTGAAAAGAGCTAAGAAGGTTATTTTACTTGCCGAACATCAAAAGTATGAAAAAGATGCCTTTTATAAAGGATTAAACCTAGATCGGGCAGATATTATTATTGTTGATCCAATATCGGTTTCTTCTTTTAGTAACATTATGGAATTGCATAATATTAAAATTAATCCTAAAAGTCTAGTGATTATATAAAGAAAACATATTAATTTAAGTAGTGTTATTTAGGAGAATAAAATTGAGTTTTATTTGCTTATAAATATTGAATTCAATAAGCAATTATAAGTAATTTGACGTTTTATTATAAATAGTTAGGGGATGAGTCTATGGATAAATTTGGAATGATATGTTTAGATATTGATGGAACCTTGTTAAATTCAAATCATGAAGTAACTGAAAAGGTGAAAAGTACTATAAATAAAGTTGCAAATAATAAGAAAATACCTGTAATTTTAGTTTCAGCTAGAATGCCAAAAGGAATAAGGTTTCTTCAAGAAGAACTTGGAATAGAGGAACCAATTATATGCTATAGCGGTGCTTTAATCTTAGATAAGGATAATAGTGTATTGGCTAGTGAGGCAATTGATGTTTCTAATTTTGAGAAAATATATAAGTTAACAAGTGAAAATAACATTCATATGAGTTTATATAAGGATGATGAATGGTATATAGAAAAATTAGATTATTGGGCTAAACAAGAAAGTGAAATAACTAACATCATTCCTAATATTATTGATTTTAATAAATTAATAGAACAATGGAAAAGAGAAGGAGTAGGACCAAGTAAGATTTTATGTATGTCTAATCCAAAGGAAATAAACTTCTTAAAAGAAAATATTTATGGTAATGATTTAAATATATATCCTTCAAAGTCGACATACTTAGAAATTATGCCTATAAAAGCATCAAAAACATCTGCAATCACCTGTCTACAAAAGAAATTCGGTATAGATAAATCAGAAATAATAGCAATGGGAGACAATTATAACGACATTGATATGTTAGAGT
Organism: Clostridium beijerinckii; assembly: GCF_018223745.1. Lineage (NCBI taxonomy): Bacteria > Bacillati > Bacillota > Clostridia > Eubacteriales > Clostridiaceae > Clostridium > Clostridium beijerinckii. The sequence continues at coordinate 525,500 of NZ_CP073653.1, forward strand.
ATGCAGGAGTTGGAATAGCGATGGGAAATGCTCCGGAAGACGTGAAGAGACATGCTGATGATGTAACCTTAACTAATGATGAAGATGGGGTAGCAGAAGCACTGATAAAATATGTTATCAACAAGAAATAAAGAAAATGTTTTACAGCCGTTTTATTTAGAACTTTCATAAAATTCTTTTTTTAGAGATGAATAAGCATAGATAATAAGTATAAAAAAATTTAAGTTTAACTCATGTTATTTAATTTATGTGAAATAGAAATGAATTACATATATTTGTGTAATGTTTATTTATAAACTTAAGCAAATGTATGTAATTTATTTCAATTCCAGCCTTTTTATATTTGAAATTTATTAGTTTTTTATTTAAAAAATTTATTTTATATCTGTATAATATGCATATCCCATAAGTCTACTAATATTTTTAGCGACATTCATAAATTCCTCTTTGTATTTTAGTAAATCATCCATAGTATTAAAGAGTGTTACGGATGAGAGACTGGTTGCAGCAATAATTTTATTGGTTCTATCAAAAATAGGAACAGCTATGCATATAACACCCGTATCGTATTCGATATTGTCTAATGCATATAGGTTCTTTCTTATAACATGAATTTCTTCTATAAGAACATTTATATCAGTTATTGTGTTCTCTGCATATTTTATGAATTCTGTATCTTTTAATAATTCTCTTATTTTATCATCAGAATATTGAGATAATATCAATTTACCAGAAGCAGTACAATAAATAGGCGCTTTTTTTCCTATACTAGAAGACATTACTATATTTCTACTAGTATTTTCGGAAGATACCTTATCTACATAAATTATGTTAGTAAATGACTCGTCAGGAATACAAAGATGTATGACTTCATCAAACTTATTAGCAAAGTCATATATATGAGGCCTAGCGACATTTATTAAATCCATACTATTTGTTATAGAAGAAGATAAGTTAAGAAGCTTAATTCCTAATTGATATTTATCGTTTTCTGCATTTTGCGTAACATATTCTTTATATTTTAAAGTTGTAATTATTCTATGTATGGTACTCTTGCTTAAACCTAAATTTTTTGACAATTCAGCAATTCCACATCCTTTTGGATATTCGGCTAAGCAATCAAGTATATCAAGAGCACGTTCCACCGATTGAACTAAGTTTGGATTGCTTAAATCCTCTGACATATAAAATCCTCCTAAATAGTTTTATCTTTATACTACATTGTAATGTTTAATTTTAATTTTAACAAATAAAAAGTTAAAAATTTTATTTTTATACCAGTATCATTGACAATTGTAAGTGATGATATTAGAATTAAGATAATAAATGAAACGGAGTTCCACAATACGGAACGATGGCGTGTATTGAAAAAATTTAATAATACATGTAAGGATGGAAATATTTATATGGAAAGGAGAGAATAGATAATGGAAAACATTTTGAATCAGTTTTCAATGGACTTTTTTAGATTAGATGGAAAAGTGGCAATAGTTACTGGAGGAAATACAGGTCTTGGACAAGGATATGCAGTTGCATTAGCTAAGGCAGGAGCAGATTTAGTTATTTCTACCCACGGTGATAATTGGGATGATACACGAGAATTGATAGAAAAAGAAGGTAGAAAAGCGGTATTCGTGAAAGCAGATTTAACACAAAAAGAAGGAAGGAAAGATGTGATTGATTCTGCGATGAAATTTTATGGGAAGGTAGATATATTAGTAAATAACGCTGGAACCATAAGAAGAACACCTCTTCTTGATTATAAAGAAGAAGACTGGAACGCAGTTATGGATATTAATTTAAATGCTGTATATTTCTTAAGCCAAGAAGTTGCTAAAATAATGGTTAAACAAGGATCTGGTAAAATAATAAATATAGCGTCTATGTTATCATTTCAGGGTGGAAAGTTCGTGCCTCCATATACAGCAAGTAAACATGGAGTTGCAGGTATAACAAAGGCATTTGCTAATGAATTAGCGAGTAAAAATATTCAAATAAATGCGATAGCACCTGGATACATAAAGACAGCAAATACTGAACCAATAAGGGCAGATAAAGAAAGAAATGCAGAAATACAGGGAAGAATACCAGCAGATAGATGGGCAGAACCATCTGACTTAATGGGAGCGGTAGTGTTTTTAGCAAGCAGAGCATCTGATTATGTTAATGGTCATATTCTAGCAGTTGATGGAGGATGGTTAGTAAGATAATCAGTATTCAAAATTATATATAAATATTGACTAAAATTTAAAAATGGCCTTATCAAAAGTATGAATATAGAAATCTATCTCTAACTTATTTGGTAAGGTTAAAAACAAATATATAGTGAAAGTGGTGTATTTATTTATGGACGTAATTACTATAGGAGATGCAATGATTGCAATGTGCCCTCAAGAAAAGGGACCAATAATATTTTGTGACACATTCAAAAGAAAAGTAGGTGGAGCAGAATTAAATGTTGCAATGGGATGTGCAAGATTAGGGTTAAAATCTGGATGGATAAGTAGATTGGGAAATGATGATTTCGGAAAATATATACTAAAGATTGTAAGAGGTGAGGGGATAGATACATCAGAGGTACAACTTGTTGATGGATATCCAACTTCAGTATATTTTAGAGAAGTTTTATCTGATGGATCAAGTAGATCATTTTATTATAGAGAAAAATCTCCAACTAGTACAATGGATGCAAAGAAATTGAATGAAGAATATATAAAAAATGCAAAAGTTCTTCATATTACAGGAGTTTTTCCTTCAATAACTGAAAATAATAGAGAAGTTATATTAGAAGCAGTAAAATTAGCTAAAAAGAATAATCTTATAATATCATTTGACCCAAATATTAGATTAAAGATGTGGACTAAGGAAGAAGCAAAAGACTATATAGAAAAACTTTTACCTTATGTTGATATTCTTTTAATAGGTGATGAAGAAATAGAGATATTATTGGGAGATACAAATATAGAAGAAGCAATAAAAGTTTTCCATAACAAAGGAATAGAAAAAGTGATAGTTAAAAAAGGAGCCAAGGGAGCTATAGGTTCAGATGGTAAAAATATTTATGATATTGAAGCTATTAAGCCAAAAGCTTTAGTTGATACAGTAGGTGCAGGAGATGGATTTGCAGCAGGATTTTTAACGGCCTTATTAAAAGGTAAGTCACTAGAAGATTGTGTTAGATTTGCAAATGCAGTTGGATCATTAGTTGTAGGTGTCGAAGGCGATAATGAGGGACTACCTTACTATGATGATGTTTTAGTACATTTAGGACAAGCAAAGAAAATAGAACGTTAAGAAATATATATTTGTATTTAATAAAGTATTTTATGAATGATGTAGATTAATTTTAAATAAAATAAATTAAAGATGAGGTGTAATAAATAATGTTTGAAAAAATTTATAATACATTAAAAGAAGAAAAGGCAGTAGCTGTTATTAGAACTAAAACATATGAAGAAGCAAAAGAAATAAGTATAGCAGCAATCGAAGGCGGAATGAAAATTATAGAGGTAACTATGAGTGTGCCAAATGCGCCAAAGTTAATAAAAGAATTGAAAGAAGAATATAAAAATGCTTGTGTTGGTGCAGGAACTGTGTTAACAAAAGATGCTGTAGATGCATGTATCGAAAATAATTCTGATTTTATTGTTTCTCCTTGTATAGATGAAGATGTAATTGCTTATGCAAATCAAAGAAAAGCATTAATAATTCCAGGATTAATGACAATGTCAGAGTTAAATAAGGCTTACAAATTAGGTTTAAGATTTATCAAAGTATTCCCAGGCAATGTTGTTGGAAAGGCATTTATAGGGGCAGCAAAATCAATATTCCCAGACCTTAGCGTTATGCCTACTGGAGGAGTAAACAAAGATAATATAAGTGAATGGATACAAGCAGGAGCAGATTGTAGCGGTATAGGTAGTGATTTAAATAAAGTTTATAAAAGCAACGGTGTTACAGGTGTAAAAGAATATTGCGCAGATGTTATAAGTAAAGTTAAAAATTTATAATTTTCAGTAAAGATTTAAAGCACTTAATTTTATTGATTAAGTGCTTTAAATCTTTTTTTTATTAATGATTTTCTGAGCTATTTATAAAATAGTTATGTTAAAAGGCAGATTGTTTTAGAAAGCAACAGATACTATTAATATTATTTAAAATGTAGGGTTAAATAATATCAATTTGCAATTTATATTTAGAAATTTATCTATTGAATAAAAGGCTAAGTGTAGTGACTTTATATTAAAAAAATGATATATTAATAAAAAATGAACCGAGTATGATTAAAATAATGAGTAGAAAGAAGGTATTATACATGTATGAAATGAAGGAAGAATACAAAATCGGAATTGATCAGATTGATGAGCAACACAAAAAGCTTTTTGAATTAGCAGATCAAGCTTATACGCTGTTAAAAGATGAATTTGCAATTGATAAGTATGATAAGATAATACATATTATGGACGAACTGAAGGATTATACAATTTTTCATTTTAAATCAGAAGAAGAATATATGAAAAGTATAAACTATAAAAGACTCTTTACTCAAAAGATTGAGCATGATAAATTTATTAAAAGTCTTGAAGAAATCGATTATAAAAATATTGATGAAAATCAAGATGAAAGTTTAATAAAACTTTTGAATTTTTTAAATGATTGGTTAACAGAGCATATATTAAAAACCGATAAGCTTATAGGAGAATAATATAATTATAATAAAACGGTTAAATTTTTATTATAATTATTTTGCGGTGAGGGTGAGATATAGAAATCTTACTCTTTTTTTATTAAAAATTTAGAAATGTAAAAAGTGCTCAAATAGATGTTGCAAAGTATTGATTAAAGTTATATAATAAAGAAAATAAAATATATATCTTCAGGGCAGGGTGTAAATCCCTACCGGCGGTATAGCCCGCGAGCTTTTAAGAAAGCAGATTCGGTGTAACTCCGAGGCCGACAGTATAGTCTGGATGAAAGAAGGTAACCTATTAGGAATTGAAAGTTGATTTATTATTACTTGCTGAATGTATGCCCTGATGTATTTTACATCAGGGCTTTTTGTTTTTTTTATTAAGTATTGCAAATAGTTCAGGAGTAACTAATGTACTAAGAATACTTTGGCACTAAATTCCTAATAAGCTACACCAAGAAGATAATCTTTTGGGAGGCAAAGAATATGAATGAAAAAACAAGTAAATTAATCAAAATCTCTTTATTATCAGCAATTGCAATTATACTTATGTATTTTGATTTTCCAATAATACCTGCGTTTCCATGGCTTAAGATAGATCTAAGTGATGTACCAGCATTGTTGGGTGCTTTTGGATTTGGTCCTGTAGCAGGGGTGATAATAGAATTAATAAAAAATCTTTTGGTTCCATTAATCAGAGGAAGTCAAACAGGTTTTGTTGGAGAGACAGCAAACTTCTTGTTTGGAGCAGCATTAATTTTACCAGCATCATTTATCTACTATAGAAATAAGAATAAGAAAAATGCAATATTAGGAATGATAATAGGTGGAATTGCAATGGAGGCAATGGGAATCGTGGGTAACATATATTTATTATTGCCAGCTTATGGGATGAAGATGCCAGCGGATATGTTACAGAATTATGTTTGGGCATTACTAGCTTTCAATGGAGTAAAGGCGGTTATGGTGTCGGTATTAACATATATTCTATACAAAAAAGTATCTGTTTCAATTTTTAAGGTTGAACCAAACTTTGGCAGTCCAGAAAATAAGACAAAAATTGTATAATTTTAAAATAATATAAGCAGAAAAAGCTGTAACAAAATAATTCGAATTTTGTTACAGCTTTTTATTGTATATTGGTTGGTATATAAATTTAATGTTATATATAAACATTAATATTAAATTGATTTTTAACATGATTATTAAATAAGCTAAAGATGATTACTCATTTAATATCAGATCAAATTTTAATAGCAACTATTCACATAAAGACGAGTGCTTTCTCCTTTTAAATTTTATAATTTAGATTTAATTTGGCATAATGGTTATAATAATATATAAATAATTAACGTTAAACAGATAGATATATTATAGTTTTTATATGTATTAATATTTATTGTTCAAAAGGTTATAAAATAAATTCATATGATAGAAAATTAAAATTAATTAATAATAATTATTGATTAATAATGAATTATTTGCTATTATATATATAGAAAATATTTAAACACTAAAAAAGATATTTAATGATCAAGTGAATATAAAAAAATGAGATTACAATAATTTATGATAGTATGTGAAATGCAACAAGATAGATGGCTAAATGTATATCATAAGGAATAACAAGTAATAATAGAGAGAGGTAGTAGTTAAATTATTAACTCTGCAAGAAGTCACAAAAATGATATAATTATAGAAACTTTTAAACTAAAGATCGTTCTAATTAGCTCATCGCAATAAATGCAGAAGCGCTTAATTGATATATATTTTACAAGATGATAAATTAATATAGTAAGATATGTATTTATTAATATTTAATTATCAAATCTAAGGGAGGTTTTTTTATGGAAAAATATATTTGTACAGTATGTGGTTATATTTATGATGAGGCAGCAGGTGATCCAGATAATGGAGTTGCACCAGGAACAAAATTTGAAGATATCCCAGACGATTGGGTTTGCCCATTATGTGGAGTTCCAAAATCAGATTTTGAAAAAGAACAATAGTAGATATTGTTTTAATTTAAATTTGACTATATAATTATTTTAGAAAATTTATAAATAAGAATAAAATATTTAAAAACAATAGATATAAGGGGCTATCAAAATAATTTTATTATATTTTGAAAGTCCCTTATAATATATTTAGATTAATTATTTACCACAAGGTCCTAAATAATAAAAAATGGGAGAATGCATAGATATGTTTACAGAAGAGAGACTAAACGAAATATTAAATATTCTAAATACATATGGAAAAGTTAAAGTTAAGGATTTAAGCAAAAAGTTTAATGTGACAGAAGATTGTATTAGAAAAGATTTAAAACAACTGGAGCATGCAGGAAAGCTGAAAAGGACGTATGGAGGTGCGATTCAAATAAGGGAATCATCGCAGTTGTATGACATTTCAGAAAGAGAGAAGATAGATATTTCAACTAAAAGCATAATCGCTAAGAAAGCCTTAGAACTAATACAAGATAGGGAAACTATATTTTTAGATTTATCAACAATTAATATTCTTATAGCTAAATCTATTTTAACAACTCAAAAAAGAATAACTGTAGTAACCAATATGTTGGAGATAGCAAATATTTTAGCAAAGGCAGCCAATAATATTACTGTTGTAGTTGCATCTGGAGTTTTAAATAAATCTCTTAATGGTTTTATTGGATCTTCAACTAATGATTTTATTAAAAAATATAAATTTGATAAATCTTTTATAGGAAGTTGTGGAATTGATGCCTTTGATAAAAGTATAACTACTTTTGAAATTGAGGATGGAATTACTAAGGCCACAATAATACAATCGAGTAAAAAGACATTTTTAGTTATGGAGAACAAGAAATTTTTTGTAGATGGTAATTATAAATTTGCAATGATTGATGATATAAATGCTATAATAACGGATGAAAAGCCTAATCAACCAATTATAGATGTGTTAGAAAGTAATGAAATTGAATTGATATAGAATATAAGTAAATCAATTATTAGAGGTAGTTTTTTGCTGCATATAAATTGATGATAAGTGTAAAGAGACAATTTATGCAATTTGAACATAATGATTGCATGAATTGTCTCTTTGATATGTTTACCTAAGCACAGAAATTTGTAATTGAGATATTACTCCTTTAACCACATTAAAATAGCATCTTCCTTGTTATCTTCATAGTACCCTTTTCGAATTCCCTCTTGTTTAAAGTTATATTTTTCATAAAGGGCTTTGGCAGCGGCATTACTTTTTCTAACTTCGAGAGTATATGCTACACACCCTTGAGATTTACAATAAGATAGTAATTCTTCTAGGATTTTAGAGGCTATTCCTTGTTTTCGATAGTTTGGATGTGTTGCTATGTTTGTTATATGAGCCTCATCCAATACTATCCATGTTCCAGCAAATCCTACAACTTTATTATCAACTTTAGCAACAAAATATTTAGCAACAGGATTGGTTAGTTCCTGCATATAAGAATTTTTGCTCCAGCATATAGAAAAGCTCAACGAGCTTATATCTAAAATTTCATCTATATCTTCTTCTTTCATTAAATTTATAGCTATATTCACTATAATCTCATCCTTTGCTCGTATTCTCTTTCAGCCTGAGATTTTTTGAGATAAACCGGAGCAGAATTTGGATCGTCATATTCTCCGTTCTTTAATAGTGCACTGCCTATTTCACCTAATGAAGAGGCACGAATTAAATTAAGGTGATTAGGAGGAAAATATGAATTTGGACAATTATCAATCAAATAATCTTTATATTTATCAACACCATCGCCTATAAAAATAACTTTTTCATTTTTGGATTTAATTATTTCTATAAGTTCATCAATATCCAATGCTGAATAATCTAATAGACGTTCCAATTTTATAGGTAAATTTGAAGCATTATTGTTACTGCAGCAAGTATATTCTCCTTTATATAGTGAAGTATAAACACTATTTCTTAAAGCATCCATTATAGGGCATATTATACCATCGAAATTAGATACGCTAAATGCAAGTGCATCTAAACTAGAAACACTAATGTAAGGCTTGTTACTTCCCAAGCTAAGACCTTTTATTGTTGCCATGCCTATTCTAAGTCCAGTAAATGAACCGGGACCCTTCGAAATAACATAGCCATCAATATCATCAATACTTAAGTTGTTATTGTTTAGCAACTCTTGAATTATAGACATTAGTATTATAGAGTGTTCTTTCTTATCGTTTAATGTAATTTCTCCAAGTAGTTTATCATCTTTCATCAAAGCAGCAGTTGCCACTTTAGAAGATGAATCTACGGCAAGAATAATCATATTTTCAACTCCTTTATATAATCATATCTTTTTCCATAAGCATTTAGCGTGATTTTTCTATAATCTTCGCCTTTGCTGTAATCTTTCTTTATATCTATATGAAGTAAATCATTTGGTAGAATTTCTTCTATATAATTTGCCCACTCTATTATTGATACTGCATCTGAAAATATATAATCATCAAATCCAATTGCATATATTTCATCAGGATCACTTACTCTATAAACATCGAAATGATTGAGCTTTAATCGACCGCTATCATATTCGTTCACTATAGTAAATGTTGGACTAGTAATATTATCGTTAATGCCTAATCCTTTAGCTATGCCCTTTGTAATATGAGTCTTACCTACACCTAAATCACCAGTTAAGCAGATTATATCACCGGCATTTAATAATTTGCCTAAATTTATTCCTAATTTAGCAGTATCATCTACATTATAAATTTCAAATTCCATGAAGTGCCTCCTTTAAGTGAGAATTAATTCTTATTAATTAGAATTTTATATCAATAACTTACATATAGTTATTATGTATAGAACCTAATAATTGTTAAATCTAAAAACTCTCATCTTTTTATTTTATCTCAAAATTGCATAAAAGCAAATTAATAATGTATTAACTAATTTAATTATATAAAACAGGAAATAAGCATTCAAAAAAATGTAATAAATTTGTATATATTTATTTTAAATTAGTTGGTATAATAAGAATAGGTATATGCTAAAATTTAATTAACAGAGTAATTACTGAGGTAACATATGTAACTCAATATATATAAAGTGAATTATTTTATGTTTAACCTAATAAATGTTAATTAATAATTAACTTAAGAAATTAATTACAGTACATATTAAAAAGAAAGTTATAAATGAAGTCAGTTAAATTTTGGAGGTGACTTGTCTTTGAAGAAAATTACCTTTGCCATGGTGATAATAACCATAGCATTGTCTTTTGGTATGAGTTTTTTTTCAAATCCTTTATTAGCTAATACTGAGAATAATAGAACTGAAAGCAGAGATAAATATCTAAATATAATGATAGTTAATAAACCACAATATTATATGGTTAAAAAAATTATAAAGGAAAAGAATAATGCGGAGTATATGTTTACTAATGAGAAAGATATTAGTGAATTTAAATATAGTGAAGATGTTTTAAATAATATATCCAATATGGATTTATTTATATATTCTGGCACATCTTTTGAACCATGGAGTGATTCACTAATTAGTGAATTGAAGAAAGGAAGCCTTGGGATAATAAATTTAGCTAGAGGCATAAAATTATTAAATTATGGGCATGATAATGACACTAAAGAAAATCCTTACTATTTTGAAGGTATAGAAGAGTATAAAATAGCATTATACAATGTAAAGGCAGCTATTCAAGATAGAGACCCTCAAAATAGAGATTATTATGAGGAAAATTATAATGAAGCTATCAAAAATTTTGATACTAGCATAAAGGAATATAGTGAGAAAATAAAATCCTTAAGTGAATATAAATTTATTACATTAAATAATGATTTTGATTACTTAACTAAGTCTTTAAATTTAAACACTATTCAGCTTGATAATCATGAGTTAAGTGAGTTCATAAAAATTAATAATTTAGATCCTAAAAAGATAATAATAATAGTTGATGGTGAAAAAGGAACGAAATTAGATTTGTCAGGTTATAATACTATAAAGTTGTGGAAATATTATGGAGATATGTCTTTTGATGATTTGATTTTATACAATATAAAAGAATTATCAAAATGGGCTAAACCCAATGAAGTCGTAAATTCCAGTAATGCAAAATAGAATTACTTATTTTGGAGTTATATATCTTTTTATTATTAGATGTGATTATATACTGCACTAAAGAATTTGCAAATTTTGAATATAAATATAAAGTATTTTATATTTAGTGTAGTTTTATTTTCACGATAATTAATTATAAAAATATGTTGCTTTCTTTATAGATATGTTATATAATGATTATTGTCTTAGGGGTATGGCTCAACGGTAGAGTAGTGGTCTCCAAAACCATTGGTTGTGGGTTCAAATCCTACTGCCCCTGCCACAAAAATCGTAGTACATTGTACTACGATTTTTTTATATAAAAAAATTTGATTACAACAACAAAGAATTAGGATCATAAGGAAATCCGTATTTATAATACTTAATTTTCCCTATTAGAGATATGAATTTAAATCAATAGATATAAATAATGATGGTATTAATAAAAAGTAAATTAATATAACTTAATTTTGATTTGGAGGGATTATAAAATGTTAGAAGTAACAAATACAAAAAAGGCACCAGCAGCAATTGGACCATATTCTCAGGCAATAGGATTTGGAAATATATTATTTACATCAGGACAAATACCGTTGGATCCATCAACTGGTGAGGTTGTAGGAAGTAATATAAAAGAGCAGGCAACTCAAGTAATGAAAAATATATCAGCTATATTAGAAGCTAATGATATTAATTTTGAAAATGTAATTAAGACTACTTGCTTTATTGCAAATATGAGTGATTTTGCTAACTTTAATGAAGTATATGCTAAGTATTTTATTAGTAATCCAGCGCGTTCATGCGTTGCCGTAAAGGAGCTTCCTAAAGGAGTATTATGCGAGGTTGAAGTAATAGCTTTCAAAAATGTATAGTTTATAGATGAAATGCTAAAATAATATTATTGTAAATAAAATAGACTATCTCAAAGATATCCTCGTGATAAGGAAGTTCTTTGAAATAGTCTATTTTTTTAAGCTTTCTTAATTTCAGATACTAATTCATCCATAAGCTCTTTCACTGTTGTGATTTTTGTTATTCTGCTTGCATTTTCACCGCAGAATATGAGACCTTCATCAAGGTTACCCTTTACTGCATTTATTAAAGCTTTGCTTATACAATAAGGTGTATTAGCAGGGTTGCAAGGTGTTAAACAATTATAACAATGAGTTATTTTCTCTCTCTCAGAGCTAGTTCTTTTTACAAATGTATTCTTCATAGCTCTACCTGGCATTCCAACGGGACTTTTTACTATTTGAATATCATCTTTGTTACAATTAACATAGGCATTTTTAAATTCATCCGAAGCATCACATTCTTCAGTTGCTACAAATCTCGTTGCCATTTGAACGCCGCTAGCACCTAATTTTAAATATTTAGCAATATCATATCCATCAAAAACACCGCCAGCAACTACTACTGGAATTTCTTTATTATACTTTTCAGCGTACTTCTTTGTTTCATTTATTATATCTACAACAGATTTATCAAAATCTAAATTTTCATCTTCTAACTCTTCAACTTTAAAGCCCAAATGACCGCCGGCTTTTGGTCCCTCAATTACAACAAGATCTGGAGCTACATTATCGTGCCTATCCCAAAGTTTCAAAATTACTTTTGCTGCTTTTAAAGAAGAAACTATTGGTGCAATCTTTACAGAGGAATTCTTTACTATTTTAGGTAACATAGTAGGAAGTCCTGCACCAGAGATTATTAAATCAACTCCAGCTTCTATTGCAGTTTTTATATGATCTTCATAATTATTAGTTGCTACCATAGCATTAATACCTATAATGCCATTTACTGCTTTAGCTTTAGCAATAGTAATATGTTTTTTTAAAGCCCTTAAATTCGCCTCTAAAGGGTTCTTTTCAAAGTCATCTTCATTATAACCAAGTTGTGCAGCAGAGATGATTCCAATTCCACCAGCATTAGCAACAGCAGCAGCTAAATTAGAAGATGAAACACCAATTCCCATACCCCCTTGAATAATAGGAATAGGAGCAACTAAATTTCCAATTTTAAGAGAATTAAAATTCATTTTACATATATCCTTTCACGAAAAATTCGACAATAAAATATTTTGACTATCAAAGTATTATATTTTATTATAAAATAATATGAGTAGTTAAACAAGAAGTATTTAAAAAAACTACTATTTAGTTAAGTTTGTTTGGTGCATTGGGGTGTTAAGATTATTATAATAATTTATTGATTTGAATGATTACTAAAAATTAAAATAATAAAATTGTTGACATAAATGATAAACACATGATACAATACTTAATGTCTTAGGGGTATGGCTCAACGGTAGAGTAGTGGTCTCCAAAACCATTGGTTGTGGGTTCAAATCCTACTGCCCCTGCCACAAAGGTCGTAGTACGTTGTACTACGGCTTTTTTATGTACAAAAATGTATGGCTTATAAAAAAATATATTTTAGAGTTACAGAAATGCATCTGATTGGTTTGTATATTTGTGTAAATAATTAGCTAAAAATAAGTAAAAAGAGAATAATTTAGTATAAAATGTAGAAAATAACTTGACCTTTCCCAGAAAAAGTATATAATTTTATTAATATAATGAACTATATGTAAACATAAATAATTATGTATTTATAAAAACTATTTTGTGTCTTGTGAATGAGCTATTATAAAATACATTCAATATTTGAATATTGAAGACATATTATGGTAATAATCCATTGTGAGGTGGAATACGATATGAATAAATTAGTTTTGCTAAACGAAGTTAGAAAAAAAGGAATAGAGAATAAAAATAGATTGGCAAAATCAACTAATAATACTATTAATGAAAAAGAAAGCAATAAGTCCTATATATCTTTTAGAGAGAAGTTTAATTGCTTCAAAGAAGATGATGAAGCTAATAACTCGAAAATAAGATATAATGAGGAATTCAATAAGAATGGTGGTATAAAGAACCTAAATAAAATTATTGAGAGAATTTTTTTGTTAAATAATACAACAATAATTGAGCTTGTAAATTCATTATATAATGATGATTTAAATATGGATGCGAGAATGAAATATAATAAGACTAAAAAAAATATAGATATAAATGAAGATATTAAGTTAGAAGATTCAAATTATGATTTGAAGATACTAGCAGAAGATGAGTATAGGAAGTTTGAATACAGGGTACAGTTTCACGCTAACGATGCTGAAAATATAGCAATAATGATAACTAAGGTAAATTTATCGAATAATAACAATGTAATAAGCCTTAATGCAAAAAAGAGGAAAAGTGTAAATAAAAGTGAATATGCTTTGAAGGATAAGTATTCTAAATCCATGATAATATTGAATTCCAATATTGAAGTTCCTGATGTGTATCCAATTAAATCAGAAGCTAAGGAAAAAAATCTAGATTATACAATTAATATAATCAAAGGATGGAAATATGATTTTAAGCAATTAAGCGAAAAAAACATGTATTTACTATTTCCATTAAAAGCATTAGATATTAGAAAAAGATTATTAAATATGAAAGAAGACTTAATGTCAAAGGATTTAATTAAAGATGAAGTGTATAGATTCTTTAAGGATATGAATAAGTATTTACAAAGAGGCAAGGCTGATAATTTAATTACAGATAAAGATATTATTGAATTGAATTCAATAACCATTGATTTGCTAAATTCTTTTATTAAAGATAAGAGTGATATATTTACTGATATAAAAAGAGATATAGAAACAACATTTAAAGAGATAGTTGTATAGAATAAATTGAATTTAGTAGTGCAATAGTAAAATCGATAAATTTATATTGAGTAGAGATTCCTATTTTAATATTTAATAGAGGATAAATATTGAAGAATGTCCTTATATTAATGAGAATAATAAATAATCGTAAGGTTAAAATACTATTATCGGTAGATAAAATTTTTAGAGTTTTGTTTACTGATTCTATCAATTAGCCGAGGAGGGGATCGTTATGTCAAACAACAATAATAGGACATTAGTTCCAGAAGCAAGACGTGGCTTGGAAAAATTCAAGGACGAAGTAGCTCAAGAACTAGGAATACCATTTAAAGAATACAATGGTAACTTGAGTTCTAGACAATGTGGTTCAGTAGGCGGAGAAATGGTAAAAAGAATGGTAGAAGAATATGAACATAGAATCTAATGAAATTTTATAATTTAATATTGTTTCTATGTATGTTAGGATAATCTAATCATATTCTAAAAAATGGGAGATGTATTATACAAAGGTATAATACATCTCCTGTTTTTTGAGTAAATATTATATAGAGGTTTGAATTATAAACGTGCATAATAATCATTTTGGACTGTTCGCAAATTTCGTGGTAAAATTAGAACAAAAGTTCGTTATATAAAAAAGTTTAGGTGTGATAGTATGAGAAAAATTAAAATTTTACATATAGCAGATATACATTTTGATACTCCTTTTAGTGGAATGACACCAAAGCTAGCACTAAAGAGTAAAGAAGAATTAAAACAAGTTTTTGAGAACATAATGCTAATAACTTTAAATGAAGAAATAGATATTTTACTAATAGCAGGAGATGTATTTGATAATTTATCTGTAAAGAAAACTACACTTCATTTTATAAAAAGCTGTTTTGAAAATATTAGCAAGGTAAAAGTTTTTATAAGTCCTGGAAATCATGATCCTTTTAATGAAAAATCTTTCTATAGCATTGTAGATTGGCCAAGTAATGTTCATATTTTTAAAGGAAGTGTTGAAAAAGTAATATTAGAGGATTTAAAGACTGTTGTTTGGGGAGCTGGGTTTAATACCACACATGTCAGTAAATCCTTGTTAAAAGATGTTGAAAGAATCAACGGATATAACAACATAATGGTTATACATGGAGAAGTTTCTAGTGTAAAGGAAGGAAATAATTACAATCCAATTATGGAAGAAGATATAATTAAAAGCGATTTGGATTATATAGCACTAGGACACAGACATAAGTTTTCGGAAGTTAAGAAGATAGGTAACACATATTACAGTTATAGCGGATGCCCTCAAGGAAGGGGGTTTGATGAGCTTGAAGAGAAAGGAATAGTATTCTTAGAGATTAAGAATAGATTTGTAGAAAGCCGGTTTATTAGAACATCAGTAAGAAATTACTATGAGAAGGGAATAAATATTGACGGGTGCTTTGGATATAACGAAGTAAAAAATAGAATTATATCAGAAATACCTAAGGATGGTAGAAAGAATAATTTTTATAAGGTTATTTTAAAAGGGCAAATATCTGATGAATTTTCATTAAGTGAAGAATTACTTGAAGAACTACTTAAAGATGAATTCTATTTTGTGAAGATTATTGACAAAAGTGAAATTAAGTTAGATATAACCGAATTGATAAAAGGGTACTCATTAAAAAGCATATTTGCAAAAAAAATATATGAAGAGCTACAGAATGTTACAACGGAGGAAGATAGAGAAATTATTTCTTTGGCTTTAAAGATAGGAATTCAAAGCATCTCAGGTGAAGAGGTAAGAATTAATGAGATGTAAATTGATTAAAGAGAGATTTATAAATTATAGAATTAATACATTCGAAAATAGTATCGAAAGAAATTGTATTCAAGTAAATTTTATGAAAGAGGTGAAAGCTTTTGATAGTTAAAAAAATAAATATAAAAGCTTTTGCAGGGATTAAAGATAAAAGCCTAGATTTAAGCAGAGGATTCAATTTAATTTATGGAAAAAACGAAAAGGGAAAAAGTTCAATTGAGAATTTTATCAAGATATGGCTGTATGGGATTGAAAATTCTAGAAGTAAACTAAACGATAGAAAAAGATACATGCCTCTATCTGGAGAGAATATTTCCGGAGAATTAATAATAGAAAATGAAGGAAAAAGCTACATTATAAAAAGAAGATTTGGTATAACAAAAAAAGAAGATGAATGCGAAATCTTAGATGAAATAACGGGAGAGAGCTTACAAATAGAATATAAAAATGAGCCGGGAAGGTATTTCTTCGATATAAATTTATCTACTTTTATGAAGACGTTATTTATAGGACAATTAGGAGTAGTTATATCCAAAGATAAAGAAGAAGAAATAATGGAGAAGCTAACCAATGTTTACAATGTTGGAGATGAAAATACTTCTGTAAAAAAAGTAATTGAGAAATTAGAAAAGAAGAAGAAGCAATTGCTAGGAATAAGAAAAGGTGGAGAGATTGATTTATTAAAAGAGAAAAATAATTCACTAAAAACAGAGTTATGGGAAGCATATAAATTAGCTGAAGAAAACGTGCAAAATGAGGAAAACTTATTAAGGAAGAAAGATGTTAAAAGCAACATAAAAGAACAAATTCAAAAGCTAGATTTATATAAAAAGTACATTAAGAAGATAAAACTTCAAAAAGACTACAAAGAAATAAGTAGCTATTTAGTTAAAGGGGAGCAGCTTAAAAGAAAACAGGATGCAATAATCGAAGAACTTAAAAAGGGTGAGGAATATATAACAGCTGAATATTTGGATGAAATTAATGAAAGGTGTGCTAGATATCTAAGTCTATTAGACGTAAAACAAGAAAAGTTAAATAAACTTTATAAATCAGAAGAAGAATTAAGAGTAAAAAACGAAAAAATGATAAATTATAAAGTTTTTTCTTCGATGGGAAGTAATGTAAAAGAAAAAATATATACATTAAAAGTTGACCAGAGGAATTTAGAAGAAAAACTTAATGATATCATAAATATAAAAAATTCAATAGCTGGATTCAAGATGGATATAAGCAAGCAGGCTTCTAGCATTAGTAACTTAGATTTTATAAAAAATAATAGAGAAGAAATAGAGAGATTACTTAATTCTTATAAAGAGGGATTAAAGGAATTAAAATATAAAATGGAGAATCAGGATTATAGTAAGTCGGAAGGAGACTTAAATAGCTTAAATAAAAAAATAAATTGTATTTATTTTATTGGAGCAATTTGCATTTCTGCTTTTATATACAGTATATTGAAGCAAATAATTCCCATTATGATTATATTTATACCTATATTTATCATAATAGGAATAGTATATTTCAAATATTCCTTATTAATTAAAAGTTCAGAGATTTTTAGGAAAAATAATATATCAATTGATGAGCTAAAAGAAAGAATAGAAGAATATGAAAAAAGATTAGATGTTTATATAAAGAAAACTAATTCAGTATCTTATGAAGATTTTATTAGTAAGATAAATCAATATGATAAGTATATAGATTATAAAGATAATATGATTTTATTAATAAAAAATAAGGAAGAGGAGATTAACAGATACGATATTACTAAATTAAAATCAAATTATAATAGAAATAAAGGTGTGATAGCATCTTTGTATAATGTTTTAGGATGCAAGTCTTTAGATGAGGTGCTAGAACAATTGGAATTCTATGAAAAACAAAAAGAAGAAATACTTATAAAGGAATACGAGATTAATACAATTAATCAGGATATAGAAAATATAAATGAACAATTAGCCGATAAAGATGATGAGATAAGAAAAAAAACTCATGTACTTGGATTAGAAAATATAGAAATAGTAGATATGCATGTTAAGTTGAGAGAGTATAAAGAAAAAATAAATAAAATGAATGAAATTAAAAGTGCATTGAAAAGTGTAGAGGAAACATATAAGGTTTTAATAAAAGATAGAAATATAGATGAAATAAAGGAAGAAATGAAACAAATTATTAGTCAGGACATAAACTATTCTTATGAATCTGAAGAAGAAATAGACTCAGAGATTAGAGCGAAGTCTAATGAATTGTTGAAAATCGAGAAGGAGATAAAGGATTTAGAACATCTTATAGAAAAAAGGTATTTAGGTAAAAGGGAAATTTCAGAGATAGAAGAAGAAATATTAATGAATGAAGAAAAAACTAAAAAGTTGGAGAAAGAATTTAAAGCATTAGAGTTAGCTAGTAATTTGATTCAAGAAGCATTTGATGAGATAAAAAAGAATATTGGACCAGATATGAATAAGAAAATTATAAAGAAATTTAATTTCTTAACAAATGATGATTACGAAGAAGCTAAGATATCAGAAGACTATAAGTTAAAGATTAGAAATAAAGGAATACTATTCGAAGGGGAAATACTAAGCAATGGTGCTAAGGATCAACTGTATCTAGCATTAAGGTTATCATTTATAAATATGTTGTTTAAAAATAAAAGAATCCCAATATTTTTAGATGATGCTCTTGTCCAATATGATGATGAGAGAAGAGAGCGGGCACTAAATCTTCTTATGGATGAAAATTTTGAGCAAGTTATTTTCTTTACATGTCAAAAAATAGAAAAGATTATTCTTGATAGAAATAAGTATGATTATAACTTAATTAATTTGAATTGATAATACTATCCTAAATTAATATTTAACTAATCTTGACATATTTAAACTTTAACAGTAATATTATAAACAGAGTTGCAAATGCAAATCAGATGCAAACTGGAGGTATAATATGAAGAAGAAAATAATTTCGGGAGCGTTAGCGGTATTAGTAAGTTTTATGCTAATCGGATGTGGAGCTAATGCAAATACTGGAATACAAAACAAAACTGAAGATAAATTAAAAATTGCAGTTTCAATATATCCATTAAAAGAATTCGCAGAGAAGATAGCTGGTGATAAAGCCGATGTTATATGTCTAGTTCCTGATAATATGGAGCCACATGATTATGAGCCTAAAACCAAAGATTTTCAGGAATTAACAAAGAGTAATGCGTTTATTTATAATGGCTTAGGCATGGAAGAATGGGTAGGTCAAGTAAATGAAGCTATTAAGAATACTAATGTAATTGTTGTAGATTCAAGTACTGGTATAGAAACCAGGCAAGAGGGGGATGCGGTTGATCCACATGCTTGGCTAAGTTTAAAAAATGCTGAAATCCAATCAAGTAATATAAAAGATACACTAGTAAAGTTAGATGAGAAAAATAAGGATTATTATGAAGAAAACTACAATAAGTTTAAAGAGGAATTAGAGAGTTTATATAGTGAATATAAACCCAAATTTGATACATTAAGTAAGAAAAATTTCATAACAGGTCACGCTGCATTTGGATATTTATGCAGAGACTTCGGATTGACTCAAAAATCAGTAGAAAATTTATTTGCAGAGGGTGAGCCAACTCCTAAGCAATTAAAAGACTTAGTAAGTTTTTGTAAAGATAATAATATAAAGACTGTTTTTTCAGAGTCGTTAGCGAGCCCTAAAGTTTCGGAAACTTTAGCAAAAGAAGTTCAAGCTGATGTAGTTCCAATACTTACATTAGAATCAAAAGAAGATGACAAAAATTATATAGAAGCTATGAGATACAATTTGGATGAGATATACAAGTGCTTATCTAAAGAATAGACTAGATTAACTTTAATAGAGATTGAGGATTATTTTCAAGGTTATATTGGAAATAATCCTTTTAATTTTAATCCTTGGAGTTAATAAAATCACATATTAGGTAGATGTCTCTGACTTAAATAAAAAAATTATCTTAGTGTTTTAATAATATCTATAAGTTTAATGAAAAAATAATTTAAACAAAGGAATATAAATCGAATTTATTATGGTAATATTATACTTATAGAATATGTATTTTATATATGAATTACTCACTACATAAAGCTAAAATGGATATGAGGTAATAATAAAATAGATTGCACAAGATAACAAGGTAGATTAAAATATCCTGAATTAAAAATAAGATATCTTAATGTGCTTTATTTTATTTGTGATATAGAATTGGAACAATAGTTTAATTTATATTAATCATTTGAGTTTTGTTTAAATTTAAATTACGAAGTTTAGTTTATAGTCAACAAAAAGATTGCTTATAAAAATAAAATTATTATGTTAGGAGGAATTATGAGTTTAGCAGAAGAATTTTATAAAGAGAACATACAACGATGTTTAAGACAAACAAAAGACCTGAACTATAAGGTGAAAATTATTGGATGGAGCAGGTTGTTTGTAGTGATTTTAGGGGTATTAACTGATTATATATTATATAGTCAGAATAAATTAAATCTAATATTGATCTCAACTATATTTTTTATTGGTATATTTATTGTTTTGATATTTTATCACAATAATATAATTCAATACAGAGAAAAGATAAATACGATAATGAAAATTAATGAGAAGGGAATAAAAAGATTAAGTGGTGATTTTACGAGTTTCGAGGATTCTGGTTCAGAGTATTTGGACTATAAGCATCCATTTGTAGATGATTTGGACGTATTTGGCAATAACTCGATTTTTCAATATATTAATGATACAGTAACTAAAGGAGGAAGAGAAGAACTAGTAAAATTATTAAAAAATGAAGGGAATTTGAATAAGCTTGATATTGCTGAAAGACAAGAAGCTGTAAAGGAATTGAGTAGTAAAGCTGTCTGGAGGCAAAATTTAGTTCTTGAGGGCAGTTTGAAAAAATCAAAAGATATAGACTTAGATAACTTAATTAATTGGAGTGAAGGGACAGAATCATCAAGTCCGCTGAGAATTGTTATCGCATGTACTTTTATTTTAGTAACAATTTTCTCGATATATTTAGCAATAGTAAAGGTAATACCACAATCATTTCTACTTTTAAATCTTATGGTGAACTTTATCGTTGTTAAAGTGTTATCTAAAAGCATGGGTACAGAGATTAAATTATTTGAATCCATAAAAAATAGCATATATGGGTATAGTAAAATTTTATTTCTAATAGAAGAAGAAAATTTTGATTCACAATATTTAAAGAATTTACAAGGAAAGTTGAAAAGTGATAAATTAAGTTGTAAGGAAGAGATGAAAGCTTTTTCTGATATCTTGGATTGGATAGGAAATAGTTCATATAATGCATATTATCTGTTATTTAATATACTATTATTTTCTGATGTATTTCTATTAAGAAGTTTAGAAAAATGGAGAGAAAAGAATGGGAATAAACTTAAAGGCTGGTTAGAAGTAATGCATAAAATAGATGCATTAGTTAGTGTATGTAATTTGCCATTTGAAAATGAAAATTGGACGTATCCTGTTATTTTAGATAAAAATGAAATAACTGCAGTGAATATAGGTCATCCTTTATTAGGAGAAAAAGCAGTTGAAAATACATTTTCGATGACGGGTAATCAAAAGGTTTCTTTAATCACGGGTTCCAATATGTCTGGGAAAAGTACATTTTTAAGAACACTTGGTACTAATCTGGTTTTAAGTTACATCGGAGCACCAGTGCATGCGGATAAATTTTCTTGTGGAATTATGAAGATATACACTTGCATGAGAACAAAAGATAATTTAGAAGAGAATATTTCATCATTTTATGCAGAAATTTTAAGAATAAAAATATTAATAGAGGCGTGCAAAAGAGGAGAAAGTGTATTTTTTCTACTAGACGAAATATTTAAGGGAACTAATTCAAGAGATAGGCATACTGGTGCATCTGTATTGATTAAACAATTAATTAAATACGGAGGGGTTGGGCTTGTTTCTACTCATGACTTTGAATTATGTGATTTAGAAAATGAAAGTGAAGAGATAATAAATTATAATTTTAGAGAATTTTATGAAAATAATAAAATCAAATTTGACTATATTCTTAGAGAAGGAAGAAGTACAACACAAAATGCAATTCATTTAATGAAGCTTGCGGGGATAGAAGTATAAATAATTGAGTTTAAAGAATTAAAAATTAGCATTAGAAAGGATTAAGCATGGGGTACATTATTATTGACTTAGAATTTAATAATTTAAAAAATATAACTAATTATCAAAAAGATTTTTTTGAAAAATATGGCGAGTTTGATTCAATAAGTTTGGAAAATGAAATTATAGAAATAGGTGCAGTAAAAGTAGATAAATATATGAAACCTATAAAAGAAATTAGGGAATATATTAAGCCTAAAATATTTCCGGTAATTAATCCAATAGTAACAGAAATCACTAAAATAGATATGGATATACTTAATGAAAAAGGAGTATCTTTTGAAGAAGCTATAAGTAAATTAAAGGATATGTTTGAAGATGGAGATGTTTTATGTTCATGGGCAAAGGATGACGTTGCAGAATTAATTATTAATGCCCATCATTATAATTATAATGATTTAAGATGGTTAAACGAATATCTCGATATTCAAGAATATGTTACTAAAATTTTAGCTCATAAAAAAGCATTGGGGCTTAAGTCAGCTTTAGATGAATTAAAAATTAAAGTAGATGATACAAAATTACATGATGCTTTAAATGATGCAAAATATACCGTAGAGGTATTTAGAAGAGTATATAATTCTAGAGTGATAAAAAATTATATAGTTAAAGATATATATAATATGCCTGCCATACAGGTATCAGATCTTGAGAGTATAAAAATAAAAGAAGAAAAATTAATGCTAAAGTGTCCTAAATGTGGAAAAAAAATTGATTTACAAACTCCTATAAAGCTTTTAAATTGGAGATTTGCAGCTGTAGGCACTTGTCCGAAATGTAAGTGCAATGTTTTATGCGAAGTTCTGGTTAAAAAGACTCTTCAAGGAGAGAATGGATATAACGAAGTTAATAGTGTATTGAAAGATGAAGCGTACTTAAATTATATCTATAAGTTAGAGAATAGTGAGAAAAAAAGGTGATTTCAGTATATATTCAGAAATAAGTAAGAATTTAGTTAAAGAAATTTAATCCGAGATATGATAAAATAGTTTTGTGAAGAAGAACAAAACGAATACATTGAATGAAAGGATTTTATTTATGAATATAGCCTTTTTTCTTACACCAAAAAATGAAGTTATATGTGAAAATCAAGATGCAACTATGAAACAAGTTATGGAGAAAATGGAATGCTACGGATATACAGCTATTCCTATTATAGATAGAGAAGGAAAATATGTTGGAACGCTAACAGAAGGAGATCTATTGTGGAAGCTAAAAAATACACATAATTTGAATTTTAAAAACATAGAATCTGTTAAAGTTAAAGACATTTATAGAAAAACAACTCATAGGTCTGTTTCTATAACTTCAAATATAGAAAGCTTAATATCGTTAGCTGTAAGTCAAAATTTTGTGCCTGTAACAGATGATGATGGTACTTTTATAGGGATAATAAAAAGAAGCGATATAATAAATTATTGTTTCAATGAGATGGAAAAGAGAAAAGAATTAGAAATACAACAATTTTCAATGTATGATGAAGGTTAAAGTATTATAGATATAAGAATCATATTGATTTTGAAAATTTAAACTTATGAGTAACTAGTAAAAATGGAGATACGTATCTTTATTATAAAGATACGTATCTCCATTTTATTCTGAGAAAGATTTGCTTTTATAAATCAACTTCGAACTATAACTTTTATATTATTAGATAATAGATTTTTAATAGTACTACTCTGCATTTTGATAAGTTTCTACTACAAAATCAAATTCGTTGGGATCAGTTATCTCTCCGTAACTATCTTCTTTTATTCCAGGGTAATAGTATAGTACTAGCTTATCATTAGAGTTGTTGGAATTTTCTAGAAGAATATACAAATTATCTAAAGTACAGTCTTCAACGACAGCTAAAACATTATATTTTGAAGAGATACCAGTATCGTTGTTAGTAAGTTCTAGCATAAAATTATCAAATTTTCTTACATTGACTCTTTCTTTATCACAGGAGCAAATTAGAGAACTGCTTCTACAGCTTGAACATTTTTTGAAATTACAATCAAATGCACAACTCAAGCATTCACAATGAGAGCATTTTTCTAACTGTTTAAAGTTTTCTCTATTTTTAGCTTTAAAATCTTGAAGTAAGTTTATGCTAGGACTAGATTTAAACAT
Organism: Clostridium beijerinckii; assembly: GCF_018223745.1. Taxonomy (NCBI): domain Bacteria; kingdom Bacillati; phylum Bacillota; class Clostridia; order Eubacteriales; family Clostridiaceae; genus Clostridium; species Clostridium beijerinckii. The sequence continues at coordinate 550,073 of NZ_CP073653.1, forward strand.
TGAAAATAAGGATTTTTTCTTGCAGTCAGCTTCAGCAGAATCTAAAAGCTTCATATAGTCCTTAAGAATAGGTGACTTAGAGAAATATTTTCTTATCCTTGAATCTCTTTCTGAAATAAATGGGGATATTTCACTTATAGCATAAGTTATATCTGTATAAATTTTGCCCCAATACCTTCGTTCTTCGTTGATAAAATTTAGGTCCTTATCATTATCCATGTCTTATCACCTAATTAGATTTATATTTTGCTAATTCAAGATCCAAATCAACTTCATCTAATTTCTTAAATTCGCTATCAAAATCATCTAGGTCTCTTAATTCACCTAAACCTTGAGCAAGAGATTCTTTACGTTGAATTTTTCTTTCTATACTATCAATTTGTATTGAGTTATTTTTAGTTTGAACATTAGCAAGAACTTCATTAACTTTTTGAGAAGCTTCAGCATTTGCAAATCTTGCAGCTGCCTCATCTCTGTAACTCCTAGTTTTTGTTATTTCTTCTTCTAAAGCACGTAAGTTTGCCTTTAAAGTATCTGCTTGTATTTTAGCATTATCATAGCTTGCTTGTAGAGAAGCAGCCTTTTTATCTGTTTCAACTTTTTTAGCTAATGCTCTTTTAGCTAATTCCTCATTTCCTTTACTTAGTGCTAATCTAACCTTTTGATCATAATCTTCAGATTCCTTTTTAGCAGAATCTAGTTTTTTCTCAATTTCATGAACATTACCTAAAATTTGAGCTGAACTTAATTTTGCTTTATTGAATTGTTCATCCATATCTCTTAGTTTTTGGTCTAATAATTCAACTGGATTTTCCATTTCATCTAATGAGTTGTTTACTTTTGCCTTAATCATATTTGACATCCTTGAAAAAATTCCCATGCCTATACCTCCAAATAATTTTTATTTTCTTTTATTATTTAAATATTTTTTTATTAATATAATAGCTAGTACGAATACTCCAGCTAAAACTAAGGTGTTAATTAATGAACTTGATGGTGAACCAAAATAAAATGGTCTATAAAAGTATCCTCCACCAAAGAATGGCCAGAATGAATGTCTGTTGGAACCACTATTATATGTTTGAGTATTAGTATTTTTATTATCATTTGTATTAGAAGAAGTTGAAGGGTCAGTGGTTCTACTTTTATCAGTTGTAGAATAAGAACCGCTACTAAATCCTTGTGATCCACCACTACTTGAAGATGAAGAAGAATTCTTTGAATTTGAGTTTGAAGAATCACTATTCGAAAAATTACCAGATTTAAATCCTTCACCACTCTTTGAACTACTTGAATCACCACTTGTGTTTGTTGAGGATTTACTAGAAGAACTTGATCCACTAAAAGATCCCGAACTAAATCCATTACTTGATTTTGAACTGCCAGAACTAAATTTGCTGCCGCTGGAGCTTGACCGACTGCTACTACCAGTTGATTTAGCAAAGGCGACTGTAGTATTGTTAGATGTATTTATACCTATAAATGACATAGCATCTAAAGATAAATTAGAAAATATAAATATGAATGTTAAAAATATAGTTAAAACATATTTTTTTTTAATCTTACGAATAGTGATCACCCCTTAAAAGATTATGTACTTATTATATAAAAAAGATTCCTTATACACAATATGGAAAAGCGATGAAAAAAGACTAAAAAGGATGATTATAATTGTATATCGTAATAAAGGTTATTATCTCTCTCTTATAATAGTTATTTCATATCTTTTTAAATGGTATTTGATACTGTATAATGAAATTGCAAATAATTTTGGGAATAATTAGATTAAAACAATATGGATTTTTATATTAAGATAATATGAGGATTAAATTTAAAATGATTATATTATAATTATATTTGTAGCACAGTAAACCGTACTTGTGTAAAAGATTCTATTAGACTATTATTGTAAGTAAGAAAAATTATAATGAGGAGTGAATTATACTATGTCCAATGAAGAATTAGAAAGCAATATGAGCGAACTTTTAAATCAATATGATGTAAAAAGACTAAATAGAGGAGATGTATTAAAAGGTAAGGTTATAGATGTAAACGATAAGGAGGTTTCGGTTAATATAGATTATGCTTTCGATGGATTAATAGCTAAAGAAGAGGTATCTATAGATGACAGGGATCCAATGGAAGTAGTCAGTAAAGATGATGAAATTTATGTTTATGTCATATCTCCAAATGATGGTGAGGGGTATGTTGAACTTTCTTTAATAAAAGCTTTAGAAATAAAGGATAGAGAAGAATTAAGTGAATGCTTTAAAGAAGAAAAGAATGTTAAAGTACATGTGAAAGAAGAAACTAAAGGTGGAGTGATTGCATATTATGGCAACATAAAAGTCTTTATCCCAGGCTCCCTTGCAAGTAGAGAAAGAATCCAGCTTAGTAATTTGGTAGGAAGAGATTTAGATGTTAGAATCACTGAATTAGACTTTAACAATAAAAGAGTTATAGCTTCAAGAAGAATTCTTGAAGAAGAAGAATATAACAAAAATAAGAAAAATATATGGGATGACTTAAAAGATGGAGAGAAAAGAAACGGTGTTGTTAAGAAAATAGTTAAGTTCGGAGCATTTGTTGACATTGGAGGAGTAGAAGGATTAATTCATATTTCAGATTTATCATGGGAGAGAGTAAATAGGCCTGAAGATATAGTTAAAGAGGGAGATAAGGTAGAAGTATTTATAGGTAGTGTGGATAGAAAAAATGAAAGATTATCATTAATATTAAAAGATGTAACTAAAGAGCCATGGACAGTTCATAGCAATGACATTAATGAAGGAGATATACTTGAAGGAAAAGTTGTACGTCTTACTGCATTTGGCGCATTTGTTGAGTTATTTGATGGAATAGAAGGTTTGGTTCATATAACAGAGATTACAGATGAACATATTGCAAAGCCTTCAGATGTGTTGGAAGTTAATCAAAAAGTAAAGGTCAAGGTATTAAGTATCAATAGAGAAGAAAAAAGAATAGCATTAAGTATAAAAGAAGCTGTAGAAAATAATAAAGAATATCTTGATTATATTGACAATAGTGATGAAAGTGGAACCTCTTTGGGGGATTTACTTAAAGGATTTAAATTTGAGTAGATTTACAGAAGTATAAATATGAAAAATAAGTATGGATAATCATCCATACTTATTTTATTTGGAGTATTTTAATTAAATCTTTTCTATTTTTAACATATTAGTTCCACCAGTTTGAGTTGTTGGCATTCCAGCAGCAACTATTATATCATCTCCAGGTTGTGTGAAATTTAGACTAAATACTGTGTTTTTAGCTTCTGTTAATATTTCATCTGTTGAGTTAAACATTTTACAAGGCATTGGGAAGATTCCAAAATTTAAGCTTAATCCTTTTCTTACTTGTTCGTAAGGTGTTATAGCTATGATTGGAGCCTTTGATCTGTACCTTGAAAGTAGTCTTGCAGTAGCACCGCTCTTAGTTGCTGCCACTATAGCTTTTGCATGTAAGATGTTAGCTGTTCTACATGCTGAATAACTTATTGCAGCTGCGTAGTCAGTAAGTGATGGTTCTCTAAGTCTTGCAGTTAAGTGATTATAATCTAAGTATTCTTCAGCTTCTTGAGCAATTTTTGACATTGTCTTTGCTGCTTCTATAGGGAAACAACCAGAAGCACTTTCACCACTTAACATAATTGCATCAGTTCCATCAAAAATAGCGTTACAAATATCACTTGCTTCAGCTCTAGTTGGAAGTGAATTTCTAATCATTGAATCAAGCATTTGAGTTGCAGTTATAACAACTTTACCAGCTTCATTACATTTTCTGATTATCATTTTTTGTATTATAGGCACTTTTTGAATTGGAATTTCAACACCCATATCTCCTCTGGCAACCATTACAGCGTCAGTTACTTCGATGATAGAATCTATATTATCTACACCTTCTTGGTTTTCGATTTTAGCTATTACCTTTATATGTTCCCCATGGTTTTCTTTTAGAACTTTCTTTACATCTAAGATATCACTGGCTTTTCTTATGAAAGATGCAGCAATAAAATCAACGCCCATTTTACATCCGAATTTTATATCTTCTATATCTTTTTCTGTAATTGATGGTAATTTAATAACTACATTAGGTACATTTACACCCTTATGATTTTTAATTTCACCACCTACAACAACTTTTGTATGAATTGTTTTACCTTCAACACCAGTAACTTTAAATTTTAGAAGACCATCATCAACAAGAATTTTTCCGCCAACTTTTATATCTTGATAAAGTACATCATATGAGATTGAGCATCTTTTCTCATCACCAAGAATTTCTTCGCCACATATGAAATCGAAATCGTCACCGTCATTAAGAGTTACACCATCGTTTACAAAGTTATGAGTTCTGATTTTCGGACCTTTAATATCAAGAACTATAGCTGTTGCAGAATTCATTTCTTTACTTAGACGTTGGATTAGTTCGATTTTTTCTTTGTGTGTTTCATGTGTACCATGAGAAAAGTTTAATCTTGCAGCGCTCATCCCAATTTCAATGAACTTTCTTAAAGTCTCCTCATTATCGCTTGCTGGACCAATAGTAAAAATCATTTTTGTTTTTTGCATATAAACACCTCACATTAAAATTTTGTATATATATTATAGTGTGTGAAATAATTAATCATAAAATAATAAAAATATACATAATATAGCAATATTTTATGATAAACTAAGAAAAGATATGTATAATCATATTCTATCATATAATTGATGAAAGGAAGAGAGTAGAATGAAAAATTTAGAGAATATTACGGGGAAAAGAATTTTTTATCATTTTAATGAAATAAGTAAGATACCAAGAGGTTCTGGAAATGAGAAGCAAATAAGTGATTATTTATTGAGCTTTGGAAAGAGTTTAGGATTAGAATGTATTCAAGATGATGCCCTAAATGTTATTATTAAAAAACCTGCATCAAAAGGGTATGAGAAAGCTCCAACAGTTATAATCCAAGGTCATATGGATATGGTGTGTGAGAAAAATAACGATAAAATTCATGATTTTGAAAAAGATCCAATAAGTTTAGTGGTCAAAGATGATTATATATATGCAGATAATACAACTCTTGGAGGAGATGATGGAATTGCTGTTGCTTATGCGATGGCAATATTGGAGGACACATCGATAGAACATCCTGCTATAGAGGTATTAATAACAACAGATGAAGAAACAGGAATGACTGGAGCTAAAGCTGTACGATCAAAAGATTTAGATGGAAAAATTGTTTTGAATTTAGATTCAGAAGAAGAGGGAAAACTTTGGGTCAGCTGTGCTGGTGGAATTAGAACTGAATCTACTTTGCCTATTGAATGGACAAATAAAAAAGAAAATACAAAAGAATATGTGATTGAAGTTAAAGGATTAGCTGGAGGACATTCAGGAGCTGAAATTCATTTAGAAAGAGGAAATGCAAATAAATTAATGGCAAGAGTATTAAGGGAAATCTTAAATAAGGTATCTTTTAATTTAGTTTCATTAAAAGGTGGAGCAAAAGATAATGCAATACCAAGAGAAGCTATGGCGGTTATTTCAATTGATCAATCAAAGGAAAAAGAACTGATTGAAGCTAAAACAAAGATAGATAGTGATATTTCTAAAGAATTGAGCACAAAAGATCCAGGACTTAAGATAACATTATCTGAAAGTAAAGATAAAATAGAAAAAGTATTTTCAGATGATACTACAACTAAAGCAATTAGTTTATCATATTTGTATCCAAATGGTGTAAACACAATGAGTTCTGAAATAGAAGGATTAGTGGAAAGTTCATCAAATCTTGGAGTGGTAACAACCAATGAAAGTGATATAAAATATCATAGTGCTGTTAGAAGTTCTGTGTTTTCATTGAAAGAAGAAATAGTTGAAAGAAATAAATGTTTAACTGAAATTATGGGAGGTACATTTGAGTCTGCCGCAGGATATCCAGAATGGCCATATAAAAGTGATTCAAAAATAAGGGATATATGCAAAGATGTATACCTTAGAATGTATGGAAAAGAAGCAGAAGTTGTAGCTATCCACGCTGGATTAGAATGTGGGATACTTAAGGAAAGACTTGGAGATTTAGATATGATTAGTTTTGGGCCTAATATCATTGATATACACACTCCAAATGAACATTTAAGTATATCATCTGCTTGTAGATGCTTTGAATATTTATTAGAAGTTCTCAAAGAAATTAGAAATTAGTATAAAAAATTAATTAGAACAGTAAGTTAACCAGAAAATTTATTGGATAACTTACTGTTTTTTTATTACTCTCACAATTTTGAGTTTTAAGTTTATTTATAAAAAAGATAATGAGTAAGAAATAACAAAATGTAAAACAAAAGTCAGAAAATTATAAATTTACAGTAAATGACCATTATTGATAGTAATATTGAGGAAATTAGAGATATTTCGGTATAAATAAGAATATAAAAGTATAAAAGGTTTGACCTTTACCTAGCTTATCACTATACTAGAAACATGTTTTAAAATTTGCAGTAAAGTGTAAACGATAACCAAGATGCCTTTTATGGTAATATAGATTAGGTATGGAGAGGAATTTAAGATGAAAATTAAAAATAATAGGCTTATGAAATGTGTAATTACAACTTTTATTTTTTCGGGAGTTTTTCTTATTAATATGCAACATGCCAAAGCTGATACTACATTAACACATAATAGAGGAATTACAATTAAGACTAGTGAACTTAAAACGGCTAAAGTGATAAAAGCACCATCAGATTCAGAAACAGTATCAAATGGTGAAGATTCAGTATCAAGAGGAGCAATTAGTAAGGGAAATGAAGTCGTAAATTATGCATATAAGTTTTTAGGAAAGCCATATGTTTATGGAGCGGTTGGTCCAAATGCTTTTGATTGTTCAGGATTAACACAATATGTTTATAATAAATTTGGTGTAGATATATCAAGAACTACATATACACAAGTAAATGTAGGGACTAAAGTGGATAAAAGTAATTTAAGAGCTGGAGATTTAGTTTTTTTTAATACAGAAGGATCAATTAGTCATGTGGGAATTTATATTGGAAACGGAGAATTTATACATGCGCCAAGGTCTGGAAAACCAGTAATGGTAAGTTCATTGTGTGATGGATACTATTCAGAAAGATATGCTACTGCAAGAAGAATTTTTTGCTAATGGATATAGTTAACTTAAGATGCTAAATGTAAATATAATATAGTTAGAAATGATATATAAGTATGCTTAGGAGTGTAGGAATATGACTTTCTATAGCCTTAATATTGCAAATATATAAGTTTAGATTTTTAAAATATGCCCTATATAATATTTTTTTATTTAACATAATTCATATATGTGTAACTTACAGAATAAATATTAATATATAAGAAATCTGAAAAAATAGCAGGTCAAATATATATAATATTATTCTGTTTTATAATGTTTTCTATAAGTTTTGATGACATATAAAACTTAACTTTTGACACGCTATTTTTAGAATGTTCAAAAGGGGGGAGACTATGAGATACACAAGATATGAATATAAAAAATCAGGCAGGATGAAATTCTTATGTAGTGTTGTCGTTATCGTTGGGATATCTATAGTTGGAGGAGTGTTTATTAGCAATGTTATCTTTGATGGGAAGAGTGTACAAAACGTAGGCATAAATAGTTCAAAATCTTCAACTCAAGGTGACTATAACGGTACAATAAAAAATATCATCGCACTGCAATGTGGTTATTATTCAAAAGAGGAGAATGCAAAAGAGTCGCTATCTGCAATATCAAAATACTGTCAGCCATTTATAGTAGAAGATGATGGTAAATATAGAGTTTTAGCAGGAATATATAATGAGGAAGATGGCTTAAAAAAGATAGAAGAATTCAAGTCCAATAATATTGATGTCGCTAAAATTAGTTTAGGTGCTTCTAGTGATGACTTGGAAAATAAAAAGCTCATAGAAATTATGAATGGATTTTTGACAATTGTGAATAAGTTACAAGATAATCAGGTGAAAAGTATAAAAACAGCAGAATTTAAAGCCTGGACGGATGGAATTGTAAATGAAGGAAGCACAGCCAAATCAAATAAGATAAGCCAATTATATGATTATGTAAAAAATCTGCCTGATGAAATGGATAAAACGAACAGTAGCAATGATATGCAGGAGTTATATAAACTTATTAAAAACTGAAAGATTTAGTTAATAATTATTACAACAAAATTACATTTATATAAAAAAACTTATAACTTAATATAACACACTTGTTTAAGAACATCTTAAATGATAAACTATAAGGTGTAGAAATGGTAGAATATCATTTCTACACCTTTAAAATTTAATAGTTTTTGGTTAAAAAATTAACATGTCTACAATATATATTATTTGTCAATGATATATAATAAGGTACATTCAAAGAATGGGAGATCATTATGCTCGCCTATTATTTTTCATGTGCCAAAATTCTTTATTTTAGGATGTGAATATATGAAAGTAATATTAGCTTCTGCTTCAGAAAGACGACAAGAACTCTTAAGTAGATTAATTAAGAATTTTGATGTTATTGTCAGTAATTTTGATGAGAGTAAAGTTATTTTTGAGGGCTCTATAGATAGATATGTTAAAGACATAGCTTTAGGAAAGGCACTGAATGTTAAGAATAAGCTAGATGAGGATGCGATTATAATTTCAGCTGATACTGTAGTCACCATAGACAATATGATACTAGGAAAACCAAGAGATGAAGAAGATGCTTTTAATATTATAAAATCACTTCAAGGTAGAAAACATTTGGTTTATTCTGGTGTTGTTGTGATTAATACAGCTAAAAATTTGACGATTCAAGAGAGTTTATCTACTGAAGTTACTTTTTCTGAAATAAGCGACGATGAAATATTAGAATACATAAAAACTGGTGAGCCTTTAGATAAAGCTGGCGCTTATGGAATCCAGGGGATAGGTGGAATATTTGTTGAAGAGATAAGAGGATGTTATTACAACGTTGTTGGACTGCCACTGAATAAGCTAAAGTTTATGCTTAAAGAGATACAATAATTATATTTTAGGGATAGAGGGGAAATCATATATTTGGAGGTAATATATTATATGGAAAGTAGCCTTAAAATCAAAGATATACCACAAAATGAACGACCTAAAGAGAAATTATTAACTTATGGAGCAGAATCTTTAAGTAATTCGGAATTATTAGCAATAATAATTAGGACTGGAACACAAGGAGAGAATGTTCTTCAATTGTGTAGCAGGCTTTTATCTGAGCTAGAAGGGCTAAATGGTATTTTAGATGCAAGTTTTGATGATATAGTATCTATAAAAGGTATTAAACAAGGAAAAGCTTCACAAATTTTAGCTTTAGCTGAGCTTTTTAAGAGATTTAGAACATTGAAAGCAATAAATAATGACATCAAAATAACTTCACCAAAAGACTTATCAAGTCTTCTCATGGGAGAAATGAACGAATTAAATCAAGAAGTATTAAAAGTTGTCTTATTAAATACCAAGAATATAGTTGTTGGTATTAAAGATGTTTTTAAGGGTAGTTTAAATACGTCGGTTGTGCATCCGAGAGAAATTTTTAAGCAAGCTATAAGTAAGAATAGCGCATCGATAATTATATGTCATAATCATCCGTCAGGCGATCCGACGCCTAGCAGAGAAGACATAAATATAACACTAAGAATTAAAGAATGTGGAAATATTATAGGAATTCAATTAGTAGACCATATTATAATAGGAAATAATAAATTTGTTAGCCTCAAAGAAAGAGGACTAATATAGAATTGGAAGGGGAAAAATAAATGGGATTTTTTGGATCAGGAAAAGATATGGGGATAGATTTGGGAACTGCAAACACCCTAGTATTTGTAAAAGGTAAAGGAATAGTTTTAAGAGAACCATCTGTTGTTGCAATGAACACTATGACTAAAAAGACATTAGCGGTTGGATCAGAAGCTAAGCTTATGATTGGTAGAACCCCAGGAAATATAGTAGCTATAAGACCATTAAAAGATGGAGTAATTGCAGATTTTGATACAGCTCAAACAATGATGAAAAGTCTAATAGAAAAAGTATCAACTAAGAATGCATTTAAAAATCCAAGAATAATAGTTTGTTATCCATCAGGAGTTACAGAAGTTGAGAAAAGAGCTATCGAAGAAGCTACAAAACTTTCAGGAGCTAGAGATGTTATTTTAATGGAAGAACCAATGGCAGCAGCAATTGGAGCAGGGCTTCCAGTAAGCGAACCAACAGGAAGTATGATAGTTGATATTGGCGGTGGAACAACAGAAGTTGCTATTATTTCATTAGGTGGTATAGTAACTAGTAAGTCACTTAGAATAGCTGGTGATGAGTTAGATCAATCAATAATATCTTATATTAAAAAAGAATTTAACTTAATGGTTGGAGAAAGAACAGCTGAACAAGTTAAAATGGAAATAGGTTCAGCTTATAGGACTTCAGATGAAGAAACAGTCATGGAGATTAAAGGAAGAGATATGATTACTGGGCTTCCAAAGATTGTTGAAATTTCAGAAACTCAAGTTAGAGAAGCTTTAAAAGAACCAGTATATGCTATTATAGAATCAATTAAGACAACATTGGAAAAGACTCCACCAGAACTTTCAGCAGATATTATGGAAAAAGGTATAATGTTAGCAGGTGGCGGGGCATATCTAAAAGGATTAGATATACTTATAAATAAAGAAACAAACATGCCTGTACATATTGCGGAGGCACCTCTTGATTGCGTAGTACTTGGAGCAGGGAAGGCACTAGAAGATTTTGATAAAATTAGCAGAGATCAAAGAGGTTAAATATGAAGCTTCTTAAGAATAAACTGGCAGTAACTATTATAGTACTGTCAGTTAGCTTTTTAGGGTTAATAGTTTATACAGTTAGAAAGGAAAATAGAAGTATTATTGAAAGTGGTGCCGGTAGTACTTTAAATCCAGTGCAAAGTCTCTTATATTCAGGAACTAGTAGGATTAAAGAGACCTTAGATTTTTTCTTGAATTTTTCAGAAGTAAAAGCGCAAAATAAAGAATTAATTAAAGAAAATCAAGAACTTGAAAATGAGTTGGCTAGTTATTCAGATTTAAAAGAAGAAAATGATAGATTAAGACAAGTGTTGAATTTTCAGGAAGAAAGAAACAATTATAACTATGTAGCATGTGATATTATAGGATATAGTGGTGGAAACTTTTTAGATGGTTATGTGGTAAATAAAGGAAAAAATGACAATATACAAAAGGGTATGATTGTTATAGCGGCTCAAGGGCTAGTGGGACAAGTAACCAGTGTTGGGAGTAATTGGTGCATAGTTCAATCTCTGATTAATGAAAATATAGCAGTAAGTGTTATGGATCAAAGTACTAGAGATGCTACAGGTTATATAAAAGGTTTCAAAGATAGTACGGGAGAAAACTTAGCTAAGGTATATGATCTTCCAATGAATTCAGATGTTAAGGAAGGCGATGTAATAATGACATCTGGAGTAGGAATGCTTTATCCAAAGGAAATTAGAATTGGTGAAGTAATTTCAGTAGAAGAAGATAAAGTAAAAGTAATGAAGAATGCAGTTGTAAAACCATATGTAGATTTTAATAAGTTAGAAGAATTATTTATTGTCTCTCCAAAGGATACGAGAGAAATTAAATATAATTAGAGGTTTATAATGGAAAAATTAATTATTATTTTGATTTCTATAGGATTGGTTATATTAGATAACTCACTAATTCCGTTTTTTTCAATAAAAGGAGCATATCCCAGTTTGCTGTTTACTTTCGCTATAGCTTATTCATTAGTCAATAAGAAAGAACGAGCTGTATTTATGGGTGTTATGAGTGGGATACTTCAAGATATTTTCTTTTTTAATGGTTTTGGTGTAAATTCATTATTGAATTTATTTCTATGTCTTCTGGCAAGTTTTATTGGAGCAGGAATAATAAAGACTAAGAGACTGATACCTGTGATCTCGGCTTTTTTTATAACAATAATTAAATACGCAGGAGTTATGTTGATATTTAATTTTTTTAATATTGAAATACAATTTTCTAAAAGTATCATTATGGGGGTATACAACGGAGTAATAATGTTTTTTGTGTATAAATTAGTAATGAATGTTTATGATGATGAGTATTCAAAGCAAAGATGGAGGTTTAGATGATAGTAAATAAACCAACTAATAAAAAGAAAAAGAAGATTTCTAGATATACAGTTTTATCTATAATTATGATAGCTATATTTTCAGTGATCATTCTAAAATTGTTATATATTCAAGTATTTAATTATGATGAATATAAGGATAAAGCAGATGTAACATCAACAAGATTTATATCAGAAAAAGCCCCAAGGGGTAAAATATATGATGACAAAGGAAATGTTTTAGCAACTAATATTCAAACATACACTATTACATATACGGAAACAAAAGATGCTGATAAACAGTTTTATATAACTATGAAAGAACTTTTTAAAATATTGGATGAAAATGGAGAAAGCATTCAGGATTCGTTACCTTTAAAAATTGATGGTAATAATAATATATATTTTGAGTATAAAACTAATGAGAAACAATCCCAAAATATAGAGGAATTGAGATTTAAAAAGGATAGGGGACTGAATGACACTCTAAAAAACAAAATGTTCAAGGATGTTGAAGAATTATCGGATGAACAAAATGCAAAACTAGATGAAGAACTTCTGAAAATAACTCCTGACGATGCATTTTATGCATTAGTTAAATCGTATAATTTAATTGGCCTTGTAGACCCAGATTATGACTCAAAAGAAAAGAAGAATGTCTATTCTAAAATGGAAGGCAAGGATTTAACAGATATGATTTTAAAAGAAGGGTATTCTTTAAATGATATTAGAAAATTTATGCTTGTAAAAGATGCTATAAAAATGCAAAGTTTTAAAGGATATAAATCAGTAACTATTGCAGAGAATATTAAGAAAGATACTTCATTAGTAGTAATGCAAAAGAAATATGATTTGCCAGGAATAAATGTGAGTTCGGCACCCATAAGATCATATCCATATAATAATTTAGCATCTTCAGTTTTAGGATATGTATCTTCAATTAATGATACACAAAAATCAGCGTATGAACTTAAAGGGTATGATGTTTCATCAGATTATGTAGGAAAGTCTGGAATAGAATCGGCTTTCGAAGAACAATTAAAAGGAGTTAAGGGTGGAACAACTGTTAAAGTTAACTCTAAAGGAAGCGTTTCGCAAGAGCTATTTAAACTTGAACCGTATCCAGGAAATGATGTGCATCTTACAATAGATAGAGATATTCAATATGCAGCAGATCAAGCATTAGCAGATAAAATTGCTGATATGCAGGCTACCGGAAGAGATGATAAAGGAAATAGACTATTGAATGCAACCAGAGGTGCATTGGTAGCAGTTGAAGTTAAAACTGGAAGGGTATTAGCTTTAACAAGTTATCCTAATTTGAATCCAAATTTATTTACAGTTCCAGGACAGTTAACTCCTGAGCAGTATCAGGATTATTTTAATCCTGATTTGGAAAAGTTTGGACAGGAATTTATTAAAAGAATGGGTATTAATAAAACTGTTGATTATTTATTTCCTAAATTAAATAATGGAACTAGATGGGATAAATTTGATTTATATCCAAAAGCAACGTTTAATTATGCAACTCAGTCACTAATTCCACCTGGTTCTACATTTAAGCCACTTACAGCTATTGCAGGTTTAGAGTCGGGAGCAATTAGTCCAGGTACAATTATAAATGATACTGGAAGTTTTAATACTCACCCAGAAATTTTTGGTTCGGCTTTTAACCCAGGAGGACTAGAAGCTGCACAAGGACCAATAGGTTTAACGAAAGCTATTGCACAATCGATTAACTTTTATTTTTATGAAACTGCTACTCAGATGTATATAAATGCAGGTGGTTTGAGCAAAAATGTTGAAGATAAAGCTAGAGCTTTAAATTCCATAGCAAACTATGCTTGGCAGTTTGGATTGGGGATTGATCCTAATAGTAATGCTAAGCAATCGACAGGAATAGAAATAGGAGAAAACTTTGGTCAAACTTATAATTTTACATCATGGAGAAATACTGTGCTACAGATGTCTACAGATAATATAATTAATTTTCTAGATAGCGGAAATTATAATAATACAATATATTTTACTCCAATTAATATAAGGGATAAAGAAGATGACAATGATGAAGTTAGGAAGTCTAAGAAAGCTATAAAAGATAAAGTTAAAGATACAATAAATAAAGATGTTGATGATCCAACAGCGGTTGGTCATGATGCATTTGCTAAAGATATTAGGAAAGATGTATTAAATTTGATGAATAATTCAGATGAGTACAAAGCGAGTATTGCAGGAAGAAATATAAATTTAGATGCTCAAGCAACGTCAATATCTCAAGCCTTAGCTCAATTTGCAGCTAATGATCAGCCAGGACAAGTAAGGTCACCAGGATCCCTTGTTTCAGCATCAATAGGTCAGGGTATGAATAACTTTACTCCATTACAATTGGCATCGTATATCTCAACTTTTGCAAATGGGGGAACAAGATATAAGATTCATTTAGTAGATAAGATTACAGATGGTGATGGAAATGTAGTTCAAGAGTTTAAACCAGAAGTTTTAAATACAGTTAAAATATCAAAAGAGACTCAGGATGCCGTTAAACAAGGAATGACAGCGGTTAACCAAGAAGCAGATGGTACAGGTAGTTCTACATTTTTAGGATATCCAATACCAACAGCTGGTAAGACTGGTACAGCCGATGTTTCAGATGATCAATTAGAAAAAGGAAGGGAACCTTACGCAACATATGTCAGTTTTGCACCAGCAAATGATCCACAGATAGCTGTAGCAGCAGTAGTATTTGATGGAGGCCATGGAAGTAGTATTGCGCCAGTGGTAAGGGCGGTTTATGATGCTTATTTCAAGGATCAATTAAAGAATGACACACAGTATACTTCATCATCAGAGACATGGAAAAAATATGTTTTAGGTAATCCGTATAACCAAGAAGCAAATGCTTCACAGGCGAATACAAATAAAACTCATTAATAAAAATTTATAATAGAGACTTTGTATTTAAATATAAATTGATAAAAATTAATTAATTTGTAAGGTATCTATATTAGGTATGCAATTATAAAAATTGCATACCTAATTATAGATACCTTTTTATAAAAATTTAGATTTAGTGAGGGAAAAATGAAATATAATAATATTCTGAAAGGAAAATTTATCTCAAGACCAAATAGATTTATAGCTTATGTTGAAATTGATGGCAATGAAGAAGTCTGCCATGTAAAAAATACTGGAAGATGCAAGGAACTTTTGACATCTAATGCGACAGTATTTATTCAAAAAAATGATAATCCAAAAAGGAAAACCAAGTTTTCTCTTATAGGCGTTATAAAAGGAGACAGAATGATCAATATGGATTCTCAAGTAACTAATAAGGTTGTTCATGAATGGATATTAAAAGGGAACCTCTTAAAAGATGTGACTTTAATAAAACCAGAAACTAAATATAAGAATTCAAGGTTTGACTTTTATGTTGAGACAAAGCATCAGAAAATTTTTATAGAGGTAAAAGGGGTGACTTTAGAGAATAATGGAATTGTAAAGTTTCCTGATGCACCTACAGAAAGAGGTGTTAAACATCTTAGAGAGCTCATTGATTGCGTTAGAGAAGGGTATGATGCTTACGTAATATTTGTAATACAAATGAAAGATGTTGTTCATTTTGAACCTAATGTAGAGACTCATAAGGAATTTGGAGATACACTAAAATATGCAAAAGAGAATGGTGTAAATATAGTTGCAGTAGACTGTTTAGTAGATGAAGACAGTATTAATATAAGGGATTATGTTGATGTAATATTATAGTGTGATAGCTGTTCAATGCTTTGGTATATACAATGCATATTATCAAATTTTGATGTTTTATATGCTTTTGTAAAATTTAATCAAAAATTAGTGAAACATATATACAAAAATAGTCAGTATAATGATATAATTTTAGAGAGGTTGCCATTTTCAAAACAATTTAACTATTTTAACCTGCAAAATTCATTGGAGGGAATGAATGTATAATAATGATGGTATTTTAATAAAGGGAAATAAAGATGGAATAAATACAACTATCAATATGAATAAATTTGCTTGTTTTGATGATATGCTTGTATTACTAATAAAGAAACTTTCTAAAGGAAAGCATTTTTATAAAGGGACAACTCTAATATTAAGAATAGATTTAAAATTGGTTAATAAAAAGGAAGTAGGCATTCTTAAAGAAAAATTATTAACTCAAATTGAATTAAAAGATATTGTTCTAGAGGATATAGAAAAGGAAATTGAGCAGGTGAACGAAAAAGAGGTTAAGGTATTTTCCGGTGTATACGAAGGGAAAACTAAATTTATAAGAAAGACAGTTAGAAGCGGAGAATGTATTAATTACCAAGGAAACATAGTTATAGTAGGAGACATAAATAGTGGTGCAGAAGTATATGCAGCAGGGAATGTAATTGTTTTAGGACGTATAAGGGGTAAAGTGAGCGCTGGGACTAATGGAAATATAAAAGCGGTAATAGCAGCATTCCTACTACAACCTGAACTATTAAAAATTGCAAATGTTATAGCTATGTCTCCAGATGATATCGAAAAGCCAAGCTATCCAGAATTAGCAAGAATTAGGGATGGGTTGATAATAGTGGAGCCATATTTACCAAATAAATATATATACTAAAACGTCGGAGGGATTTTTTAATGGGAGTATCTATTGTAATAACTTCAGGTAAAGGTGGAGTTGGAAAAACAACAACTACAGCCAATATAGGAACTGCTTTAGCATCACTTGGTAAGAAAGTAGTTGTTATAGATGGAGATACAGGGCTTAGAAATTTAGATGTATTGCTAGGATTAGAAAACAGAATAGTATATACAATAATTGATGTTATAGAAGGAAGATGCAGATTAAAACAAGGGCTTATAAAAGACAAGAGATTTGCAAATTTATTTCTTTTACCAACAGCGCAAACTAAGGATAAAGATGATATAAGTCCACAGGAAATGTTAAAAATAGTAAATGAATTAAAAGAAGAGTTTGATTATGTCTTAATAGATTCTCCAGCAGGAATAGAACAAGGTTTTGAAAATGCTGTAATAGGTGCAGAAAAAGCAATTATTGTTGTAAATCCAGAAATAACATCTGTTAGAGATGCTGATAGGGTTATTGGTAAGCTTGATTCAAAGGGATTGGAAGACCATTCTGTTATTGTAAATAGATTGAACTATGAAATGACTAAGAATGGAGACATGCTTGATGTAGCTGATATTATTGAAACATTATCAGTAGAGTTACTTGGAGTAGTTCCGGATGATAAGAATATAACTATTTCAACTAATAAAGGTGAACCTATTGTGTTAGAAGAAGGTGCGATTGCTGGACAAGCATTCAGAAACATAGCTAGAAGAATTACAGGTGAAGAAGTTCCTATTATTGATTTACATACAGAAGAGCATCAGGGATTTTTTAGCTCCTTAAAGAAGCTATTTAAGCGAAATTAAGGGAGGTTGAGAGAATGGGTTTTTTTAAGAGTTTAAATAGTAAGCCAACACCTAAAGAAGTTGCAAAAGACAGACTAAAGCTAATTCTTATACATGATAGAGGAGAAATTGCCCCAGATATTATTGAGAAAATAAGAGAAGAGATTTTAGAAGTAATTTCTAAGTATATTGATATACAAGTTGAGGATGTTGAAATATCCGTAAATAAGAATGGAGATGAAGAAGGTGAAAATACTTCTGCATTAATAGCTAACATTCCAATTAAAAGTATAAAGGGAAGATAAGTAACTTGTTTTGTTTAAATTATAAGAGATGTTTGTTTTAAAGAATTGTATGGCTAATTCTTTAAAACAAGTCATCTCATTTTTTTATAATAATTAAGTTTGTTAAATATGGATGACTTTGGGTATTTAACAAGATATTATCTTTAAATTATTACAAAATTATTATGTTTTTTATACCCAATATAATTATTATGGAGAATGCGGTAATAATAATGTATAATTAAGATTGATTGAGTTATATAAGATTAATATAACTAGGAGGTGAGATATTGTTTAGACTATTAAAATTAGATATGAAATTAATTAAAGAAATTGATAAGACTATATTAATTTCTTTAATTCTTTTAATTTTATACGGAACATTTAATATATATCTATGCACAAAAGGACAATTTGGATTGAGTTTTGTAAAGCAACAGCTGGGTTGGTTTGCAATATCACTTGTAGCGTTATATATTTTTGTGGCAGTAGATTATAAGATAATATTTAACTATGTACCTATATTATATTGGGGAGTTGTAGTTCTTCTTATATTAACCATGGTTCCAGGGATTGGAATAGTAGTTAATGGTGCTAGAGGATGGATCCGTTTAGGAGTAGGTAACCTTCAGCCGTCAGAATTTGCAAAGTTTGTAATTATACTTATGCTGGGTAAGAAGTTAGATGAGATGGACGGAAAAATAAATGATGTTAAGAATTTTTTAACACTAGCATTTTATTGCATAGTACCAGTAATATTTATTGTAATCCAACCTGATATGGGAATGAGTATGGTATGTTTCTTTATAGTTTTAGGAATATTTTATACAATGGGGTTTGATACGAGAATTATTGCTGGAGGATTAGCCTGCTTAGTACTTGGAATAGTGATTGTGTGGAATTCAGGACTCATAGAAACATATCAAAAAGCAAGATTTACAGCATTTTTGAATCCAAGCATCGATGATGCAAGTACGTATCATTTAAATCAGTCGTTGATTGCAATTGGTTCAGGTGGATTACTTGGAAGTAGTCCGTCGCTGGCTCAAGATGGGGTTACAACATATGCTGCACAAAATGTACCAGAAGTTCAGACGGACTTTATTTTTGCTGCAATAGCAGATCAATGGGGCTTTTTAGGTGCAATTGTTTTGTTAATGCTTTACGGATTTCTTATATATAAGATGATTTCAGTAGCACGAACATCTAAAGATATATTTGGCTCAGTTATATGTGTTGGAATAGTGTCATATTTTTTATTTGCTATATTGCAGAATATAGGGATGACAATAGGATTACTACCAATTACAGGAATAACCCTGCCGCTTGTTAGCTATGGAGGAAGTTCATTGCTTACAACAGTAATTTCAATAGCACTAGTAATAAATGTAGGAATGAGAAGAAAAAAGATACACTTTTAGAATATGCATGTTGCTATAATAAATTTATGCTATAATTTCAATAAGTTGAGTGCTCAATTTGGAGGGAAATGTAAAAAATAATTATAGTGAATATACCAAAATTATTTATAAAATAATAGGATTAATAATTTTATCCAGTACAGTAGAAATTGCAAATAAGAATTTTGAGTACAGTATAAAATTATTAATCTTATTTTAATTTTTAAGGATTATTTATTATAAAATAGATGATTTTCGAAGAGTAGGTATTAGTGGCATAAAAATTCTAGGCGGTGTATTTTTTTAATTAAGCAGCCTAAATGATATCTAAATATTGCGGAATGTAGCAAATACAAAGATTCTGCAACAATTTTGTTCTCATAATTTTATGAAGTAGTAAATATACTTTAATGTGAATGAATTTGAAAGGAGTGTATCATGGGCAGCTATAGATCAGCTTATGAGGATTACTATAAGAACATTAATAATACAACGAAAGGAAGAAAGGATAAAAGGAACCATTTGACTTCAGGCAAGAAAGCTAATAATGCTATCATTGGTTCAAGATATGGGAGTAATATGAAAAGTAACGATAAGATGATAAATGTTTTGATTAAGAGAATAACTAAGGAACTAACTGGAGCTACACTTTTATTGCTATTTTTTGTTGGATTGAAGTATACCCCTTACGCACAAGTACAAGAAATGCACATTAAATGTAAACAAGCATTAAACCGAAATTTTAATTATAACGAGTATATAGATACTTTTAGTACAATGCAGATAGGAAATATAAAAGGTAAGGATTTAAAGATTGGAAATTTTACTGTAGATGATTTGAAAATTGAAAATTTAAAGTTAAGGACTTTTAATTTTATGGAATATATAAGAAGCAACAGTAATATGAACAATTAAATTTATAGGAAATAACATATTATTATGAATATAAAATATATTTTAATATTTGATTAAGTTCCATTTTTTACTTGTGCATTGCAAATTATTTTGATATAGCAATATTATAGGGGTTAGAAATGAAGAAATGGTATATGGTATTGATTTTAGAACTGTCGATATTAATGTGGCTTGGAGATTATGAAGGTTACATTGTTATTAGTTTTCTGTGGGTAATATTGCATGAATTTGCACATATGATAGTTGCAAGTAAATTTGGGTGCAAATTTAATAATGTTAATATTAGCATATTTGGTGCTAAAGTCGAATTAAGTGACATCGATGAGTTAACTGAAAGAAAAAAAATGATTTTATATTTAGCTGGACCATTTTTCAATATTTTTATGGCTGTGGTTATGTGCTATTTATATGGATATTTTAAGTATCAAATTATTGAAGATAGTATAAAAGTTAATTTCTTTTTAGGAGCATTCAATTTATTGCCTGCTTATCCTCTTGATGGTTCAAGGGTATGTGAAATACTATTATCAAAGAAGCTATTATATAAAAGATCAAAGAAAATTACAGAAATCTTTAGCTTTATTATTTCAGGAACATTATTTTTAATATTTATTATAATAATGATATTACATAAAGTTAATATAAGTTTATTTCTTGCAGTCATATTAATCACATATGCAACATTTATAGAAAAAGAAAAAACTATGTATATAATAATGGGAGATATGATCAAGAAAATAAGAAAGTTAAAAAAGCATAACTATATAGAGAATAAATCAATTTCTGTGTATTATAAAAAAGGTTTAGTTAATGTTTTATCTTTAGTTGATAAAAACAAATTTAACAGTTTTTATATTCTTAATGATGACATGGAACTCATTAGTATAATACATGAAGATGAGCTTATAAAAGCATTAAAGGATTATGGAAATATAACACTAGAAGAGTATGTACAATTAAAAAAGAAAAATAATTAAGCTCGTTAAAAAATAACAGAAACGTAATGGTGATTTAACTTACTTTTTTTATAATTTAAGCATGTGATGAAGAGTAATAACTAGTACCATAATAAAAATGTATCTTCTATGTGTGAAAATGCACTTTTGTATTGTGATTCAGACAATTACTTGTTTATTACTCTCTAAATGTGATTAAAAAGGGTAGGAGCGTTAATATGGATACTTTACTTCATGGGAAAATAGGCTATTTTCTTAGCAAGGAATTAATTGAGAGAGGCTACTCAAATATTATTGATAGTAACTTTTTTATTTATGGAAATGTGTTACCTGATTTAAAGCTCAAATATAGAATGACTATGCATAGTAAAAATGAGGATTGGGAGAAGGTTATAGGGATTATTGATGAAATAATTTATGGTGAAATTAAAAGAAATAAGGATATTTCAATTAAGCTAGGAATATTGAGTCATTACCTATGTGATTTTTTTACTTTTCCACATAATAAAGCTTTTGAAGGAAATATTATTAGGCATGAATTATATGAGCAAACTCAAAGAATTTTATGGTGGAAAAAGCTATCTGAAGTGTGGAATGAATGCACAGAGGAATCCAGAATAGAATTAAAGTCTATAAATGATATAGTAGATTATATTGAAGATATGCACAGTATTTATATTAGAAATTTAGGAGATAAAAGGCGAGATATTTTTTTTAGTAATATTTTAGTGAGAGTAGTTTTGTCATCTATATTAAAAATAAAACAAAATATAGATGAATATAAAGTAGAAGAAAGTATTAATAGATGCATAGTATGATAATAGTTAGTAGTGTGGAGTTAATAATTAAAATTAATTATTAACTCCATTTCTTATATAGAAAATTTTAGATTTTTTATGAATTACCAAAATTTAAAATATTAATTTATTGCTTTAACACAGGTATTTAAAAGTAACTGTATAAAAATTTGTGAAAAAATTATAATTTAATGCAAAATTTTCATATGAAGAATCGTATTATATTTAGATAGTATAAAAAATAACTCATTATTAAAGATTGGAGGATATTTATGAAAAAGAAAGGTATTATAAGCGGGATATTAACATTATGTTTAATATTGTCTACTATTTCTATTCCGACATTTGCTGCGGATGAAGATAGCAAAAACTTAGAGCAAGCTATCATATCAGCAAAGAAAATTATAACAGTTCCAGATGATTATACAGAGTTTACACATAATTCAAGCGAACGTGAAGTTAGGGGGACAAAAGTTAGAATTTGGGATTTAAATTGGGCAGAAAAAGAAGATAAGAAAGGATCAATATCTGCATCAATAGGTGAAGATGGATTCTTATATCAATATAGTAATTATTATGGGGATAGCAAGGAGAGCAAAGACGGTTTAGCAAATATTACGAAAGATCAGGCCCAAGTTTCAGCAGAAGATTTTTTGAAAAATGTAATTCCAGAATATATTGGAGAAATAAAGTTAGTAAAAAATGATTCAGCTTCTTTTCAAGGAGATGAGTATAACTTTACTTATCAAAAGTTTGTAAATGAAATTCCGGTTAACTATATTTATATAAATGTTGGTGTAAATAAATACAGTGGGAAAGTGACATCATTTAGCAATGACAATTTAGAAGTAAAGGGAGCTGAATATCCTAATTTAAGTGGGATAATTGATTCTGTTACTGCAGAAAAAGCATATATAGATAAAATAGGTATAGATTTAAAATATTATTCTTATTATGATTATGAGAAGAAGAAAATGAATATATTTGCAGGATATGCTCCAAGTAATATAAGTGAATTTATTGATGCTAAAACTGGACAAGTAGTATCATATTCAAGTGATAATAAATTAGATGATAGAAATAAGGATCATTCATTAGTAAATGCTTCTGCAAATAATTTGGATAAAGCAAATCAAGAGTTGACACAAGAAGAGATGGATGCGATTCGGAATGTTGCAAATCTTATAAGTAAAGAAAAGGCAGAAAGTATACTTAGAGAAACATCTGATTTAATAACGGCTGATATGAAAGTTAGTGATGCATCATTAAATAAAAACTATCTTGATGATGAATATTCATGGAATATTTCTTTTGACGGTGTATATGGAAGAGTGAATGCAAAATCTGGAGAAGTAATATCGTTACATTCTTATAATTATAATAAACTTGGAACAAGTGGTAATACTTCTAAGGCAGATGCGCAAAACACAGTAGAAAACTTTTTGAAAAAAGTAGCACCTAATAAGTTTACACAAACAAAGTTTAAGGATATAAATAATCCAATTTTAAAGATTACTGATAGACCAATAGAAGAAAATACGTTTATGTTTAACTATGTACGTCAAGTGAATGGAATAGAGTTTTCTGGAAATTACTTAAATGTTGAAGTAGATAAGAATACAGGGAAAATCATTGGTTATGATAATAACTGGTATGATAATGCCTCTTTTCCTGACATTAGTAATATTATAAGTAAGGAAGCTGCATTTAATAAAATTAAAGATTTAGCAGGATTCTCATTACAATATACAATGTTAGATCCAAATAAAGTTGGAATAGTGTATGACTTTATAAACAAGAATGATAGCTATATTATTGATCCTATAAATGGTATAAGGATAGATTATAGTGGAAAAGCATATAGAGAAAATAAATTACCAGAATATACAGATATAAATGGGCATTGGTGTGAAAAGACGGTAAAAGAGCTTTTAGATAATGGGTATTATATAGATGGAGAAAAATTTAATCCAAATATGAATATTACTCAAATGAATTTCTTTAAATATATATATTCGCCAGTAAAAAATAACTATAGCGATGATGAATTTTATGATATGTTAATTCAAAATGGAGTAATTAAAGATGAAGAAAAAGCTCCAAATTCAGTAGTATCATATAATGATGCCGCAAAATTTATTATAAGATACCTAGGATATGAGAAATTGGCTGGACATTCTGAAATATTTAATAGTCCTTTTAAAGATAATATAGAAGACGCATATAAAGGATATGCATCAATGTGTTATGCTCTTAATATCATTAAAGGGGATACTAATGGGAACTTTAATGGGTCACACAATATAAGCAATGCAGAAGCAGCTGTAATTGTATATAACCTAATAAAGAATAACAGAAAATAGATTTAATGAAAGTGCTAATCTTTTTATGAGGATTAGCACTTTTTGTTGGTGTAGTATGAAATGTGGAAATAAAGTCAATAAATTAGTATAATATGATGTAAACAACATATTTTATATGTGAAAAAGTTATTGTTTAGAATTGATATTACATAAGGGGAGAATAGCTGATGTTAACATTTATTTTTTTACTAGCATTTCAGGGGTTTTCAGGTGGAGTAGCTGGATATATCACAAATAAATATGCAGTTGATATGCTTTTTAAAGAATATACACCTTTAAAGCTAGGAGGGGTAATTAAAAAGAAGAAGGAGAAATTTATTGAAGAGATTAGCGAATTAGTAGAAAGAGATATAATAAATGCAGATACATTAAGGTCCGAAATGCCTAATATAAATATAAATACATATATTAAACAAATGGCTCAAACTTTTTTTGAGAAACAATTAAGCAATAGTTTAGGAAATACTAAAATAGCTGAAATAGATGGTTTCTCAGAGAGCATACTTAAAAGTGAAGAATTTATAAGAAATAATCTAAATATACTCTTACCAGAATTAATAGATGGTCTTATGCGTAATGTTGATCTACAAGATATATTAAGTGAAAAACAGATATCAAAAGTTATAAATTCATGCTATGAGCTACTGATTTGCGAATTTGAAAATGCCGATGCAGTGAATGGATTTATTTCTGATTTATACAAGGAAAATTCTAATATTACTTTAGCTGATATTTTTTCTAAAGAAGTCCAGAAAAAATTAACTGATAATATTATTGAGTGTGTTGAAAACATATTTAATAACGATATTTTATCAGATGAAAAGTCGTGCAAGATGTTTTTGGACAATATGCTTTCAAATATAAATGTAGATGCAACGCTTGTCAAATTACAAGACTCTATCGGAAGTCGGGATATTAATCATTTTATTACGGAAACTCAGCAAGAAGAAGTTATTTCAAGATTATTCATTAAAATTACTGAATTTATTAACTCTTCTGAAGGAAAGGATTTAATATTAAAAATTACAAATGAGATTGTTTCAATTGGGAAAAATATTGATTTTACTATTTATGAAATACTTCCTAAAGAGATGAAAAAATCACTTACGAATTTTATAAAAATAGCTATTCCTAAGGTCATGCCTTATATTTTGGAGTGGATTTCAAGTAATAAATCATCTTTGGATGAAATGATTGAATCCGCAATTGATGAAGCGATACAAGATATAGATGAAAGCATAAAGAAGCTTATAATCTCAAAGGTTAGGAATGCACTTATGGGAGATGTTTCATCTAAAAACAATATTGTTAATAAAATTATAAGCTATATTAATAATAATTTTGATGATGAATCAAGTGATAAAATAGTAACTTCTATTATAGATTACTTGAAGGACACAAAGGTTAAAAACATAGTAGAATCATTGGAAAAATACAATTTAGCTACATCTGATGATGTTGCTGAAATTATTACTAAAGTATTTGCAGCTCATGGAAAGAATACGTTGAGGATACTAATAAAATCTCAATTTTCAAAGAAAGTAAATGAGATTGCTAAGTTAGATTTGTTAAAATTATTCAATACAAAGCTTAAGCCAATGTTATATGAAAGTATTTTTAAAAACAAAACGAGATTATGTAAAAACATAAATACTTTGATTGCACAATTCATAAATTCAAAGAGTGATGAAATATTCCACAAAAAATTATCAGAATTATTTAAAGATAAAAGTGTATTTAGTTTATCTAATAAATTTTCAATATGGGCTAATAATTTGCTCAGAAAGAACAAAGATACATATAGCGAGAAATTAGAAGAGGTTATATTATCAAATGTTAAAAAACTTAAAATAGGAGATATATTATCAAACTATAATGTGAACATATTGGAATATATTGTGGATAATTCAGTATCAATTTATAGAGAAGCTGTGGATAAATATAAGAATTATCAGATTAAGGAATTAGTTAATAAAGGATTTAATAAGGATCAATTATCAAATATTCTTATAAATAAAGGTTACCCAGCATTAATATCTAAGCTTCCAAGTCTATTAAATGGAAATATTAAAAAAATTGCAAAAAATAGTTTAAGTAAATATGACGAGGATGAAATATGCGATATAGTTCAAGATTTTATGGGAAGTCAACTTAAACCACTTTCTGTTTTTGGTGCTGTTTTAGGTACTGTAGTTGGGATAATATATCAATTAATATTTCCAAATTCTATTGGACTTTACGGATTTCCAAGTAATATGTTTAATGGATTGTTGTCACTTGGAGTTATGGCATTTATAGGATACATAACAAATGTTGTAGCCTTGTGGATGATTTTCCATCCATACAAAGAAAATAAAATTATATCTAAAATACCATTTTTTAAGAAGTTTGCATTAGGATATATACCGGCACATAAAAATGAGTTCGCAATTGGAATGGCGAAACTAATTGATGAAGAATTATTAAACAAAGAGGAAATTAATAAAAGTTTCAATTCTCATAAGGATAATATGTCTTCAGTACTAACTACCTTAGTTAAAAATAATAATTATCAAATTTTAGTTGACTTTGCTAGAAGTAAAAAGAATGATTTTGTAAAGTATATCTATAAAATAATCTTAAAGTATTGTAATAGTAGTTCAGGTTTATCCGAAGGAATTACTAACAGATTAAAAGAAAGCAAATTTGATAATTTTATCAAGGAAAGTTACATTCAGAATGGAATACCTAAAATAATAAGTAGTATTAGTAATAGTAAAAGTTCTTTAACGAAGTTTATAGAAAATAAAATATCTTCAAATTACAAAATTGGTGATGTTATTTCAGAAGATATACTTATTGAAATTCAAAGTTATATTCAAGAGGAAGGCAATAAGCTTATACAAGATAATCTTAGTACTATTGAAAAGGTAGATTTTATAGATTTAATTACAAAAGAATACAAAGATTATTATTCTGTAGCGATAAAACAATCATGTAAAGAGGTTATAGGTAAAGATTCTATAGAAAAAGCAAAAGTTAATATAGGGAAATATGCATATGAATATTTTTCTAATGATTTTAAAATATATTTAGAAAATATGATAAGTAAATATTTATGTAATGGCTTAGATGAAAATAATGATGTGGGATCAATGTTTGATGGTAGAGTCAAGAATGTAATTGATAATAATCTGCATCCTATAACGTCTTATTTTTCAAATAAATTAATTGTTTACTTAAAAAATAATCAGAATATTATAACTGAAAATGTACAAGAAACTATTAAGAGTGAACTTAATTTCTTTGAGAAGATAGCCTACGCAACTTTTGGTGGAGATGACATAGCATATAGAGTTGTTGATATTATACTAAATAAAAAACTTCCTTTAATGCTAAGAGAAGAGAACGATAAACTTATTAATACTACAAAAGCTGCATTAAATGAAAGTATATACCCTATTAGATTGAGTGAATTAAATATAAAGGGTGAAGAATTTAATATTCGAATATTAATAAATAATTTATTTGAACAATTTGATAAGAATGTTGACTTTGAAGGATATATTTATAATGCAAGTGATTTAATTTTAGATTCATTAGCTGTGGCTCCACTTTCAGAATATCTTGAATTATTTGGATTAAGCAATTTAGATTCGATTTATAAGAAGTTTTTTGAGGAAGTCAATATTATAAAAGAAGATATATATAGAAGCATAAATATTAATAAAGATAAATTATCTATAACAATAGAAAAGTTCTTTAATGAAAATATGTTGAAAAATTTATTCAACATTGAATTTAATTCTGTATTATTAAAAGGAATTGATAGATATGAAATTGAAAATTGTATAAGTAATATTTTAAGCATAATTATTGAGAGCGAAGAATCAAAAAAATCGATATCTATGTTTATGGAAAGTTTCTATGAAAATACATTATCGGAATTAAAGATAGAACAAATTATTGATGTAAGTACTCTAAGCAATGATCTTGATAGGGTTATTAAATATATTTTCGCTAATGCAGAATTTAACCAAAAAATTATGATTGCAATTGATGCTATAGTTCAAAATGCAATTAATAACAACTTTTACTTTATATCAGATAGATCTAAGGATTATCTTATAAGTAAAACTATTGAAACAGGTTTAAATTCAGTTGGTGATTATATTGTGCCAATATTAAGGAAAATAAATCTAAAGAATATCAGCAATAAGCAAATTGAGCTGCTCAATCCAAAGGAAATTGATGTAATGTTCAATTCCTTTGCAGGAGACTTTTTCAATAAGCTTCGCCTTTATGGAGTGTTTGGATTTGTATTTGGTATAAATGCCGGATTATCATTTATATTATGGATAATTGATTGGAGATATAGTAAGAAATACAATGATAAAAATTCAAAGGCTTTGAAGGAAATGTAGAATAAAATAAATTGTATATAGTATTGGAAACAATAAGAATATTCCCATTCAGAATTAATTATGTTAGAATAGGGATAGCAAATAAGAAGTATAGCAATTAGAGTTTATACTTCTTTTATTTATGCATAAGCAAAAAGTGGGTTCCTTTAGTATTTGAAATACTAAAGGTTTTAAATTCTTTAAATTTGACAAAAATTTAAAGGCAAGCATTTATGGAGAATTGCACATATGATGGTGTGTTTTAAGGAGGAAATTTATTAATGAATAAAATTTCAGATGATATCTTATTTAAAGTTGAAAAACCAAGTAGATACACTGGTGGAGAATTAAATGAGATTGTTAAAGATCTAAAGGAAGTTGACATAAGATTTGCATTTTGCTTTCCTGATGTTTATGAAGTAGGAATGTCACATTTAGGAAGCAGAATACTTTATCATACTATAAATCAAAGAAGTGATACATATTGTGAAAGATCATTTGCACCATGGCCTGATATGGAAGAACAGCTTAGAAAAAATAATATTCCGTTATTTACATTAGAGACAAAAGATTCTCTAAAGGAGTTTGATATTTTAGGATTCACACTTCAATATGAGATGAGTTATACAAATATTTTAAATATGCTTGATATGTCTGGTATTACTATAAGAGCATCAGAAAGAGGAGAAGATGAGCCAATAGTTATGGCTGGTGGACCTTGCGCATATAATCCAGAACCTTTATATGATATCATTGATTTCTTTGAAATTGGTGAAGGCGAAGAAATGATGAATGATGTTTTAGATGTTTATAAGAAGTATAAAGGAAAAGGAAAGAAGAAAGAATTTCTAAGAGAAATATCTAAAATACAAGGAATTTATGTGCCTTCCTTATATGATGTTATTTACAATGAAGAAAATACAATTAAAGAATTTAGACCTAAGTATGATGACGTACCAAAAACTATTACAAAGAGAATTATAAATAATTATACTAAGGTAGATTTTCCTACAGATATAATAGTTCCCTATTCAGAAATTGTTCACGATAGAATAGTTCTAGAGTTATTCAGAGGATGTACAAATGGATGTAGATTCTGTCAGGCAGGCATGCTCTATAGACCAGTTAGAGAAAAGACAAGGGAAGATTTAAAGGATTTAGCAAGAAAATTAGTTAAAAGTACAGGATACGAAGAAATTTCTCTTTCGTCATTAAGTACTTGCGATTATTCTGATATAAAAGGATTAATTACAGATTTAGTTAATGAGCATGAAGACGACAGAGTTGGTATAGCACTTCCGTCTATAAGAGTTGATGCTTTTTCAGTAGATTTGCTTAAGGATATCCAAAAGGTAAGAAAAACAGGATTAACTTTTGCTCCAGAAGCAGGTTCTCAAAGAATGAGGGACATAATCAACAAGGGTCTTACTGAAGATAAAATTTTAGATGCAGCTACAAGTGCATTTGCAGCTGGGTGGAAAACTTTAAAGCTTTATTTTATGGTCGGACTTCCATATGAAGAGCTTGAAGATTGCAGAGGAATTGGGGAATTAGCAGAAAAAATAGTATATAGATATAAACAAGTGCCTAATAAGATAAATAATAATAAAGGTTTAAGACTTACAGTAAGTACATCAATACTTATACCGAAACCATTTACTCCATTCCAATGGTCACCAATGGCGAAGTTTGATGAGGTTACTGAAAAAATCAAGGCTGTTAAATCTTCAATTAAATCAAAATGTATAGTTTATAACTATCATGAGCAAAAGACATCAGTAATGGAATCTGTTTTTGCAAGAGGGGATAGAAGATTATGTGATGTTTTAATTAAAGCTTTTGAAAAGGGTGCTAGATTCGACGGTTGGGATCAACACTTTAAATTTGACGTATGGATGGAAGCTATAGAAGAGTGTAATTTAGATGTAGATTTCTATGCATACAGAGAAAGAAGCTATGATGAAGTATTACCATGGGATTTCATTGATATTGGAGTAAATAGAAAATATTTAGAAATAGAAAATGAAAAAGCTAAAAGAGCAGAGTTAACACAAAACTGTAGAGAAGGATGTACAGGATGTGGAATTAATGTGAACTTTAAAGATGGGGAGTGTTTTGAAGGTGCGATACTTAACTAAATTTACTAAAGAGGAAAATATTAAGTTTATATCTCATTTAGATGTGCTTAAAACTATTCAAAAAAATATTAGAAGAGCGGGGCTACCTATAGAATACTCTCAAGGATTTAATCCACATATGAATACATCAATAGCACAGCCTTTATCAGTAGGAGTATATTCAAGTGGTGAGTATATGGATATGGTGTTAACAACTGAGGTGAATGAAAATGAAATTGTGGATAAATTAAATGAGACCGCGCCAAG
Source organism: Clostridium beijerinckii (assembly GCF_018223745.1). NCBI lineage: Bacteria > Bacillati > Bacillota > Clostridia > Eubacteriales > Clostridiaceae > Clostridium > Clostridium beijerinckii. The sequence goes on from NZ_CP073653.1 coordinate 581,131, forward strand.
TGGAATAAAATATATAAGTGCACTTGCAATTCCTTATAAAGAAGGAGAAAAGAAAGTTCCTCAAGCTATGGCTTTAATTGATGCAGCAAGATATACTATAAAAATTAAGTATTCTGATGTCTCAAATTTAGAAGAGGAAGTTGGTAAACTTTTAGAAATTAATGAGTGGAATACAGTCAAGAAAAGCAAAAAAGGTGAAAGAGAAGTCAATATAAGGGCTTTTGTTAAGGAGTTTAGTTTCTGGGTTAAAGATGAGTTCTTAATTCTTAATGCAGTTATAAGTACAGGAAGTAGGGAACATTTAAGTGCAGATTTACTTGTTAGTTATATCCAAGAAAAAACTTCAAATGCGATTTTAGATTCGTTTGTTAATACCAAAAGAGAAGAAATGTATTTTTACAAGAATAATAAACTTGTACCATTATATAAATGTGTATAAATATATAATTCACAATTTACAATGCGCAATACACAATTAAGGAATAAATCTCTTAAGAGATTTTAAAAATTATAATAAATGCAAAATACTAAGGTATCAAATTATATGATAATTAGATTTTCAAAGGAAATTGCTCACTAATTGTGCATTGTGAACTGTGCATTGTGCATTGACTAGGATGTGTTATAGAATGAAAGAGATTTTTGTTGAGAGAAGAGAAAGAATTTTAAGGGTAGCTATTAAATCTAATAATGAATTAATAGAAAGCATTGTTGAAGAAAGCAAGAATGAACCGATAATAGGAGAAATTTATAAGGGAAGAATTAAAAATATAATTCCGGCTATAAACTCAGTGTTTGTTGATTTGGGTTTAGATAAAGAAGGTTACCTATATTATAGTGATGAATTAAAGGCAAAAGGAATAAAAAAGGGAGACGATATACTAGTAGAAGTTTTAAAAGAGCCTCTTAATGATAAAGGCGCCAAATTAACTGCAAAGGTGTCAATTCCCGGGAAATATATTGTCTTAAATTGTTATGAACAAGGAATAGAATTTTCTAAGAGAATAGAAGATAAAGAAAAGAAAATAGAACTATTGAGGAATATTGAACCGTTAAAAGATGTTTGCATAACAGTAAGGACAGAAGGTGCAAATGTAGATATAAATATTCTTAAAAATGAGATTTCTAAGCTTTATGATGAATTTCAAAATATAGATAAAAAAATGAAACATTCATTAGGAGTAAGAAAGATTTATGGTGAAGATTTAACATTAACTAAGCTTTTGATGAATTTTTCTGGAGAAGAAATTATAAAAATTTATGTTGATAATAGCATTGATTTTGATAAGATATCAAGCTTTGCCAAAGGACAGGAAAATTTAAAAATAGAGAAGTATGAAGGATATAGAAAACTTTTTGATTTTTATGGAATTGAGAAAGAAATATTAAGGTTGAGGCATAATAAAGTTAACCTACAATGTGGAGGATACATAGTAATTGATAGAACTGAAGCAATGTATGTTATTGATGTTAATAGTGGAAAAAACATAAAGGAGAAAAGTTTCAATAAAACAATTTTGGAAACTAATTTAGAAGCGGCTAGAGAAATAGGAAAACAGATTAGGCTTAGAAACTTAAGTGGAATTATAGTAATAGATTTTATTGATATGAGAGATAAAAGTCAAAGAGATATTGTAATGGATGCACTTAAGGAAAGTCTTAGGTTAGATAAAGGTAATGTAAAGATATTCCCATTTACCCAGCTAGATTTGGTTCAAATAGCTAGAAAGAGGCAAGGAAAAAGTATATATGAATATATGGAAGAAGAATGCAGCCTATGTAAAGGAAGAGGAATAATTCTAAAGTTATCTTATATTGAAGGGCTAATAAAAAATGATATAGTAAGGATGCAGGAAGAAAGTTCTATAAATTGTTTTCATATACAAATGGATAGCGTTTATAAAGATAGAATAAGAGAAAATATTTTTGAGTTTATGAAAGAAATAGATGGATTAGATAAAGAGATATATCTAAATTATGTAGATAATATAGAAGGATATAAAATTGAACCACTGATATTTCAGGGGCAAAAAGATAACTTAAAAGATTATAAAGTTACAGTTATAGAAAAGTATTAAATCAGTTAACAATCATGCTAAATTATGTTTATATGGATAAATTATAGATTATACTTTACAAAGTAATAGAAATATGATAAACTGGCTTTTGTAGACCGCGCACGTAAGGTTTTATGTAAAACAAAGTTGAATCTTTGTACCAAAAGTGGCGAGACCGTTATGAGGAGGTGTTTTAATGTACGCAGTATTAGCAACAGGAGGAAAACAATACAGAGTTCAAGAAGGAGACGTAATATACGTTGAAAAACTTAACGCTGATGTTGACTCAACAGTTGAATTAAACGAAGTTTTAGCTGTAGGAACTGAGGAAGGTATCAAAGTTGGTGCGCCAGTAGTTGAAGGAGCTAAAGTTGTAGCTAAGGTTGCAGCACAAGGTAAGGCAAAGAAAGTTGTAGTTTTCAAGTATAAGTCTAAAAAGGACTATAGAAGAAAGAATGGACACAGACAACCTTACACTAAGCTAGTAATCGAAAAGATCGAAGCATAATAAAATTATGGTTAAAGTAAAAATCAAACAACATAATAATGATATTGTTGGATTCGTAATAAATGGTCACGCTATAGGTAATGACAGAGATTTTTCAAATGAGCCTGCTTTAGTAGGTGAAGCATTTGATATGATATGTAATTCAGTTTCAGTTTTATCTCAAAGTGTAATTATTGGTTTGGATGAAGTTTTAGAACTTAATTCAACATACGAAATACAAGATGGATACTTGAAATTAGACCTTCAAGATTTTAATCTAGAAGAACTAAATCAAGCTCAAGTTTTATTAAAAACTTTTGAAAAAAGCTTGGAAAGTGTAATTTTAGGATTTGATCAATTAGTAGGGAAAAAGAAACGTAGAGAATATATAACTTTAATAAAAGAGGAGGTGTAGTCACATGCTAATTATGAACCTTCAATTATTCGCTCATAAAAAAGGGGTTGGTAGTTCTAAGAATGGTAGAGACTCTGAATCAAAAAGATTAGGAGTTAAATCTGCTGACGGACAATTTGTTCTTGCTGGAAACATTCTTGTAAGACAAAGAGGAACTAAAATTCACCCAGGTGAAAATGTTGGAAAAGGTAAGGACGATACTTTATTTGCTAAAGTTGATGGAGTTGTTAAATTCGAAAGACTTGGTAGAGATAAGAAAAGAGCAAGTGTTTACCCAGTAGACGTTGAAGCAATAGCTGAATAATTATTTTAGAAATAAAGCACTCTTAGTTTAAGAGTGCTTTTTTAAGGCATATGAAAGAAAATAATGAGTTAAGAAGGTGCCGATGTCTAGAGTGACAGATATCAGAGAAATAGACTAGCATTTTAGATGTTATTTTCTTTGATATGCCTTAATATTTTTATGATAATATATATTGAGATTAGACATTAAATCCAATATTATATAATAAAGCGATATTTTTTAGGAAAGAATAAGTAATAATAGAACTAAAAAATTTTATATTAAGATGATAAAGTAAAACAAACAAGGAAAGGTGATTTTTATGTTTATAGATACGGCGAAGGTTTTCGTTAAATCTGGTAACGGTGGTAATGGTGCTATTTCATTTAGAAGAGAAAAGTATGTACCTCTAGGCGGACCAGATGGTGGAGATGGAGGAAAGGGTGGTAGCATCATTTTTCAAGTTGAAACTGGAATAACAACGTTATTAGACTTTAAATACAAGAAAAAGTTTATTGCAGAATCTGGTGAAAATGGCGGCGGTTCAAAATGCTACGGTAAAGATGGTGAAAGTTTATATATAAAGGTACCTATGGGAACCATTATAAGAGAAGCAGAAACTAATAAGATAATTGCAGATCTTTCTCATAAGGGGCAAGAATTAGTATTATTAAGAGGTGGAAAAGGTGGAAAGGGAAATGTTAAATTTGCTACTGCTACTAAGCAAGCACCTCATTATGCAGAACCAGGGATGCCAGGAGACGAGTTAAATATAGTTTTAGAATTAAAGTTACTCGCTGATGTTGGATTATTAGGATTCCCTAATGTAGGTAAATCAACATTGTTATCAATGACAACAAAAGCAAAACCGAAGATTGCAAATTATCATTTTACTACATTAAAACCTAATCTAGGTGTTGTTGCTGTTGATGGAATTGATCCTTTTGTAATGGCTGATATTCCAGGAATAATTGAAGGAGCAGCAGAAGGTGTTGGACTTGGAATACAATTTTTAAGACATATCGAGAGAACTAGACTTTTAATTCATATAGTCGATATATCTGGTGTTGAAGGAAGAGATCCTTTTGAAGATTTCATTAAAATCAATGAGGAATTAAAGAAGTATTCTGTAAAGCTTTGGGATAGACCTCAAATTGTTGTGGCTAATAAATCTGATATGCTTTATGATGAAAGCATATTTGAAGATTTTAAAAAGAAAGTTCAAGAAATGGGATTTGATAAAGTATTTAAGATGTCAGCAGCTACTAATGAAGGTGTTGATGCTGTTATGAAAGAAGCGGCAAGAATACTTAAGGATATTCCAGTTAAAGAATTAGAAATCTCAGAAGATGAAATGTATATACCAGAAGAAAAGAGATTTACTTATGATATTACTGTTGAACATAATAAAGAAGAGGGATATGATGTTTATATAGTTGAAGGTACATTTGTAGATAGATTACTAAGTGCAGTAAATGTAAATGATGCAGATTCTTTAAGATACTTCCATAAGGTTCTTAGAAATAAAGGTATTTTTGATGAACTTAGAGAAATGGGAGTAAAAGACGGTGATATGGTTAGATTAAATGATTTTGAATTTGAATATATACTTTAATTAATTTAAATTTAATATTATATATTTGCTATATAAAAATATTCTCCTTATAATTGAGTGCAGTGAAATTTAAGTTATAAGTTGAAAAATAACCCCCAGGGATAATTAATGCAACAAATATGTTGAAAAATTTTAGGAGGAATAAATAATATGTTAACAGGAAAACAAAGAGCTTATTTAAGAGGATTAGCTAATGATATTTCACCAATATTTCAAATAGGTAAAAATGGTGTTGAGGAAAACTTTTTAATACAAGTTTCACAAGCATTAGAAGCTCGAGAATTAATTAAAATAAAAGTTTTAGAGAACAGTGGTTTAGAAACAAGAGAAACTTCTGATATGATATGTAAAGCTGCAAAATGTGAAGGAATTCAAGCAATAGGTAATAAGATAGTTTTATATAAACAATCTAGCAATTTGAAAAAGAGAAAAATTGAATTACCTAATAAATAATTATATATAGGAAATAATTAATAGAGAAGCTGCTTTTATAGAAGCTTCTTTTTTTATAAAAATTAAGATATTAAAAATAATATTTAAGTTTACTTCATGATATAATAAAAAAGGAATTTTTAATATGATTATAATAAGTATATTACTTTTGGAGGAAATCTTATGAAACGCTTTGGTATAATAGGTGGTACTTTTGACCCTATTCATAATGCGCATTTATATATAGCCTATGAAGCTAAAGAAAAATTAAGCTTAGATGAAGTGATCTTTATGCCGGCAGGAATACAGCCGCTTAAGGCCAATAATATAATTACAGATCCTGGATTAAGGTATAGTATGGTTAAAGCAGCAATAGAGCACTTTAGCGAGTTTTCTGTATCAGATTATGAAATAGAGAAGGGCGGACTTAGTTTTACTCATGAAACATTAGAGTATTTCAAAAATAAGATTAGTGATAGAGATAAAGATAATGAATTGTTTTTTATAACCGGAGCAGATTGTTTGTTTAGCATGGAAAAGTGGAAAGAAGTAAAAAAAATCTTTTCACTAGCAACTCTTGTGGTGTTCTCAAGAGGAGGAATAAACAAAAGTGATATGATAAATAGGAAACATATGATAGAAGAAAAGTATAATGGAAAAATAATTGTTTTAGATTTGAAAGAACTTGAAATATCATCAACTGATATAAGAAATAGAGTACATGAAAATAAGAGAATAGATTTTTTTGTGCCAGAGAGAGTTTCGGATATTATCTATAAAAATAGACTATATAGATAGAATTTCATAAAGCTAATGCTCTGGTGACTTATAGAAATATAAGTTGATTCATTTAGAAATATATTTAATTTTAGGAGGAAGTTATATTGTTATCCATAGAAGAAATGAATTTGTATCTTAAATCTAATTTATTAGAAAAGCGTTATATGCATACTTTAGGGGTTGCAGACACAGCAAAGAGGTTAGCAAAACTAAATGGAGTTTCAGAAAAGAAGGCTGAAATTGCAGGTCTTGCTCATGATGTTGCTAAAAATTTATCTATAGATAAAATGAGAGAAATGATGAAAGAAAATAATGTTATTATCTCTGAGATAGAAGAAAAGAATATGAATTTATGGCACAGTATTGTTGCACCAATAGAGGCAAAAGATAAACTTGGAATTGATGACGATGAAATACTGGATGCCATAAGATGGCATACTACAGGTAAAGAGGATATGTCCACTTTAACAAAGATTATTTATATAGCAGATATGATAGAACCTGGAAGAAATTTTGATGGGGTTGATGAGATAAGAAGAGCTACATTTGATAACTTGGATAAAGGAGTCTATTTTGGTTTGACTAGTAGCATAAAAATATTATTGGCTAAGAACTTATTAATTGATGAAAATACTATAAAGGCACGAAATTATTTTCTATTTAATCCTGAATTTAAATTATAAGTATTGATATAAATAGAAATTTCGACTTATTTAATGAGATTAGAGAGGTTACTTAATGTATATTATATTAAGTAAAGAAAATTTATAAGAGGTGGGTGCATGAGAAGGAAAACTAATAAAAAGAGAGATACAGCATTCTCAAAAATTTTTAAAAAGGATAATGATTCTACAACAGTATTTGAAAAGTTAGTTTTAGGTATTATATCTCTTATAATAACTTTTGTTATAGTATCAATGGTATCTGGGGTTTATGCTTTAATGAAGGTTGAGAGCAAGTCAATGCCAAGTGGTGCAAGTGTATCATTTAATCAGCCAGTAAATATCTTGTTACTTGGTATGGATATAGGAGATCCGAAGCAGGTAAATAATCAATCAATAAAGAGAACGGATACAATAATTGTAGCTAATTATAATCCTCAAACAAAAAGTATTCGTATTGTGTCTGTTCCAAGAGATACACTAATAAGTATAAATGATAGAAATGTTAAAATAAATTCAGCTTATGCAATTGGTGGATATCCGAAGATAAAATCAGAAGTTGAAAATCTACTGAATATAAATATAAATTATATAGTTAAAGTTGATTACAATGCTTTTCGTGAAATCATTGATGCTATCGGAGGAATTGAAATGAAAATCGATAGAAATATGATTTATGATGATGAAGGTCAGAATCTTCATATAAATTTTAAAGCCGGTGAAACTGTAACTCTAGATGGTAAGAAAGCAGAGGAATTTTTTAGGTGGAGAAAAAATAATGATGGAAGTGGACTTGCTAATGGAGATTTAGATAGAATAGAAAATCAACAAAAATTTATTTCTAAGGTTATTGAAAAATGTACAAGTCCTTTTGTAATATTTAGAGCACCTAAAATAATGACAGCATTAGGAGATAATGTAGAAACTAATCTGTCACCAACTGATATTTTAGGATATGGGTTTAAATTTATTGGTATAAAAAAGGAAAATGTAACAATGGCAACTGTAAGTGGAACACCAAAAACTATAAATGGAGAGTCATTTTTAATAGTTGATAAAATTGAAAATAAAGATATATTATCATCACTTACTTCATCTTCTGCATCTAATAAATCAGCAGAAGGAGCAGCAAAAGATGATATAAGAATTAAGGTTTTAAATGCCACAAAGATTAATGGATTGGCGGCAAAAGTAGCAAAGGAATTAAATGATGCTGGGTATACAAAAGTTGATACTGGCAATACTGAACTTAGTGATAAAAGTGAAATACTTAGTAATGATGCTGATAAATTAAAGACTATTAAACAGGATTTAAACATAAAAGAAAATGATGAAAAAGAGAACAAGAAAGAATATAAAGATTACGATGTGATTATAATTTTAGGTAAGGATTTTGAAACCTTTGGTAAGTAAAGTGAATTAGAGTTTTGTGGTGGCTCAATGTATGTTGCTTATTTCTAGTATAGTGATGCACATAAACTTAATAGATGTATATGGTTAGTAAAAATACAAAGATATTAGAAGGAGTATTATCGTTATTGTGCATCATCAATTTGACATATTCCTAAATTATACTATATGAGGAGAAGATAAATTATATGAGTATTTTAGAAAAGCAGGTTGTTAACATAGAGAAGGGCACTAAAATAAGAGAATATTTGAAAGTGGAACTTGGATTATCAACAAGATTAATTAGAAGTGCATCTCTTGGTAAAAGAATATTTGTTAATGATGAAGTTGTAAAAATGAATAGAGTTCTAAATGAGGGAGAAATTATTAAAATTGATCTGGCTAAAGATGAAAGTCAGGATATAGCTCCAGAAAAAATGGATATAGATATAGTTTATGAAGATGAAGATATTTTAGTAGTCAACAAGAAACCTTTTATGGTGGTGCATCCAACTAAAAGTTATCAAAGTGGGACTCTTGCAAATGGAGTAATAAATTATTTTATGGAGAGCGGTCAAAATTGTATAGTTAGATTAGTTTCTAGATTAGATATGAATACATCAGGTCTTATTATAATTGCTAAAAATCAGTTTTCTCATGGAATGCTATCTAAAGAAATGAGTGAAAATAAGGTAGAAAAAAAATATTTAGCATTAGTTCATGGAATTATGAAAGAAAAACAGGGGACAATTGATCTACCAATATATAAACCTGAAGGAATTGAAAATGGCATTAGGAGAGTTATTGATGAGAGAGGCCAAAGGAGCATAACCCACTATAAAGTTGTTGAAGAATACAATGAATCAAGTTTAGTAGAATGCAAACTTGAGACTGGAAGAACCCATCAAATTAGAGTGCATTTGAGTCACTTGGGTCATCCTATTTACGGTGATACATTATATGGAGATGGGGATGAAGAAGATTTAATAAAAAGGCAGGCTCTCCATGCATTTGGATTAGATTTTAAATCTCCAAGGAGTGGAGAAATACTTTCATTAAGAGCAGAACTTCCAGATGATATGAAAGACTTAATTAGTAAATTGAAATAAATTTAATATGATAAATAACAATGTAAAAAGCTCAAGCATCTAATTTAATAAGTTGCTTGAACTTTTGAATTATTCTATTGTAAGTATGATTCCATAAAACTTCTTGATAAATTTAAGAATTCTTTTAGAGCAGGAGAAATCCATTTGTTTTTGTGATAAAGTACTTGAGATATTATTCCGAAGTCAGGACCTTCCCAATTTAGAGGAACAAGTTTACCACTATTTATTTCATCATCAACAGCAACCTTTGGAAGTAAGGTTATTCCAAGACCACTCATTGTAAATTGTTTAATAGCTTGAACACTTCCTGTTTCTATAGCTACATTTGGCTTTATATTGCAACTGTTTAATATATTTTCTAATGTAGCTCTGTAGCTACATCCCATTTCTGTTAATATAAGTGGTTCTGACTCGATATCTTTTGGAAATACTTCTTTTTTATTTATAAGGGGATGGCCTGGATATGCTAAAAGCAACATTGGCTCTGGAATTTCGATTTCTGATATAAATTCTGCTGAATTAATTTTTACACCTAATGAAAATGCTACATCAATAATATTATCATTTAAGAAATATTTAAATTCAGCACAATTTCCAAATTTTAAAGAGATGTCCACTTCAGGATATAGCTTTTTGTATTCTTTAAGGATTTCAGGAAGTCTTAATACACATAAAGATTCAGCAGCACCAATTGTTAATGTACCACTTGGAACGTCAGTATTAAGTACAGCATTTTTTACATCACTTGATAGTTTTAATATTTGTTTTGCATATGGCAAAAGTTTCTTTCCTTCATGTGTTAAAGTTATGTTTTTACCTATTCTTTCAAAAAGTTTTACACCAAGCTCACTTTCCAAAAGCTTAATTTGTGTCGTTATACTAGATTGAGCATAGCCCAGGTTATCGGCTGCTTTAGTAAAACTTTGAAGTTTACTTATCGTTAAGAAAGCATTAAGTTGTTTAAAGTCCATATAATCATCTCCATCAAAATAATTGATTATGTTAATAGAAATTATCAATTTTACTAATATATGCATAAATGATATCATACTTATAATAGATAAGCAAAATTAATTTTAAGAGGTGGTTTTAATGGGAGATAAGTTGAAGGTTGGTATAATAGGTGCCACAGGAATGGTTGGACAAAGGTTTTTATGCTTATTAGAAAATCATCCTTGGTTTGAAGTTACAGTGCTAGCGGCAAGTAAAAATTCAGCAGGAGTAACTTATAAAGAGGCAATAGCTAATAGATGGAAGATGACAACACCATTACCTGAAAAATATAAGGATATGGTAGTTAAGGATGCATTTAAAGTTGAAGAAATCTCTGGTATGGTAGATTTCGTATTTTGTGCAATTTCTCTAAATAAGGAACAAACTAAGTTACTTGAAGAAGATTATGCGAAACATGAAACACCAGTTATTTCAAATAATTCAGCCAATAGAAATGTGGATGATGTACCGATGTTAATTCCAGAGATAAATGGAGTACATGCACAGATTATTGAAAGCCAAAAGAAACGTTTAGGAACTAAAAGAGGATTTATAGCAGTAAAGCCTAATTGCTCAATTCAGAGTTATGTTCCCCCAATAAGTGCCCTTATGGAATACAAGCCTAAAAATATTCTAGCATGCACCTATCAAGCCATTTCCGGAGCAGGTAAAACTTTTAATGAGTGTCCTGAAATTATTGATAACGTGATACCATTTATTGATGGTGAAGAAGAGAAAAGTGAGAAGGAACCACTAAAAATATGGGGACAAATAGAATCGGGTAAAATTATAAATGCTAATAGTCCGATTATTACAACTCAATGTATAAGAGTACCTGTAGCAAATGGACATTTGGCAGCAGTTTATGTTAGTTTTAAGAACAAACCTTCGAAGGAAGAGATAATTAGTAGATGGGAAAACTTCAAAGTTCCAGAAATAGTTCTAGGGCTTCCAAATGCTCCAAAGAAATTTTTGAAATACTTCACAGAGAATAATAGACCTCAAACTAATTTAGATAGAAATTATGAAAATGGAATGGGAATATCCATGGGAAGATTACGAGAAGATAAGATATTTGATTACAAATTTGTGTGTCTTTCTCATAATACATTAAGAGGTGCAGCAGGTGGCGGAGTTCTTTCAGCTGAATATTTGAAAGCTTGTGGATATTTAAATGCAAAGTAAATTTTTATAATTAATATATATTTAAATAAAAATAAAGGAAGTCATCTGTTGCTTCCTTTATTTTTATTTCTTTAATTTTATATTTATAAGCTTCCTTAATCCAAATACTCCTGCTAAAACAATAGCGACAGATCCTATATAGAGTTCTGAATTTGCATTGTTTGACAATGAATTAATAGAAAGGGGAAATTCATACTTTCTAGATGTTCCAGCAGCTAAATCCATAGTTGTATATTCTTTGTCATTGACATAAACAGTACCTTTTAGTATATTATCACCTTCATTAAATGATTGTTTGCTTAAATCCTGATCCTGTATTTTTATTTCAGAAGATACTGAATCTTCCTGACCCTTAGGAACATCATAATCAATATCTTTTGAGGCAATAACAGGTATTGTAAGATTGTTAGTTATTTTATACTGTGAAACTTCATCGCCTTTTTTGTAAAGGTGAACTAAAGAATAATTATCAAAGCCGTAATTTAAGACTGCTTGCATATCATGAAAGTTTTGATCTTTGTCAAGCGCATTTAAAAATGAAGCTACAAGAACATGTCCGTTCTTTTCTGCAGCAGCTACGTAAGTATGATTTGATTTTGTTGTATAACCATTTTTACCGCAAAGAGCAAAAGGGTAATAATATCTAGAATTCTTATTTATCATATAATTTTTATTGTTAAGTACAATAGTTTTTGAAGGATTATTCTTAAGCGTTATTGTGTAATTTGGTGTGGTAGATAGTTGAACGTAATCTTTATTATTTATAGCTTCTCTTAAAAATAACGCTAAATCGTGAGCAGTAGTTGTATGTTCTGGATCTGGTAATCCACTTGGATTTTTAAAGTTTGTGTGTAAAGCTCCCAGTTCTTTTGCTTTTTCATTCATAAGTTTAGAAAATGCTTCTGTGCTTCCTGATATGTGATCAGCTAAAGCATTTGCACAATCGTTTCCTGATTCCAAAAGAAGCCCTAAAAGCAAATCGCGAACAGTTACTACATCACCTTTTAATAAACCAACAGCAGTTCCATCTATTTTGGTGAAATCTTCTTGAACTGTCACTTCATCATCTAGTTTACACTTTTCTAAAGCTATAATTGCAGTCATAACCTTAGTAGTTGAAGCAGGCTCTAAAACTTTTTCTTCATTTTTCCCATATAACACTTGTCCAGTAGATGCATCAATTAAAGCGCAACCCTCAGCGTTAATCTGTGGAGGCTGTGTTTCTGCTTGCACACTACTATAGGTAAAGCAAAATAGAAACAAGAATAATATATTAAATGTTTTAAAAATTCTTTTCATAAAATTCTCCATACTTATATTAAATATTTTTAATAGTACTCAAAATACATTTTATCAAAAAAAAAGAATTTACGCTATACAAAGTTCAAATAGATTCCAATAAGAGTCTAAATAATAAAAAAGTGGAAATAATAATTAAGGAGAAATTATAAAGGAGAAAAAGAAGTGGTACAAGAGTTCTTAAAAGATAAGAAAAAAATCGGCATATTAAGTATGCTATTTATTGTGGTAATTGTACTTATAGGATTATATGTGAAATCTGGGTTTAAAGAGCTGAAGAAAAATGATACTGAAAGTATCTTTGTAGATGATAGTATTGAGGCTGATACATCAAATGATGAATCAGTTAATGTTAAAAATAATAATAAATCAAATAATAAGGATAGCAAGAAACAAATAGTTGTAGCTAAAAATAAGAACATAGTTGTAGAAATAAAAGGAGAAGTAAAAAAGCCAGATGTTTATACAATGAGTGAAGACTCAATAGTAAAGGATCTCATAGACATATCAGGTGGGCTTACTGAAAATGCAGATTTAAGTAATATAAATAGAGCAAAAAAGTTGCAAGATCATGAATTGATTTATATTTCAAATAAAAATGATGAAAACAAGGAAATCCAAACTGTAAATTCAAATTCTAGTAATAAAGATATTTCAAATAAAAAAATTAATTTAAATAGTGCAACATTAGACCAATTAAAGACATTAAATGGCATAGGTGATTCAAAAGCAAAAGGCATAATTGAATATAGAGAAAAAAGCGGTGGATTTAAATCAATTGAGGAAATAAAAAATGTATCTGGAATAGGAGATAACATGTTTGAGCGAATAAAGGAACAAATTGAAATTTGAACAACTTACAAATATATTACATTAATACTTGTTAACGTTATAATAATTGCATGAAAGAGTAAAAAAATATATAATAAACAGTGGTATATCAAAACTAATTATATTAAATGAATGTAAAAGCAGTCTAGAAAAGAGAACATAATATTATTTAGGTAAGAAAAAAGGTATAATATTGACACATAGTTGTAATACACTGATGGTAAAATTGTATTATTCATTTGCCGTATATTAGTTAGACATAAAAATAACATCTAATTTAAATAAGGGGGAAAATTTAGTGTCTAAAAAGGTTATAAGTATACTTATGAGCATAATAGTTGCAGCATCGTTAGCTGGGTGTAAAAATGCTACAGATAGTTCAACAAAGAAAACGGACACAACAACGGAAAGTAGCACAAACTCTAATGATGACAGTTTAGAGGGGAAATGGGCAAAAAATTATACATTAGATCAAACACAAAAGTTATTTAAAGATAAATTATCAAAGATGGAGAATATAACCAAGGATTTAGGGGTAAAATATACAAAAGATGAGAAAACAAGAAAAGAAAAAGATGAATCTGTAAATGATAATTCCATATATTTTGACAATCAAAAGCCAGAAGTAAATAAAATTGAAAGTATGTATTTTGGAATGAAAACATATGGTGATAATTTAGAGACTGGTGATATAAGTCTAAAGTTGAGTTTGAATTTTGATGGTGAGAATGCAATAAAAAATAATAATTTTGACTTAGGAAAGACATCTTTTAAAAAGTACATAGAAGCATTTACAGACCAAGAAGGTAGAGATTATTCAGACATAAATAAACAAATAATTGATAAACTAAAAAGTGGTGAAAACCAAGTTCAGATTAATAACACAATTGATGGCTTAAAGGAAGAAATCTTAGCTACCAAAACGTGTATAATATATAAATTATCTACAAAGAAGTACAAATTTGCTGATGGTGAAATGAGTATGAAGTAGATTACAAGGGGGAAAATTTCTTGGAAAAAGATAACTTAAATGAAAATGAAATAAACGATGAAGTGGAAGAAAACGAAATTAAAAAGATTTCGGATACTGAAGAAGAAACAGATAACAATGTTAATAAAGAGGTTGAAAGTTTAATAACTAGCGATGAAGAATCAGATAAACAATCTTCTTCTAAAATTATATTAGCTAACGCACTTGATCAGTTATTAATGATTGCTTGTTCAGCTTTATTAGTGCTATTGTGTGATATAATTTTAAAATTATGTGGATACATGTTCGTAAGGGATAATGGATCTATAATTTTAGCAGGAGGAATGATATATTTTATTATAAATTGTATTTATGGCCCAATAATGGAAAAGAGTAAACTAGAAAATACTTTTGGGAAAAAGATATTAAATATGAATTAATTTATAAACTGAATTTACTATTATAATTTAAAGAATATAAAAATTACTTTTTATATTCTTAATTTTTATTAGAGATAAAATTTTAAAATATAAGTACTTAGGAGTATATGATGAAAAAAGGAAGCGATTTAAGCGTTAAAATAGAAAAGTTACAATTTCCATCGACAGGAATAGGTTATGCAGAAGATAAGACTATATATGTTAAGAATGCTTTTCCGGGTCAAACAGTTACAGGTAGGGTAAAAAGGAAGAAAGAAGACTATGCGGAGTTAAAATTAATAAGTGTAGATGAACGAGCTGATTATGAGATTGAAACTCCATGTTCTCATTTTGGAGTTTGTGGAGGATGTTCATCACAAAGTATACCATATGAAAAGCAATTAGAATTTTTAAGCGAAGAAGTTAAAGAATTATTTAGAGAAGCAAATGTTGACACAGGAGAGTATTTAGGCATTCAAGGAAGCCCTAACCAATGGGAATATAGAAATAAGATGGAATTTACATTTGGTGATGAAGCCAAGGGAGAGCCACTTTCATTAGGTATGCATATGAGAGGAAAATCCTTTGGAATATTAACTGTAGATGAATGTAAACTTGTTGATGAGGATTATAGAAAAATTATTAGATTGACTGCTGATTACTTTAGAGAGAAAGATTTGCCTTATTATAGAATAATGAAAGCTGAAGGCTATTTAAGACACTTAGTGATAAGAAAAGCTCAAAATACTGGCGAGATATTAGTTAATTTAGTTACTACTACTCAGATAGATTTTGATTTAAGCGAATATGTTAAATTGCTAAGAGAACAAAGTTATAAAGGAAATTTAGTATCTATAATCCATACTGAAAATAATTCGAAATCAGATGCAGTAATACCAGAAAAGGTAAATGTGTTATTTGGAAAAGATTATATTAGAGAAACATTACTAGGATTACAATTTAATATTTCTCCGTTTTCATTCTTTCAAACCAATACAAAAGGTGCAGAAAGCCTATATTCTATTGTTAAAGAGTTTATGGGAGATAGTGAAGAAAAAATTGTATTTGATCTCTATTGTGGTACAGGAACAATAGGGCAAATAGTAGCTCCAAATGCAAAGAAAGTAATAGGAATAGAACTTATTGAAGAAGCAGTTGAAGCTGCAAGAGAAAATGCTAAATTAAATGGATTAAATAATTGTGAATTTATAGCTGGTGATGTAGCAGAAATAATAAAAACAGTAAAGGTTAAGCCAGATATAATAATATTAGATCCACCAAGAACTGGAGTCCATCCTAAGGCTTTGGATTATGTAATTAAATTTAATGCACCAGAGATAATATACGTTTCCTGCAATCCAAAGACATTAGTTAATGATCTTAGAGTGCTTACGGAAAAGGGATACAAAGTTATAAAAACTAAGGTGAAGGATATGTTTCCTAATACGCCTCACGCTGAAACTGTTGTTAGGCTAATTAAGCAATAAAGTAATTTCAATGTTTCAAAATCTTATATGAAAGCTATTTGCCACCCATTGTTTTAGATGGGTGGTAATTTAATATAAAAATAATAAACTAAAAAACAAATCAATTTATATTGTATTTACATTTATATTCTACACTCAAAAGAGGAAGGTGATAGATTTGAATAAAATTTTAGTTATAGATGATGATTATTATATACGAGAGCTTATTTGTACAGTATTAAAAGATGAAGGATTTTCTGTTGCTGAGGCCGTAAATGGAAGGGATGCATTAGAAAAACTTGGGGAGGAAAAAATTGATCTTTGTGTGCTTGATATTATGATGCCTCAAATGGATGGATATGAATTTTGTAAACAAGCACGCAGATATTATGAGGATATGCCAATTTTAATGCTGACCGCCAAAAGTGAGCTTTCCCAAAAAGTAAAGGGATTTGAACTTGGTACAGATGATTACTTAACAAAACCATTCGAGATTGATGAGTTGCTTGTTAGAATAAAAGCGCTTTTGAGACGCTATAAAGTAGCTGCTTCACGGAGTATTAATATTGGTAATTTAGTTATGGATAAAAGTAGTTATACAGTCATTAGTAACAATGACCAATTCGATATACCAATGAAGGAATTTGAACTTTTATTTATGCTTGGAAGTTATCCTGGTAAAACCCTTTCTCGTGACAGGCTCATAGAAGAGGTCTGGGGCCTTGATTTTGAAGGAAACGAACGAACTCTTGATGTTCATATAAATCGTCTTAGAGAGAGATTTCAGTCTGATATTTACAAGTTCAAAATTACTACAATTCGGGGACTTGGCTACAGATTGGAGGAAGTAAAGTAATGAGAAACAGGTATTTTTTTTCACTAATACTAATTTTTATTACAACATTACTTGGCCTTGCTAGTGGATACTATATTTTCATATTTATTTTCGGTGAATTAGAATATATTCCTTTGCATATACTATTTATCGTCCAAAGTTTAGCTTCTATTGTGATATATTTTCTAGGTTGGAAAGCATTTATATATATGCACTGGCACTTCGCTAATAAACATAAAAAATTTGATATTTCACATTTTCCAATATTAAGCGGAGCTGTTGAAGCTATGAATAAGATAGCCTCTGGTGACTTCAATGTGCTTGTTAAAACAAATGAACTCGATCCTTTTAATGAGGTAGCAGACAATGTCAATAGAATGGCAAAAGAGCTGGGGTCTTTAGAAAAACTACGCCAAGATTTTATATCAGATGTGTCACATGAAATACAGTCACCATTAACTTCTATATCAGGGTTTGCTGCGCTATTAAAGAAAGGAAATTTAAGCCATGATCAGATATCACATTATGCCAGCATAATAGAAACTGAAAGTAAACGATTATCAAAGTTAAGCGAAAATCTATTAAGATTGTCTAATTTAGAATCAGAAGACAATAATTTAAGCTTAAAGAACTATCAAATAAACAAGCAAATTGAAAGTGTTTTACTTATGTTAGAGCCACAGTGGTCGGCAAAAAATATAACACTCGATATTTCTCTTGAAGAAACTATGATATGCGGAGATGAAGATTTATTAAGTCAGGTATTTATAAATTTGCTTAATAATGCTATTAAATTCACGCCAGAAAACGGAAATATAGGTGTTAACTTATATAACGATGAAGACGGGATCGAATGTAAAATCTCCGATACAGGTATAGGTATTTCATCGGAAGATCAACCGCGAATTTTCGAGAGGTTTTATAAAGCAGATAAAGCTCGTAATCGTTCTTTGGGTGGAAACGGACTTGGACTTTCAATAGTAAAAAAGATCATTGACTTACATGGAGGGAAAATATCTCTTACAAGCGAAATTGGAAAAGGTACAGAATTTATTATTTGGCTGCCTAAGGTATATGAAAGAAAATAACAAGTCCTAATATTCAGGCAGATTGACTTGTTATTTTTTGATAATGCCCAAATAGAAGCTAAATATGTTCAGTATTACAGTCTGAATTAACAGACTGTAATTTTTTGTTTACATTGAGTTTAAGTTCCATTTAAGTTTAGTTTAAATTTCAGACATATACTATGTTTTGTAGAAGCCAAACGGGCTTTAGAAATAATATTATTGTTAAGGCAAATTTTATTACTTAAATACAATGCGAAAGGAGTTTTTTTATGGAAAACACAGAAAATATAGATGAAAAATCACTCTACTATCTTGAAAAGGCACCTGTTACAAAAGCAATAATACACATGGCTATTCCTATGATACTAAGTAGTATAACTTCAGTTGTCTATAATATCATCGATGCTTTTTTTATAGGTAAGCTTAATAATACTGCAATGATGGCGGCAGTGATGCTGGCACTACCATTTTCATCAGTATTAATGGCACTTGGACAAATGTTTGGAGTAGGTTCAGGAACATATATATCGAGACTTTTAGGTGAGGGCAATACAGATGATACCAAAAAAGTTAGTTCAATTAACTTTTGGTCATCAATGCTTATGGGTATTATTTTTATGATGATATGTTTGCCTTTTTTATCTTCTATTTTGCCGCTTTTAGGAGCAAGTGGTGAAACATTACAACACACAAGAAATTTTATTATGATACTTGTTATTGGTGCTCCAGTTATTATTGTTAATATGGCGCTTGAATCAGCTGTGCGTGCGGAGGGAGCATCAACTGTTTCTATGACTGGTACTATAGGAGGTATTATAGTTAATATAATACTTAATCCTTTATTCATTTTCGTTCTTAATATGAATGTTATGGGATCAGCGTTAGCCTCTGTTTGTGGTAATATAGTTTCCATTTCGTATTTTATATATTATTTGCAAAAGAAGAGTACTGTTCAGAGTTTGTCAATTAAGTACTTTAAACCAAGTAAAAAAATTTATGGTGAAATTTTTAAGGTTGGAGTTTCAGCTTTGTTACTTAGTGGTTTTATGGTCATTATAGGTCTGCTTTTCAATAATTATTCCATGATTTATGGAGATAATGTTGTGGCTGGATTTGGAGTTGCACAAAGAGTTGTTCAAATTGTAGATTGTATTGGTATGGGATTTGCAATGGGAGTTGTACCACTAATTGCATTTGCTTATTCTGCTAATAATCAAAAGCGTCTCATGGAAATTGTTAAAAAAACAATATTGTATATTCTAGGTTTAACATTAGTTATAGGAGCAGTTATAAGTATATTCAGGCTACAGATTATTGGCCTTTTCAGTATTGACCCAGAGGTTATTGCTATTGGTGAAATAACTCTTATAGCCCAACTTTCATCAACTATATTTGCTGCCCTATGTGAATTTTTTACTGGAATTTTCCAAGCTCAAGGAGCTGGTGTACAATCAAACGTTATGGCCGCTGTAAGAGGTGTTTTATTTATTCCTATTTTGATTGTAGGAAACTTAATATTTGCTGTTAACGGCGTTATTTGGGCCATGACAGCTACAGAAGGACTCTCATGTCTGATAGGAATTGCTCTATGGCTTGGAATTAGACGAAAAAGCTTACTAGCAATATAAGTTAATCATAATTTTTTAGCTAAACGAAGATAAGTAGAATTGTGGACTTGGATAGTTGTTGTAAGAGTATGCTTTATTAAGTACTAAGAGATTTTTCTAAATATAATTAATTAAAAATCCTCTGACTGTAGATTCATATAGTTAGAGGATTTAGTTTTTTACATATTTTGATATAGATAAGTATTACTTTATCTTAAAACAAAATAGCCCCTAAAGTAAAGGGGCTAGTGAATAGGTTAAAACAAAAAAAGATTATGAATGGAGAGTAACTAAATGAGAAACAAATAACATTCAAGAGGTTTCTTTTAATTATATGGAGGCTAACATCAAATAATTCTAAATAGTAATAGATAATTCTTCGCACTTCAATTAAGGAGTAAAAAATATAGCTTATTGCTGAGTATATTAAGAAAAAGAATTATTATGAAAAGTTTAAAACTTAGTGAAATGTAACGATAATAATTGTATAAAAAGTAGATAAATGCTAATTAGGATAATAATCTATGGAAGTTTAACAATATTACATTAACAATAAACGTTAGATAATCAAAATAAAGTTTTTATTTAAAAGTACGATAAATTTAATGTTAAATTTAATATTGAATTGGCAAAGCAGTTGAAAAACTGTGACGCAAAGCTAGAGGGCCTTTTCCTTTTGAAAGGATGGCAGCCAGTTGCAAGTCTTTGCCTATTTGAAATGAATAGGAGGAAAATGAAATGAATGACAAAATTTTAATTTGTGATGATGCTAGATTTATGAGAGTTACTTTAAAGAATTCCTTAGAAAAAGAGGGATATCAAGTAGTTGATGAGGCAGAAAATGGAGAAGTGTTGATTGAAAAATATAAGAAATTAAATCCTGATTTAATACTAATGGATATTACAATGCCTGTAATGGATGGAATTAGTGCACTATCATCAATTATGGAGATTAATCCCAATGCAAAGGTGATTATATGTTCTGCGATGGGACAAGGAGATATCGTTATCAAAGCGATAAAAACTGGAGCCAAAGATTTCATTGTTAAACCATTTAGAAATGAAAGATTAATACAATCAGTCAGAAGAGTTTTGGAAAACTGATTTCCCAATGTACATATTTAAGGTAAATATCACGCTAACGTATCACATTGTTTATAAATAAGAGTGTGATTTTTTATTATGTAATGCAAAAGATTTGAAAAAACTAGTATAGAGCATACTAGTTTTTTTCGGTTAAATTAGCTCACATGCTGCCTAATATTTTGAGTTTATTGGGACAGATTTATATCGTTTAATACTATTAATTTATCCGTTATTTTCTTTTAACAATATATTAAGAAATGATTAAGATGTTTGACAAAGAACTGACAAGAAAAAATAATAGTATATTCATAAGGAAGGGAGTTTGATATTTATGTTAAGAGAAATTGAAGAATTAAAAATTAAAGATAAAATTACAATAGAAGACAAACAAATGCTTAGAAAAGCACTAGATGGCATAAAGGGATGGAAGTTCAATCCGGTTGCAGTAATTACAAATGGAATTGAAGATTATTATTTTATATGTAGAGTAAAAACAGTAATAAAAGATTTACAAATGAAGATGGCAAAAGTATATATTAAAATACAAGAGGGGAGTAACCCTAGACTGTTAGCAATAGAAGAAATATAATAATTCAAATACATGAATAAATAAAAGCGGAAATAAATTTATATCTATAATGTATAGAAAAGCAATTTCTAAGTAAAAACTGGAGATTAGATTAGTAAATAAAGATATAAAATAGATATTACAATATCAACAAGTTTTCGAGATAGGCTATGTGATAAAACTAGTCCTATCTTATTTTTATGTGTATTTTAGGCAGACTGATAATTTGTAAATAGATACTGCAGCTTAATAAAGTTTTTTATTCCTAATTCACTTAGTATAAAAGTGGAGAATATATGAATTATAAAAAGCATTGTCATTAAAAGTTAAAGTAGTTTTTATTAGAAACAATTTATTAATGACAATGCTTTCTATATGAAAGATTAAAATATGTTGATTAGGAAGCTAATGATTTTTCTAAGTTCTTTATAAAAGTATTAAATTCATCAGGTTGACGTTTACCTAAAAGTAAAGAAGTTAAGGCAGAATTTATTTTTCCAAATATGTTTCTATCACTCTCTATCTCAGTAAAAATGAGTTTAGTCTCATTTTCAGAAATAGGAATAAGTTGATATCTAGTTATAAAGGATTCTCTTCTATTTCTAGCAGTTATTTCGTAGATTTTATCTCTTTCAAATGCAGTTATTTCAACCCTAAATCTTTTATTCTTCTTTTGCTTAGAATAGGTTCCAACAGCTCTTTTTTCTTTAAAGTCAGGAAAGTTTGCCTTTGCAGATTTTACAAAAGTATTAAATATTTTCTTACAAGAGTGATTAATTATAGATTCGGCAGTAAATGTTTTCAAATTGAATACCCCCTATGCAACTAAATTATAATACCAATTATATACTATAAAATTCAATTTTCAAGTTAACATTAGATCAAAATTATATAGTTAAGTGATATTATAGTAAAATTATAATAACTTCTATATCATTAATTCTAAATATACATTTTGTTAATTACTTACTATACAAAATGTATATTTGATTAAAATGTAAAGGGTTTAATAAATGCTAGTAAATACAATGCTTAGGATAAAATTACAAAAAAGAATTAAGTATGGCATGGAAGTTGCTATATTTAATTTGCGAGAGGAGATATTATTATGGATTTAGAAAACAAACTTATAAACATCATTAATACCGAAAATAAAAAAAATCCACTGACTGATGTTCAAATGGCTAAATTCTTGGGTGTGGCTAGAGAATCAATAACCAATTTAAGAAAAGAATTAAATATAGCAAACTCTAGGCAAAGGCGATATCCATATTTAAAGGTGGCAACATCAACTATATTAAAAAAAAATAAAGACATTGCAGTATCTGAGCTTACTAGAGAACTATTGGCTGAAGGATTTGATGTTTCAAGAAGAATTGTTGAAGAAATATTAGAAAAAGATAATTTTGAGGTTAATAAAGTTAAAGTTGAAAAAGAGGAAGTAACAGATCCTTTTGATTGCTTAATTGGAAGTAATGGAAGTTTGAAAAATTCTATCGAACAAGCTAAATCAGCAATTCTATATCCACCTAGAGGACTTACAACATTAATAGTTGGAGAAAGTGGAGTTGGTAAAAGTAAATTTTCTGAATGCATGTATGAATTTGCAAAGAAAAAGAAGGTTATAAAAGAAAACGCTTCGTTTGTTGTATTCAATTGTGCTGATTATGGTGACAATCCACAATTATTATTATCACTCTTATTTGGACATAAAAAAGGTGCATTTACAGGCGCAGATTCAGATGCATCTGGATTAGTAGAAGAAGCGAATGGAGGAGTACTTTTTTTAGACGAGATTCATAGGTTACCTCCGAAAGGTCAAGAAATACTCTTCTCTATTATGGACAGAGGAAAATTTAGAAGATTGGGTGAAGCCAATTCAGAAAGAAAAGTTAATTTAATGTTGATTGGAGCAACCACTGAAAATGTAGAAGCTAATTTACTATTAACATTTAGAAGAAGGATACCAATGGTAATAAAAATTCCTTCTCTGCATGAAAGATCAATAAGAGAGAAGATTGATATCATCTATAATGAATTTCAAGCAGAGTGTAATAGAATAGATGCTAAAATTTTTGTTGATAAAAAAGTAGTAGAAATACTCGCTCTAAAAAAGTTTAGTGCTAATATTGGTCAATTGCAGAATATGATTCAGGTTTTATGCGCAAGAGCTTTTATGACTTTCATAAATAAGGAAGATATAAATAAAGAATCATTGATAATAGATATGAATCAAATATTAAAGATAAATGACTCGTTTCAAGATATAAAATTTCAGGATATTAATAGAGCAGAGATACGAAAATATGTAAAGGATTCTATATTTATTCCATTTATGTTGGAAAATCAATTAAGAGAAGAATCAACAGAAGTTAGTGAAAGCGCGTTTCCAGAGGATATATATAGGCAGATTGAAAGAAAATATTACGAACTTAAGAAGATAGATATACAAGAAGCAGATATTGAAAGTATTCTCTGGGCATTTATACAAAATAGTTTTACAAATATAGAAACTACTTTTAATTATGAAAAATCATTTTCTATGAATGATTTAAGAAGCTTTGTAAGTGAAGATTTATTAGATTTTATAGAAACTTTTATGGAAGAACTAATTAAAGAGAATCCATCATTAGAAATAAATAAAAATGTATTTAAATACTTAGCTATCCATGTAGAGGAAAGCATTAAAAGGATAAGGTTAAAACAAAAGATAATAAATGTAGATAAAATTATAAGCGATACAACTTATGAATATGAAGTAGCCAAAAGATTTGCTATGGGAGTTGAAAAAATAAAAGACATAGAAATACCTAATGATGAAATTATATTTATAGGACTGTATATAAAAGCAGCACTAAAATCTGAAAATAAAAGAGATAAAGTTGGATTAATGATAATTTCTCATGGAAAAATAGCTACTGCTATAACTAATGTAGTTAAGGAACTTTTAGGAATAAGATTTCCTGTAGCAATAGATATGCCTTTAGATGAGAATCCAATCAATATATATAACAAGGTAGTTGAACTATCAAAAATAATAGATCAGGGAAAAGGCGTGCTCTTCTTAGTAGATATGGGTTCATTAAATAATATAGGAGATATAGTTAATAAAAGAACTGGAATAAAATCAAGAACAATGGATAGGGTAGACCTTATAATCGCATTAGAAGCAGCTAGAAAGATTTCAATAGGAGAAGGGAATCTTGATGAAATATACTTTTCTTTAATGAAGGATAGGCTTGGTCATAGATATTTTATGGAAAGTGTATCAGATAAACCAAAAGCAATAATTTCATTATGTCTAACTGGTGAGGGAATGGCTAAATATATAAGTAAGAGTTTAATGGATAAATATAGTGATGTAAACTTCTATGAAATGAGTGCACTAGATGAAGAATTATCAAACAAGATAGTTAAATTAAAAGAAGATAATAATATATTAGCGGTCATAGGAACTATGGATCCAGAAATACAGGGAATGAATTTCATACCGTATGATAAAGAAATCTTAAATAATTTAAATATAGATTCATTAGTAAATAAAAGTGAAGAACTAAAAAAATATGAAAGGATTATAGATGAAGATTTGTTGATATTTGAACCAGATATATATTTCAAAAAGGATTTATTGGAGTATGTTTGCTCAATACTTATAAATAATGGAAGTGTAGATAAAGAGTATTTATCATCTGTTGTTAATAGGGAAAATTTAGCTCCAACATATCTAAAGGGAGAAATAGCTGTTCCACATGGAGAGTCTTCATACGTAAACAAGACAAGCTTTGTGTTTATCAAGTTAAAAAGTCCAATTGATTGGGGGGTTGGAAATGTAAATATAATATTTATGCCAGTTTTTAAAGCAAATGATAAGGTAATTGTAAAAAACACACTAAAAATTTTAGAGGATAAGATTTTCATAGAAAATATGAAGAATAGTTTAACTGAGTTGGAATTTAAAAATATAATTTTAAACAAGTTTAAAGAAATATAACAAATAGGGGGAATAACAATGAATTCAGATTTAATTGCATTAAATTTAGAAGTAAAAAACAAAGAAGAGGTCATACAGGAATTAGGAAAGAGAATGTTTGAAAAGGGATATGTTAAGTCTACTTACATAGATGCTGTTCTAGAAAGAGAAAAGACGCTGCCTACAGGACTTGATATCGGAGAAATGTGTGTAGCAATCCCGCATACCGATTCTAAGCATGTAAATGAATCTAATGTAGCACTAGCTGTTCTAAAGAATCCAGTAGAGTTTAGAAATATGATAGATCCTAGCAAAAAAGTTGAAGTAATGGTTGTATTTTTATTAGCTATAAACGATCCTGATTCTCAGGTAACTTTGCTAAGCAAGCTAATGTCAGTTTTTCAAAATGTGGAGTTATTAAAGCAGATAAAGAGTTCATCATCTACAGAGGAAGTAACAAAATTATTAGAATGTATAGGAATATAGTACTTAAAATTATAAAAGATTTTAAGTTTATATAATAAATTTTTGGGAGGAATATATTATGAAAAATGTCAACGTATTATCAGTTTGTGGCTCAGGTACAGTAACATCATCAATGGTCGCAGGAAAAGTTAAGGAAACATTAAAGGAAAAAGGAATAAACTCATCTACAACAGAAGCAAGACCAACAGAAGCATTAAATTTAGCACAGTCAGGAAGGTTTGACTTTATTGTTTATACAAGTCCACTACCACCTGGGGATTACAAGATACCAACTATCAATGCATTTGCATGCCTTACAGGAATAGGAGAAGATAAGTTTTTTGAAGACGTATTCAAAACAGTAGACGAACTAAACAAATAGTAAAATATTATTAATAATGGGGGAATTAAATATGTTAGCATTTCTTAAATCAATAATTGACACATTTGGGTCAGCAATAATAGTTCCGTTTATTATATTTGTAATAGCAAAAGTTTTCAGAATATCAACTAAGAAATCATTTCTTTCTACTATATATGCTGGTGTTGCCTTGCAGGGCTTTTCACTAATATTGAATTCATTTACTCCAATAGTAACACCGGTTATTAATAGAATGGTTGAAAGTACAGGGGTTAATCGTCCTGTGTTTGACGTAGGCTGGCAAGCTACATCGCTAGTTGCTTTTTCTTCAAGTGCAGGTATGATATATCTTGGACTAGGAATTCTATTGCAGACTGTATTATTTCTAATAAAGTGGACAGATGTTTTTCAACCATCAGATTTATGGAATAATTACTCATACATGGTTTGGGGAGCTATGGTTATAGGGGTAACAGGAAGCTTTCCTTTAGGAATAGCATGTATGGTTTTATTGAATCTATACAGCTTACTAATATCAGAATTAGTAGCAAGAAGATGGTCAAATTATTACAGATATCCGAATTGTACAATAATAGCTATGCATAATGTAGAAGCATCAATATTTGCAGTTGCTATAGATCCAATATATAACGCATTAGGATTTAATAAGATTAAACTGAATCCACAACAATTAGAAAAGAAACTAGGATTTTTTGGTGAACCTATGACGCTAGGATTATTTTTAGGAATGTTTATAGGTATATTAGGTAATGTTGCAAGAATAGGAACTATGGAGGCATGGGGAGAAATATTAAAATTAGGTATTGCAACTAGTGCAGTTATGGCTATTTTCCCTAAAGTTGCTAGTATGTTTGCACAAGCATTTTCACCTATAACAGATGGAGCAAGGAAATTCATGCAAAATCAAGGAAATCGTGATTGGTTTATAGCAGTAAACGATGCAGTAGGATATGGTGAACCAGCAACATTGATATCAGGGTTAATATTAATACCATTTATGCTTGTATTAGCAATGATACTTCCAGGAAATCAAGTATTACCTGTAGTTGATTTACTTGCACTTCCATACATGGTTCAAGGTTTAGTTGCTGTATATAACGGAAATATATTTAAAGTTTTACTTTCAGGTATAATATGGTTTGGATTAGGGTTATATGTATGTACATTTACAGCGCCATTGTTCACATCGATGGCAGTTGGTGTGGGTGTAGCTATACCAGCAGGTGCTATGATGATTACAAGCTTTAATATACTAGGAAAACCTTTAATGGGATTAGTATTCTTTGCATTCTTAACAGGAAATCCAGTGTTTATTGCAATTGCGGTGGCAGTATATATTGCTTTATGGGCATTGTTTAAGAAGAATAAAAATGCGATTGTTGATTATTTAGAAAGACAAGCTGTGAAGAATATAGGGGAAGATGGGGCAACTCCGAGCATGGCAAGTTAATATAGAAAAATAAATTAAGTGAAAAGTATTCTGTTTAGTAGATAGTCATAGTTGATCTACTGATCAGGATACTTTTTTATTCTTTAGGAATTTATATTTCAGTAAAATCTATGGAAGATGTACTCCTTAAGGGTATAACTTAAAAAAGTTTGATTGAGTAGTTTTTATATTTAAAAAAGAATAGAAAAGAAATCTTATTCGCTTTAACAAAGATAGGTCACAATAGAACCATATGATTTTACAATTTATCATAATGTAATGAGTTTTATAAAATGTAATATAAATCAATTTAACACTTTAAATATAAGGCATATAAAGAAATTAAAATTACTTTTTTGTATGGCACGGAAATTGCTTTATATATTTTCAGAAAGATAGAAAGGGGATGTTTATAGTGACAAATAAAATGAAGGCTTCATTATTATATGGAATAGGAGATGTTAGATATGAAATTGTAGATATACCAGAAATTTCATCTAATGAAGTGCTAGTAAAAGTTAAAAATGTAGGTATATGTGGTTCAGATCTACCAAGAAGTATGGTAAGTGGACTTAGTGGAGGAGCAAAATATCCGATTATATTAGGTCATGAGTTCTCAGGTGAAATAAGTGGGGTAGGATCGGATGTCAAAAATATTCAAATAGGAGATAGAGTTGCAGTTGCACCTTTAGTTCCTTGCGGAAAATGTATTTACTGTAAATCTGGAGATTATGGATTATGTACTGATTATCACATTATTGGAACAAGAGTAAATGGAGCTTTAGCTGAATATGTCAAAGTGCCAGCGGATCATATATTAAAATTACCAGATAGTTTAGATTTTGAAACTGCTGCCGGAATTGAACCAGCAACTATAGCATACCATGGACTAGCAAAAGCAGGTATTAAGGTAGGTGACAGTGTAGTAGTTTTAGGGTGTGGGCCAATAGGTCAATTTGCTATACAATGGGCTAAGGTTTTCGGAGCATCTAAAATTATAGCAGTAGATATTTTTAATGAAAAATTGGAGCTTGCTAAAAAATTAGGAGCTAATTATTCAGTCAATTCGAAGGAATCTGATGTTGTGGCTGAAATTAAAAAGATTACAAGTGGTGGAGCTGATGCGGTAATAGAGACAGCAGGAAGCAAATTTACTCAAGAACAAGCCTTACTTATTTCTAAAAAGAAAGGAAATGTGGTATTTGTAGGAATATCTCATACACCACTACCATTAAGTGAATCAGCAACAGAAAGTATATTAAGAGGAGAATTAAAAATTCAAGGATCTTGGAATTCTTACACACAGCCATATCCAGGGAATGCTTGGCATGCAACCGTTGATTTTATGGGAAAAGGAGAGATTGTATTTAAACCTATGATTTCTCATAAGATAAAACTTGAAGAGGTTGGAGAATATTTAAAGAAGATGGCAAATAGAGAAATTAATTTCAATAAAGTAGTAGTAGAAATATAGGTGGTGAATAGTTATGAAAGAAAATTTAAAGAAAATATCTAATAACATTAGAATGAACATAATTAAAAGTGTATCAGCAGCAAAATCAGGTCATCCAGGTGGATCATTATCAATTGCAGATATTTTAACTGTTTTATATTTTGAAAAGATGAAGATTGATCCTAAAAATCCTAAAGACCTAAATAGAGATAGATTCGTATTATCAAAGGGGCATTCAGCACCAGCATTGTATTGTACATTAGCAGAAAGAGGATACTTTCCTAAAGAAGAGCTTTTAGGGTTAAGAAAATATGAGTCAAATTTGCAAGGGCATCCTGATATGAAGAAAGTAATAGGAGTGGATATGTCTACGGGATCACTAGGTCAGGGATTATCAGCTGCGAATGGAATGGCATTAGCAGGTAAATTGGATAAGAGTAGTTATAGAGTTTATTCAATATTAGGAGATGGGGAAGTACAAGAAGGGCAAATATGGGAAGCTGCAATGAGTGCTGCACACTATAAACTTGATAACTTAACTGCTTTTCTTGATTTAAACGGATTGCAGATAGATGGATCTAATGAAGAAATAATGAGTATAAGTCCAATTGACGAGAAGTTTAAAGCATTTGGATGGAATGTTGTAACGATAGATGGACATTGCTTTGAAGAGATAAGTGAAGCTATAGATGATGCTAAGGCTACAAAAGGTAAACCAACAATTATAATTTGTAAGACAGTTAAAGGCAAAGGCGTTTCGTTCATGGAAAATAACGTTAATTGGCATGGATCAGCACCAAATAAAGAAGAAACCGAAAAGGCATTAGCTGAATTAGAAGGAGGGGAAGAATAATGGGAGTAGCAACAAGAGAAGCATATGGACAAGCATTAAAGGAGTTAGCATTAGATAATAATGTTGTTGTATTAGAAGCGGATTTAGGAAAAGCAACTAAAAGTATTGAGTTTAAGAAAATTGCACCAGAAAGATATTTTGATATGGGAATATCTGAAGGAGATATGATTGGGACTGCGGCAGGCCTTGCTACATGCAGAAAGATACCATTTGCGAGTACGTTTGCTATGTTTGCAGCAGGAAGAGCATTTGAGCAGATAAGAAATTCAGTAGCATATCCTAAATTAAATGTTAAGATAGTGGCAACTCATGCAGGTATAACTGTTGGTGAAGATGGTGGAAGTCATCAAGCAATAGAGGACATATCTTTAATGAGAAGTATACCTAATATGGTTGTATTAAGTCCAGCAGATGTTATTGAAGCAAAAAAAGCAATATTTGCAGCGAAAGAATACAGTGGGCCAGTATATATAAGATTAGGAAGAGCAGCAACTCCAGAAATACACACTGAAGATTATGAATTTAATATTGGAAAAGGTGAAGTATTAAGAAATGGTGATGATGTGGCTATAATTGCAACTGGAATAATGGTAGCAAAAGCTTTGGATGCGGCTCAAATATTAAGTGAACAAGGTATTAATGCAACGGTTGTTAATATTTCAACTATAAAGCCGTTTGATAACAGTCTAATTGTTGATGTTGCAAAAAGAGTTGGTAAAATCGTAACAGTAGAAGAACATAGTATAATTGGTGGTTTAGGTTCAACTGTTGCAGAAGCTTTAATTGAAGAGTACCCAGTAAAAATAAAGAGAATTGGTATAAATGATGAGTTCGGAAGATCAGGAAATGCTGAAGTTTTATTAGAAAAATATAATTTAACAGCAGAACATATAGTTGAAACAGTAAAATCAATT
Organism: Clostridium beijerinckii; assembly: GCF_018223745.1. Lineage (NCBI taxonomy): Bacteria > Bacillati > Bacillota > Clostridia > Eubacteriales > Clostridiaceae > Clostridium > Clostridium beijerinckii. The sequence continues at coordinate 612,155 of NZ_CP073653.1, forward strand.
TAAAGGCAGGGATATAATATGGAAGTTAAATTATCACCTTCAATATTAGGAGCAAATTTTTTAAAACTCGAAGATACTATATTAAAACTTAAAAAACAGGGAATTAAAGAATTACACATAGATATAATGGATGGACATTTTGTACCTAATATTGCTTTTGGAATAGATCAAATTAAGATGATTAAACAAATTGCTTGTGATATAGAATTAGATGTACACCTAATGGTAACAAATCCAGAGATATTCATTGATGCGCTAGTTGAAGCTGGTGCGAATACAATAACAATACATCAGGAATCTTCTCCACATATATATAATTTAATGTATATAATTAAGAGTTTTGGGATAAAAGTTGGGGTAGCATTAAATCCGGCAACACCAATAAATACATTGAAACATATAAGTCATATGGTAAATAAAATATTAATAATGACTGTAGAACCAGGATTTGGAGGACAGAGCTTCATTGAACCTATGATGGAAAAGATTCATGAAGTAAGCAATTTCATAAAAAGCGAAAATATAGAATGCGAACTTCAAGTTGATGGAGGAATAAATTTAGAGAACATAGGTAAAGTTGTTGAAAATGGAGCAACTAATATAGTAGTTGGATCGGCAATATTTAGAGAAGAGGATATTGATTCAACAATAAAAAGATTTAGGGAAGCAATACTTTAACTAAGCTTATAAAGTGAAGGAGCTGAAATACATGATAGCAATAGGGGCAGACCATGGAGGATATAAATTAAAAGAACTTATTAAGGGATATTTAGATAAAAACTCGGTAGAATATATCGATGTTGGCACATTTTCAGAAGATAGTATAGATTATCCTCAAATAGCTATGGATGTAGCAAATAGGGTATCTATAGGAGATTGTGAAAAGGGAATACTTTGTTGTGGAACTGGTGTTGGTATGTCTATCGTAGCAAACAAAATAAAAGGTATAAGAGCAGCATTAGTTGGAGATTGTTTTACTGCGAAAGCTACCAGAGAGCATAATGATTCTAATGTACTTTGTTTAGGTGGAAGAGTAATTGGCGAAGAATTAGCTTTAATGATAGTAGATATTTGGTTATCTACAGAGTTTATAGGTAAGCATCATGTTAATAGACTCAATCAAATAAAAGAAATAGAAGAAAAATTTAAATAATATATTAATTAGGAGAGTGATTATTAATGTTAGAAGAATTAAAGAAACAAGTTTTAAAGGCAAATTTAGAATTACCAGCAAAGAAACTTATAACTTATACATGGGGAAATGTTAGTGGGATTGATAGAAGTACTGGATTAGTGGTAATAAAACCAAGTGGCGTTGAGTATGATAATATGACTTTAGAAGATTTAGTAGTTGTAGACTTAGAAGGAAACGTAGTTGAAGGTAGTTTAAGGCCTTCATCAGATACACCAACACATTTAGAACTATATAAAGAGTTTGATGAAATAGGTGGAATTGTTCATACACATTCAACTTGGGCTACTATATGGGCGCAAATAGGAAGAGCTATACCAGCTTGTGGAACAACACACGCAGATTATTTTTATGGAAGTATACCATGCACAAGGAAAATGACTAAGGAAGAAATAAGTAGAGCTTATGAAAAGGAAACAGGAACAGTTATAATTGAAGAAATAACAGGAAACAATCCGTTACACTGTCCAGGTGTAGTTGTAAATGATCATGGTCCATTTGCATGGGGAAAAAATGCAGAAGAAGCTGTTCATAATGCCGTAGTCATGGAAGAAGTTGCGAAGATGGCATATTTCACTGAATTGTTGAGTCCAGACAATATTATGGACAAGATGCTTATGAATAAGCACTTTTTAAGAAAACATGGCAAAAATGCTTACTATGGACAAAGCAAGTAACTTCCTTTAAAAGCAAGATAGGAGAATATGCTTATTTTCCTATCTTTTTATCTAGGTTATAGATATATGGAATTAGAGAAGTATCCTTTTTTGCGGGGAAATTATGCATGGACAAAAATGGGGAGGGTTTATTATGCTGCAAGAACTTAAAAGACTACAAAGTGGAACGGATATAAGGGGAATAGCTATAGAACATGAAGGAACTAAAAATCTTACGCCTAATTTAGTCAATAATGTCGGGTTTGGTTTTGTAGAGTGGCTTAAAAAAACTAAAGGACTCAGTAATAAAAATATAAAAATAGCAGTTGGCATGGATTCAAGGTTATCTGGACCAGAATTGAAGAAATCATTAATAGAAGCTTTAGTTGATTCAGGTTGCAATGTTTATGATTGTGGAATATGTACGACTCCTGCAATGTTTATGACAACTATATTAGAGAATTATTCATGCGATGGAGCTGTAATGATAACAGCAAGTCATCTTCCGTATTACTATAATGGATTGAAGTTTTTTACTAAAGAAGGTGGATGCGAAAAAGAAGATATTGAAGACATAATTGAATGTTCTAACTTAGCAGAAAAGAAATGTACTACTAAAGGGCTAGTTGAAACAATCTATTTCATAGATGTTTATTCAAATATATTAGTTGATAAGATACGAAAGAATGTAAATTCAAAAACAAATTATGAGAGACCTTTAGAGGGAACCAAAATAATTGTAGATGCAGGAAACGGAGCAGGTGGTTTTTTTGCATATAAAGTTCTAGAGAAATTAGGTGCCAATGTTGAAGGAAGCCAATTTACAGAACCAGATGGAAATTTCCCTAACCATATTCCTAATCCAGAAAATGAAGAAGCTATGAATTCTATAAAAGAAGCAGTACTTAATAATAAAGCTGATTTAGGAATAATTTTTGATACAGATGTAGACAGAGCGGCTATAGTTAGTAGTGATGGAAAAGAGATAAATAAAAATGCGCTTATAGCATTAATATCTTCAATAGTGCTAGAAGAAAATCCAGATTCAATTATCGTTACGGATTCAGTAACCTCTACTGGACTTTCAGATTTTATAACTAGTTTAGGTGGTATCCATCATAGATTTAAAAGAGGATATAAGAATGTAATAAATGAATCTAAAAGGTTAAATAAAGAAGGAAAATTAAGCTGTTTGGCAATAGAAACATCAGGACACGCAGCTTTAAAAGAAAATTACTTTTTAGATGATGGGGCATATTTAATAGCCAAAATACTAATTAAGATGGCTAAGTTAAAAGATGAAGGAAAAGAAATATCAAGCCTTATAGAAAATTTGAAATATCCTAAGGAAAGTATGGATATGAGAATAAACATAAAGAGGGAAGATTTTAAATCATATGGAGAAATGATAATAGAAGGCTTGAAGAAATATGCAGATCATGTGAATGGATGGACCATTGAACCTAAAAATTATGAAGGGATAAAGATAAATTGCGATAAAGAAAATGGAGATGGCTGGCTATTGTTAAGATTATCGCTGCACGAGCCTGTACTGCCACTAAATATAGAATCGGATTCGGAAAACTCTATTAACATAATATTAGAAAGATTAATGCCATTTTTAAGAAAATATGAAGATTTGAACTTAGATAACTTTAGCAATATATTTGAAGTACAATTAAAAAAATAATAAGGGCATTTTGGACTTGTTATTTTCTTTCATATGCCTTAAATGATTTTTGATTGGAGTGATTGTATTGAAGATAGCAGCCTCAATAATGTGCGCGAATCAATTAGAACTTCATAGTGAACTAAAAAAATTAGAAGATGCAAAGGTTGATTTATTACATTGCGATGTAATGGATGGAGTTTTTGTTAACAATTTAGCTATGGGACCTTATGTATTGGAACAAATAAAAAGTGTTACCAATATTCCTCTAGACATACACTTGGCAACTGTAGACACACTGAAATATATAGATATGTATAGCTATCTAAATCCAGAATATATATCATTTCATATTGAAGCAAGTAAAGATGTAGAAATAGATATAAAGAAGATTAAATCAAAAGGAACAAAAGCATCAATTGCTATAAGTCCAGAAACGTCATTAGAAAGCGTAAAACCATATTTACAGGATATAGATATGATTCTTGTTATGACTGTTAATCCTGGTTTTTCAGGACAAAAGTTTAATTATAAAGTTCTTGATAAGTTAGATGAATTAAATAAATATTTATCAACACTTAGTAATAGACCATTAATAGAAGTTGATGGATGCATAAATAAAGAGACAGTTAAGGAATTAAAACATAAACAAATAGATGTTTATGTTTTAGGTACATCTGCATTATTTAACAATAAAATAGAGGATTATAAATCTAAGATAAATGAAATAAAAGAAATTAAATAATAATTTTCGCCAGTATTTAAGTATAAACCAATAATCACATACAAGAATATTAAATAGTATAATCATGCTTTCACAATTTTAAATTTTTATTAAAACTGCTACAGAGAAATTTTTGTAGCAGTCTTTTTTTCATGAAGATATTTATATATGTTGCTATAATAAATTTACAATTAGGACTATAGTAAGCTAAGCGTTAAAATAAGATTGTAATTTAGAAACTTGAGTGTAATATATATTTAGGGGGCGTAAAGAGAAAAATTTATAATAAAGAGAGATTATAATATTTAAATTTGAAGGAATATAAAAATATTATATAGGCAAAAGTACATGTAGTAATTAAAATAATATTATGAAGATATATTGCATTACATAAGATACGGGGAGGAAATACAATGTTAAAGATAGGTTGCCATTTATCGGCTTCAAAAGGATTCAAGAATATGGGAGAAGAGGCTATTAGTATAGGCGGAAATACATTTCAATTTTTTACTAGAAATCCAAGAGGTAGTAAAGCAAAGACTATAGATGAAACAGATATAAAAGAATTTTTAAAGTTAGCAGAAGAAAATAATTTCTCTAAAATATTAGGTCATGCACCATATACATTAAATGCTTGCTCTGCAGATGAGAACACAAGAAATTTTGCAGTAGAGATAATGAAGGATGATTTAGAAAGGATGGAGTATATTCCTAATAATCTTTATAATTTTCATCCAGGCAGTCATGTTAAGCAAGGTGTGGAGATTGGAATTAAATATATTTCAGATATGCTAAATACAGTTCTTAAGCCGGAACAAACAACTACTGTATTGCTAGAAACAATGGCAGGAAAGGGCACAGAAATTGGACGCACATTTGATGAATTAAAAGAGATTTTAAATAATGTAGAATTATCACATAAAGTAGGTGTTTGTCTTGATACGTGTCATGTTTATGATGCAGGGTATGATATTGTTAATAATTTAGATGAAGTAGTAGAACAATTTGATAAGATAATTGGGTTAGATAAATTATGTGCAATACATTTAAATGATAGTATGAATCCATTTGGAAGTCATAAAGACAGGCATCAAAAAATAGGAGAAGGTTCTATTGGATTACAGGGAATTAAGAATATTATTAATCATCCAATGTTATGCAATTTACCATTTTTCCTTGAGACACCAAATGAGCTTGACGGATATGCAAGGGAGATAGAATTATTAAAGAGTATATATCAAAATTAAAAATATTTATTAATAAAATTATATGATGTGTATAGCGTAATTTTACTAATCAAATTGCATAATGAATAAAAAATAGTAATATAGCAATATTACTTCTATAATAAATATTAAGTAATATAGAGAATTATGATATACTTAAGCTGTCAAAATATACATAAAAGGTGGAAAAAGTTATGAGGATCACGAAGAAGAAAAGTTTTGTTTTTATAACAATTATAATGGGAATATTTTTATTGGTAGGTTGCGGAAATAAAAATGCTAGCAATGGAAAAGGGGAAGCAGATAATTCCTCTAAAACAAGTGAAAGCAATGAGGCAACTCCATCAGCAAATAGTAAGGACCTGCCAATAGCTACTATAAAAGTAGAAGGATTCGGAGAAATTCAAGCTGAATTATATCCGGAAATTGCTCCTAATACTGTTAACAACTTTATATATTTAGCCAATAAAGGCTTTTATAACAATTTAAAATTCCATAGAGTAATTAAAGGGTTTATGATCCAAGGAGGAGATCCTAAAGGAAATGGAACCGGTGGGCCAGATTATTCAATTGAAGGGGAATTTACTTCTAATGGTTTTGCAAACAGTTTAAAGCATACAAAAGGAGTATTATCTATGGCAAGAGCACAAGACCCTAACAGTGCAGGAAGTCAATTTTTTATAATGTCAGGAGATGCACCAAATCTTGATGGAGAATATGCTGCTTTTGGAAAAGTAATATCAGGGTTAGATATAGTAGATAAAATTCAAAATGTAGAAACTAATTCTGCTGATGCACCTAAAAAGGATGTTGTAATTACATCAATAACTGTTGATACAAAAGGTGTTGAATACAAAGAACCGAATAAAAAGTAAATTTAAAATGTAGCTTAGAATCTAAGAATAAATGATTTAGTGGAGACTTATATGACTAATATCAATCATATAAGTCTCCACTAAAATTTTATCAGGCATTTATTGGATAGCTTGAGTAATGGAGTTTATTTTATCACTGGGATGCTTATTCCAATTATTTTTCCAAGATTTAATACATTCATATAGGATTATAATTAACATAGCAAGTATTATAACTGATAACACGGTTAATGTAGTCTTACCATTTGGAATATAGTTATTAAAGATATTTTCAATAGAAGCTGTTGAAGTTGTTATAGCGATAAATATCATAGGTAATATTGTTATAGGGGTATATTTCTTCTTGCCCATCTCTATAAGTACAGAAGTTCCGATTGCAAAAGCAATTGCGGCAAGAGTTTGATTGGCGACTCCAAATAGAGGCCAAATAGTTGAAATGTTACCACTATAAAGTAAGGCTCCCCAGCTAAGTGACATTAATGCACTGAAAAATACTAGATTAAATTTAGAATCTTTTCTAGCAAGTGGTTTGTACATTTTGCCAAAAAGATCTTGTAATAAATATCTTCCAATTCTTGTTCCTGAATCTATAGTTGTTAAAATAAATAATGCTTCAAACATTATACAGAAATGATACCAATAAGACATTAAGGTTGATGCACCAGGTAGCTTTTGGAATACATATGTCATACCAACGGCTAGAGACACAGATCCACCAGGCCTTCCAGCAAGTTTCTCACCAACAAGTGATTCGAGCATTCCTAAATCTTTTGGGACCAAATTTAATTTATCAAAAACTTCTGGCAAAGAGTTTATGGCAAAATAGTCAGCTGTAGGCAATGAGGTAGCTGCAATCAATGCCATTAGGGAGACAAAAGCCTCAAGTAACATAGAACCATAACCTATTGGAAGAATATCTTTTTCGCTCTTTATTAGTTTTGGAGTAGTTCCAGTGCTAATAAGTGAATGGAACCCAGATAGCGCACCACAGGCTATTGTTATGAATAAAAACGGGAATACTTTACCGCTAACAACCGGACCACCACCATGAACGTATTGAGTTAGTGCAGGCATTTCTAAATTTGGTCTGACTATTATTATACCGATAACTAAAGCACCAATAACTCCAAGTTTCATATAAGTACTTAGATAATCACGAGGTAATAATAATAGCCATACAGGTAAAGCCGCAGCACAGAATCCATAGATTACTAATATTACAGATAGTTGTTTAGTATCAAGAGTCAAAAAATTACCAAGAGTTGTACCTTCAATTTGTGGCCCAAAGATGACCGCAAGCATTATTAAGGCCATACCTATTATAGTAGCCTCGCCTATTTTACCAGGTCTAATGTATTTTAAATAAATTCCTATAAAAATTGCAATTGGAATAGTAGCCCCAACTGTAAATGTACCCCAAGGGCTATTATAAAGTGAGTTAACGACTGGCAAGCCAAGACCTGCCATTGTAATTATTAATATGAAGATAACTGAAATGGAAGTAATAAAGCCAATTCTTTTTCCTAATGTATGTTTTGCAATTTCTGCTATGGACTCACCATTAAACCTAACTGATGAGAAAAGCATTATCATGTCATGAACTGCACCTGCAGCAACGGAACCAATCAATATCCAGAGAGCACCAGGAAGGTAACCAAACTGGGCGGCTAAAACGGGTCCGATAAGAGGCCCAGCTCCTGCAATAGCCGCAAAGTGATGACCTAGCAGAACCCACTTATTTGTTGGAACATAATCCTTGCCATCATTGTATATTTCTGAAGGAACTTTTTTAGATTCGTCTAAAACCAATACCTTTGCAGCAATGAAAGCGCCGTAGAATCTGTATGATAGTATTAGAATTAAAGCACCAATAATAACTAAAACAATAGAATTCATATCTACATCCCCTTTGTGTAAATGTTTTCTTACATATATAATCTAACATCAGAAATAAATAGTGACTATATTTTGTATGTGAAATGCTATATTTAGTGGATGAATTAACAAAATATTGAGGCGGTTTGCAGTAAGTTTTTATATAAAGGAAGTAAAAATTGAGATTTTATTACATAGTAGTATAATTTATGTATATAGGGTAAAAGGGAGGTGATAGTATGTTGATGGTGAATATGCTAGAGAGAATGGCACTTATAACAATATTTATATATGTAATATTACAGACTAATATTATGAAGTGTTTTGTTAAGGACAAGTTTGATAGAAAAGATAATATAATGATGATTCTGATATTTTCACTCCTTGCTATTTTAGGAACTTATTTTGGAATATATATAAAAGATCAATCATTAGCAAATAGCAGACCAGTTGGAGCAATAGTTGCAGGATATTTAGGGGGACCTGTTATTGGAATTATAGTTGGATTTATAAGTGGATTGCATAGGTATTCATTTGGAGGATTTACGGCATTAGCTTGCGGATTATCAACAATTGTGGAAGGCGCAATAGGTGGAGGATTTAGAATATTATTTAAGAAAAAGGGGCTAAACCCAGCCGTTGCAGGGTTAGCAGCAGTAGTAGCAGAAATTACTCAAATGATAATTATATTAATGTTTTCTAAAGATATAAATTCAGCAATAGATCTTGAGAAAACAATAGCATTATCTATGATACTTATAAATTCTATTGGTGTATTTTTAATAGTTATGGTAATTGAAAGCTCAAAAAAATTGGTTGATGGTGAAGTAAAACTTATAAAATTAAAAGAAGAAAATAAAGTAGCAGAATTAAAGGCTTTAAAAGCACAAATAGAGCCTCATTTTTTATTTAATTCTCTTAATGTGATAAGTGCATATTGTAGAACTGATGGAGAAAAGGCAAGAGAACTTATATTAAATCTTTCAAATTATTTTAGAGCTACGCTAGAAATAGAAGGAGATTTTTCTACATTAAAAAAAGAATTGGCTTTGATAAAGGCTTATGTAGCAATTGAACAAGCTAGATTCTCAAATAGACTAGAAGTGAAATTTTTAATAGATGATAATTTACTAGATATAAAATTCCCAATACTTGTACTTCAGCCAATTGTGGAAAATTCAATTAAGCACGGAATACTGAAAAAAATTAATGGTGGTATAGTAACAATTTCTATTAGAAATGATGAAAATGACGTTAGTATTGAAGTTAGTGATAATGGGGTAGGCTTTGAAAATGCAGATGAATCTTTATCAACTGGACTTGGCCTTAAAAATATCAACAATAGACTTAGATTATTATATGGAGAAAGTTACTCTTTAAATATAGTAAGTTCAAATAATGGAAGTAGTGTTAATTTTAACATTCCAAAATAATTATTATAATTAATGGGGGGAATTAAATTGAAATTACTAGATGAGATAAAAGTAGCAATAGTTGAGGATGAAGCAATATCCAGCGATGAATTAAAATACATAATATCTAAGGATGGCAGATTCAAAGTTGTAGGGCAAGCATATGATGGAATAAGTGCATTAACTTTAATTGAAAGCGAGGAGCCAGATATTGCTTTTATTGATATTAATATTCCGGGAAAAAACGGAATAAAATTGGCAGAAGATGTAAAAGAGATATTTCCGGATATAATTCTAATTTTTTTAACGGCATATGATACTTATGCAATAAGGGCTTTTGAACTTAAAGTTTATGATTATATACTAAAGCCATATGATGAAAAGAGAATAGCGGAATCATTAAATTGTGCGTTAAATACAATTAGTAATAGAAATGAAAATGAAATAATCAATATATTAAGTAAGCTTGAAAATAAACAAGCATTGAAGAAAATCCCGTGTGAGAACAATGGAAAAATAATTCTTATCGATGTTAACAAAATTTCCTTCTTTTATTCAGAGGGAGAGAGGAATTATGTTAAGACTAATAAAGATATTTATTGTACAACAAAAACTTTACAAGAGCTAACTGAGAAAACAAATTTCTTTAGATGCCACAGGAGTTACGTAGTAAATCTTGAAAAAGTTAAAGAAGTTTACCCTTGGTTTAACGGTACTTATAAGTTAATTATTGATGATGATGAAAATAATGAAATACCGGTGAGCAGATCTCATGTTAAGGAAATAAAGATTATTTTAGGACTATAGTAATAGCCCCAGTTTTAGAAGTATATAAATTTTAGAAGAATATTAATTAAAATTGAGTTTTTAAATTAAAAAACTAGATGAATTTTTTGAATAAAATATTAATTTATTCATTTGTAATTTATGAAAAAGTCTAAATAAAGGATACTCATTGTTAATCTTGGTAAGATTAACAATGAGTATCCTTTATTTGGATTAATTATTATATAAAGTTCTGTATTATCTCAGTTATACAGTCTTTTTGCAGGCGCAATTATAAAAATTAATTTTGTAATTAATTTTATCGAGATTTCTTTGTAATTCAGCTATTTGGCTAATAACTTCTTCACGGTGTTTTATAAATATTTCTCTACGAACATCAATAGTATTATCACCTTTAAGGCATAACTGGATATATTCTTTGATTTGCTTTATAGGCATACCTGTATTTTTTAAACAACAAATAAGTTCAAGCAATTCTAAATCTTTTTCTTTAAAATCCCTGTTGCCTGACTCACTGCGATCCACAAATGGAAGTAATCCTTCTTTTTCATAATATCTAAGAGTGTGTGGACTTAAATGTGTTTTTTCAGCAACTTCAGCAATACTGTATCCCATAGTATTACCCTCCTTTAAACTGCATGATGTATTTTATAACTTAGAGTATACTCTAAGAGTAAGCATTTGTAAAATTGCATCAAAAAATTATTTCTAAAATGAAAAGTTATAAATGATGAATATGGTATTATAAATAAAAAATTACTTTTTAATTTTAGAACAATGACTTTAGTACTGTAATAACGAAATTAACTTTTCATTTTAGGGTTTATTTTTCCAAAATATGTTGACTTAGAGTTAACTATAAGATGTAAAATATATATAGAACAATTTATCATATAAATTATCTATTTTAAGGAGGAATTACTTTGTTATATAGAGGGTTTGGAAAGACAAATGAAAAGGTTTCGGTTCTAGGATTTGGTTGTATGAGGTTACCTATTATTAATGGAGATACTACTAAAATTGACGAAGAAAAAGCTACAAAAATGATTCGCCACGCAATTGATGAAGGAGTTAATTATATTGATACTGCATACCCTTATCATGGGACAGGAATGGGAACTGGAGGGGAAAGTGAACCATTTGTAGGTAGAGCCTTAAAAGACGGATATAGAGAAAAGGTGAATTTAGCTACAAAACTTCCTAGTTGGGCAATTAAGACTAGAGAGGATATGGATAAATATTTAAATGAACAATTAGAGCGATTGCAAACAGATAGAATAGATTTCTATTTAGTTCATGCTTTAAATAAAGGTTCCTGGGAAAATTTAAAGAAGTTAGGAATAGATGAATTTTTAAACTCAGCAATTAAAGATGGAAGAATAAGATATGCAGGATTTTCATTTCATGATAAGTTAGAAGTTTTTAAAGAGATAGTGGATTATTATGATTGGTCATTCTGTCAAATCCAATATAACTATTTAGATGAAGACTTCCAAGCCGGAACTGAAGGCTTAAAATATGCAGCAGATAGAGGTCTTGGAGTTGTTATCATGGAGCCGCTTAGAGGTGGAAAAATAGTTAGAAATCTTCCGGATGTAGTTACTGATACATTTGATAAAGCAGAAATTAAGAGATCTCCAGCCGAATGGGCACTAAGATGGGTATGGAATCATCCAGAGGTATCTGTAGTACTAAGTGGTATGAATGTAATGGATAATGTTACTGAAAATATTAGAGTTGCAGGTGAAGCTTTACCAAATTCACTAACAGAAAAAGAGCTAGAAATAATGGATAATGTTAAAAAAGCATTTAAAGAAAGAATAAAAGTTAATTGTACAGCTTGCGAGTATTGCATGCCATGTCCAGCAGGCGTAAATATTCCTAAGAATTTTACATTATATAATGAGTATAATATATTCGTTACTCCAGCAACAGAAAAAGAACTTAAGGAAAGATATAATGGAGTAGCACCATCAGAAAGAGCAGATAAATGTGTTGAATGCGGTAAGTGTGAAAGCCATTGTCCTCAAGCAATCAAGATTCGTCAAGAATTAAAAAATGTTAAAACAATATTTGCATAAAGTAAAATATTACAATTCACAAAATAGTTTCTAGACAGTTGAAAAAAGATGATTACATTCCATAAAGAAGAAAAAAATTTATATAATTCAAAAGAGTATTTTTTCGATAATTAAGAAGATACAACATTATATAGACAAAAATAAATTTATTAAAATCATACAAATGAGTTAAGGAGTGAGCTAAATGAGAATATTATATTACGATTGTTTTTGCGGTATAAGTGGAGATATGAATCTAGCAGCGATGTTGAACTTAGGAGTTCCTAAAGAATATTTATTTAAAGAAATTTCAAAGCTTAATTTAAATTCTGAATATGAGATACAAATTAACAGTTCTGAGAAACTTGGAATAACAGGAACAAGAGTAGATGTTATATTAAAAGATGAAGCAAATAATGTAGATAACATAGGATATAAAGATTTTGAGCGTTGTAGTACTGATATTATAGAAGATCACAGTCACTCTCACGTACATGATCAAGAGCACGATCATCATAATCATTCTCATGGTGAAGATGCTTCACATAATCATGAACACAATCATCCACATAGCCATGAACATGATTGTTCACATAATCACGAACAAGCTCATGTTCATAGCCATTCAGGAAATCACGAGCATCATCATAGAAACTTAAAAGATATAGAGAATATAATAAATTCTAGTGACTTAAGTGAAAAAGTTAAGAATTTAAGTTTAAATATGTTTATGAGAGTAGCAGAAGCAGAAGCAAAGGTACATGGCAAAACATTATATGAAGTACACTTTCATGAAGTAGGCGCCATTGATTCAATTGTTGATATAGTAGGAGCTGCTATTTGTTTAGATTATTTAAAAGTTGATAAGATTATGGCATCTCATGTTCAAGTTGGTGGCGGATTCGTAAAATGTGCTCATGGTCTCATGCCAGTTCCAGCACCTGCGACCGTAGAAATATTAAAAGGCATTCCAATAAATGTTGGGGTGGTTCAATTTGAAACAACTACGCCTACAGGAGCTGCGATACTAGCTGAAAATGTTCAAGAATTTACTTCGAAAATAGATTTCTCTATAAAGAAAATTGGATATGGAATTGGACATAGAGATCTAGATATACCTAATGTTTTGAGAGTTTACTTAGGAGAAGACAATAGTTTAGAGAAGATAGAAGAACAGTATATATTAGAAACTAATATAGATGATATGAACCCAGAATTTTATGGATATATTGAAGAAAAGCTTTTTGATGCAGGAGCATTAGATGTTTTTAAAACTCCTATATTCATGAAAAAAGGAAGACCAGGAATAAAGTTAAGTGTATTAATTAGTGAAAAAATAGAAAAAGATATTTTGGACATAGTTTTTGAAGAGACGACATCTATAGGCGTAAGAAAATATAAAGTTGAAAAAATAATGTTAAATAGAGAGTTTTCAAAGGTAGAAACTCAGTATGGAGAAGTAACAATCAAGAAATCATATTATAAAGGTAACTTAGTTAAATATAAGCCGGAATATGAGGAATGTAAAAAGATTGCAAAAGAGAATAACATAACTATGGAAAAGGTGTATAGGGAAGTTTATAAGCAAACTTCGAATATTTATAATGAGTAATTCTACAATCAAATTGAGAAAATAAAAATGTATAGGTGAGAGGCGGAATAGATAGATGATTAATAATGATAAATATAGTGAACTAGTGAAATACCTTAAAGGATTAGGAAAAGTAGTTTTAGCATTCTCAGGGGGAGTAGATAGCACATTCTTACTTAGAGTAGCCAAAGAAGCTCTTGGAGACAATGTAAAGGCAGTAACGATTTTATCACCTTACATTCCTAAGTGGGAAATAGCAGAGGCTAGAGAATTGGTAAGGGAATTGGGAGTTCAACATGAAATTATTGAGGCTCCAATTATTGATTCAATTAAATTTAATCCAGAGGATAGATGTTATCTTTGTAAAACAGCTGTATTCACTATGATATTAAATGTAGCAAAAGAACAAGGTTATAATTGTGTAATTGATGGGACAAATTTTGATGACATAAGTGATTATAGACCAGGTCTTAAAGCGTTAAAAGAACTAGAAGTAAAAAGCCCGCTATTAGAGTGTAAATTAACTAAAGCAGAAATAAGAGCATTCTCTAAAGAATTGGGACTTAACACTTGGGATAAGCCGCCTTATGCTTGCCTTTTGACAAGGATACCTTATGGAAATGAACTGAAAGTAGAAGATTTTGAAAAGATTGAAAATGCAGAAAAGTATATGATGAGTATAGGTTTTAGAGCTGTTAGGGTAAGATGCCACGGTGACTTAGCGAGAGTTGAAGTAAGTAGGGATGATAGAAGTAAATTATTTAATGAAGAGCTTTTAGATACTATTGCTGAAAAAATAAAAGAATGCGGATTTAAATATGTGACATTAGACTTACAAGGTTATAGAGTAGGAAGTTTTAATGAAACTATAGTGAAAAAAGAATAGAATCAAAAATAAATAAGAATATTTTGAAGATTAATTAAAGCGGTGTAAGAAGTTAGCAGAGAAAATCTTAGGAGGATAAAGCTAATGAACAAAGAAGAAATTAAAGAATTGTTAGAAAGTGTTAAAGATAACAAGTTGAATGTAGATGAGGCACTTGAAAAGTTAGAAGATCTACCTTTTAAAGATTTGGGTTTCGCGAAGATAGATAATCATAGAGAAATTAGAGTTGGCTATCCAGAAGTAATATACTGCGAAGGTAAGACTGTAGAGCAGGTTAGAGATATTGTAAAATTTATGCTTACAAAAAACAATAATATATTAGGAACGAGAGCCAATGAGGAAATGTACAATGCAGTTAAAGAAATATGTAAAGAAGCAAAATATAATAAACTTGGCAGAACAATAACTATTAGGAAAAATGAACAACCTCTTACGGAGAATTATATAGCAATTGTTGCAGCAGGTACTTCTGATTTGCCTGTTGTGGAGGAGGCATTTGAAACAGCTAGTATATTAGGCAATAGAGTTGAAAAAATAACTGATGTTGGAGTTGCAGGGATACACAGACTTTTTTCAAAATTGGATGTTATTAGGGGCGCAAAAGTTGTTATAGTAATTGCCGGAATGGAAGGTGCCTTAGCAAGTGTTGTAGGAGGACTTGTAGATAAGCCAGTAATAGCAGTGCCAACAAGTGTTGGATATGGTGCTAATTTCGGAGGAATTGCAGCCTTATTATCTATGTTGAATAGCTGTGCTAGCGGTGTTAGCGTAGTTAATATAGATAATGGTTTCGGGGCGGCATATAATGCTAGTATTATTAATAAGCTGTAGTTTTTTACAATGATTTTATATGGGTAATTAATATTTAAAATTCAGTATCCAATTGTTTAATTAGGAAAGAATAGAATTAACATCATAAATATAAAAACACAAGGGAGGAGAATTATATGTCAAAACTTTTTTCAAATTTTAAACTCAAAAATTTAGAATTTAAAAATAGAGTTGTTATGGCGCCTATGTGTATGTATACAGCTAAAGAAGATGGAATAGCCACTGAGTGGCATAAAATACATTATGCTACAAGAGCTTTAGGCGGAGTAGGACTTATAATCCAAGAAGCAACTGGAGTTGAAAGTAGAGGAAGAATAAGCGATAAAGATTTAGGAATATGGAATGATTCACAAATAGATGGCTTAAAGAAGATAGTTGATACATGTAAAAGCCTAGGTGCGGTTATGGGAATTCAACTTGGTCATGCAGGTAGAAAGTGTGAAATAAAGAATCTTGAGATTATAGGACCTAGTGCTGAAGCATTTAGTAGTGAATATAAAGTTCCAAAGGAAATGAGTAAAGAGAATATAAATGAAGTAATAAATGCCTTTAAAAGTGCTGCTAAAAGGTGTATTGAAATAGGATATGATATTATAGAGATCCACGGTGCTCACGGATACTTAATAAATCAATTTTTATCTCCTCTTACCAACAAAAGAAATGATGAATATGGAGGAAACTTAGAAAATAGAGCGCGATTTCTAAAAGAAGTAGTAAAAGCGGTTAGAGAAGTGTGGACAAAGGAAAAACCAATAATACTTAGGATAAGTGCTGAAGATTATTTAAATGAAGGAAATCATCCAGAGGATTTGGCTAAAATAATAAATTTGGTTAAAGAAGAAGGAATTGATATAATTAATGTAAGCTCAGGTGGCGTTGCACCAACTCCTGTTCCAATTAAGGTATATGAAGGATATCAGATAAAACTTGCAGAGATAATAAAAGAAAATACAGGACTTCCTGTAATGGCTGGAGGACTTATTATATCGCCTTATATGGCAGAGGAAATAATTCAAAATGATAGAGCAGATATGGTTTTCTTAGGAAGAATTCTTTTAAGAAAACCATACTGGCCGCTTGAAGCTGATTCAAAATTAGATGGTGAGGTAAAATGGCCTGAGCAATATGAAAGAGGTAAGTTCAGGAATAATAGATAACCATATTAATTGGCAATAGTTAATTTTATTAATAATTATTTGAATAAATTTTAATTTTAAAGCCAGCAGTATAAAATGAATTTAAATGTACACCATAATAATGAGGTGATACATATGGATAATAACAAAAACAGAATAAAAGATAGACCTAAATCTAATGCTGAACGTAGAAAAATAGATCCTAAAAATAATGCGGATTTAGGCATTATTGATGGAAAAAAGATAGGTGCGTCTCCACATAAAGAAAAGGATCACCTATAATATAAAGAGGATATATCAAAATGTTTTTATCTGTTTGATATATCCTTTATATTTTATATTAACAAGTATATAGATAGAGGGAAATTAAATTATTAATTTTTTATAAAAGCAATTATAATAGATGGTATATTACATAAGCAAAGGAGACTATAGAATGAAACTAGATTTAACAATATTTGAATTAGGAAAACTTTTAAAGAAAATAGAGGATAAATATGATTTGAACATATTAGTGAAATTAGCCTTGAGTGGTGGATGGGCTACAATAACTGGTAATGCTAATGTTTTAAAGTATCCAAATAATTCAAACTGTGGCTGCAATGGAAAAGACAACATTATAGATATAAGTGTAGAGCGTGATGGTAATGAGCATGGATCTGTAATAAAAATTACAGGCGCTAAAGATAAAAAGTTTGATATAGATATATCAAGTACTAGATACAAAGAATTACGTCCGAATAACTTAACTGTCAACAAAATAAAAATTAACGAAAATGAAAGTAAATTAAGAATTGATGAAAATATAATATTTACAATAGGTGCGTCAGTTGATGATATAAAAGAACTTATAGAAAACTAAATATATATATACAACATTAGCCAGCATAAAACAGTCTAAAATACACATAATATTAAAGAGTCAATAGGAAGAGGAGAGTGATATAAATGGACAACAGTATGAAAAAGAAACATACAAGCAAACATAAGACTTTAAATCATAATCCACAAGCAGAAAGCGTAAAATCAGTTTTTGGTGAGCCAAAAGCGAAAGATTCTGAATTTACTCCAAGAACTTTTGACTAATAAAATAGAAATTAAACATAGGCGCGATTGTATATATTATATAGTTATATTTCAGAATGATTTCTGAAATGTGAATTGTATAATAGAGCAAACAATTTAATAGTTAAAGAAGGAATATTTTGAGTATAAAAAACTTAAAATATTCCTTTTTTAGTGCAAAAGAATTTAATGTTTTAAGGTATAAATTTGAAATATTATTAATTTATTTAATAATTAGTTATTAATTAGAAATATCAAAATATCTATATATTAGACAGGCTACAGGGAAAAACAAAATTATTATATGGATGTTATTTAATAAAGTTATGAAATAACACTCACTTAGTGATAAATTTGTATGGTTATTGTTTAGGTTTTTATTTAATAGGAATTAAACAGTAAGTATTTGAAAAAAGTAGTCATAATGTCTTTGTTTAATTGAATATATTTTAGTTATAAAGGAGGAGGAGTGTTTATGAGTATGAACTTTAAAGAATTTATAGAAACAGATAGAGAAAAGTCTAACACCCAAAAGTTTGAAGGAAGTTTTCTAGAATATTTAGATATTGTTAAGGAGAATCCAGAAGTTGTTAATCTTGCGCATAAAAGAATCTATGAGATGATTATGAGCAAAGGCGTAGAGGAGTTAAAAGGTGAAGAAAACCCTCGAGTAAGAAAAATTTATGGAAATGATTTAATAAGAAAATATGGCTTTTTTAAAAATGATTTTTACGGAATTGATAAAGTTATAATGAAACTTGCAAGTTATTTTAAATCAGCAGCCATGAAAGGTGAAGAATCAAGGCAAGTATTATATCTTGTTGGTCCAGTAGGAGCAGGTAAATCTTCAATAGTTGAGAGTTTAAAATCAGCTTTAGAAAGTTGTGAACCAGTTTATTCATTAAAGGGATGCCCAATGCATGAAGAACCTCTTCATTTAATTCCAAAGCATTTAAGACCAAAATTTGAGGAAATGTTAGGAGTACAAATCGAAGGAGATTTATGCCCAGTATGCAGGTATAAACTTGTTAATGAACTTAAGGGAGTTTATGAAGATTTTCCGGTTGAAAGAACAGGATTTTCTATTAGATCAAGAAAAGGAATTGGAGTAGTTCCACCTGTTGATCCTAATAATCAAGATACATCAATACTAACAGGATCAATTGATATTTCTAAGAT
Source organism: Clostridium beijerinckii (assembly GCF_018223745.1). Lineage (NCBI taxonomy): Bacteria > Bacillati > Bacillota > Clostridia > Eubacteriales > Clostridiaceae > Clostridium > Clostridium beijerinckii. The sequence continues at coordinate 631,318 of NZ_CP073653.1, forward strand.
GGATATGTACTCTGAAGATGATCCAAGAATTTTTTCTCTAAATGGAGCATTTAATGTCGGTAACCGTGGACTAGTAGAATTTATAGAGGTATTTAAGAATGATGTTGAATATCTTCATACAATAATTACTGCAACCCAAGAAAAATCAGTACCATCTCCAGGTAAGGGTTCAATGATTTACTTTGATGGAGTCATAGTTGCTCACTCAAATGAGGCAGAATGGAATAAATTTAAATCAGACCATACAAATGAAGCAATTTTAGATAGAATTGTAAAGGTTGAAGTTCCATATTGCTTAGAACTAGACGAAGAAGTTAAGATATATGAAAAAATATTAAAGAAGAGCAATTTTAAAGCGCATATAGCGCCACATACTATTGAAATCGCAGCGATGTTTGCAATACTTTCAAGGTTAACACCTTCAGCTAAAGTAGACGCGGTGACAAAACTTAAGATCTACAATGGAGAAGAGATTGTTGAAAAAGGAACTACAAAGAAGATCGATATTGGAGAACTTAGAGAAGAAGCCGGTCAATATGAGGGCATGAAGGGAATAAGTACAAGATTTATCATAAAAGCAATAGATAATGCACTTGCTGAGTCAGGATATGATTGCATAAATCCACTTAGTATAATGGAAAGTATAATAAAATCTGTTAGAGAACTAGATATTGCAGCAGATGATAAAAAGAAGTATTTAGGCTTTATTCAGGATAATATAAGAAAAGAATATAATAAAATTCTTGAAAGAGAAATTACAAAGGCATTTATTCACTCATTTAGAGAACAAGCTGAGAGTTTATTTAACAATTATATAGATAATGCTGAGGCATATGTAAATAAGACTAAGATAAAAGATGTTTCAACTGGTGAAGAACTTAATCCAGATGAAGAATTTATGAGAAGCATAGAAGAGCAAATAGGTGTATATGCCGCATCAGCTAAAGGCTTTAGATCAGATGTGACTTCATATATGTTCTATATAGTTAGGAAAGGCGGAAAATTAGATTATACTTCTTATGAACCTTTGAAGGAAGCAATAGAAAAGAAATTAACAGCTTCAGTTAAAGATTTATCAAGAATCATAACTAAATCAAAGGTTAGGGATAAGGAACAAGCAGAGAAATATGATTCTATGGTTGAAGAAATGAAAAGAAACGGATATTGTCTTCATTGTTGTGACGTAATCTTAAAATATGCAGCTAATAACTTATGGAGGGATTAGATTAGCTTATGGCAATATTTAGAGATTACACTAACAATCAAATTGATCACGACAGATCCATAGAAGATAGAAGAAGGCATAGGCAACTTGTAGAAAAATCAATAAAAGAAAATTTGGGAGATATATTATCAGAAGAGAGTATAGTTGGAGAGAGTAAAAACAAAAAATTTAAGATACCAATTAAAGGAATTAAGGAATACCAATTCGTCTATGGAAAGAACTCTAAGGGAGTGGCTAGTGGAGTAGGTAACGAAAAAAGGGGAGAAAAATTAGGGAATGGAAATAAGAAATTGGCCAAAGGAAACCAGGGAGCTGGAAATGAAGAGGGTGATGATATATATGAAACAGAAATCACTCTCGAGGAGCTAATGGACTATATATCTGAAGATCTTAACCTACCTAATTTGGATCAAAAAAAATATTCAGAAATAGTTACTGAAACTAGCGGCAAGAAGAGAGGATATCAAACTCATGGAATAAGACCAAGACTTGCAAAAAAGAAAACAGTTATGTCAAAGATAGCAAGAAAACAGGGAAAGAAGAGAGCTTTAAAGGAATTAGAAAGTGATGAAGAGTTAGAAAGATTTCCTTTTAGAGAGGAGGATCTTAGGTACTATAGGGTTAAATTAAAACCTAAAAAAGATAGCAATGCAGTAATGCTATTTATCATGGATGCTTCTGGTTCTATGGATGTGACTAAAAAATATTTAGCAAGATCTTATTTTTTCGTGTTGGCAACTTTTCTAAAAAGAAAATATAACAATATAGCATTTGAATTTATATATCATACTACAGTTGCAAAGAGAGTAGATGAATTCGAATTCTTCCATAAGTCTGAATCTGGTGGTACTTATATATCTAGTGGCATTAATGAGGCATTAAAGGTGATTGAAGAGAAGTATCCTCCGGCAGCATGGAATATATATAGCATATACGCAAGTGATGGAGATAACTGGTCTGAAGATAATGAAAAAGCAGTTGCAGCGGTAAAAGATATATGTGAGGTTAGCAATATGTTCGGCTATGCAGAACTTTTACCATCCACATATACCACTACAATGTATCATAAGTTCAAAAAAGAGATCACTAATGAAAAATTTGTTCCTGTAATTATAAAAGAAAAGAAGGACTTATGGGATGCACTTAAGATTATGCTTAGGAAGGAGTTAAAGGAGGAATAAGAAATTGGAATATAGCTTTAGTGATATTGAAAAGTGGAATGAGAAAATAGAGAAAAAGGTTAAGGAATATGGGCTAGAATGTTATCCTCAAGAATTTGAAATTATAGGCTTTAATGAGATGATTGGATATGAAGCTTATGTTGGAATGCCTTCAAGATATCCACATTGGAGTTTTGGTAAATCTTATGAGAAAAGTAAAACACTTTATTCTTTAAATCTTACTGGCCTTCCTTATGAAATGGTTATTAATTCAGATCCTTGTTTAGCATATTTAATGAAGGATAATACGTTATTGTTACAGATATTAACAATGGCCCATGTATATGGGCATAATGACTTCTTCAGAAATAACAGATTATTTAAAGAAGGAACTAATGCTAAATATACTTTAGAAATGTTTAATTTAGATGCCAAAATAATAAGAAATTATATTGATGATCCAAGTATTGGATACTCGGAAGTTGAAAGAATACTAGATGCAGGTCATGCGATAAGGTATCAATCTAAAAGAACTGTTGGAGTTAAGGAACTGACTAACAATGAGATTAAAGAAAATATTTTAAAAGATTATGAACGCAAAAAAGAAAATAGAGATATTTTAGATCCTTATGAAGAAATTAGTTTACCAGATTTAGATAAGATTCCATTGGAACCTGTTGATGATCTCATGGGATTTATAATAAATTATGGTCAGTTACAAGAATGGCAGAAAACAGTATTAAGAATTGTTAAGAGAGAAACAGAATATTTTATTCCTCAAATTGAAACTAAAATTATGAATGAAGGATGGGCAAGCTATACACACTATAATATTTTAAAACAATTAGAATTGCCACAAGAACTACATTTAGAGTTCTTGAAAAGGCATAATGATGTAATAGCTCCTGCTATAGGCGGGTTAAATCCTTATTATGTTGGTTTCAAAGTATTTGAAGATATTGAAAAAAGATACGGAAAGGAAAAAATATTTGAAGTAAGAGAAATTGAAAGAGATTCTTCATTTTTACGACGTTATTTAACTAAAGAATTGTGCGAAGAATTAAATTTATTTCAATATAATCAAAGAACTTTTGATGTTGTCATTGAAGAAATTTCAGATGAAACTGGCTGGAAAACTATTAGAGATACTTTAAGTTATACTGCTGGTATGGGGAATATACCATATATTAGAGTTGTTGATTTGAATAAGAAGAATTATACATTGACCCTAGAAAATGTTTTCGACGGAAGACCACTTGAGCTTTCTTATGCAAAGGAAACGTTGAAGTACGTTCAAGAATTATGGGGGCATGATGTTAGGCTAATTACTAAATCAAGCGATAAGCAAGAAGTAATCTTAACTTGTAATCAGGAAAAGAAGATAATTGTATCCTAAAAGATCGGAATTATAAAAAAGTAATAAACAATATTTTATGATTTAAGCTAATAAGCATGTTTCATCATTATGAGTTAACTTATGAGGTAACCAAAAGTATAAAAATGAATAGTTTATATATGAGAGAAAGTAATATTTTGGGAGACAAAGATGAACTTAAAAGGTAGTCAAACTGAAAGAAATTTATTTAAAACATTTGCAGGAGAGTCTAGAGCTAGAAATAAATATACTTTTTATGCTGAGAAAGCTAGGGATGATGGTTTCCTCTATGTTGCAGAGGTATTTGAAGCAACTGCAGGTAATGAAAAAGCGCATGCAAGAGAAGTATTTAGAAGATATTTAGATAGGATTAATAATACAAAAAATAATTTGATAGAATCTGCACTTAGCGAATCTGAAGAAAGTAAGGTAATTTATAAAGAATTTGAAGAAATTGCTAGAGAAGAAGGTTTTGATGATATTGCAGATTTTTATAAAGAACTTCAAGAAGTTGAAGAACATCATAAGGAGAGATTTTTAGATTTAGCTAAAAAACTCAAAGAAGGTAAGATGTTTAAATCAGATAGAGAAGAAGAATGGATATGTCTAAATTGTGGTTATATATACGAAGGTAAGGAAGCACCTATGAAATGCCCATTATGTAGATATCCAAGAGCATATTTTAGAAGATTATGTAATGAGGATTGTAAGTAGGGGGAAAACATATGATTTATGAATATCCTGAAGAATTTGTGGTTCCTGTGGTTTATGTAGAGGGTTTGAAAGAGAAGCCTATTAACAGAAGTTTGGAGTTTAAGTATTTTCAGATTGATGAAAGTATGACTCTTAGTGAAAAGCCGCAAGAAAATAAAATGTTTCAGATGAGCACGTACCATGATGAAGATATTTCAAACAAAGGAATGATGTTTTTAGATTTAGATGAAGATTTGCTTCAAAAACCTTGCCATGAAAAATATAAGTTTGATGATATAGTTGAAAGTGAAGAAGAACATTATAGCTCTAACAATATATTTAACGATATAGATAATGAATATGCTGATGGTGAAACATTAAGAATGTAATGTATTATTTGTAGTTAGTCACTTATTAGGGATTAACTACAAATATTTTATTTAGATAGTATTAATTTTTTGTAAAGGATTAATTATGAGATTTAATGATTTAGCTAAAAAACAATATGAAGATATCGATAATTTAAGTGTATTATTAAAGAATTATGTGGATGTTTATAGACTATTAATTGCTGGAGCATCAGAACTATACGGTGTAAATTTAGCAGAGAAAAGTGAAGTTAAGAAAGCACTAGAGAGAGTTGAAAATGTAGGTGAATTAATAGATAAGTTGATAAGTACTTTAGAACGATGCGAAGGTTCTTATCTAAAGTATTGCAAGATTAAAAATGAATATATTACAGTAAGTACAGAGAAAGATAAGATATTTACTGAAATAGATAATGAATTGAATTTTCAAAACTCAGAAAGAGAAGAATAATGATGAAAACTAAACAAAAAAACTCTATCTTGAAACTTTAGGATAGAGTTTTTTATTATGAATTATAATTAAAATTTCTTTAATTTAATTTTACTTACCATTAAGTATGAACCAAGGATCATCAAAAGAACGACAAGATAAATCGATGGTGTAATATTAAAATTAAATATAATTAATGAAAAGAATGCCATAAAGCAACCTGCTATTGTTATTGGTATACCAGTAAAAGCGCCGTCAAAATCAGTAGTATTAAATCTAGCTAATCTATAGGCACCACAAATTGGAAATAGTAATAAAACTATAAATCCAAATAATCCTTTAGGGCCAAAAGATTCAAGATTAAATAATATATATACTAATATAGATGGTGCTACTCCAAATGAAACCAAATCTGCTAAAGAATCTAATTCTTTACCTAATTCACTAGAAACGTTTAAAAAACGAGCTATTCTTCCATCATATCTATCTACCAATCCTGCTAATAAAATAAATGCACCTGATATTGCATACTTTTCATTCATTACTGATAATATAGATATAATTCCACAAGATAAATTAATAAAGGTAAATACATTAGGAATACAACTTTTCCTCATAAAATCACTCCTAAAATTATAAAAAATACTTACAAAGAGTTATTATAGCACATAAATGAAAATAATATAAGGTGCAAAATTAACTTTAAGTTTTTATTAAGATTATCTAGTATCGACATTAAGTAAGTAAAATGATATAATAAACTCTATGACAAAGGTATTATATGTAAATATTTATAGGAATTTAATATATGTATTTAGAGCTAATTATAATTTTGTATTAAGAATTATTTTAAGGCTATTTTTTATGTATATAAATAATAATTTAAGAAAATTTATTGGAGGTAGGTTAATTTATGAAAAAGGTTAGATTCATATACAACCCATACTCAGGAGAAAATAGTATAATAAGCGAATTAGACAACATTATAAAACTACACCAAGAAGTAGGATTAATAGTAGTGCCATATAGAATTCAAAAAGGTAAAGATTTAGCAGAGGCATTAGATATAATAGATGAAACTTATAGCTATATTTTAATAGCTGGTGGAGATGGAACAGTGGATTCTTTAGTAAATGCTATGAAAAATAAAAACATAAATATACCTATAGGTATATTACCAGTTGGAACTGCAAATGACTTTGGAAAGTTTATTAATATGCCAAATGATATAGAAGAAGCATGTAAGCAAATATTAAGCTCAAAGCCAGTAGCTGTTGACGTTGGAAAAATAAATGAGAAGTATTTTATAAATGTAGCAAGCTCAGGACTTTTCACTGATGTATCTCAAAAAACTGATGTAAATTTAAAAAATACAATAGGGAAGTTAGCATATTATCTAAAAGGTCTTGAAGAATTACCTAACTTTAGAAAGTTAAAGATAAAATTATCATCTAAAGAATGTGATTATGACGGAGAGATGTATTTGCTTTTGGTTTTTAATGGTAAAACTGCTGGAAACTTTAACTTAGCTACAGAAGCAGAAGTTACAGACGGAAAACTCGACGTAATAATATTTAAGGCTATACAAATAATAGAGCTAATACCACTTTTTATAAAGCTTTTAAAGGGCGAGCATTTAGATTCGGATAAAGTGGTTTATTTTAAAACAGATGATTTATATATGGAATCTCCAGAAGACATTGTTACAGATATTGATGGAGAAAGAGGGCCTGATTTTCCATTGAGGGTTCAATGTATTAAGGGTGGAATTAAACTTTTAGGTATAAAATAAGATAGACAGTAATAAATATAAGTAACAGGAATATGGAATGGAGCGTAATTTGTGAATTTTGCATATTATTTATTTTTGTTACTTATAATTTTTTTGTCAATTTCACTTATAAGAAAGAATCTTGAGGTTTCACCAAAGAAAATAAAAATATATTTGGCATTAGTAATTACATTATTTTTATTAAGGCATATAGCATTATTTTTATTGTGTATACTCAAGAATAGTACAATAATATATTATTTAAAACCAATAATATTTTTGAATCATCTGTCAGTGCCTCTTATAGTGCTAGCTGTAAGCTATGTTTATTTAAGATCTGAGAAGTTGAATTTTGGTGGAACATATGTTATTGCAGCAACAGTATGTATTATTTATGCTGTAATAATGCAAACTTCAAAGTTGACAGTTCGGGTAAATTATTTATATGGATTTATCTTACAGATAGATAAGGAAACTATTTTATTTTTGTTTTCGCTAATACTACTTGGTGCATTACTGATACTAAATGTAATTTTATTGGATAGACCATACGCAAATAAGAAGGGAATATGGTTTATAATTATAGCAATATTAATAGTAATGATAGAGGATATTATTATCTTAGGTGGAATTAAGCTCTTCCCTTATTCGGTAATTGGCGATATGTTATTTCTTATAATCATAAATTTAGTATTAAAGGGCTTTAAAATATTGCCAAAGAACAATTATCGTTCCTAGGAAATGGATTGAGTACGAATTCGCGCTTTAGAATATGTAAATAGCAGGTAAAATACTAAGATAAGTTGTTATAAGTGTGTAGAGGATTTTTTTGAATAAGAGTAATATGTGCTAACGGTTAATAGACAGAAAGGATACTTAGTTGCAATATCAAGCAACTAAGTATCCTTTCTTTTATATGGTTCTTTTTCTTCTATTTGAATAATTATCAGATGAATGTTTATTTGAGTGTTTTTTATTGCTATTAGTTGAATTATTCTTAGTATTACTCATAGAATTTTTTTCATTAGATATTTTACTACTAACATTTGAATTTTTATTTGAGTTATTCCTAGGACTATCGTTTGATTTATGCTTACCTTGATAGCCTAGTTTTCCAGGAGCAAAGCCTATTAAACAGTTTTTACTATTACCAATTAGGTCTTCTCTGTGAGCTTTAAGTAGAGCTTTCTTTACTTTTTGATAATTTTTAGGAACAGCAAACTGTATTAAAGCTCTTTGCATTTCTTTCTCTTCGGGTGTTTTTGGAATATAAACTTTTTCTCCGGTAATTGGGTTGAATCCAGTATAATACATTGTTGTTGATAAGCTTCCTGGTGTTGGGTAAAAATCTTGCACTTGTTCAGGTGTATATCCCATCTCTTTAATGTATAATGCTAAATCTATTGCTGCATTTATATCAGAACCTGGATGAGATGACATTAAATAAGGCACTAAAAATTGCTTTTTATCTATTTGCTTATTAATTTGAAAATACTTATTAACAAATTTATCATAGACTTCTCTTGTTGGTTTACCCATCTGATTCAATACTTTTGGAACTACATGTTCTGGAGCAACCTTTAACTGACCACTAATATGATGCTCACATAATTCTTTAAAAAATGCATCATTTTTATCATGTATTAAATAATCATATCTTAGACCAGAACGTATAAATACCTTTTTTATTCCAGGAAGTTTTCTAACTTTCTTTAATAGAGAAAGATACTCAGTATGATCTATTATCAAGTTTTTACATGGGCTAGGGAACATACATTGTTTATTTTTGCAAGTACCGTGTTCTATTTGTTTCTTACAAGCTCTATGTCTAAAATTTGCAGTAGGACCTCCAATATCATGAATATATCCTTTGAAGTCAGGTAAAGTCGTTAAAAGCTTTGCTTCGTCAATTATTGACTCTTGCCCTCTATTCTGAATTACTCTTCCTTGATGAAATGTTAGCGCACAAAATGAACATGAGCCGAAACAGCCTCTATGGCTTGTTATAGAAAATTTAACTTCTTGTATTGCAGGTATGCCGCCCTTTTCTTCATATATAGGGTGATAGGTTCTTGTGTAAGGTAAATCATATGTCATATCCATTTCTTCTTGAGTTAAGTTTTCTTGAGGTGGATTTTGAACTAAATATCTATCACCGTATTGTTGAATTATAGTTCTACCGTTTATAGAATCTTGTTCGTAGTATTCTAATTTATAAGCTTCACCATAAGCTTCCTTATCCGTAGATACTTCGTCAAATGAAGGGACTATAACTGCATTTTTAATATTAGATATATCTTTAGTCAAATAACAAGTCCCACGAACACTTGTTATATTTTTAATATTTGCTCCATATCTTAATAACTCTGCAATTTGAACAACGGTTTTTTCGCCCATGCCGTACATCAATAAATCAGCTTTGGAATCTACAAGGATACTTCTTCTAACTTTGTTATCCCAGTAGTCATAGTGAGCAAAACGTCTAAGACTTGCCTCTATTCCTCCGATTGCAATAGCTGCATCTTTATAAGCTTCACGTATTCTGTTGCAGTAAACAATTATTGATCTATCTGGTCTGTGGCCAGCCTCTCCTCCAGGAGAATATAAGTCTTCACGTCTTGTTTTCTTTGCGGCCGTATAGTGATTAACCATAGAATCTATATTCCCTGAATTAACTAGGAAACCATATTTAGGCTTACCTAATTTTTTGAAATCCTCAGAACTATGCCAATTAGGTTGAGCTATAATACCAACATTAAAACCTTGTGCTTCAAGAGTTCTGCCTATAATAGCAGTACCAAAAGAAGGGTGATCTACATAAGCATCGCCAGAAACAATAATAAAATCTAATTGGTCAATTTTTCTTTTTTTTAAGTCTTCTTTACTAATAGGTAAGAATTCTTTACAAAGCTTCATATAATATTAACTCCAATTCTTAATTTATTTTACTTAAAGCATATTTATATTAAAATTACGTATATTAAAGATCGCTATATTGGGATATTATACTAACGTAATAAATAATTAAAAAGTCAAATGAATAAGCTTTTAAAGCTTATTCTTAAAGTATATTAACATAACAATAATTAGTTTACAAACAATATCAATAGGCAAGTGTAGTGTAAATTCAATGCAACTCATAAAGAAATATTTATAATTTACAAATTGAGGATTAATTAAAGAAATTTTTATGTGTTTAAAAGATAAATCAAAACAAAAAATTATTGCCTTTTTACTTCTATGTAATATAATAATTAGAGATAGTAGTAAATTATAACTAAGTGAAGATATACAGGGCGGTGTAAAAGATGGAGGAAGGACCTCAGAATATAAACTATAATATGGCAAAAACTAAATATATTCAGAAGGAAAATCTTTTATCTTGCCTTAAAAGATATAAGTAGATGCAATTTAGTTACAATACTAATTTTACTTAAGGATTTTCTTTCTGCAGAAGTAGGGGGAAATAATTAAGATGGAATTATCTATATTTCTATATACTAACATTCTAGATAAAAAAGTTTATGACGAGTTTGGTGATGTTTTAGGAACTCTAAGAGACATTTATGTGACTACGGAGGATGGATATCCTAGAATAATTGGGTATAAGCTTAAAAAGGACGGAGTAGCCTTTCATTATGAGTTTAGATATATAGAATTTTTAAATAGGGATGGTAAAATTAAGATCACAACAAGAGGAAGTAAAGAAATATTACCGATGAGGTACAGCTATCTTCTTTCAGAAAATCTATTAGATAAAAAGATAGTTGATATAAATGGAAAACAAGTTGTAAGGGTTAATGATTTGAGAATCGCAAAAATTGCAGGAGAATACAGAGTTATTGGAGTTGAAACAGGAAAATTAGCGAGATACAGAAGACTAAAAATAGCTGGTATTATGAAATTCATATACGGGATCATGAGAAAGAAGTTAGAAGATAAAGTTTTAAGATGGGATGATGTTGAATCCTTGGAAATGGTTGAAAATAATTTGAAATTATCCATACCATATAAAAAATTGTCAACTCTACATCCAGCGGACCTTGCAGATATATTAGAAAATCTAGATACAAACTCAAGAAAACAAGTGTTGGAATCGCTGGATGAGGATTTAGCAGCCGATACATTAGAGGAAATAGATTCAGAATATAAGGGGACAATAATTAAGGAATTATCTGACAGCAAAACTGTAGAAGTGCTAGAAAATATGCCTAATGATGAGATAGCTGATTTGTTAGATGATTTAGATGAAGAGGAAAGAGAAAAAATATTAGTGAATTTAGAAAAAGAAGATGCAGATGAAGTTAAGGAATTGTTGCAATATGAGGATGAAACTGTTGGTAGTATAATGAGTAAAGAATTTATATCTGTTAATCTAGATATTACAGTTGGAGATACTATTGAGATATTGAAAGAAACAAAACCAGATGAAGAAGTTATTTATTATATTTACATAACGGATGAAGAAGAACGTGTTCAAGGTGTGGTATCTTTAAGAGATTTAATAGTTAGTGATAGTGAGTTGAAGATAAGAGAAATAATGGACTATTCTGTATCACGTGTAAGGCATGATGATGAAATTAGCGAAGCTATAGAAGTTGCCTCAAAATATGATTTGAATTCAGTGCCAGTAGTAGATGAATACGAAAAATTAATTGGAATAGTAATTATTCATGATTTAATAGATGAATTTTTGTATCCACTCTGGAAGAAGAAAAATTAGAACATAAATTATTTGAATTTTTAATAAAAAGAATATTTTAGTTTTAGTATTTACCATCAGGAATACTTATTTTTATATATTTAAGAAAGTCAACACTTTTTAATTAAAACTTTAAAAAGTATTGACTTTTTTTTTAGAAAGAATATAATTATAATATAAAACCTATCAAAACACTAAGAATTAAAAACTATGAAAAAGAAAAGTAGCATAAAGGAAGTTTACAGAGAGAAAAGGATGCTGAGAACTTTTTATCTAGAATTTATGTGAAGTGCTCTTTGGAGTTGAAATTTGAAATTAATTATATTAAAAAATGGAGCGATAGTATATCCATTGATTTTTTGATATATTTTTTAGTATGATTTTCCGGGATCACCCGTTATAGTGATATGATATCTTAAGTATCAAAATTGAGAGGGATTAGTTATTTAATCCAATTAGAGTGGAACCGCGAAATTTACTTCGTCTCTATAATTTTTTATGGAGGATGAAGTTTTTTTATTATATTTAATATAAAAAGATATACTAAAATTAGTAGAAGTTTGAGGAGGAGAATAATAATATGGTTTATAATGGAGGATTAGAGTTAATAGGAAATACACCTATTTTAAAAATTAATAATTTAATTAAGGACGAAAATAGTGCAGATATATACGTAAAACTTGAAAAATTTAATCCGGGTGGAAGTGTTAAAGACAGAGCAGCGTTAGGAATGATCGAAAGAGCTGAGAAAGAAGGAGTATTAAAGCCAGGGGCAACAATAGTAGAGCCTACAAGCGGAAATACAGGAATAGCACTCGCACTTATAGGAAAATTGAAAGGTTATAGTGTAACAATAGTAATGCCAGAAACAATGAGTAAGGAAAGAAGAGATCTTATAAAAGCATACGGCGCAAATCTGATATTGACTGAAGGATCTAAGGGGATGAAGGGAGCTATAGAAAAGGCTCTAGAAATAGGAAGTGGAGAAGGATTTTTTATCCCTCAACAATTTGAAAATATAGCTAATCCAGAAAAGCACTATGAAACAACAGCAGAAGAAATATATAAAGACATTCCAGATTTAGATGCCTTTGTTGCAGGAGTTGGAAGTGGTGGAACTGTGATAGGAGTATCTAAAAATTTAAAAAAGAAGAATTCGGATATTAAAGCATTTGCAGTTGAACCAGCAAATTCACCAGTTTTAAGTGGTGGAAATCCAGGTGGTCATAAAATTCAAGGTATAGGGGCAGGATTTGTTCCAGGAGTTTATGATAAGGAATATGTAGATGAAATACTACAAGTAAGAGATGAAGATGCATTTAAAACAGCAAAAGCATTTGCTGAAAATGAAGGCGTATTGATTGGAATATCTTCAGGTGCAGCTGTATATGCAGCAATACAGGTTGCAAAAAGACTTGGAAAAGGTAAAAAGGTATTGGCTATTGCTCCAGATGGGGGAGAAAAGTATATATCTATGGGATTATATGATTAATTAATTTAACTATAAAAGTTTTATTAATCATCAGCAATTAACAGTGAAACAATTGATTTAACTTAAGATACTAATGAAGTTCTATTAATAATTGTATATGTGAAAAGCTCTACTGAAAACTATAGAAAGGAGAATAGGCTGTGTTTAAAAAATTAAATTACGATCTAGAAAGAGTTTTAAACGAAGATCCAGCAGCTAAAAGTAAACTGGAAGTATTATTATTGTACCCATGTATTCATGCACTAATATCATATAGAATCGCACATGCCCTATATTTAAAGAAATGGTTTTTCTTGGCGAGATTAATTTCCCAATTATCTAGGTTTTTTACAGGTATAGAAATTCATCCGGGAGCTAAGATAGGAAAAGGGTTGTTTATAGATCATGGAATGGGAGTAGTTATTGGTGAGACTGCAGAAGTTGGCGATAATGTTACGCTTTATCATGGTGTAACTCTAGGTGGTACAGGTAAGGACGTAGGGAAAAGGCATCCAACTATTGAGGATGATGTTTTAATAGGTACAGGTGCAAAGGTGCTTGGACCTATAACTGTAGGAAAGGGTGCTAAGATAGGAGCTAATGCTGTAGTTGTAAAGAATGTACCAGCAAGTGCAACAGCAATAGGAGTTCAGGCTAAAAATATTGTTAGAAATAGTGCAAGTGCAGCAATAATTGAAATTAGTGATTTAAAAGGACGCAAAAAGAAAATATTTAACGATATGGTTATTTAATGCTTTATAGTATTGGAATATATGAAGTACAATTAATATAAACTCGTATCTTGTATAGTTCAGTAGCATTTATTTATAGGAATTTTACTAAGTTAAGAGGTTTTACTAAATATTAAAATAGAGCATTTTTTATTAATTATTTTATTAAGAAATGTATCATAATCTGAAAATTAATAGATGCATTAATTAAACTTTAGATCAAGAAAGTTTAGTTAATGCATTTTTTATATTAAAATTCTGATAAAGTTAAATAAGTTATATTAATTTATCTTGGTCATAATTAAAATGCTTTTTGCAAATAAGTTATAATAATAAAAGAAGATATTAGTATAATTGGTGTTAAATCTTACAATAACCTTAATATTTTTGGTAATTGCATAGACATATGAAAGCATATATAATGTATATAAATAATAATCAATAATATATTATGCATGTAATACTTGTATAGAATTGAATAATTGTAATAAAATGTAATTAGTAGTATAATATAAAATGTGATTATTAAGAAAGGTTGGAGAAAAATGTTATCACCAGTTGCAATAAAATTAATAAGAATGATGCCAGAAGGAATAATTATAAAAATAGCAAAAAAAATAGTAGATAATTATATAAGAAAATATGCTAATATAACTGTTAATGGAGCAGATAATATAGATAAAGTAAAAAAACCAAGAATATTTGTATGTAATCACTTGAGTAATTCGGATGGATTAGTTTTATCAAAAATGCTAAAAGAGAAAAGTGATCCTCATTTTGTAATGGGAATAAAATTGTCAGAAGATCCAATAACGAAATTAGGAACTCAGATAGTGAAGAACATACCAATAAAGCCTAATTCTGCTGATAAGGAAGCTATTACAAGAGTTGTTAAAACTCTTAAAGAGGGAAATGATATTTTAATATTTCCTGAAGGTACTAGGAGTAGGACAGGTGCTATGATAGAAGGTAAAAAGGGAATTCTGTTATTTGCAAGGATGGCGAAAGCAGAAATAATTCCAATTGGTATGTCTGGAACAGATAAGTTATTACCTATAAGTAAAAGTGGTGATATGGGAGCAGAGAAATGGCAACATGCTGATGTTACTATAAATATAGGTGAAAAAATTGTATTTCCTGCTAAAGAAAAGGATGAAGACAAACATGAATATGATAATAAATGTATGGATATCCTAATGAGGAGTATAGCTAGTCTTTTACCTGAAAGTTATAGAGGAATTTATAAGTAAGGAGATTACAAAAGATATGAAAGCAAGGACAAAAAAAATTGTAGATATATTAAAAGAGACATATCCAGATGCAAAATGTGAATTGAATTATGAAACACCACTACAATTGCTGATAGCTACAATATTGTCTGCTCAAACAACAGATAAAAAAGTAAATGAGGTAACAAAAGATTTATTTAAGGATTATCCAGATTTAGATTCACTTTTAACATTAACGAATGAGGAACTTGAAAAACGGATAAAACAAATAGGTTTATATAGAAATAAATCTAAAAATTTAATACTTATGTTCAATCAACTTAAGGAAAAATTTAACGGAGAAGTCCCAAAGACAATGGAAGAAATAACTTCACTTGCTGGAGCGGGAAGAAAAACTGCTAATGTTGTTTTATCAAATGCCTTTAATGTACCATCTATTGCTGTAGATACACATGTTTTTAGAGTATCGAATAGATTAAAACTTGCAGATTCGGAAAATGTTTTAGAAGTTGAAAAACAATTACAAAAAGAACTACCAAAGAAAGAGTGGACTCTTATGCATCATCTACTTATATTTCATGGAAGAAGATGTTGTAGTGCTAGAAATCCTAAGTGTGGGGAATGTCCAATAAGGGATTTATGTAGTTATGATAATAAAACTAACAGATAAAAGAATAGTTATAAAATTTTCACGAACCACAATTAAGACAATTTATAGTCAAAGTGGTTCTTTTAATTGTGCTGTTAATTTAATAAAATAAAGATAAGTTAGAATGAATAAATTTAATTAACGGGAAATATTAATAAGTATTTTGGAGGTAATCTATGAAAATTGGAGTTATAATGGGTGGTATATCATCAGAAAGAGAGATATCATTGCAAAGTGGAAAATCTATAATTGAAAATATAAACAAGGAAAAGTATGAAGTGTTACCAATTGTAATAGATAAAAAAGAAGATATAATAAATAAATCTAAAGGGATAGATTTCGCACTTTTAGCTTTACATGGCCAATTTGGGGAGGATGGAACAGTTCAATCAGTGCTTCAAACACTAGGTATACCATATTCAGGGTGTGGACCTTTAAGTAGTGCTATGTGCATGGATAAAGACGTATCAAAATCCGTTTTAGAGGCAAATGGGATTAGAACTGCTTCTTGGATTAATTTAAGAAAAGATGATAATATAGATTTCAATAAAATAAATGAATTAGGATATCCAGTTGTAGTAAAACCTACTCATGGTGGATCAAGTGTTGCAACATTTATAGTTAAAGAAGATAAGGAAATTGAAAACTGTGTTTCAGAAGCTTTTAAATGGGATAGTGAAGTTATGATAGAAAAATTTATAAAAGGTGATGAAATAACTTGTCCTGTATATAATAATAAAATGCTTCCAGTAATTGCAATTAAGCCTAAGGCTGAATTCTTTGACTTTACATCTAAATATCAAGATGGAGGGGCAGAAGAAATAGTGGTTGAGCTAGAAGCAGAGTTACACAAGGAAGTAGAAAAGATGGCGTTAGAAACTTATAAGGCACTTAAATGCGAAGTGTATTCTAGAGTTGATATGATAGTTACAGAGGAAGGTGTACCATACATTTTAGAAATAAATACTCTTCCAGGAATGACTAAAAATAGCCTAATTCCTAAAAGTGCAGCAGCTTTGAATATAGGATTTTCAGAACTAATAGATATGATCATACAGGATTCATTGAAAATAAGCAGATAGTATATGAAGTATAAAACTTTTTGAATATTTATAACATTAAAATTGAAAAACTACTTGTTTAAGAATACCTTAGACAAGTAGTTTTTATCATAATTTCTATTGAAAACAATCTGCAAATCTTCCTGTAAAACCTTTTAGAAAATATAACTTATATTAAGACAACTTAGTTATTGTTTTTTTTTGCAATCTTTACATACGCCCTTCATAACCAAGTCATGATCTGTTAAAGTGAAGCCAGTCGCATTTTGAACTAATTCCTGAATTTGAAGCATAGGGCAAGGAATTTCAACTTCTTTGTGACATATATCACATTCCAAATGATGCCTATGAGTTTTTCCTTTTAGCTTATATGAAAAGACTCCATCATTTAGAGTTATTTTTTCAATAATTTCTTTTTCTTCAAATAATTCTAAAGTTCTATAAACCGTGCTCAAATTTATATTTATATTATTGCTTTTATAAATCTGATATATTTTTTCAGCTGACAAACTGTTTTCAGAATTTTTTAATATACTTAGGATTTCTGTTCTTCCTTTAGTTATTTTAATTCCTTTATTTTTAAGAATTTCCTTTGGTTCCATTTTCATATCCCCTAACAGCTAAATATTAAATATATTATATCACATATATTTAATATCTTAAAAAAATATCATCTTAAAACCAAAAAATATAAGAGCTATCCCGCCAAAAAAGTTAGCATACGTTGTAACAAATTTTATTTTTTTAATATATCTACACATAAAAAATCCTACTGTACATGTAAATAAAGTGATTAATCCAATCAAAATTGAATCAACACAAAGTAGTAGATTGTATGAAATCTCATGAAATGCAGTGAATCCTATAACTAATGCATCTATACTAACGGATATTCCAAGTATTAAACAAGTAGTATTCTTTATTAAAATTTCAGTTTCTTTTTCCTTAAAGCCATCTATTATTATAAGAATTCCTACGATTGCCATAATTATTCCACCAGCAATGGAAGGTATACATGTAATATAAGTATCAAATAAATATCCTAAACTTCCACCTACATATGTAAATAAAAACTGAAAGAATGCAAATGATAATAAAAACTTTATTTTATGGATTCTATTAATTCTAGGATTTAGACCGATTCCTAATGTTACGCCAAAAGCATCCATGGCCAGTGCAATTCCTATTATTATAATGTCGTACAAATTCATTTTCTCTTCCTCCTTTAAAATTAGACTTACTCTATAATAATTAAAGTTTTTTTAATATATGCAAAAATTTTAAAAAAAGTCTTTATTAAATCTTTTTTTTGTTGTATATTAATAAATAGTGTATTACTATTGGCTAAATAGTATAGCATATTTAACCAAATTAGTATAGCAAACAAGGAGGAAATTTCATGTCAAATTGTATAATAGCTCAATCTGGGGGGCCAACAGCAGTAATTAATTCAAGTGTAGTAGGACTTTTAAATGCTAATAAAGAACTAAAAACTTTTGAAAAAGTTTATGGAGGCCTAAATGGTATTGAGGGTATATTAAATAGAAATATAATTGATTTGTCATCAGTTTCAGAAAATGAAATAGATAATTTTAGATTTACTCCATCTTCAGGACTTGGATCTTGTAGGTATAAATTAAAAGATTTAGATTCTTGTAGTGAAGAATATGAAAGTTTAATAGAAATACTTAGAGAATATGATATAACGTCATTCTTTTATGTTGGTGGGAATGATTCTATGGATACCATAGCAAAGCTTTCACGATATGCAAAACAAAATGACATTGGAATAAGTTTTATAGGTATACCTAAAACTATTGATAATGATTTAAAATTCACTGATCATACTCCTGGCTTTGGCAGCGCAGCAAAATTCATTGGAACAACAGCGCTTGAGACATATTTAGATGCATCAGTGTACATAAACAACGGTATATTTATTTTAGAAACAATGGGAAGGGATACAGGATGGCTTGCAGCTTCTGCATGTATTGCAAAGCTTGATGGAAAACCAATTGCAGATTTTATATATCTTCCTGAAGCAGCTTTTGATAAAATTAAATTTTTAAATGATGTTAGGCAAAGATTTGAAGAACAAAATAAAGTGTATATAATTGTATCAGAAGGAATAAGAGATAAAGATGGAAGATTCATTTCTGAATTTGATTGTGTTTCTCAAGATAAATTTGGACACGTTCAATTAGGAGGTGTATCTGAATACTTAAGAAGGATAATTCTTGATGCTGGATTTACAACAAGAGTAAAAGCACTACAACTTGGGGTTCTTCAACGTTGTGCAATGCATTGTGCTTCAGACACTGATTTAACAGAAGCGTATAATGCTGGAAAGATGGCTTTACAATATGCTTCACAAGGAGAATCAGGGAAAATGGTTAGCATTAACAGGTTATCTAATGAGCCTTATGAAGTGAATTACCCATTAGTTAATGCAGAAGATGTAGCAAATAATGTTAAGTATTTCCCTATAGAATGGATTAATAAAGAAGGTAATTTTGTAACACCTGAAGCGTGCTCATATTTTGAGCCATTAATCAAAGATTCTCCTAATTTAGCTTTTGAGAGAAATCTTCCAAAATATAAGGTATTTAATCAATAGATAATAAGTATAAAATCGTAAGCTTAGATGTTTTAATATTTAACTAATAGAAGGATGTATATATGAAGAATTTCATTTATACATCCTATAAATTAATAGAATTTTCAATAGTATAATAAATTTTATTATACTATTTATTTTTAGTTCTAAATCAAGAAAATTTGTTATTTTATTTTTCGTAAAGAGATATCTTCTAATACATTTAAAAAGGTATCAACTTCTTCAATTGAATTATATAATGCAAAACTTACTCGTATCATTCCTAACATTTTTTTATCTGGATTATCAAGGAATTCTTTAGCTTCATCTTCACTTACGTTCATGAGCCTTCTACAATATGGATGGGAACAAAACCAGCCATGTCTTACAGAAATTCCTTTCTTTTTAGCCAAGATATCAGCTACATCATGATGATACATATCCTCTATATTAAAGGTAGCAATTCCAAGCCTATCACTGATGTTTTCAGTATCTCCATAGTTCATAATTTTAGGGATTTTCTTAAGTCCTTCTATAGTGTGCTCTAAAAGAAGTCTTTCATGTTTTTCTATATAGTCGTATCCAATGGTATTAATAACTCGTAATGAATTAACTAAGCTCATTACACCCAAAAAATTTGGTGTTCCTGCTTCATTCTTCTCTGGTGGTGTAAGAAACTTAACCTCTCTATCCATTACTAATTCAACGGTTCCACCACCTAAATAATCTGGATCTGCATCCATGAAATCCTCTTTTAATCCTATTATGACTCCTATACCAAAGGGAGAATAAATTTTGTGCGACGAAAATACTAAGAAATCAATTTGATCATCATCTGTATCCCCGCTAATATTAACTCTTGTGTGTGGTACAAGTTGTGCACCATCTACAATCAATTTGGCACCATATTTATGAACCAGTTTTGCTATAAAATGAATATGATTTATATAACCAGTTACATTAGAAGCTCCAGTAAGAGATACATATTTTATTTTACCATTGCTTTTCTTTAGTTTCTCTTCCAACTCTTCAAGTTTAAGTCTGCCTTGTTGATCTACTTCGATATAATCAACGTTACCTCTTTTTCGCCAAGGCAAATCATTTGAATGATGCTCCATTCTAGAGGTTAATACTATTTCGTCTGGAGTTTTAGTAAGAGTTTTTGCTAGTTTGTTTATACCTTCAGTTGTATTACTAACGTATATTACAACATATTTATCTTTATCTTTTACATTGAAAAAATCCAATAAAAAATTTTTAGATTCTTTATATAAATTGGTGGTTATTTCAGCTTTTTGACCTGTTCCTCGTCCTATAGAAGCATAAGTATTGCTCAATTGTTTTATATATTCAATACTTGACTTAATAGGCGGAGTTGTAGCTGCATTATCAAAATTTATTCCATCTATACAGTTTCCATCTGAATCACACACTTTTTCATCTAATCCAACAAATAAGTCTTTAATGTTTTCCTTATTTTCTATCTTCATATGCATCTCCTCCAATATATATATTATTCCTATAATATATTTATTGTTCGCTTAAGAGGGCTGTAAAATTCATATCTTTTTCTTTCCATTTTGTACTATATATAATTGTTATGCATATTAATTAAGAGAAGCAAATATTATTTATTTATAGGAGGTAGTTTAAAATGAACCCTGATAAGAAGTATATGTCTCAAGTCAGCTCGAGTGATAACGATATTAGATTTGTTCCACCAGCATTTATGAGTACAAATATCTACGAAAAAGCTTCGTTTGGTATTGATGATAATAATCGTAATTTAGATTTATTTCCTTCCGAAACAGGCATGCCTGAATTATGTTATTATTCCGATAATCAAAATGAGGGAATTAGTAGTGGTCTCAATTTTAATAACATAGCTAATAATGAAATACCTACTACTTTTGATGCACTAAGAGGTCTTGATTTAGATTTAAATGAAGAAGATCTTGAAAGAAATAATTCTGATAATGATGTGAATAAAATTTATGCTAGAATTGAAAGAAGACATCCAGGAATATTCGCGACTCTTTATTCATATAGAATTCCTCGTCCGATAGTTAGAGTAATTATAAAAAGGTTGATAAAACTTACATTAGCATATTGCGATAAAAATAATAACTATTAATAACCAGTTTAACATACAAAAATATCTTGAAGATTTACAACTACTATAATGTAAAATCTTTAAGATATTTCTTTACATAGCTTTTAAAAATAGGTTTCAATATATATGAGTTACACGCTTATCATAGCTAAAATTTTTTTAAAAAGTATTGGTTTTATACTTTCGATATCTGTTGGTTCTTTCAATATTATAGTAGTAAAACATATGCTGCCAACTAATTCAAAAATCATAAATAATGTCATTTCAGCTTCTTCTTCGTTCATTCCTGATTTAGTTAGGTTTTTTACAAAAATATCTAGAACTTTCTTTACATCATTATAAGCTTCTGGTTTCATTATTGCCTTTCTATAAAGTCCCCATGAAATATTCTTATTAATTAGCTTCAACAGAGAAACATTATCTTTTAAATAATTTATTATATAATCAATAAAGAATAGTGTACGTTCTTTAAAATCTTTGCTTCCAAAAGCATTTGTTTTAGCTAATCCTTCTCGTATTATTTCATTACTTTTTTGAAGAATTAATTTATTTAAAATATCGTATTTATCACTGAAATACAGATAAAAAGTTCCTTTTGCTACTTTTGCATTCTTAGTTATATCATCGATCGAAGTTTTTTCTATGCCATTTTTAAGAAATAAATCATATGCCGCTAAAAATAACTCTTCCTCTTTTAATTGTTTTTTATTCTGGGTAAGAGATTTGTTGTTATTCTTTAAAGTCATATTTTGCCTCCAAATTACGTGTTTAACTTATTATAAAGCAAATTAAATAATAATCCAAATTTTACGTAGCGATAATAAAAAATTATCAATTAACTCTTAATATAGTTAAATTGATATAACACCGATAAGATAGTATAATTTAGTAGAGAAAATTTAGTTAAACTATTAATCCATGATATATAGGATTTACGTTTTAATATTAAATTAAACCTTTATAGTTTAAATTCTGGATTTTCGTATGAAATACTGGAGGATAAAAAATGATTGTATTAAGTTGTAAAAATATATGTAAAAGTTATGGTATAAATACTATTTTGAAAGATGTAACATTTTCAATAAATGAAGGAGATAAGGTTGGTATAATTGGATCAAATGGAGAAGGAAAAACAACCTTGTTTAAGATATTATCAAAAGAAATTACGCAAGATGATGGAGAAGTCTTTATAGATAAAAATAAATCTTTGGGTTATCTTGCTCAACATTTAGCATTAGATTCATGCAAAACGATTTATGATGAAATGCTCATTGTTTTTGAAGATCTCCAAAGGTTAGAACGGAAGATTACAGAGTTAGAAGCTAAGATGAATGAACCGTATGATGAAAATAATGCTTCATATCATGAGAAAATTATAAAAGACTATGGAACTGCCCAAGATCTGTATCAAAACAGAGGTGGATATACATATAAGGGGGAAATATCTAGAGTTCTTAAAGGATTGGGATTTACTGAAGGTGACTTTGATAAACTAATTTCAACTTTAAGTGGAGGGCAGAAAACTAGAGTCGCACTTTGTAAGCTATTACTTTTAAATCCTGATATATTATTGCTTGATGAGCCTACAAATCATTTGGATTTGGAAGCAATTGAATGGCTTGAAGAATATTTAAAAACCTATAAAGGAACTGTAATTGTAATTTCCCATGATAGATTTTTCTTGGATTCTGTAACAACAGGAACATTTCAGGTTATAAATGGTCATGTGAATTGTTATAATGCTCCATATACAAAATCTTTAGAACTTATGAAGAAAGATTATGAGGCTAAATTAAAAGCTTATAATTTACAACAGACGGAAATAAAAAGACAAGAAGCAATAATAGAAAAATTTAGGTCATTCAATAGAGAGAAAAGTATAAAAGCAGCTGAAAGTAGAGAAAAGGCACTTGATAAAATGGAAATTGTAGATGCTCCTGATAAAGAAAAAACCGCATCTAAGATTAAATTTGAGGCTTCCGTTAAAAGTGGATATGATGTGCTTCATGTGGAAAAGTTGGCTAAAAGCTATGGAGAAAAGAAATTATTCGATAATTTATCTTTTGATTTAAAAAGAGGAGAAAAGATTGCGTTAATAGGTGAAAATGGCCGGGGGAAAACCACACTTTTTAATATAATAATGGATAAAGTTAAAAGTGATTCAGGAGTTAAGGTTTTAGGAGTAAATGTTAATGTAGGATACTATGATCAGGAACAATCTAATCTTGATCCTAATAAGACAATATTAAATGAAGTATGGGATGACTTTCCAGAGTTAACTACAAGTGAACTTAGAGGATTTCTTGGATCATTTCTTTTTAGAGGCGATGATGTATTTAAAGAAATAAACAAGTTGAGCGGAGGAGAAAGATGTAGAATAAATCTCCTAAAATTAATGTTATCTAAATCAAACTTACTTCTATTAGATGAACCTACAAATCATTTGGATATTCCTTCGAGAGAGGCTCTTGAAGAAGCAATTTTAAGCTATGATGGTACATTAATTGTAATTTCCCATGATAGATATTTTTTAAATAAAGTAATTAATAGAATATTGGAATTAGAAGAGCATGGAGTCAATGAATATCTTGGAAATTACAGCTACTATACTGAAAAGAAGAAGAATCCACAGAGATTTGAAACATATGAGGGGCTAGCATCTGGAAAGACAAAAACTCAATTAAATGAAGAAAAGAAAAAGAAAAAGGCTCTAGAGAAAGAAGCTAAGGCTAAGCAAAATGAAATTAAGAATATAGAAACTAATATAACTCAAAATGAAGAAGCTCTTGAAAAGTTACAGGAGGAACTTTGTAAAGAAGAAGTTTATTCTAATCCATCTGAAAGTGAGAGAGTAAATAAGGAAATTAAGAATCTTCAAGAAACTATTGAAAAATTATATGAACAATGGGAAGAGCTTTCTAGTTAGTTTAATTTGAGATAGACTAACAAGTTATAAAGAGAAAACTGGGAGAAAGACTATTAACATTATAAATAAAGGCATGTTTTGTGTATGGTGCAAATGTGAACTTAATTACAGTTTATTAGGTTTCATAAACTATGACAATGCATGCCTTTTATCAGGAAATTATATGTGTATTATATGCACATATAGAGGATATTTTATATTTTAATTATTTTGATAGTCATACATAAAAATATGCATGAACATATTTTATAAAATATTAAGAACTACTAGTAATTTTTTTTAAGATATTTAGGTTAGAATGAAATTATAATAGAATTCAGATATAAAATTTTTAGATTGGAGATGGAATGTTTGGAAAAAGGAACTATTCTAATTGTGGATGATGAAAAGGAAATAAGAGATTTAGTTGATATATATCTTAAGAGTGATGGATTTAATACTATAAATGCATGTGATGGTTTGGAAGCTATTAATTTAGTTAGAGATAATGATATAGATTTAATTATATTAGATGTTATGATGCCTAACTTAAATGGAATAGAGACTTGTTTAAAGATTAGAGAGATTAAAGAAATGCCTATAATAATGTTATCTGCGAAAAGTGAAGATATTGACAAGATATTAGGACTTAATATGGGTGCAGATGATTATTTAACGAAACCATTCAATCCATTAGAGTTAGTTGCAAGAGTCAAGTCACAACTTAGAAGATTTCATATGTTTGGTAAGAACACAAATATGTTAGAAGTAGAAGAAGAAAATATAATACAAATAGAAGATCTTACAATAAAGTTAGAAACACATGAAGTATTGTTAGGCGATAATATAGTGAAACTCACTCCGACAGAATTTGATATATTATCATTGTTAGCTCAAAGCCGAGGTAAAGTATTTTCAATAGAAAATATTTATGAGAGTGTTTGGAATCAGGAATTCATGACTTCTGATAACACTGTTATGGTTCATATAAGAAAAATAAGAGAGAAAATAGAAGAAAATCCAAGAAATCCTCGATTTATAAAGACTGTTTGGGGGGTAGGATATAAAGTTGAGAAATAAAGATGTTGGAAGGCATAGAACTTTTAGCAATGACATTCCAAATTCAAAATTACTACAGTATACTGAAAAATTAATACGAAGTATAAAAAAGAGAATTGAGAAGAATATAAGATTTGAACTTATGATGGTTATAGGAATATGCTTTTTAGTAGCATTTATCTTCTATAGTTTTTCTAATAATCTTTTTAAGAGAGAGCATACTGAGCCGCAGATAAAATATGATTATGATTCTATTGAGAGGTCTGCAAATGATTTGGCTAAACAAATAGAGTCTCAAGAAAATTTGAAATTAGAAGATAAAGATAAGATTAATGATATTTTAGAAAATGTATCTGATGGAGAGGAAAGTTATATAACAGATTTAGATGGAAAGGTGTTATATAAAACTAAAAATGTTGCAGAGGAAAATATAGATATTTATAGTGCACTAAAAAGTGCAATGACAAATGTAAATAGTGAAAAGATTGGTGAACCAAGAGAAAAAAGTTATATAATGCCTCTAAAGATAGGAACTGATAGGGTGTATTTAATCTATTCAAAGATTCCAGAAGCAAGGATAACATACAATACAATTAGCACGTCAAATTCATCTTTAGCACTAATTCTTACAGTTATAGTTTTTATAGTTTTATTTGTTGTAATAACTAATAATAAGATGAAATATTTAGATGAGATTGCAGTCGGTCTTAAGATAATAGCAAGTGGTAACTTGAATTATAGGATAGAAGAAAAGGGAACAGATGAAATTAAAAATATAGCTTATAATATAAATCAAATGGCTAAAGAAATTGGAGAGAAAATTAGTGCTGAGAGAGATGCAGAAAAAACAAAAGCAGATTTGATAACGAATGTTTCTCATGATTTAAGGACGCCACTGACATCTGTGATGGGATACATAGGGCTTGTTATTCAAAACAGGTATAAAGATGAAAAAGAAATGGAGGAATACTTAAACATAGCATTCAATAAAGCTGAAAGATTAAAGCTACTAATTGATGATTTATTCGAGTATACTAAGCTAAATAACAGCGGAATAACACTAACAAAGACTAAAGTTAATCTAGCAGAATTTCTATCACAATTAATAGAAGAATTGACACCGTTACTCGATGAAAATAAATTAACGATATATAAAAAATTCGAATCTGAAAAAATCTCAGTTTCTATAGATACATTAAAGATGCTTAGAGTTTTTGAGAATATAATAACAAATGCAATAAAATATTCGTATAAACCAGGAGAAATATTAATAGGATTATACGAGAAGGATGGTAAAGCCATTGTAGTTTTTAGAAATAAAGGAGACCATTTATCAAAAGAAAAAAGTGAAAAATTATTTGATAGATTTTATAGACTAGATGAATCTAGAAATACTAATACAGGAGGATCAGGTCTTGGGTTAGCTATTTCTAAGAATATAGTAGAATTGCATGACGGCAAAATATGGGCTGAATCAGTAGGAAATAATATAAGTTTTTATGTACAACTAAACCTATAATTAATTACTAAATTATAGGTACTTTTTCTGTTGTAAATTAATATTTATATTAGAGAAGTATTTTTATGTGGAGGAAATATGCAAAACAAAAATCCTAACAGTCGTTTTGGAGTAGACATAAATGAATATACAACAAGTGTTCAGTTTAACGTATTGGCAACAAAAGTAGATTTTTTGTACTTGAGAGCGTCAGGATCTGCAACAGGAAGGTTTAGGGTTGATAGAAAGTTTGTAGATTATGCGAAGAATAGTAGGAATTATGGAATCCCAGTTGGAGCATATCATTTTTCTATGCCATCTTATGATCTAACAGATGCGGATAGACAATGTGATGACTTTATAAATACACTGCAGCAGGGGTTCGGAAACAATGATTATGGGGATTTGTTTCCTGTAATAGATGTAGAGGCACCTTTGGATAAATCAATAAGTACAAGAACATTAATTGATTGGATTGATAGATTTAGAAAAAGATTTGAAAGAAAAACTAGAAGAAGGCTTATGATTTACACAGGAACAAATTTTATAGAGCTTTATGATAATTTTTATATTCCTGGACGTGGCTATCCACTAAAAAATATGCCACTATGGATTGCAATGTATACAAGTATCCCTATTAATCCTGAATTCCCTCCTAATGTTGGAGGCTGGACCAGATGGAGGATATGGCAATATAGTGAAAGCCAAACTGTACAAGGAATTGGGAATCCTGTTGATGCAAATTGGGGACCGGATAATGTAGATTTATTAAGGCAGCCTCGTGTTGTTACTGGATTAAAGGCAGCGTACCAGAATAGGAACATAAATGTTTCTTGGAATAGAAATCCTGATGTAGATTTATTGGGATATAACATTTTTGTAAATAGAGAATGGGTTGGAACTGTTGATGAAAATGCTACAAGTTATTTAATAACTAGTAATAAGGTAAATACTCAGAAGAATGCACCAGTAGAAGTATCAATTGAAGCTTTTGATTATGATGGAGAAACTTCAAAAACTCGTGCAAAAGTAAATCTATAATAAATAGTATCGTATTTCAGCTTATATGGGAATATAATCATATTTCTATTGATAGTTGGAATATGATATAATGAAAACATTGATGACAATTTGAAAAATATGTAAATTATCATCGATAAATGTACTCAAAATAAATATTAAACATAGAAGATGTATGATATTTAATTCCTTGAAAGGAGAATAAGGGAGTGGAAAAACGCACCGGCAAAAGAGCAAACGCTTCTAAAAACAATTATAATAAAAAGAAGAAAATTATGCTCGCAATATTTACATTAATTATAGCAGGAGCTGCTGTACTAATTGCATACTCAATAGCTATAAAAGGTATAGTTAAGGAGTGGGATGATAAAATATATCCGGGAGTAACTGTACAAGAAGTAAATATTGGAGGAATGACTAAAGAAGAAGCTAAGAATAAGCTTACCGAAACATTTGTAACATCTATAGAAAATAAAAAGTTATCTATTAAAATAGAGGACAAACAATATGAACTTATTTACTCTGATATTAATCCTAAATATGATATAGATGCAACTGTTGAAGAGGCTTATAAACTTGGAAAAAAAGATGGGGTCTTAAGCAGATATATAAGCATAAAGAGTAATAATAGTAAGAGCAAGGAGGTTCCAATCAAATTTTCTTATAATGAAGAAAAATTGAAGGAATACGAGGAAAAACTTCAGATAGCTGTTAATCAACCTGCTAAAGATGCAGCAGTTAGTATACAAAAGAATAATATTGTGATTAAACCAGAGACAGAAGGAAAGACAGTTAATTTAGATACACTAGATCAGAAGTTGAAAGAAAATATAAATGGAGATATTAATTCTGATAATTCAGTATCAATTGATTTAGAAGTAACAAAACCTAAAATAACTCAAGAAGATCTATCCAAGATAAAAGGAGTAATGGGTACTTTTTCATCAAATTATTCCACATCGCCGGAAGGAAGATGTAATAACATAGAAATAGCTACTTCAGCAATAAACGGAACAATAGTTATGCCAGGAGAAATATTTAGTTTTAATGACGTTGTAGGACCTAGAACAGCTGAAAGAGGTTATAAGGAAGCTGGAACATATGTTGGAAATAAAATAGAACCCGGAATTGGTGGTGGAATATGTCAAGTATCGACCACTATTTATAGAGCTGCTATGAAAGCAAACCTAAGGTCTATTGAAAGAACAAATCATTCCATGGCTGTTGGTTATGCACAACCTGGGCTTGATGCCACTGTTTCATATGGATATTTAGATTATAAGTTTAAAAACACATATGATTTTCCTATATATATTCAAGGGAATACGTCAGGTAAAGTAGTGACTTACAGTATATATGGAGATCCTAGTGCTTTAAATGGAAGAACATATGATATGGCAAGTGAAATTCTTGAAACAATACCACCAGAAACAAAAGTGGTAGATGATAGCAGTTTACCAGTAGGACAAGAAGTAACAGAGGGAGCTGGAATGACTGGTTATAGAGCAAGAGCATATCAGATAACTTATGAAAATGGTTCTGAAGTGAATAGAGAAGTAGTATCAACAGATACTTATGCAAGTGTAGGAATAGTAGTCAAAAAAGGAACTCAACCCGTAGATGCGACTCAACAGCCAGAAACAACAGCAGAGCCGCCAGCAGCTCAGCCAACAGCAGAACCACCTGTAGCTCAACCAACACAATAGGTAAAAATTTAATATTTATAAAAAATTCAAAGCATATTTTCTTTAGGAATTATTAAGATTAATTAAAGAAAATATGCTTAAGTTTTATTAAGGTTAAAACAACTTTAATATATTTAATAATTTACTGATTAGAATACACAATAATATACCTTTTATAGTGAAAGGCTTTTCCATGGTTAAGCAATTATTATTTTTGACTTGTTATGAACCATATAGTATAATTTTAAATTAAAGTGAAATAATTTTTGTACAAAATAGGAGAAGGTGACGTTTTGAATTTAAATATAGTATTATATGAACCTGAGATACCTCAGAATACTGGAAATATTGCAAGAACTTGTGTTTTAACAGGCAGCAAGTTGCATTTAATAAAACCTCTTGGGTTCGAAATAAATGAAAAGCAAGTGAGAAGAGCAGGTTTAGATTATTGGAAAGATTTAGATCTAGAAATACATGATAGCTATGAAGAATTCTTGAAAAAATATGGTGATAAAACAATATATTTATCCACTACACATGGAGAAACGCATTTTGATGAAATTTCCTTCAAAGAAGGGGATTTTATAATGTTTGGAAGAGAATCTAGTGGAGTTCCTGAAGAGGTGCATAATAGGCATATTGGATTTAGGGTTCCAATGATAAAATCAAGTACTAGAAGTTTAAATTTATCGAATACAGTAGCTATAGTGGCTTATGAAGCTTTAAGGCAGATAGGATTTCCTAATATGAAATAATTGAAGAGGAATGAAGATATATGGAAAAGATAAAAATTATAACAGATAGCACTGCTGATCTGCCAAAAGATATATATGAGAAATACGATATAGAAGTTTTGCCATTATTGATAAACTTTGGTGAAGAAAGTTATCTAGATGGCGTTGAGATAAATACGGATGAAGTTTTTGAAAGAATTAGAAATGAAAATATACTTCCAACTACAGCTCAAGTTACTCCGAATAGATTTGTTGAAATATATAAGAAGTACTTAGCGGAAGGATATAAAATTATATCAATTCATATGTCTTCTGTGATGAGTGGAACATACCAATCGGCATGTATTGCTAAGGAAATGCTAGAAAGCCAAGATATAATAGTTGTTGATTCTCAGAATGTAACAGCCGCTTTAGGAATACTTGTATTAAAAGCTGTTAAGCTCAGAGAAAATGGTTATAATATTTCAGAAGTAGAAGAAAAATTAAATAGCATTAGAAATAAAGTTAAGCTTTCAGTTTACTTTGATTCTTTAGAATACCTCGTGAGAGGCGGAAGAATTTCAAAAACTGCTGGCATGGTTGGTGGAATGCTTGGAATAAAATTAATACTTGAAATAAAAGATGGTATAATGTCAGTTAAAGATAAAATTAGAGGAAATAAAAAGGCGATTAAGAAAATTATTAGTGATTTAGAAAACGCGACGTTAGATGATGAAGTGCCTGTAATATTGATTGACGTAAATAATATTGAAGTAAAGGAAGCACTTAGAACATATATGAAGGACAATGGTGTTAACTTTATTGAATGTCCAGTTGGATCAACTGTATGTATACATTCTGGACCTGGCTGCTGTGGATTAGTTTTTTTAAATAAATAAATTTAATTAATAAATAAAAAACATGCTTTTAGCTACAATTTATATTTAAACATAGTTGATATAAGTAGTATATAAGCATGTTTTTATATTTATTTTACCAGACCTAATTTTCATAGTTACATATAGTGGACTTGCAATATTTACAGAATAGGAGGTATACTAATAGAAAGAGAGATCACTTCAATAAATTTAATGAATACGTTTAATTAAAAATAATTTATATAAATTATAAGGAGGAAACTTATGAATTTGGATTATAACATGAAGATGACCCAGGAACAGAGATTAGTACTCACTCAAAATATGCAACAATCCATAAAGCTTTTACAAATGTCTCTTCATGATTTGAGAGAATATATTGACAATGAATATTCGGAAAATCCAGTGTTAGAGGTTAATGAGGAAATAAGCTCATATGATGATGAACAGATAAACAGAGACGTTAATATAGAAGACAAATACGATCATAAAAAATTAGTTGAAGAATTATATTCTGATAATTACAAGGATAGATCAGAAACAAATTATTCTAATGAAGAAGTTTCGCCATTAAATTTCATTGAGAAAAAAGTATCACTAAAAGAATATTTACAAGAGCAGTTGATTGAAGCCGACATAGATCAATATATGTTAGATATATGTAATTATATTGTTGAATCATTGGATTATAGAGGCTATTTGGAAATATCAACAGGAGAACTTGCAGAAGAATTGAATATACCTGAAGAGATAGTTAATAAGGCATTAGAAGTGGTACAGGCGTTGGAACCATATGGAATAGGTGCTAGGAATATCAAGGAATGTCTGCTTATCCAGAGCTTAAAATTAAATATTTTAGATGATGTAATAGAAAAGATAATTTTAAATCATTTAGAAAATATTGCAGAAAATAAATATGAAACTGTGGCAAAGGACCTTAATATAAATCCAAGAGAAGCTCAAAGATATGGTGATTTAATAAAAAAGCTGGAACCTAAACCATCAAGAGGATTTTATACAGGAGAAGAGGTTAATTATATAATTCCTGATGCTGAAATAAAGAATGTTGATGGTGAATTTTTCATTTTGATGAATGAAAGTGTTTTGCCAAGACTTATGATAAATAAAACATATAGAGATGTTTTAAGAAATAATCAAGATTCAGAAACAAACACTTACGTTAAGGAAAAAATTAATCAAGCACTTTTCTTAATTAAGTCAATAGAGCAAAGGAAAAATACATTATATAAGGTGTTAGAATGTGTTGTTGAAAAGCAAAATGATTTCTTTAAGTTTGGAAGACAGTATATAAAACCTTTGACATTAAAAGAAGTTGCAGAAATAATCAATCTTCATGAATCTACTGTAAGTAGAGCAATTAAAGATAAATATGTTTTAACAAGTTATGGAACAGTTAAAATAAAAGATTTATTCGCAAGTGGGTTATCCTCAAATAATAATGAAGATATGGCAACTTCAAAAATAAAAAATGAAATAAAGAAAATAATAGAAGAAGAGAATAAAAGTAAGCCTTTGTCAGATCAACTAATAAGTTCTATGTTAGTAGAAAAAAATATGAATATATCTAGAAGAACTGTCGCAAAATATAGAGAGGAATTAGGTATTAAATCATCTTCTGCAAGGAAGAGATTATAAAAATTCCATAAAATAATTACTTTAAAATTTTAATGTTAAAAATTCAATTGTCAATATTCAATTACGTTTTAAGAATATGTTAACTTTGAGTATAGTAATATATAAAGTTCATGATTACTTTTTCTGTAATTAATATTGACAGTTGATAAAATGGTTCTTGAATTCAAAAATACTATTTCACATAGCTATTATTAAGCGTAATAATATTAAATATGAAACGCTGTATAAAACTAGAAAAAAGTTTGCTAATAATTTATTTTGTTAGGTTTTTTTTGTTTTTTTTGAAATATTATAAAAAAAGTTTTCCTAAAGACTTTAAAATTTCAAAAAGGTGTTTTATAATAATAGATGTGGGACGTAATGAAATGATATGGGACACGTAGTGACCAAAGGAGTGTTTGAGTTGCAGGAAATATTAGAATTACAAAAGAAGATAGTTCCTGAGCTTGTAAATACATTGGAGAAAAGGTATAACGTACTCAGAACAATCTTTCATAATCAACCTATAGGACGAAGAGTACTCGCTGATATGTTAAATGTTGGTGAAAGAACAGTTAGAACAGAAATAGGTTTTTTAAAAGAACAAGGTTTAATTGAGATAAATACTTCTGGAATGACAGTTACAAGTGAAGGCGTAGAGATTATACACAAACTAAATGATTTCATTCATGAAATAAAAGGTCTTTCAGAAGTTGAAAAGAAAATACAATCTTCTCTTAACTTAAAAAAAGTAATCATAGTCCCAGGAGATGTAGAAGAAAATCCTTTAGTTTTAAAGGATTTAGGAAAAGCATGTGCTAATTATGTTAAAGATGTGCTAAAAGATAATTCTATTATAGCATTAACAGGAGGGAGCACTTTAAAAGAAGTTGTAGAAGCTTTTCCAAGAGTAACAAATTTATCTCAGATACAAGTAGTACCAGCTAGAGGTGGAATGGGGAAAAAGGTTGAAACCCAGGCCAATACGTTAGCAGCCACTTTGGCAAAAAAATTAAATGGTACTTATAAGATGCTTCACATCTCAGAAAATTTGAGTCTAGATATAATAGGCACCTTGCTTAAAGAAGAGGCAGTAAAAGTTGTTATAGATACTATACATAAGGCAGATGTACTAATTTATGGTATAGGTAACGCGGTGCAAATGGCTCGAAAAAGAGGTGTGCCACAGCAAGAAATTGATAATTTGATTAATAATGGAGCTGTTGGAGAAGCATTTGGATGTTATTTTAATAAAGATTCGAAAATAATCTCAGAAACTACCGCAATTGGAATTAAAATTAATGAAGCAAGAAAAATAAAAACACATATTGCAGTAGCAGGTGGGAAAAATAAAGTAGAGTCAATTATTGCAACTGAATATAACGACAATGATGGTGTTTTAGTTACAGATGAGGCAGCAGCCAAAGGAATATTAAGTAAACTAAATAGTTAAATTCAGTTATTAAATTAGTTTGTAAAATTTATTTTTATAAAAAAGAAAAGCATTATTAGGAGGTAATTGTAATGGTAAACGTAGCAATTAATGGTTTTGGAAGAATAGGAAGATTAGCTTTAAGATTAATGATTAACAACCCTGAATTTAATGTGGTTGCAATCAACGACTTAACAGATGCTAAAATGTTAGCTCATTTATTTAAATATGATTCAGCTCAAGGAAGATTCGATGGAGAAATCGAAGTTAAAGAAGGAGCTTTCGTAGTTAATGGAAAAGAAATTAAGGTTACTGCTGATGCTAAGCCTGAAAACTTACCATGGGGAGAATTAAACGTAGATATCGTTTTAGAATGTACTGGATTCTTTGCATCAAAGAAATCAGCTTCAGCTCATATCGCAGCTGGTGCTAAGAAAGTTGTTATTTCAGCTCCTGCAGGAAATGATCTACCAACAGTAGTTTACAATGTAAACCACGACATCTTAAAGGCAGAAGATACAGTTATTTCAGGTGCTTCATGTACTACTAACTGTTTAGCTCCAATGGCTAAAGTATTAAGTGATGATTTTGGATTAACAAAAGGTTTCATGACTACAATTCACTCATACACTAACGATCAAAATACTTTAGATGCTCCACACAGAAAAGGTGATTTAAGAAGAGCTAGAGCTGCTGCAGCTTCTATCATTCCTAACTCAACTGGTGCTGCTAAAGCAATCGGATTAGTTATTCCAGAATTAGCTGGAAAATTAGATGGTGGTGCTCAAAGAGTTCCAACAATCACTGGTTCATTAACTGAATTAGTTTGTACTTTATCTAAGAAAGTTACTGTAGATGAAGTTAACGCTGCTATGAAAGCTGCTGCAACTGAATCTTTCGGATACACTGAAGATGAAATAGTTTCTTGCGATATAATCGGAAGCAGCTTCGGTTCATTATTCGATGGTACTCAAACTAAAGTTATGGAAGTTAATGGAGAACAATTAGTTAAAGTAGCTGCTTGGTACGATAACGAAATGTCATACACTAACCAATTAATCAGAACTTTAGGATACTTCGCTAACTTAAAGTAATTTGAATTATATCTTAGAACATAAAGAGCGCAAATTTATGTTAAAGTAAATAAGTCTGGTTTTGTAGTATAAGGCTATAAAGCCAGACTATTTTAAAATGAAGGAATAATCAATAAAATAAATATCAGAGGTGAAAATAAATGAATTTCAATAAGAAAACAATTGAAGATATTGAAGTAAGTGGAAAAAAAGTACTAGTAAGATGTGACTTTAACGTACCACTTAAAGATGGAGCTATAACTGATGAAAATAGATTGGTAGGAGCTCTTCCAACTATTAAATATTTAGTAGAAAAAGGTGCAAAGGTTATTCTTTGTTCACATTTAGGAAAAGATGCTTCAAAATCATTAGCACCAGTAGCTACAAGATTAAGCGAAATGCTAGGGAAAGAAGTTATTTTTGCTAGAGATGAAGAAGTTGTTGGCGAAAACGCTAAAAAAGCAGTTTCAGAAATGAAAGATGGAGACATCGTTTTATTAGAAAACACAAGATGCAGAAAAGAAGAAACTAAGAACATTCCAGAATTCTCTAAAGAATTAGCTTCATTAGCTGATGTATTTGTTAATGACGCATTTGGAACAGCTCATAGAGCTCACTGTTCAACTGTTGGTGTAACTGATTACTTAGATACAGCTGTATGTGGATACTTAATCCAAAAAGAATTAAAATTCTTAGGAAATGCAGTTGAAAGTCCAGTAAGACCATTCGTTGCTATCTTAGGTGGAGCTAAAGTTTCTGATAAAATCGCTGTTATAAACAATCTTTTAGATAAAGTTAACACAATTATTATCGGTGGAGGAATGGCTTATACATTCTTAAAAGCTCAAGGATATGAAATCGGAACTTCATTAGTTGAAGAAGATAGACTTGAATATGCTAAAGAAATGGTTGCTAAGGCTGCTGAAAAAGGAGTTAAATTCTTATTACCAGTAGATCACAGAGTTGCTGCAGAATTTAAAGATGTAGAAGCTACAATTACTGAAGATCAAAATATTCCAGTAGGAAACATGGGATTGGATATTGGACCAAAGACAGAAACTTTATATGCTGATGCAATTAAAGATGCTAAGACTGTAATTTGGAATGGACCAATGGGTGTATTTGAATTCGAAAACTATAATAAAGGAACAATTGCAGTAGCTAAGGCTATGGCTGATGCAGATGCTACTACTATAATTGGTGGTGGAGATTCAGCTGCTGCTGTTAATATTTTAGGATTTGGAGATAAGATGACTCACATTTCAACAGGTGGTGGAGCATCATTAGAATTCTTAGAAGGTAAAGTATTACCAGGAATCGCTGCATTAAACGACTAATTTTAAATAATTGGTTTTGAATAAATAATATTTTCAAAAGAAGTTTATAAGTTTAGTTAGATTATATAGTGAAACTTGATAGGTAGTGATTGCCCCCTAATGAATTTAAGTTGAACTTATCCACAAGAGTGTAAACATATCTCTTATATTTAAGTAATAGATTTTTGAAGATGCTAGATGGTTAAGTAAGATATTTGAATAGTTAGGGAATATATATTCAAAAAAAGTAATAAGCTATTTTTTTAGGAAGCAAATTCGACGGGATTTGGTGGGTCCAAGGCCAAGGAGCCATTCTTAAATATTTAGTTTGTAATTTTTGTAGATATATAATAAGCTTAAGGAAATTTGATCACTTTCCTTAAGCTTATATAGATTCATAATATAATTAAGACAATTTATAAGTTTCATTAATAAAAAAATTATGAGGTGAGTGGAATGAGAAAAGCAATTATCGCAGGAAACTGGAAAATGAATAAAACTATTGATGAAGCAGTTAAAATGGTAGAAGAATTAAAGCCATTAGTTAAAGATGCTACATGTGATGTAGTTGTATGTCCTACATTTGTATGTTTAGATGCTGTTAAAAAGGCTGTAGCTGGTTCAAATATAAAGGTTGCTGCACAAAACATGCATTTTGAAGAAAGTGGAGCTTTCACAGGAGAAGTTGCTCCAGGAATGCTTGAAGCTATGGGAATAGATTATGTTGTTTTAGGTCATAGTGAAAGAAGAGAATACTTCAATGAAACTGATGAAGCATTAAACAAAAAAGTTAAGAAAGCTTTCGAACATAATATTACTCCAATACTTTGTTGTGGAGAATCTTTAGAACAAAGAGAAAACGGAACTACTAATAAAGTTATTGAAGCTCAAATAAAAGCTGATATAGCTGGATTAACTAATGAACAAGTAGAAAAACTTGTTATTGCTTACGAACCAATCTGGGCAATTGGAACAGGAAAAACTGCTACTGATGAACAAGCAAATGAAACAATCAAAGCTATAAGAGCTATGGTTGCTGAAATGTATGGATCAGAATCAGCTGAAAAAACAAGAATTCAATACGGTGGATCAGTTAAACCAAATACAATAAAAGCACAAATGGAAATGTCTGATATAGACGGAGCATTAGTTGGTGGAGCTAGCTTAGTTCCAGCTGATTTCGCTGCAATAGTTAATTATTAGTATTAAATTTTTTAAGCTGTCTTAGAATGACGAAAATCGCACTAAGACAGCTTTTTTTAAGTAAATAATAATTTGATATTAAAGTAATTCATAAAACATTTATATTATAATAACATAAATTTACTTTAAATCTTTATAAAGTTGCATTAAGTGTAAAAAAATAATATAATTTAAGATATTAATAGTATGTAAAACATAATAAATGATAATATTTAATATTATCTATTTATAACAAATAAATTTATTTAGTTAACTTACAGATATTAATTTAATAAAGAAATCTAAGAATTTTATAGTATATTTTGTGAAAATATTTGGAGGGATAGGAAATGTCAAAAAAACCTGTTATGTTAATGATATTAGATGGTTTTGGGATTGCACCAAAATCAGAAGGAAATGCTGTAACTTTAGCGAAAAAGCCAAATTTAGATAAACTATTCGAAAAATACCCAACTTCACAATTACAAGCTAGTGGCTTAGCTGTTGGATTACCAGAAGGTCAAATGGGTAATTCAGAAGTTGGTCACTTAAATATCGGATCTGGTAGAATAGTATACCAAGAATTAACAAGAATTACAAAAGCAATAGCAGATGGAGATTTTTTTGAGAACGAATCATTAAAATTAGCTATGACTAATGCTAAAAAGACAGGATCGTCTTTACATTTAATGGGCTTATTATCAGATGGTGGAGTTCATTCACATATAGAACATTTAAGAGGTCTTTTAGAATTTGCTAAAAAAGAAGAAGTTCAAAATGTTTATGTTCATGCATTTATGGATGGAAGAGATGTTCCACCTTCATCAGGACAAGAATTCATTGAAAAAACTGAAAAGATGATGGCCGAAGTAGGGGTAGGTAAGATTGCAACTGTAAGTGGTAGATACTATGCAATGGATAGAGATAATAGATGGGAAAGAGTTGAGCTTGCATATAATGCTTTAGTTTTAGGAAAAGGTGAAACTGCAAGTAGTGCAACTGAAGCTATAGAAAAATCATATCATGATAATAAAACTGATGAATTTGTATTACCAACAGTTGTAACTGAAAATGGTAATCCAACTGCAAATATTAAAAATGGAGATTCAGTTATATTCTTTAACTTTAGACCAGATAGAGCAAGAGAAATAACTAGAGCTATTAATGATAAAGAATTTGCAGGATTCAAGAGAGAAACTCTAGATCTTACTTTTGTAACAATGACTCAATATGATAAGACTCTAGAAAGAGTAAATGTTGCATATACTCCTCAAACTTTAAGTAATACTCTTGGAGAATATGTAAGTAATAAGGGCTTAAATCAATTAAGAATAGCAGAAACTGAGAAATATGCTCACGTTACTTTCTTCTTTAACGGTGGAGTAGAGAAAGAAAATCCAGGTGAAGACAGAAAAGTTATACCTTCACCAAAGGTTGCAACTTATGATTTAAAACCAGAAATGAGTGCATATGAAGTAACAGATGAATTACTAGATAGATTAGATAGCGATAAGTATGATATGGTAATTCTAAACTTTGCTAATCCAGATATGGTAGGTCACACAGGAGTTGTTGAGGCTGCAGTTAAAGCAATCGAAGCAGTTGACGAATGTGTAGGAAAGATTGCAGATAAAATTTTAGAAAAGAATGGATGCTTATTTATCACTGCGGATCATGGTAATGCTGAAACTATGATAGATTTTTCAACAGGAACCCCATATACAGCGCATACTACACATGAAGTGCCATTTGTTTGGGTTGCAAATGATACTGAAGGTAAGAAATTAAGCAACGGAAAACTTGCTGATATTGCTCCAACAATGTTAGTTCAATTAGGACTTGAAGTTCCTACAGAAATGACTGGAGAAAATCTAATAGTAAATAAGTAATTTTAATTAATAAAAAAGCTGCTTGAAATAATTTTAAAATTGTTTCAGGCAGTTTTTTATTTTAGAAAAAATATAATTTTTTGAAATTTCTTTATTAAAATTTGAGTTGTCATTAAAAAAACAATGTTGTATACACTAAATTATAAGCTTCATGAATTAAAACTTATGATATATATTGCAAAAATAATTCTTTATGATAATTCTGAAAATATTGCAAGAATTTTATCAGTAAGTGTGAATTTAAAAATATATATGACTAAATATAAATCTACTTAGATAAGGTAAGAAAGACAAGATTTTAAAGAAGGATTTAATCAGAATTGCATAAAGTAAGCATAAAATTAATATATTAGTAAAAAAGATTTAGGATTGATAATATGAAAAAGAATTTTGCATATTCTGCTGATTTTGATGAGTATACAGAAAAATTATTTAGAGAGGCTAAGTATCTAGGTGAGGGAAACAATGGTGTGGTTTATGAGTTGCCAAATAAAAAAGCTATCAAAATATTTCTGAGGAAAAAGGTATGTAATGATGAAGGCAGTATTCTTGCTAAAACTAATGGATCAAAATACTTTCCCTATATGTATAAGCGAGGAAAATTCTATGTGATAAGGGACTTGGTGGATGGAATAAGGCTTGATAAGCATATTAAGGAAAATGGATTAAGTGAAAGATTAGTTAGAAACATATATGAACTATTATTAGAGTTCAAGAGACTTAAATTTAAGAAATTAGATATAAGATGTAAAGATGTTTATGTCTCAGAGGATGAAAAACTTATGATAATAGATCCTAAAAAGGCGTATACTAGAAAGGTTGATTATCCAAGACACTTAATGAAAGGATTATGCAAAGTTGGTGTATTGGATGAATTTTTTGAATGTATAAAAAAAATAGACGCAAAGAAAGCTGCATCATGGGAATTAAAATTTAGAAGATATTGTGGGGCAAAAAATTTATCGATATTAGATGATGATTAAATATATAAAGATATAGGAGAAGATAACTCAAAATGAATATTTAATGTAATGAGTTTTAAGTAAAGCAATTATAAACTTTATGACATTAGTATCATTTTGAGTAAATCTCTAATGGAATTTATATAAAATATTATATCGGATAATATGTTAAGAAGAATTATATAAATTAAACAAATAAGTTATGTTATGTAAGTTTGATTTTTGATCTAATTAGATCATATAAGTCAGTTTTATATTTACATAAAAAATAATATGAATATTCCTAAATTATTTTACCAATAATATTATGGTAAATGAAATAAAAAGCTTTTTATTTAGTAAATTATGTATTATAATTATATTGATAAGAATTCTCAATACAATTATAAAAATGAGGAGGTAATATTAAATGAAAGATTATTTAGAAATTGTAGATGTAGTTGCAAGACAAATTTTAGACTCAAGATGTTTCCCAACAGTAGAGGTAGAAATATATTTAGAAGATGGAACAATTGGAAGAGCAGCAGTTCCATCAGGAGCTTCAACAGGAATGTATGAAGCAGTAGAATTAAGAGATGGTGATAAAGATAAATTTTTAGGAAAAGGTGTTTTAAATGCAATTAGAAATGTAAATGAAATTATTGCAGAAGAATTAATTGGATGCAATGTGTTTGAACAAACTTACATTGATAAAATGCTAATTGAATTAGATGGAACAAACAATAAGAGTAAGCTTGGTGCTAATGCTATATTAGGAGTTTCATTAGCTGTTGCAAATGCAGCTGCAAATTCATTAGATATGCCTTTATATAGATATATTGGTGGAGTTAATTCAAAAGTATTGCCAGTCCCTATGATGAACATATTAAATGGTGGATCACATGCTGATAACTCTGTAGATTTACAAGAATTTATGATAATGCCAGCAGGAGCACCTACATTTAGTGAAGCGTTAAGAATGTGTGCTGAAGTTTATCACACATTAAAGAAAATTTTAAATGATAAAGGTTATTCAACAGGTATTGGTGATGAAGGTGGATTTGCACCAAACTTAAAATCAAATCAAGAAGCTCTTGATGTAATAATTGAAGCAATAGGAAAAGCTGGATATAAGGCTGGAGAAGAAATCTTTATAGCAATTGATGCTGCTTCATCAGAATATTATAAAGATGGTAAATACGTATTAGAACATGAAGGAAGAACATTAACATCAGCAGAGATGGTTGATTTCTTTGAAGATTGGGTTAATAAATATCCAATTATCTCAATTGAAGATGGTATGGCAGAAGAAGATTGGGAAGGTTGGAAGCTTATAACTGAAAGATTAGGAAAGAAAGTTCAATTAGTTGGTGATGATTTATTTGTTACTAATACAGAAAGACTTGAAAAAGGTATTGATCTTGGCGTAGCTAATTCAATTCTTATTAAGCTAAATCAAATAGGTACATTAACAGAGACATTAAATGCTATAGAAATGGCAAATAGAGCTGGATATACAGCAGTTGTTTCTCATAGATCAGGAGAAACAGAAGATACAACTATAGCTGACTTAGTTGTAGCTGTAAATGCAGGTCAAATAAAGACTGGAGCACCAGCTAGATCAGAAAGAGTTGCTAAGTATAATCAATTGTTAAGAATTGAAGAAGAGTTAAATGATGTTGCTGAGTACAGAGGCAGAAAAGCTTTCTTTAATATAAAATAAATTATTATTAAAGATAATTTTTAAGTAAGAAGTAATGTTGCTTAAGGATAAATCATAATAAAGTTTATTAGGAAAAGTTATAGGAATATAGTTCTTATAACTTTTTTCTAAATTCTAAATAATGTGATCTTAATGTAATTTTTATTACATAAGTTGTAATAAGTAAATAAATGTGATATTATTAAACGTATGTTATTGATCATTATAGGAGGTGTTACCTATGCAAAATATATTATTAATTTTTGAAGGAATATTAGGCTTAGCTACTATTATAACTGTTTATATGCAACCTAGTAAAGCTGATGCGTTAAGTGGTTTAATACAAGGAAGCACAAAAGATACATTCTTTGCAAAAAATAAATCGAGAACTAAAGAAGTAATTCTTGTGAGATTAACAGTTATTTTTATGGCGTTGTTTGCAATTAATACAGTTTTATTAAATTTAATAAAATAATAACTATAAGCTACTTTACTTAGGTAGCTTTTTTTTTATGAGAAATTTACTAAAAAAATAAATTAAAGTATTTAATAAATACTAATAAAATTGCAAATATATATTGACAAATTATTCAATGTGATATATATTTAATATACTTTACTAAATATATAGGAATTGTAAGAAATAAAAGATTATCTGACTGGAAAACCAGAGGACATTTTCATTAATTTGAATATGTCCTCTTTTTGCATTACAAAGATATTTAATAGCTACATACTTGAATAAATGAGAAGAATATAAAGCATAAAAATTAATTAGATTTAGTTATCTGACTGGAAAACCGGAGGACATGTTTCTATAGCTATGGAAATATGCCCTTTTCTTTTAATAATGCACCTTATAGATAAAGGAATAATATTTATGCTATTTAGATTTTTATTTAAGTCTATATTTAAAATTAAGTACTTTAAGGAGGTGATAATATGCCTAGATATTCCGTAAAAATTATATGCATCAAAGCATACTAAAAAAAGATCTTAGGATTTCATATAAGTTATTGGAATCACTTATATGAAACCTAAGGTCTGAGTTTGCAATAAATATTTAAAGAAATTAATTAAAATTTTTATAGATAGGGGGAGAAAGAGTAATGGGTAAATTCAAAAGATTATTATCTCTGACATTAGTTTGTGCTATCAGTGTTTTTGTTACTGGATGTCAAAAAAATGTAGATCAAGCAGTCAATTCAGAATATAAATATGGAAAATTAAAAATACAAGCACTTAGTGGAGCTGTTTGCGGGGCACCAGCGTATGTTGCATATGAAAAGGGATTTTTTAAAGAAGAAGGCTTGGATGTAGAACTTGTTAGTGGAACCTTAGATGAAAATAAAACTGGGCTTGCAACTGGAGAGTTTGTTGTAACTAATGGTGATTTTCAATGGTTTCCATCTATACAACAAGGAATGAACTTAAAAGTGATTGGAGGGCTACACAAAGGATGTATAAAAATAGTACTTCCACCAAATTCACCAATTAAGACTGCTGCTGATTTAAAAGGTAAGAATATAGGTGTTGATGAAATTGGTGGTACACCAATGTCAGTAGCAACAATTGTATTAGCTAATGCTGGAATTAATCCTCAAACCGAAGTAACATGGAAACCATATCCTTTAGATCAATTAAATGAAGCTGTTAGTAAAGGAGAAGTTGATGCATTTGCAGCATGGGATCCATTTGGAACATTAGCTGTAGAAAACAATGGATATACTGTATTAACTGATATTTCAACAGACCCATTGTTTAAAGGTAAAAGCTGCTGTTTTCTATATGCAAGCGAAAATCAAATAAAAGAAAATCCGGATAAAGTTAAAGCTATAGCTAGAGCATATCAAAAGGCTGATGCATGGATAAAAGAACATCCAGAAGAAACAGCACAACTTGAAATAGATAAAAAATATATAGCATCTGATGATGTTAAGCTTGTAACACAGCTTATTAAGTCTTACGATTTTGAATACACAACAGATACTGCAAAAGATGATAT
Organism: Clostridium beijerinckii; assembly: GCF_018223745.1. Taxonomy (NCBI): domain Bacteria; kingdom Bacillati; phylum Bacillota; class Clostridia; order Eubacteriales; family Clostridiaceae; genus Clostridium; species Clostridium beijerinckii. The sequence continues at coordinate 675,825 of NZ_CP073653.1, forward strand.
TAGTTATTTTGTTAAAAAATTAGATAAAACAGGATTTTTAAAGGATAATACAGATCCAGCCCAATTTGCCAATGATACTTATTATGATATTTTAAAGAGTTAAAAAAGATAGGAGTTGTGCACATGGATTTACAGGAAGCAAATATTGAGAAGGCAAAAAATGTATCAAATATTATTATATTAAAAAGAAATAAAGAAGATATTGGATTGAAATTGTTAGATGCTCTTTATTGGAAGCCAAAATCTGTAGTATGGAGAATTATTAATATTGCAATTTTTGCTTTAGCGCTTCTTGTAAGCTTTGTAATTCCATTAAAGCAAAATTTAATTTTAGAACCTTACAGATTTTTTCTAATAATTTTAATAGTGTATTTTATAGTAACAAATATAATCGCATTATTTAATTCTAAGATTAAAGCTAAGATTAATCATAATGCGCAACTGTATTCGGGAATAGGTATATTGCTTATAATATGGGACTTACTAACAACAAAATCTAATACTTTACCACTTCCATTCTTTCCAAGCTTTGCTCAAATACTTCAAGTTATGGTCGAAGATTATGGAACTTTAATAATAAGTACCGGACATTCAATGAGACTGTTAGTTATAGGATTTACAATAGGAACAATTTTAGGAACAACTACAGGAGTATTAATAGGCTGGTACAGGCAGTGGCATTATTGGATATTTCCAATAATAAAAATAATTGGGGTAGTTCCAGCTACAGCTTGGATTCCTATAGTAATGTTTATATTCCCTTCAAGTTTTTATGCCCAAATATTTTTAATAGTAATTTGTGTATGGTTTCCTGTTGCATTTATGACGTCTTCAGGAATTGAAAATTTACCAAAATCTTATTTTGAAGCTGCAAGAACACTAGGTGCAAAAGAAGATTTTTTAGTATTTAAAGTAGCAATACCGGGTGCGATGCCTTCAATTTTTACAGGCATCTATACAGCTACAGGAATCTCATTTGCAACCCTAGTGGTATCAGAAATGATTGGAGCTAAGGCTGGTCTTGGATGGTATATTAATTGGGCTAAAGGGTGGTCTAATTATGCTAAAGTTTATGCTTCTATAATAATAATGGCAATTGTTTTTTCAATAGTAATGGCTATTATATTCAAAATTAGAGATAAGGTATTAGTATGGCAAAAGGGGTTGTTAAAATGATAGAAGAAAATAGCAAGAACTATGGTTCAATTACTGTAAAGAATGTCTTCAGAACTTATATTGATGTAAATGGTAATGAAGTTGAAGCGTTGAAAAATATAAATCTTAATATTGAATCTGGAGAATTTATATCTTTTATAGGGCCTTCAGGATGTGGAAAAACAACACTTATGAGACTTATTGCAGGTTTAGATGAAGCACAAGAAGGCGAATTATTTTTAGATAGTGAAAAAATTAATGGAACTAGTTATGAAAGAGGATATGTTTTTCAACAGGCTAATCTGTTTCCTTGGCAAAATATTGAGGATAATGTCTCAGCAGGCCTTAGAGCAAGAAAAATATATAAAGAGCACAAAGAAGAGGTATCACATTATATAGAAATTGCGGGACTTAAAGGATTTGAAAAATCTTATCCTCATCAAATATCTGGAGGTATGGCACAAAGAGCATCTTTAGTTAGAGCGCTTATAAACAGTCCTAAGGTTTTATTATTAGATGAACCTTTAGGAGCGCTAGACTCCTTTACAAGATTTGCACTTCAGGACAAGCTACTAGAATTATGGAAAGAAAGAGAAAACACAATGATTTTAGTTACTCATGATGTTGATGAAGCTGTATATTTAAGTGATCGGATTGTAATAATGTCTCCAAGGCCTGGAAAAATTGAAGAGGTAATTGATGTTAATTTAAGAAGACCAAGAAATCGTACCAGTGATGATTTTTTGAAGCTACGTAAGAGAATACTTGAAAAATTAAATCTGGTAAGTAAACCTAAAGATTTAGAATATTATTTATAGTTTTATAGAGGTGATGCTTTTGATTGAAAAAACTACTTTAAAAGTAGAAGGAATGACGTGTACACTTTGTACAATAATAATAGAAAATGCAATTAAAACATTAAATGGAGTAGTAAATATTCAAGCCAGTTATGCAAGCGAGAAGGTTAATATTGAATATGATAGTAAAATAATTTCTATTTCAATGATAAAAGACAAACTTAAGAAAAGTGGATATTATTTATACGATCCAGAAGAAAATCATGTGCCTAATAAGAGAAAAAGTGAAATCGACACATTAAGAAAATTAGTAATAATATCATTTGTTTTAACCAGTCCTATGATTTTAATGATGATCCTTAATGGAGCTAGTGACTGTTGTATATCTTTTGACATTTTAAACAAATCAAGCTTAAGTAAATTTTTAGAAAGCTTAAGATATAAAACTCTCTTCCTTCATGATTGGAGATTACAGTTTATATTGGCAACTCCAGTTCAGTTTATAGTAGGTTCTAGATTTTATAAAAAAGCTTATTTTGCTGTGAAAGCTAAAATTTTAAATATGGATGTACTTGTGGTATTAGGAACAACCGTAACTTATTTTTATAGTTTATATACATCATTCTTTGGAGTAACCAACTCATCAGGGATAAAAAATGTATTTTATGAATCTTCTATGGTTGTAATAACATTTGTTTTACTTGGAAAATATTTAGAGGAAATAACGAAAGGAAGGACTTCAAAGGAGATAAAATCTTTACTTAATCTACAAGCTAAAACAGCCAGAGTTGAAATGAATGGAGTAGAAAAAGATACTCCAATAGAAGAAGTTAAGCCAGAAGATAAAATTATAGTAAGACCGGGAGAAAAAATACCCGTAGATGGCATTATATTAGAAGGAAATTCATCAGTAAATGAAGCAATGATTACAGGAGAAAGTTTCATTGTAGAAAAAAGCATCGGAGATAAAGTAATAGGATCCACCTTGAATATGTATGGCACATTTAAGTTTAAAGCAACTAAAGTTGGAAGTAAAACAAAATTTGGTGAAATACTAAAACTGGTAGAAGAAGCTCAAAACAGCAGGGCTCCAATCCAAAATTTAGTGGACAAAGTATGCAGCATTTTTGTTCCTGTGGTTGTTTTAATTTCAATAGTTACATTCATTATTTGGTATTTCATTATCTTAAAAGGGAGTTATTACTTTTTATCAAAAATAATAATATACTCTGTAGCTGTTTTAGTTGTATCTTGTCCGTGTGCACTAGGACTTGCCACGCCAACTGCTATTATGACTGGAATTGGAAATCTCGCTAAAGAAGGAATATTAATAAAAAATAGTGCCAGCATAGAAAAATTATGTACCTTAGATACAGTTGTATTTGATAAAACAGGAACAATTACTACGGGAAATCTAACTGTAGATCAAATTATATTTGTAAAAGATAAGAGTAATTTAGAAAAAGAAAAAATTCTAAAACTTGCTGCAATTGCTGAAAAAAAATCAGAACATTTAATAGGTAAAGCTATATATGAAGAAATTGAGAAAGATTTTTCAGCAAAAATAGAAGATCCAGATGATTTTAAAGCTATTCCAGGGAGAGGAATAATTGCTATCTATAATAACAATGAAATAATCATTGGAACAGAAAAATTTATAAAGGAGCAAGGTATTTGCTTAGATAATGCGCTAAGTAATTTAATTGAAAATAAAGGTTATGAAAATGGAAAGACAGTTATTGTTATAGGCATAAATAATAACTGTGAAGCAATTATTTTGTTATCTGATACTATAAAGCAAGATGCTAAGGAGGCTATTGCGAAGCTAAAAAATAATGGTATAGATGTAATACTGTTAAGTGGTGATAATAAAAAATCCACTAAAGAAATCGGTGATAAAGTAGGGATTACTAGTGTTATCGCAGAAGTACTGCCAGAAGAAAAAGGAAAAGTAATTGATAGGTTAAAAGCTGATGGAAGAACTGTTGCAATGGTAGGAGATGGAATCAATGATGCGGTTGCGTTGGCAAAAGCAGATGTAAATTTTGCTATGGGAAGTGGAACGGATGTGGCAATAGAAATAGGAGATGTAATTATTTTGAATAGTAATCTATTTTCTATACCAAGTGCGATTAAGAAGGCTAAAAAGATAAGAAGAAAAATCCGAGAAAATTTAATTTTTGCATTTATCTATAATATAATAGCAATTCCGTTTGCAGCTACAGGGCATTTAACACCAGCCATTGCTGCAATTACAATGTCAGCTAGTTCTTTATCTGTACTTTTAAATTCATTAAGTTTAAAAATGCGACTAAGCAACAAAAAGCCATTTTTTAGAGAAAGGAGGAGCTTTTGATGAATGAATGGGGAAATGAAGTAATAAATTTTTTTCAAAACATACTATTGCTTAAATATCTGCCGGATCTTAATACAAACACAAGTTATGGTATAATATTTATCTTCGGATTACTAAGTTCTTTTCATTGTATCATTATGTGCGGAGGTTTTACAATTTCTCAAGTATTAGGGAGTAAAGTAGAAAATAAGAAAAAATTTAACGGATATTTATTATATAATGCTTCAAGAATAATTTCATATACTATTGTTGGTGGACTTGCTGGTGGAATTGGGAGTGTTCTTGGATTTACTGAAATACTTAAAGGGATTGTTCCAATAATAGGAGGAATATTTATAATTATTACTGCTATAAATCAATTGGGATTTTTAAAATTTTTAAGAAAGTTCAATTGGAATCCTTCTTTAAAAATTATAAGAAAAATTGGAGTTGGAAGAAACTATGGACCAATATTCTTAGGTCTAATTAGTGGAATAATGCCATGTGTACCGCTTCAAACAGTAGAATTATATGCATTAGGAAGTAAAAGTATTATAGTTGGAAGTTTTTCTATGTTTCTATTTGGTATAGGCACGCTTCCAGTTTTGATGATATTTGGAACTATAAATTCTCGGTTAAACAGAAGATATACTGTTAAAATAGCTAAAGTGGGAGCAATACTAGTCTTTATATTAGGATTTTCACTAATAAATAGAGGTTTTGCATTATTTGGAGCTAATGCGATGGATATGAAAATGGAATCAAAAGATTCAAGTAAAGTTTATACATCATACATTAATGGAGGTAGTCAAAATTTAATTACAGAGCTTGAGAAAGATTCATTTCCAGAGATACGTGTTCAAAAAGATGTGCCAGTAAAATGGATTATAGAAGTGGAAAAAGATAAATTAAATGAGTGTAATAACGAGATTGTTATTTCAGAATTAAATATTGATAAGCATTTGAAAGAAGGAGAGAATATCATTGAATTTACGCCTAAAGAAATAAGAGAAATACCATATACGTGTGGAATGGGAATGATAAAAAGCAAAATAAGTGTAGTAGATAAGATAGATTCTAATGTTAATTAAATGATATGTAATCATTATATTGAAATAATTTTAGAGTCAAAATATTTAAGTTAATAAATACAAATTGTTCATTGACAAAGTTATCTCAATGTTATAATATAATAAAAATACATTTCTTATAAAAACTATCGGAATACTGAAGATTTTTTCTTAGTGGAAGTTAACCAGAAAACTGGAGACTAAATTTATTTTCTAAACTTATAGAAGATAAATTAGTCTCCTTTTAATTTTACTCAATAATAATAAGCATAGCTAAGCAATTGTCGAAAGTAGAAACATTAATCAAGAAACTTAGAGAAGATATTAATTACAAAAAATAATTAAATAAAATGGAGGAAAAATTATGAGTAATCAAGAAAGAAAATTAAAATTTGAAACATTACAAGTACATGTAGGACAAGAAAAACCAGATTCTGCAACAGATGCAAGAGCAGTCCCAATTTATCAAACAACTTCATATGTGTTTAGAAATTCTGAACATGCTGCAGCTAGATTTGGATTGTCTGATGCTGGCAACATATATGGACGTGTAACAAATTCTACACAAGATGTTTTTGAAAGCCGAGTTGCAGCCTTAGAAGGAGGAATTGCTGGTCTTGCAGTAGCATCAGGAGCAGCGGCAATTACTTATTCTATTGAAAATATAACTCGTGCAGGAGATCATATAGTTTCTGCAAAAACTATATATGGAGGATCTTATAATTTATTAGCAAATACATTACCTACTTATGGTATTACAACAACATTTGTAGACCCAGAGGATTTATCAAATTTTGAAAATGCAATTCAAGATAATACAAAGGCAATTTTTATAGAATCACTTGGAAATCCAAATTCAAATATTATAGATGTTGATGGACTTTCAGCAATTGCACATAAACACAAAATTCCCCTAATTGTTGATAATACATTTGGAACTCCATATCTTTTTAGACCAATTGAGCATGGAGCAGATATAGTTGTTCATTCAGCAACAAAGTTTATAGGTGGTCATGGTACAACTTTAGGAGGGGTAATAGTAGACTCTGGAAAATTTGATTGGTTAGGTTCAGGAAAATTTCCTCAATTAACAGAAGCAGATCCGAGTTATCATGGCATTAAATTTATAGAAGCGGCTGGACCAGCAGCATATATAACTAGAGTTCGTACTATTTTATTAAGAGATACTGGAGCTAGTATAAGTCCATTTAATGCATTTATACTACTGCAGGGGCTAGAAACTCTTTCGCTAAGAGTTGAACGACATGTTGAAAACACGTTAAAAGTAATAGAGTTTTTGAATAAACATCCGAAAGTTGAAAAAGTTAATCATCCATCATTATCAGAAAATGCAGATAATGAATTATATAATAAATATTTTCCGAATGGTGCAGGTTCAATATTCACATTTGAAATTAGGGGTGATGCTAAAGAAGCTCAAGAGTTCATTGATAAACTAGAGATATTTTCATTACTAGCAAATGTAGCGGATGTTAAATCATTAGTAATACATCCAGCTAGTACAACACACTCACAACTAAGTGTAGAAGAATTACTTGATCAGGGAATCAAACCAAATACAATACGTCTTTCAATAGGAACAGAGCATATTGATGATATAATTTATGATTTATCACAAGCCTTTGAAGATTAAACTAAAAGGCCATATTAACTAGGTTCAAATATTTTGGATTAAGCTGACTAGAAAGCTAGAGGCATTAAATAGGATTAATATAATTTTATTTAATGCCTTCTTTGATATTTGAATCACATAATTTTAAGTAAAATAATAGCATTATAGCAAATAGTATTAACGCTACTTATCTTAATGATTTTAAGAACAATATAATGAATTTGGAGGAAAATATTATGACAGTAAATAATGTAGAAAGCAAAGAATCAAAAATTGTATTAAATAACTTAAGTCAAGTATATTATATAAAGGAAAATTCAAAAAAAGAAAAATTTCAAACGTTAAAAGATTTTTCGTTATCAATTGGTAAAGGAGAATTTATTGCAATTGTTGGTCCAAGTGGGTGCGGAAAATCAACACTTCTTGATATAATATCAGGTTTAGTAAAAGCAGAATCAGGAAGTATTTCTATTGACGGAAAAGTTGTTAATGGGCCAGCGTTAGACAGGGGATTCGTAATGCAAGGGTATGCATTATTTCCATGGAGAACAATAAGAAAAAATGTTGAGTTTGGTCTTGAATTAAAGAAAGTTCCTAAAAAAGAAAGAAATAAAATAAGTGATGAATTCATTGAGCTTATAGGACTTAAAGGCTTTGAAAACAGGTATCCTCATGAATTATCAGGAGGTATGAAACAAAGGGTTGCTATAGCGCGTTCTCTTGCATATGATCCAGCGGTGTTGCTTATGGATGAACCATTTGCTGCAGTTGATGCTCAGACTAGAGAAAATCTTCAAGATGAGCTTATGAGAATTTGGGACAAAACGAATAAAACAATAATTTTTGTTACTCATAGTATTGAAGAGGCTGTTCTTCTTGCAGATAGAGTTGTAGTAATGACTAGAAATCCTGGAACCATAAAAGAAATAGTTAGTATAGATCTACCAAGACCAAGAACAAATTCTGATATGAGAGCTTCAGCGGATTATAACAGGATAACTAATAAGATATATGAATATCTTCATAATAAAACAGAAGAGAAAAAAGAGAAGTATGATGATGAATTGATCATTTCAAAAGAAATAACTCCTGCAATAGCATTATAAAGTTGTTATTTAGTGTGCAAAATCATAATAGGAGCTATTTAACTAAAATTTTCACTAGTTTTTAATGGATTAAAAGATGAGACACATAAGATGTAAGAGATTATAGAAATAATCCTAGTGTATATGTATAATTCCGATGTTGTTAATTTATTTTTAAAGCAGGTGATAATGAAGCAGCTTAAGTTTAGTTTCACAAAGCAATTAAAGAGGTAGATTTTAATGAAGAATAAATTTTTTATATTAACTATTGTGATATTAGCATTGATGTTTACAGGATGCTCAAAATTATATGAAAATGACGATATAGTAAAAATAGGATATATTGGAAATTTTACTGAATTGCCTTTATTTGCGGCATATGAAAATGGATATTTTGAGAAAGAAGGAGTAAAGGTAGAATTAGTAAAAATTAATGATAATGAAGTTGAAGAAAAAATAAAGAATGGAAATATTGATGCATTTACATGCGATTATAAATTTTTAAAATGGAATAATCCTAATATTAATATGAAAGTTAGTATGGGTATTACAAGCGGTGCAATTGAAATTATAACATCAAAAGATAGTAATCTTCAAAAAATTACCGATATAGAAAATAAAAGAATAGGTATTGTAAATCAAGGAGATGGAACTATGGCCGCTGCCATTAATGTATTAAATAAAAATAATATAAATGATAATAGTATTAAATGGGTTTATTTAAAGGATGAAAATCCAACAACAGCTATTGAAAATGGAGAGGTTGATGCTGCTGTGGTTTGGGATATAAATAGAGAAGATAATAATATTAATGTTATATATAAAACTGGACTTATAGATAGTGAAAATTCATCAGGCAATAATCATGGTAATCATGGCAATAGTTATTTTTATATTAATTTTGCTGGAGTAAGAAGTGAGATTGCTGACAAGTATCCAGAAAAGACAGCAGGTATTTTACGCGCGTGGATTGAAGGTGCGGCTGATGTTGAGGAAGGTAAGGATAAATCTTTAAGTAATGCTGTGGAAAAAGGATATATAAAAAATGTAAGTGAGGATGAAGAAGCTAAAACAAAATATTTTATGTGGATGCCTTCAGTTAAAACAGGTAAAGAAAATTTAAAGGAATATATACATATTCAAAAATCAATGGGAATTATTAATAGTGATTTAAATGAAGAGAATTTTCTTAAGAGTATTTTTGCAGATGTGTTACCATTTTGGGATTAGCAAACTTTTAGATATTAACCATAGAAAAGAACCAAAGATTAGAATATACAATTTTATGTGTCTGACTAGAAAACTGGAGGATATATATTTTATTAAAAGATAGAATATACATCCTCCAGTTTTCTTTTATTAAATTACCGATTTGTATAATTATGAAAAAAAACTGTTTCAACATTAATTACTTATAGCTATGGTTTAAAAGCAATAAAAAATTAAGAAAGGTGGAGAAGCATGAAGAAAATAAATTTAAATATTGCAGAAGTAGAAAAGCGTGAAACAAGATTGGGAACAATTATAGCTTGGGATGGTAATGCAGCGGAACTTGTAGAGCAATCTGACTATAATGGAAGAGGGTGCGGCAGTAAAAATGGCAGTTGTAGACTATGTGAAATAGAAGGCCCCTTTGCTCAAGGCTCTGGATGTTCTGAGGAAATGGTAGAGTGTCAAGCAGGTCAGGTTAGAGATGCAGTATTAATACAACATTCACCAATTGGATGTGGTGCTGGACAAGTTGGAAATAACAGACTATTCCGTTTTGGACTTGCAACAAGAAATCTCCCAATAGAAAATGTAAAAATTATGAGCACTAATTTACTTGAAGGTGATATGGTTTTTGGAGCAACAAAGAAGTTAAAACAGACAGTTGAAGATGCATATAAGAGGTATAAACCAAAGACTATTTTTATAGTATCATCATGTGCGACTGGAATAATTGGAGAAGATATTGAAAGTGTAGCATCTGAATATGAAAAAAAACTTAAAATTCCAATAGTGCCATTGATTTGCGAAGGTTTTAAGTCAAAGCACTGGACTACAGGATTTGACGCTACACAGCATGGTATCTTAAGACAAATAGTAAACAAGCATCCTAAAAAGCAGGAAGATTTAATTAATATTATTACACTTTGGGGATCAGATGTATATACCCCAATGTTTAGAGAGCTTGGGCTTAGAGTTAATTTTGTAATTGACTTAGCAAGTGTTGAGGATTTGGAAAGGCTATCAGAAGCAGCGGGTACCGTAAGCTTCTGTTATACATTATCCTCTTATCTTTCAGCTGGTTTAGAACAGTATTTTGGAGTTCCAGAAATAAAAGCTCCGCAACCATATGGATTCAAGGGAACTGATGCATGGCTTAGAGAAATAGGAAGAGTAACTCATAGAGAAGAATTAGTTGAAAAATATATTGAAAAAGAACATAAGAGAGTTGAACCTATTATCAATGAATTAAGGAAGAAACTAAAAGGAGTAAAAGGATTCACTTCAACTGGCTCTGGATATTCTCATGGTCTTATCACAGTACTTAGAGAACTAGGAATATCAGTAGATGGTTCTTTAGTATTCCATCATGATCCAGTATATGATAGTGGAAATGTAGAAGCAGATTCCTTAAAACACTTAGTCGATAATTATGGAGATGTTAAAAACTTTAGTGTTAGCAACAGACAACAGTATCAATTTTATAGCTTGCTAAAAAGAGTTAATCCAGATTTTATTTTAATAAAACATGGAGGATTATCACCACTTGCATCAAAATTGGGAATTTCAGCTGCACCTTTAAGTGATGAAAGTTTAACAATAGGTTATCAGGGAATGATATATCTGGGAAACAAGATATTAGATATTTTAGCAAAAAAGAAATTCCATAACATTCTGAAAGAACATACAGAAATGCAGTATACAGACTGGTGGTTAGAACAATCTGATCCATATGTATTAGCTAAAAATCCTAACCTTTTAGATCAGAAATTTAATGAATTACTTGAATCAAGAAGAGCAGCAGCTATTTAGAAGGAGTTAAGAAGATAGATGAGTAAAAAAGTTAAAGAGATAGTGAGAACAAATTCTATAGAACAAGTGCGCTATGGATGTGCAATAGGAGCACTTGCATCAGTATCAGCAATTCCATATGCTATGCCAATCACACATTGTGGGCCAGGATGTACATCAAAACAATCCGGTGTATTAATGAGTAATGGCGCTCAAGGTGGTGGATATAGTGCCGGTCCCGTAATCCCATCCGTTAATGCAACAGAAAAAGAAGTTGTATTTGGTGGAGAAAAAAAGTTAAGAGAGTTAATTAAGGGTACTTTACTTATAGTTAAAGCAGACTTATACGTAGTGCTAAATGGGTGTATAGGCGAATTAGTAGGAGATGACATAGGCGCAGTTGTAAAAGAATTTCAGGAGTTAGGATTTCCAATAGTTCATGCAGATACAGGTGGATTCAAAGGAAATAATTTAATTGGTCATGAAATAGTTATTAAAGCTATAATTGATCAATTTGTAGGTGATTATATTGGTGAAAAAGAAGATAAACTTATTAATTTATGGTCAGAAGTACCTTATCAAAATACATTTTGGCGTGGAGATTTAGAAGAAATTAAAAGAATATTGGAAGGGTCAGGTTTTAAGGTTAATGTTTTCTTTGGGGTAGAGAGTAATGGTGTAGAAGAATGGAAAAGCATTCCTAAAGCGCAGTTTAATCTTGTACTTTCACCATGGGTTGGCCTTGAAATAGCAGAATATCTTGAGAAGAAATATGAACAACCATTTTTGCATATTCCTACTGTGCCAATTGGCGCAAAGGAGACAACGGATTTTCTTAGAAAAGTAGCAAAGTTTTCAGGTAAGAACAAGAGAAAGGTTGAAGACTTCATAAAAAGGGAAGAAAAAAGATATTATCATTATTTAGATAGTTTTTCAGAATTCTATGCAGAGTATGGATGGAGTGTAACCTCAATGTATGCTGTAATTAGTGATTCAACTTATGGTTTAGCACTTAATAGATTTTTGGCAGACCAATTAGGTTTTGTTCCAGCTATACAGGTTATTACAGATAATCCACCAGAAAAATATCGAAAACAAATAAGTAATCAATTTGAAAATCTTTCAGAAGGTGTATCTACTGAAGTTGAATATGCTGAAGATGGATATACAATAGATGAAATCATTAGAAATACTGATTTCAAGGGTAGAGCACCAATAATTTTTGGTACATCATGGGATAGAGATTTATCAAAAGAATTGAAAGGATATATTATGGAAATTGCTCTTCCTGTGTCAAATGAAATTGTTATTGATAGATGTTATGTTGGTTATAGAGGGGCATTAACATTCCTAGAAAGACTTTATACTATAGTCACAGCAACAGATACAAAGATAATAACATCATAAAAGTTTTTATGATGATATTTCTTATAATTTTAAATAATTTGGAAAGGTGTGACAGGAAGAATGAAACAAAGATATGTAAATATTATTGTTGTAGCTATTTTCTTTTTAATATGGGAATTAGCAGCTAGAACTGGAATATTAGATACTCAATTTATACCGGCATTTTCAACTGTAGCATTAAGAATGTTTAAGATGGCATTAAGTGGCGAATTATTTATCCATATTGCTATAAGTATTGAGAGAATGGCAATAGGATTTAGTTTAGCTACAATTGTAGCAGTACCAGCTGGATTTATCTTAGGAGGATGGGTTCCTAATTTAGCAAGCTTCTTTAATCCTCTGTTTACAAATTTTTCTCAGGTTAATCCATTTACTTTAATTCCATTATTTATAATTTTATTTGGAATTGGAGAAGCAGGTAAAGTAAGTATTATTTTCTGGGTTATATTATGGCCAATGCTTTTTACAACAATGGCAGGAATAAATCAAATAGATCCAATCTTTATTAAAGGTGCAAGATCAATGGGAGCTACTGGAATACAAATATTTTTCAATGTTATTCTTCCGGGAAGCATAAGTAGAATATTTACTGGTATAAAGACAGCATTAACAGTAGGATTTACTATGCTTATTGGTACCGAAATGGTTGGTTCCGAAGCAGGAATAGGATGGATTGTTTCTAATTCTCAAAAAAATTATGATGTACCTAAATTATATGTAGGAATTTTGACTATAGCAATAGTGGGAACATTAATATCGGTATTAGCTGATAATTTAAAAAGCTCAATAATTGTTTGGGAAGATAATTTAAAGGAAGAATAGTGTATAAATAAGGAAAGAGGTGAGTAACGTGAAGGAAAAAAACAAAGTAATATCTAAAATAGGAAAATTGATTTTTAGCACTTTATCAACAGCAGCATTCTTTGTAATTTGGTATTTAGCGACTTCAACTGGAATTTTAGATACTGGAATTATTCCTGAACCATTAAAAGTATTTAATCAATTGGCTACAAATATATTTAAGGGTGATTTGCTTAGTCATACATTACTGACATTTAAAAGAGCTATAATAGGTTTTTTTGTGGCATTAATAGTAGGATTATTAATAGGTTTTTTCTTAGCTTCTATTTCAAAGAAGTTGAGAAATTACGTAATTCCAATCTTACAATTTTTCGAAAAACTCAATCCGTTTGCACTTTTCCCTTTGTTCATGTTGTTTTTTGGAATAGGAGAATTTAGCAAAGTAATAATAATTTTTTGGGTTGCAGTTTGGCCAATTATTTTTCACACTATAGCTGGCGTAGAAGGTGTAGATAAGCTACTAATAAAGTCAGCAAGAACAATTGGAGCATCACCTAAAACAGAATTTTTCAAAGTAATTTTACCAGCAGCATTACCAGATATTATTACTGGTATTAAATTTAGCGCGCAAATAGCTTTTATATTAGTTATTTCAGCAGAAATGCTGAGTTCATCAGCTGGATTAGGATGGTTTATAAGTATTGCGAAAACACAATATAATCTTCCTAACTTATATGGAGGAACATTATTTGTTGCTGCATTAGGGATAACTATAAATAAAATATTAACCATATTAGAGAGCAAATTATTTGTATGGAGAGAAAAAACTTTTTAATATATTTAAGGAGGGGAAATTATAATGGCAATAGAAAAAGAAAAAAAAGTAAAAAGAGTTATTCAAGCAGTAATAGCAGTTTTGGTTATAGGAGGTATTATTATAGGAGCGCAACTTGGTAAGACGAAATATTCATCTCCATCTGAATCCTTGGAAGCTAATAGTAGCGCAAAAAGTGATGATAGTACTTCTACTAGTAGTGATGATTTATTTCCAATAAAAACGGCAACAAGAAAAGATTGTACATTAGCCCCTTTTTTGGTAGCAGATAAAAAGGGATTTTTTAAAGAGGAAGGATTGAAATTAGTATTTACTGGTGAACTAAGTAGTGATGCTGTCACACCTGCAATTTTGTCTGGAGATAATGATGTAGCGGATACACATCCGAATGCATTAGCGCTTAAGGTATATGGGGGATCAAAAATTAAAGCAGTAGGGCGCTCAATAATTGAACCTGGTCCTGGAGTAGATCCTAAATTGAGACATATGAGGTTCTACGTGAATAAAGATGCAGTAGCTGCTGGAGTTAAAACATGGAATGACTTAACAAATTATAAAGGCAATGAAAAACTTAAGTCAGCTGGTTATACTAATACTTGTGAAGATTTCATTCCTAATAAAATTTCAGATACTAAAGGTGTTTCAAGAGATAAATTTGAATGGATTACATTTGAAACAGATCTTCAAAAAATTGAAGCTTTAAAACTTGGACAAGTTGATATTATAGGTGTTCATCCGCCATTTTTCGATGCAGCGCAAGAAGCAGGACTTACTCAAATTGCAGATTCATCAGAAGCGGGACTTGGTGAAGCAACTGGAGTTTATTTATACTATTTCTCAGATAGTTTTATAGAAAAACATCCAGATAAAGTAGCAGCATTTGTTAAAGCTATGACTAAGGCACAAAAATGGGCGAATGCAAATGTTGAAGAAACAGCAAAATTAACTAGTGAATTTATAGGAACTGAAGTAAAAGGAAATCACTATTATTCTGAAACTACGAAAATTGATGAACAGACTATAAATCCATGGATTGAAGACTTAGAGAACACAGGAGCTATTCCTAAAGGAGCTATTAAAGTAGATGATATTATAACACATAAATTTGAGGCACAATAATGAAAAAAATACAGATGTTCTTTTAAAGCTTAAAGATAAACTAATAGAAATATCAGGTTTGATAATTTTGATTATAATCTGGGAATTTATAGCTAGAGCAAAAATTATAAATAGTGATGTATTTCCAAGTTTTGCGGTAACTATAGGAGAAATAGGTTATCTGTGGGGAAATGAGGATCTATATATGCATATAATGTCAACATTGTGGAGATTTACATTTGGACTTTTATCAGCCGTTTTAATAGGTGTGGCTGTAGGAAGTATATTTGCAAAATATAATGATATTTATTTAATGTTTGAACCTTTAATTAGAATTTTTTCGAAAGTTAATCCCTTTTCTTTAATTCCTGTATTTATTGCATTTTTTGGAACAGGTGAAATGGTAAGACTTGCAGCAATTATATGGGTTGGCGTGTTTCCGATATTACTGGGAACATTAAATGGGATAAAACAAATCGACAAGGATTTAATAAAAAACGTTAAAGCTATGAATATTTCGTTATTTGATATAATATTCAAAGTATATATTCAAGCATCTGCACATAGCATTTTTGCTGGGATCAGAATAAGCGTTCAAATGACATTTTTTATTATAATCGTTGGGGAAATGTTGGGCGTCAATTCAGGACTTGGATATCTTCTGCACAACGGAGCACATCATTATTTTGATGCACCTAAAGTATATGCGAGCTGTGTAATTATAATAATATTAGGAGTTATTATAAATAGATTTTTCAGATATATACAAAATGGGTTGTTTTTATGGGAAAAACCAGAGTCACTTTTTAAAAATCATAAAACCTATAAAAAAATAGACAACTTTACTTTAATTATTTTATCCATTATTATAGCGGGAATATTAATTTTAGGAGAAGTGCAATTAAAGTTGGCAGCGTATAAATCAGAACATCCTATTGAATTCTTTAAAGAGTAAAGTGTGATTAACAAGTGCTTTATTATGATATTAAAAGGGAGGAGTTGAATTAGGTGAAACTAAAAAATGTGAATATAAGAGGTTATATTACAATAGTAATTTTTATTTTTGCTTGGGAATTTTTTTGCAGACTTAAAATATTAGATCCTGTGCTTATTCCATCTTTTTCGAAAGTTATAACTGGAATAGGTGAATTGTTTTTAAAGCAAAAACTGTTATATCATATAGAGCTAAGTTTTTATCGGTCTTTTTTAGGATTTTTACTTTCAATTATAATTGCAGTACCATTAGGTATTGCAATTAGTATTTTAGTAAAACAAATGCAATCATCAGTAGAACTTGTTTTAGATGCGTGTTCCCAGATAAATCCATTTATTATTTATCATCTAATTATAATTATTTTAGGTGTTGGAGAATTTACGCAGATCGTAGTTATTACATGGACATGCATTTGGCCAATACTTTTTAGTACCATAACTGGAATACTTAATGTAGACGATTCTTATATTAAACATGGAAAATCTTTTGCACTTAATAAATGGAATTTTATAAGTAAAATATTATTACCAGGTGCTTTACCGCAAATTATGCATGGTGTTAAACTAAGTCTGAATTATTCATTATTTATGCTAATAGCCGCAGAGATGATGGGAGGGAGTTCTGGCCTTGGATTTCTAATTAAATCATGTCAAAATATGTACAGAGTTGATTGGGTAATAGGAATAGTTATTGTTATAGCTATGATAGGATTGTTAATGGATTCAATAGTTATGTATTTAGAAAATAAAAACGTATATTTGAAATATATACTCCATGAAAAAGAATAAGAAGATATAGTTTTTTATAGCATATTATACTAATTCCCACATATCTCATTTTATTCGAATGACAAAAGTATAAGTTTAAAGAGTATTTGCTTTATAAAGAATCTGTCTAACTAAGTGAAAATAATACGGTATATTATATATAGATTAATTAATGTAATAGCTTCACTTTCAGCTTAATTTATTTTTGGGGTTCTAAAATCATAAGGGATTCTTTAATAATAAAGCTTAATATGTTATAGAAATTTTTTTGTAAAAATGAAAAAGTATATTGACTAATTATTACTATATAGAATATAATAGGTAATAATAAATCATAGTAATTCAATAGGAATAATAAGAAAAAAGTATAGTATATATTAATATATACTAATTATAATTTTAATGCGATGAAGGGAATAAGTATATTGAGGAAAATTTTCAGAGAGGAATTCTTAAAATAGCTGAAAGGAATTCTAAATGGAACTCTATAGAATGCATCCTGGAGTACTAAGTTGAATTTTTGGTATGTTTAAAAATAATAAGGTCGTTAAATTTAATTTTGTAGATCAATTATTTTATATACTTGAATTAGTAGGCTTAGCAGTAGTGCCTGATATAGCACATAAAGATGTTATGCGTAAGACCGATTAAATTTTAAGCATAATAATCAGAGTGGAACCGCGGAAATTTTCTGCCTCTGTTTTATAACAGGGGTCTTTTATTTTATTCTTTAGAAATTTATACAACAGTTTCTTGAGGGAATAGTTTATTGAAAAGTTTACGAGTGTCAGAGAATAAAAAGGGAAATATACACTTATAAAAAAAGTGGGGAGCGCATTTAAGAACTTTTTATCTCCTATATAAAATGTTTTTATATGCAGATTTTTCTCACATGCATTCAAAAAAGGCAAAGGCGTAAAAGAATTATATATCAAATTTTGAGGGAAATTATATATAATTTATATAATAAAAACAAATATATAAGGTATTTATATGTATATCTCGGGGGTGATTGTGTGGCTGTTAATAGTAAAGAATTCACAGAAAATAAAAAGCTAGAAGAAATACTAAAGATGGTTGAGAAAATAAGGTATGGGTCTATAACTTTGATAATACAAGATGGAGTAATTATACAAGTAGATAAAAATGAAAAAATAAGAATAAGATAAAAATTTACATGTGAAGGAGTATATGTTAGGAAACCAAAGAATATTGGTCTAATAAAATAATTTATAATTTTTTATAAAAATGTTGACATATACGAATGAGAAGAATATATTATATAAAAAACACAGCAATCTTATATGAATAAGAGGATATGGAAAAGAATAATATTTAAGTAAGTCTGACTGGAAAGCTAGAGGACATACTTCTAATTAATAGAAGTATGTCCTCTTTTCTTTTTTAAGAAAAATATTATTCTAAATAATTTAAGGAGGAAAGTCGTAATTATGGGAACAATTAATTTAAAAGAATGTTCAGTGACTATAAGGGAGACAAGGTTAGGTTCAATTACTGGCTTTAATGGATCAGCCAAGGAACTTGTCACATGTGCTCATGCGGGAAAATTGAAAGATAGTTCAAGAAAATTTTCTCAATGTATGGGATGTAACGCAGGTCATGCTTTTTGTCAATTATCTATGATAAGAGATGCAGTTGTTGTTAATCATGCACCTATAGGATGCGCAGGTGATTTCTTTGGATTTAATTTTACTTATAGAGTCGAACAGATGAAAAGAGAGCTTCCGGCTACAATAGGAAGATATTTTAGTACCTGCATTGAAGAAAAAGATACTGTTTTCGGTGCAGCTAAGAAATTAGAGGATACCGTAAGAGAAGCATATAAAAGAACCAAACCTAATGCAATCTTTGTTACAACTTCTTGTGCATCTGGGATCATAGGTGAGGATGTAGATGCGATAACTGAAAATTTGTCAAAAGAGCTAGGTATACCAGTTATATCATGTTCTTGTGAAGGGTTTAGATCTAAAATATGGACAACAGGCTTTGATGCTGCTTATCACTCAATTTTAAGAAAGTTAGTAAAGCCGCCTAGAAAGAAAACAAATAAAATCAATGTAGCTAATTTCTGGGGAAGTCATATTTTTGATGAATTTTTAAATAGATTGGGTTATGAAGCACAATATATTGTACCATTTTCAACGGTTGCAGAACTTGAGTATATTTCAGAGGCAGCAGCAACAATCCATATATGCCCATCCCTTAGCACTTATTTAGGGGCAGCTTTAGAACAAGAATATGGAGTCAAAGAAATAAAGTCTCCACCAGCCTATGGTATAGAAGGAACAGATATATGGATGAGAGAGATTGGCAGAGTATTAGGCAAAGAGGAAGAAATTGAAGAAATTATAAAAGAAGAGCATGAAAGGGTACTACCTAAACTTGAAGAATATAGAGACAAACTAAAAGGGAAGACAGCATATGTAACAGCGGGAGCTGCTCATGGTCATGCAATAATAGCAATGCTTAGAGAGCTTGGGTTAAATGTTCAAGGGGCAGCAATATTTCATCATGATCCTCTATATGACAATAAAGATAAAACTTCGGATGCTTTAGCTCAAACAGTCAATATTTATGGTGATATCAAGCACTACAATGTTTGTAATAAACAAGCCTATGAATTGGTTAATATATTAAACAGAGTAAAACCAGATCTTATGATTGCAAGACATGGTGGAATGACTATGTGGGGGGCAAAGCTTGGAATACCAACTTTATTAATTGGGGATGAGCAATTTGGTTTTGGATATCAGGGAGTTTTAAATTATGCTTCAAGAATAGTTGAAACCCTTGATAATAGAGAATTTGTAAGTAATTTAGCCAAGCATAGTACTATGCCTTATACAAAATGGTGGCTAGATCAAGATCCATTTACTTTCTTAGGAGGTAATAGTAGTGTCGAAAATTATTGAACAACCTAGATTTTCCTGTGCTTTAGGAGCACAGCAAACAGTAATAGCCATAAAACGAGGAGTTCCTATACTACATTCTGGACCAGGATGCAGTAATAAAATTAGTTCTTTAATAGGACAAGGTGAAGGCTATGCTGGAGGAAATACAATTCCGTGTACTAATGCTACAGAAGCTGATGTAGTGTTTGGTGGGGAACGAAAACTTAAGAATGTTATTGAGGGAGCTTTCCAAGTAATAGATGCTGATTTGTATGTGGTACTTACTGGATGCACATCAGATATTGTTGGAGATGATGTAGGAAGTGTTACGTCAAAATATCAAGAAGGAGATAAACCTATTGTATATGTAGAGACAGGTGGATTTAAAAGCAATAATTACGTAAGTCATAGTGAAGTTGTCAATGCAATAATAGATCAATATGTAGATAAATTCAAAAATAGCAATGGAGTAAAAAAGGGGCTCGTAAATGTATTTGCAACAGTACCTTATCAAGATCCATATTGGAGTGGAAATTTAGAAGAAATAAAAAGAGTTCTTGAAGGTATTGGTTTAGAAGTAAATATACTTTTTGGAAATGAATCTAATGGTATTGAAGAATGGAAGACAATACCTAATGCAGAGTTTAATATAGTTGCAAGTTCATGGGTAGGATTAAATATTGCAGAACATCTAAAAAATAAATATAAAACACCATACGTGCATTTTCCATACTTGCCAATAGGAGCAATTGCGACATCAAGATTTTTAAGACAAATTGGTGAATTTGGGCATTTAGATAAAAATAAAGTTGAGAATTTTATAAAGAAAGAGGAAGAAAAATTTTATTTTCATATAGAAAAAACTGCGGACTTTATGCTTGAGTTTAGATATGGATTACCTAGAAAATTCTACAGTATTTTGGATTCATCATATTCCTTAGGTTTTTCTAAATTTTTATTAAATGAACTGGGTATACTTCCTGGAAAGCAATTTATTATTGATGATACACCAGAACAATATAAAGAATCTATAATAAAAGAATTTAAGAATATATCTGAGTATAGATCAGCAGAAGTTGAATTTAATGTAGATGCTGGCGCAGTTCAATTGGAAATAGAAAAGGAAAAAGAAAAAGATTTTCAAGAAGGCAGGGCTTTAATACTTGGAAGTGGCTGGGATAGAGATTTAGCGGCAAAATTAAATGCAGATTTGCTTATCACTAGTGTGCCAGTAACATATAGACTTGTATTAAATTGTGGTTACGCAGGATACAATGGGGGGCTTAGAGCAATTGAGGATATATATGATAGAGTGCTAAACACCTATAGATAAATATGAAAATATGTAAGAGTTTAAATATGTATATAGTTAAATAGAAAAAAATTTAACTATTTAAATATGTATCTAGATAAGAATTTAAATATATAAATATTTATAGATAAATAGCGGGTTTGAGATGGATTTAAGCCAACCAAATATAAAAGATGAAAGGGATTATATGGATTTATAGAGGTTTTAAATATGAGCGTTTTTATAAGAATTATTAATGCAAATTAACATCAATAATTGATAAATTTGGAGGGAGAAAGATGAGTAATTACAAGTTCGATACTATTAAAGTTAGAGGAGGATACAATCCAAAGGAACATAATGATGCTGTATCAGTACCGATATATGCAACAGCATCTTTTGAAGTAGGTGAAGCAGAAAGATTTGATAGGTTAGCGAGTCTTTCAGAAGAAGGTTTTATTTATAGCAGACTTGGAAATCCAACAGTTAGTGTCTTGGAAAATAGAATAGCTTCTTTGGATGGTGGCATAGCAGCGGTAGGCGTTGCATCAGGAATGGCAGCTATAACTTATGCATTACTTGCAGTAGCAGAAGGGGGAGGAAGAATTTTAACAACACATCAATTGTATGGTGGAACCGTAGATGCTTTAAAAAAACTTTATCCTAAGTTCGGAATCCAAATTGACAGGATTGAAGATGACAATGATATTGAGGAATTTAGAAAATCTATAAAAGAAGACACAAAAGCAATTTTTATAGAAACTATAAGTAACCCTAATGCAGCATTATATGATTTAGAGGCAATCGCTAAGATAGCACATGAAAATAATATTCCACTAATTGTTGATAATACATTCGCAACACCATATCTATTTAATCCTATTAAATATGGAGCAGATATAGTAATATACTCAGCAACAAAAGCCCTAAGTGGCCATGGAAACGTGATTGCAGGAGTAATAGTTGATAGTGGTAAATTCAATTGGGCAAATGGAAGGTATCCTCAGTTTTCTGAACCGTACTTTACTCTAAAAGATTTAGAGGGAAATGAAAGAAGTTATATAGATGTATTTAAAGAAAGTGCATTTGCTGGAAAAATCAGATTAGATTATCTAACATATTTTGGAGCAGTTTTAAGTCCTTTTGATGCTTATTTGATATTAATAGGTTTAGAAACATTATCTGAAAGGGTCCAGAAGCAAATTAATAATACAAGAAAAATAATAGATTATCTTAAAAATGAAGAATCTGTTGCCTGGATAAATTATCCTGAAATCGAGGGAAGCCCATATAAATTTTTAGCAGATAAATATTTTGCTAAAGGAGCAGGATCAACCTTTACTTTTGGTTTTAAAGGAAATACAGAACAAATTTATAAATTAATAAATTCAGTAAAACTATTTAGTTATCAGGCAAATGTTGGAGATGCAAGATCTTTAATAGTTAATGTACCTAAAACAACCCATGGAGAATTAACAGAGGAACAATTAAAATTAGCAAGAATTCCTCAAGAAACTATTAGGCTTTCAATTGGCCTTGAGGATTCTGAAGATTTAATTAATGATTTAAGACAAGCTTTTAAGGAAGCTTTAAGCTAAGTATAGGGAAAGTTTAAAAATACTTTAGGTATATTAAAATAGGGAAATGACCAATTAAAAGAATTCATATTTTTATATGCCGATAAGTTTTAATAATTTATAAAAAAGGAGAATATAGCAATGGCAGAAAAAACTTTAAGACAAGTGGCAATTTACGGTAAGGGGGGAATAGGAAAATCAACAACTACTCAAAATTTAACAGCAGGGCTTGCAGAGCTTGGAAAAAATGTAATGGTAGTTGGTTGCGATCCTAAAGCAGATTCAACAAGATTATTATTGGGGGGACTAGCTCAAAGAACTGTTTTAGACACTTTGAGAGAAGAAGGAGAAGATATAGAGCTTGAAGCCATTATGAAGACAGGTTTTAAAGGTATAAAATGCGTTGAATCTGGAGGTCCAGAGCCTGGAGTTGGATGCGCAGGAAGAGGAATTATAACCTCTATTGGAATGCTTGAAAGGTTAGGAGCCTACACTGAAGATTTAGATTATGTATTTTACGACGTTCTTGGGGATGTTGTATGTGGAGGTTTTGCAATGCCTATAAGAGAAGGTAAAGCAAAAGAAATATATATAGTTGCAAGCGGTGAAATGATGGCATTATATGCTGCAAATAACATCTCCAAAGGAATTCAAAAGTATGCGCTAAAAGGTGGAGTTAGACTTGGAGGAATAATATGTAATAGCAGAAATGTTGATAGAGAGCTTGACCTGCTAAAAGCTTTTGCAAAGGAACTTGGAACACAATTAATTCATTTTGTACCAAGAAATAATGTTGTTCAGAGAGCTGAAATAAGAAAAAAGACTGTCATAGAGTTTAACCCAGAAGATAAACAGGCTGATGAGTACAGAGAATTAGCTAGAAAGATAGAAGAAAATGATTTATTTGTAATTCCAAAACCAATGACTCAAGACAGACTCGAAGAAATTTTAATAGAATATGGATTAATGGATTTAGATGAGGATTATATAATTTAGTTTAAAATCTTTTAGACATATTATAAGGAATAGGAAGACTTAAAACATCACTATTCGAGGTAATGGGAGGCAATTTTATGATAACTGTTAAGAATATAAGTAAAACATTCAATACTCCAACAGGAAAAGTTGAGGTGTTGAGAGATATAAGCCTAGAAATAGCGCGAGGGGATATATTTGGAGTAATTGGTTTTAGCGGCGCAGGTAAATCGACATTAATACGTTGTTTAAATGGCCTTGAAAAACCCGATTCTGGTAATATAATCATTGGAGAAAATGAGATAACTAAGTTAAATGGAAAAGAATTAAGAAGTGCTAGAAAAAAAATAGGTATGATATTTCAACAATTTAATTTATTTGATTCAAAAACTGTTTATGAAAATATTGCTTTTCCATTAGAAATTTCAGGATATAAGAAAGAGGCAATAAAGAGAAGAGTTGAAGAGATATTGGAATTAGTTGAATTGTCAGAAAAAAGGGATTCATATCCACTTCAACTAAGTGGAGGGCAAAAACAAAGGGTTGGTATTGCAAGAGCTTTGGCTAATGATCCGGATGTACTTTTAAGTGATGAAGCAACTTCTGCTTTAGATCCACAAACCACCTTTTCAATTTTAGAACTTTTGAAAAATATAAACCAAAGGTTAAGCTTAACAATAGTGATAATAACACACGAACTAGATGTGTTAAGGTATTGCACTAATAATATGGTAGTTTTAGAAGATGGTCATATAGTAGAAGAGGGGAATACAGAAAACTTATTTTTAAATCCTAAAAGTGATACTTTAAAGAAATTTATAACAATAACAGAAGGATTTCAAAATAATAGGAAATTTTCAGGGGGGGAAGGAATATGAGCAATGATTTAGTTAAATTGCTTTTAGTTGGAACAGAGGAAACTTTATATATGGTATTGCTTTCATCCATAGTAGCCTTTTTGATAGGTGTGCCAATTGGAGTATTATTGGTTGTTACGGATAAAGGCGGAATTTTTCCTTTATATAAAGTTAACAAAATCGCTGGTTTCTTAATTAATGTAATAAGATCCACGCCTGAAATAATATTAATAATTATATTATTGCCATTATCAAAATTTATTGTTGGGACCACATTAGGTGCAAATGCAGCAATAGTATCTATTTCAATAGGTTCAGCTCCATTTATTGCGAGAATAATTGAAAACAGCTTAAAGGAAGTTGAATTTGGAAAAATAGAAGCTGCAGAATCAATGGGTGCAACTCCTATTGATATAATAAAAAAAGTTCTGCTTCCAGAAGCTCTTCCTTCAATTGTAAGAGGAATAACTATAGCAATTATAGGAATAATAGGCTTTACAGCTATAGCAGGTGCAATTGGTGCTGGTGGACTTGGAAGTTTAGCTATAAGATTTGGCTACCAAAGATTTCGTACAGATGTACTTATAGGGACTGTAGTTATTCTAGTTATTATAGTACAAGCTATACAGCTTATTGGAGATCTCATCGCAAAGTCAATTAATAAGAAGAGATTTAAGTTTGAATAAATATGGAGGGATTAAATTGAAGAAAAAATTATTATCAATAATTACAAGTGGATTACTTTTAGTAGGAGTATTTGCTGGATGCTCAGCTAACAAAGAAGATGCAAGCAAAGCTACAAGTGCATCAACAACAACTGAAAAGAGCGAAGTGACTTTAAAAGTAGGTGCAGCATTAACACCGCATGCTGAGATATTAGAGCATATTAAGCCAAAACTAAAGGAACAAGGTATTAACTTAGAAATAGTGACCCTTGATGATGAAGGCCAGCTAAATCCGGCATTGGATGAAAAGCAAATTGATGCAAATTATTTTCAACATGTTCCTTACTTAGAGTCTGTATCAAAAGAAAAAGGATACGACTTTGAAGTGGCAGGAAAAATACACGTTGAGCCTATAGGATTATATTCTAATAAACTTAAATCAATAAATGATTTACAAGATGGGGATAAGATAGGTATACCTAATAACCCTTCAAATGAATATAGAGCTTTAGTTCTTCTTGAAAAAAATGGACTAATTAAACTAAAAAGTGGATTAGAAAATTATTCTGCGACACCAAATGATATAGCTGAAAATCCTAAACATCTTCAATTTGTAGAGGCAGATGTAGCACAATTACCTAGATCTCTTGGAGATTTAGCGGGAGCAGTAATAAATACTAATATAATTTTAGATGCTAAAATTGATCCAAATACAGCAATTCTTAGGGAAGATGGAGATTCTCCTTACGCAAATGTAATTACGGTTAGAAAAGGAGATAAAGATAGAAAAGAAATCAAGGCACTTATTTCAGTCCTAACTACAGATGATGTTAAAAACTTTATTAAAGAAAAATATGGTTCTGCGGTAGTTCCAGCATTTTAAAGAGGAGGAAGATATGTCATACAAAATAGCATTTGCAAGCAGTGATGGAAAAGTTGTAAATCAACATTTTGGAAGAACAAAGCAATTCTTAATTGTTGAAGTGGATGATAAAGAATATAAGTATGTAGAGACAAGATTTAATGAGCCATCGTGCCAAGAATTTCAGCACACTGAGGATGCTTTAAGTAAATCTATTGAATTAATATCTGATTGTAAAGCAGTCTTTGTAGCGAGAATTGGACAAGGAGCCTTAGCTGAGGTTGAGGCGAAAGGAATAAAAGGAATTGAGGCACCTTATTTTATAGAAGATATACTAAAAAAAGTGCTAAATTCAAAAGTAAATATTTTAGATTTATATTAATAATCTAAGTTATAAGTATGATTCAAGTAAGTAAATAGTATTTAAAGAATTCAATTAAATTAGGACTTAGATTATAAAATTAAACTTTGTATAATGAATAAATTTTGATCAAAGTTAGAATAAAGGAAGTGAACTATATGGGGAATTTTGACCACCTTGTAAAAACTCATCCGTGCCTAGGTGGGGAGGCGCATTTTAAATATGGGAGGATACACTTACCAGTGAGTCCCTCATGTAACATACAATGTAAGTTTTGTAGAAGGGGATTTAATAAATCAGAAGTGCGTCCAGGTGTAAGTTCATTACTACTTACTCCAGAAGAGGCTGTAGAAACTGTTAGGAAAGCATTAATGTTATGTCCAGAAATTAGTGTTGTAGGGATTGCAGGTCCAGGAGATACGCTTGCAACTGATCATGCTCTTGAGACTTTTAAGTTAGTAAAAAAAGAATTTCCTCATCTTATTAACTGCTTAAGTACCAATGGATTAAGATTGGAAGAAAAGGCTGAAAAGATTGTTGAAGCTGGGGTTGAGACAATAACTGTTACTGTTAATGCCATTGATCCAAAGATTCAAAAAGATATATGTTCTTTTGTAATTGATGAAGATGGTAAAAGACTAGAAGGGGAAGAAGGTGCAAAGAAGTTAATAAATGCACAACTTAGAGGTATTAAAAAGATTAGCGAATTAGGAGTTATAGTAAAAATAAATAGTGTCTTAATACCAGGAATTAATGATAGACATATCAAGGAGATAGCTAAAGTAACTAAGGGGGTAGGAGCATCAATATTAAATATAATTCCACTAATACCACAAAACGAACTTTCTCATCTTGAAGCGCCATCATGCCTAATGCTTGATAAATGTAGAGGAGAAGCAGGTGAATATCTTGATGTATTTAGGCACTGCAAACATTGCAGAGCTGATGCCTGTGGAATTCCAGGTAAAAATCAAGATATACATGGTCAATTATATGATAAAGAAGTTGTTGAAACTTTCTCTCATGGATAGGAAATTAGTTGATTAATATGAATAGAAACAAGTATTAAAAAATTATTAAGGATTCATAATGACAATCGTTAAGATAAATAAAATATAAATATTTCATTTATCCTAAAACACAGTAAACAAATAAGAATAATATGAGTAATATATAGTAATTTATATTTAGAAATAGTAGCAACCTTTATATATAAGAAATAAAGAATAGTGTAGAAAACTTTGCACTAGCGAAACCTTGAGGAGGAGAGAAAAATGAAAATAGAATCATTATTAGTTCATGGTGCAATTGATGGGGATGAGACAACAGGATCGGTGAATGTTCCAATCTATCAAACTTCCACATATAAGCAAGAACAGTTAGGTAAAAATAAAGGATATGAATATTCAAGGACTGGAAATCCGACAAGGGAAGCATTAGAGAAAACTATTGCCTTGCTGGAAAGTGGAAGCGGTGGACTTGCATTTAGCAGCGGAATGGCTGCTATTACGGCTGTTTTATCTTTATTTCATAGCGGTGACAAAGTGATAATTCCAAGTAATCTTTATGGAGGAACTTTTAGAGTAATTGATAAAGTATTTAAGAATTTTAATCTTCAATATGAGATAGTTGACTTTTCTAGACTAAATGATGTAAAAAGAATTTTAGAAAATGGAAAGGACAACACAAGTATAAAAGCCGTTTTTATTGAAACTCCAACAAATCCGCTCATGGATATTACTGATATAGAAGAGGTTAGTAAGCTTGCAAAGGAATACGGAGCACTTACTGTTGTAGATAATACGTTTATGTCACCATATTTGCAAAGACCTTTAGAATTTGGAGCGGATATTGTTGTTCATAGTGCTACTAAGTATTTAGGCGGTCATAGTAATGTAGTAGCTGGATTAATAGCTGTAAATAATGATGAGCTTTGGGACAAGTTACACTTTATACAAAATTCAACGGGAGGAGTACTTGGACCATTTGATTCATTTATATTGCTTCAAGGCATAAAAACTTTAGGTGTTAGATTGGATAGGCACAATGAAAATGCAGAGAAAATAGCACAATTTTTATCACAAAGTGAATATATAACTAAAATTTATTATCCAGGAATAAAGGATTCGAAAGGATATGAAATTCATAAGAAACAAGCATCTGGCTTTGGGGGAGTATTATCTTTTGTTATAAATGAAAAGATAGATTACAAAAAGTTTCTAAGTTCACTAAGACTTATAACTTTAGGAGAAAGTCTAGGTGGGGTGGAATCTTTAATATGTCACCCAGCTAGCATGACACATGCAGCAATTCCATATAAAATAAGGCAGGAGGTTGGAATTGTCGATAATCTAGTTAGGTTGTCAGTAGGGATAGAAAATATTGATGATCTAATTGAGGACTTAAACAATGCATTTAAGGAGAGTTTGATATGAATTATGTAAGTGATGTAAAAGAACTTATTGGAAATACTCCGCTTATAAAACTCACACATATCAATGTTAAAAAAAATGTTAATATATTTGCTAAACTTGAATGTTTTAATCCTGGTGGCAGTATAAAAGATAGAATTGGAGTAACAATGATTGAGGGGGCTGAGAGAAATGGAAGCTTAAAGAGGGGGTATACCATAGTTGATGCAACAGCAGGAAATACTGGTCTTGGTATAGCTCTAGCGGCAATAAATAGAGGCTATAATATAATCTTTGTAGTACCAACCAAATTTTCAATAGAAAAGCAAAAGCTAATGAAAGCCTTGGGGGCTAAAATCATTAATACTCCAGATGAAGAAGGTATGCTTGGAGCTATAAATAAAGCTAGTGAATTATTAAAAGAAATTCCAAATAGCATTAGCCTAGGTCAATTTGAAAATGAAGATAATCCTCTAGCACATTATGAAACAACAGGCCCTGAAATATATAAAGCATTAGATGGTAATATAAATTATTTCGTGGCAGGTGCTGGAAGTGGAGGCACATTTACGGGGATCATAAAATATCTAAAAGAAAAGGATAAGGATATTAAAGGAGTACTCGCAGATCCAGAAGGGTCAACAATGGTCGGT
Source organism: Clostridium beijerinckii (assembly GCF_018223745.1). Taxonomy (NCBI): domain Bacteria; kingdom Bacillati; phylum Bacillota; class Clostridia; order Eubacteriales; family Clostridiaceae; genus Clostridium; species Clostridium beijerinckii. Next base: position 705,366 of record NZ_CP073653.1, read on the forward strand.
GGAGAGCATAAGAGTTACAAAATAGAGGGTATAGGAAATGATTTTGTTCCTAAAACAATGGATATATCTTTAGTTGATAAAGTTATAAAGGTTAATGACGATGAGGCTTTTAAGAATGTAAAGTTACTGGCTAAAAAGGAAGGTTTAATAGTTGGATCATCATCTGGAGCAATACTCGCAGCAGCATTGAAGTTATCTGAGGAAATCGATAGTGGAAATATAGTTGTTGTTTTTCCTGATAGGGGAGATAGATATCTAAGTACAACATTGTTTGATGACTAAGTAATATAAATAAATTAATAAGCTATGGAAATAAGAGATATAAGGACAAGATTTTGATTTTGGATGGGAAAAAACTTAACTATGATAACTTTATTAACGAAGTTGACTAGAAAACTAGAGACTGAGTTTCTTGATTATACATTATTTAGTATGCAAGAGACTCAGTTTTATTGTTCATAAAATAAAATTTTAGGAGGGATAAAAGATATGGCATATAAAAAGATCAATCTGGATATTCCAGAGGTTGAAAGTCGTGAACAAAGACTTGGAACTATTATTGCATGGGATGGAAAGGCATCAGAACTATCAGAGCAATCTTCTTATGAACGCAGAGGATGCGAGGGCAGAGGTAAACAATGCAGACTTTGTGAAATGAAAGGACCCTTTACACAAGGATCAGTTTGTAGCGAACAGATGGTTGAATGTCAAGCTGGAAACGTAAGAGATGCAGTGCTTATTCAACATTCACCTATTGGTTGTGGAGTGGGGCAAGTACCTTATAATTCAATTTATCGAAATGGACTTGCACTTCGGAATTTACCAGTAGAAAACATAAGAATTATTTGTACTAACTTAGATGAAAGTGACATGGTATTTGGAGGTATTAAAAAGTTAAAACAATCAATTAAAGATGCTTTTGAAAGGTATAGTCCTAAGGCGATTTTTTTAGGTACATCTTGCGCAACAGGAATCATTGGAGAAGATATGGAGAGTGTGGCTGCGGAAGCAGAAGATGAAATTGGCATACCTGTAATTCCACTTGCCTGTGAAGGCTTTAGATCAAAACATTGGAGCACAGGTTTTGATGCTACTCAACATGGAATTCTTAGAAAAATTGTACGTAAAAATCCTAAAAAGCAGGAAGATTTAATTAATGTTATAAATCTTTGGGGATCTGATGTATTTACACCAATGCTAGGAGAGCTAGGATTAAGAGTAAATTATGTTGTAGATTTAGCAACGGTAGATGATCTTGCACAACTTTCAGAAGCAGCAGGAACAGTTGGGTTTTGCTATACCTTGTCATCGTATATGGCAGCAGCATTAGAACAAGAATTTGGTGTTCCAGAAATAAAGGCACCTCAACCTTATGGCTTTGCAGGTACAGATGCTTGGATTCGTGAAATAGCAAGAGTCACTCATAGAGAGGAACTTGCTGAAGAGTTTATCAAAAAAGAACATGAAAGAATAAAACCTAAGTTAAAAGAACTTAGGGAAAAACTTAAAGGCGTAAAAGGATATGTTGCAACTGGTTCAGCTTATGCTCATGGTTTAATTACTGTTTTAAGAGAACTAGGAGTTGAAGTAAATGGTTCTTTAGTATTTCATCATGACCCGGTTTATGATAGTGGAGATCCAAAGCAGGATTCTCTTAAATTTTTAATAGATAATTATGATGATGTACCTTCATTTAGTGTAAGTAATAGACAACAATATCAATTTTATGGACTCTTAAAAAAGACAAATCCAGACTTCATATTAATAAGGCATAATGGGCTCGCACCATTGGCATCCAGATTAGGAATACCAGCGGCTCCACTCGGAGATGAACATCTTGCTATTGGATATGATGGAATGGTTAATTTAGGAGAAGCTGTTTTGGATGTACTCGCCCATAGGAAATTTCATCAAGACCTAAAAGAGCATGTAAAGCTGCCTTATACCAAATGGTGGCTTGATCAAGAGGATCCTTATATTCTTGCAAAAAAACCAGAAATATTAAATGAAAAAATAATATAATTGATATTTTTTAAAGGAGGAAGTTATGGAGATTAACAAAGACGTAAATATTACTCAAACAAATTCTATAAATCAAGTGCGTTATGGTTGCGCTATAGGAGCTATTTACAGTGTATCATCAATTCCTGGAGCAATGCCTATTGTAAATTGTGGTCCTGGTTGTGCAGATAAGCAGTATACTGGTCTCGCATTTTATAATGGTTTTCAAGGTGGTGGATATAGTGGTGGAGCAGTATCGCCGAGTTCTAATGCAGGTGAAAATGAGGTTGTATTTGGTGGAGAAAATCGTCTTAGAGAATTGATTAAATCATCCTTAAAGATAATGGATGCAGAATTATTTGTAGTTCTTACTGGATGTATAGGTGAAATTGTTGGAGATGATGTAGGAGCAGTTGTTGGAGAATTTCAGAAAAAAGGAGCCCCTGTTGTATATGCGGAAACTGGTGGATTTAAAGGAAATAATTTTATAGGCCACGAATTAGTTACAAAGGCTATTATAGATCAATATGTTGGAGAATATGATGGAGAAAAAGAAAAAGGGTTAATTAATGTATGGTCACTTTTGCCATATCAAAATACATTTTGGCGTGGAGATCTTACAGAAATAAAACGTGTACTTGAAGGAGCAGGGCTTAAAGTAAACATTCTATTTGGACCAGAATCAAAAGGAGTAAGCGAATGGAGAGATATACCTAAAGCACAGTTTAATTTAGTGATTTCGCCTTGGCTTGGCTTAGACACTGCTAAGCATCTAGAAAATAAATATAAACAACCATTTCTACACATCCCTACTGTTCCTATTGGAGCAAAGGAAACAAGTGCATTTTTGCGTAAGGTAGTTGATTTCTCCGGAATAGATAAACAAAAAAGTGAAAATTTTATAAAAGATGAAGAAAAAAATTACTACTATTATTTAGAACACTTTTCAGATTTCTATGCTGAATATTGGTGGGGCTTACCGGCTAAATATGCAGTAGTGGGAGATAGCGCTTATAATTTAGCTCTAAATAAATTTTTAGTAAACCAGCTGGGATTAATTCCGGCTAAACAAATTATTACTGAAAATCCTCCAGAGCAGTATAGAAGAGCAATTGCGAGTGAGTATAGTAAATTAGCAGAAGATGTATCTGCAGATGTTGATTTTGCAGAGGATGGATATGTAATAGGACAATTGCTAAGACAGACAGACTTCGGGCATAAGCCGCCTATTATATTTGGTACTACATGGGAAAGAGATACAGCTAAAGAATTAAAGGGAGCAATTATTGAAGTAGGTTTTCCAGCCTCTTATGAAGTAGTACTATCAAGAACTTATATTGGATATAAAGGAGCGCTTAATTTATTAGAGAAGATTTATACTACTGCAATTAGCGCTAGTGCATAAAATTTATTGTAAAAATCTTTAAACATAAAATAAGTAAAAAAATTTAAGAAAATAATACGAATTATTAAGCACATCTAAAATTTAAATAGTTTAATTATGAAGTCATTTATAGATATCCTTTTGATAAAAGAGGATATCTATTTTTGTTAAGTAATGCCTAAATATGTATATTTTAATTGGATTTTTTATTACTAGACTTATTTTAGCATTTGGAGTAACAGAATTTTAAATTAAATTTATTATTGCAACATAATATAAACAATTCAAATGTTGCCATTTTTTAATTAACTAAACTATAGTATATAAATAAATTAGAATATATATGTCAATACTAATATTAAAATAAGATAAAATCTATATTGTACAAGGTTATTGTGGTAGTATATAGGTATATAGGAATAAAATATAGTAATAGTATAATGGAGGAAGAAATTATGGGAATAAAACAAACATTAGCAAGTTTTATGAAAGAACCTGCATATAGGCCAATGGACATTGAAGAGTTAATTGCTGTATTTGATATAAAGAAAAATGAATATAATGCGTTTAAAAAGACTTTAAGAACTATGGAAAATGAAGGACTTATTATAAGAACTAAAAAAGACAAGTATATGATAGCTAATGCGAATCATGAAGAAGAAGGTCTTATTATAGGATCGCTTCAATCACATTCAAAAGGTTTTGGATTTTTAATTCCAGAAGAAGAGGGACAAAAAGACGTATTTATACCAAGCAATTGTATAAATGGAGCTATGAATGGTGATAAAATATCTGTTAGAGTAACAAGAGAAGATACAAAGACCAAGAAAAGAGAAGGAGAAGTAGTAGAAATTATTGAAAGAAACACTACTAGAATAGTAGGTGTATATGAAGATTCTAAAAATTTTGGTTTTGTAGTTTCTGAGGATCCAAGGATATCTAAAGATGTATTCATCTCAAAGAAGGATAGGAATGGTGCCAATGATGGAGATGTTGTTACAGTTAAGATAACAAAATGGCCTGAGGAAAATAGAAAAGCTGAAGGAGTTGTAACAGAGGTTTTAGGAAGAAAAGGTGACAGAGGAATAGACATTCTAATGATAATTAAAAAACTTGGACTTCCAGAAGAATTTAGTGAAAAAGTTCAAAAGTATGCTGAAGGTATTTCTGATGAAATTGATGAAGAAGAATATAAAGGCAGAAGAGATTTAAGAGATTTGAGAATGGTAACAATAGATGGTGAAGATGCTAAGGATTTAGATGATGCTGTATCTATCGAAAAATTAAGTAATGGCAACTTTAAACTAGGAGTTCATATTGCCGATGTAACACACTATGTAAAAGAAAATAGTCCATTAGATAAGGAAGCATTAAAAAGAGCAACATCAGTTTATTTAATAGATAGAGTTGTTCCGATGTTACCTAGAAAATTATCTAATGGAATATGTTCATTAAACCCTAGAGTAGATAGATTAACATTAACTTGCTTCATGGAGATAGATCATAAAGGAAAAGTTGTAGACCATGAAATTGTAGAATCTGTAATAAAAACTGATGAGAGAATGACATATAAAGATGTCACAAAGATATTAAGAGATAATGATGAGGAACTTATAAAAAGATATGACTATCTTATTGATGACTTTAAAATGATGGAAGAGCTATGCGGTATATTAAGAAATAAGAGAACCAAAAGAGGTGCCATTGATTTTGAAATAGCAGAAGCTAAGATAACACTTAACGAGTTAGGAAAACCAATTGAGATTAAACCGTATGATCGTGAAATATCAAATAGGATGATAGAAGAATTTATGTTGGCAGCAAATGAGACAGTTGCAGAGCATATGTTTGGTACTCATCTACCTTTTGTATACAGAATACATGAGAGTCCAGATGAAGAAAAATTAGCTAAATTTAAAGAATTTGTTTATAATTTGGGATATGCTATTCAATGGACAGAAGAAATAAGACCAAAAAGTTTTCAAGAGATTCTAGAAAAGGTTAAGGGAAAAAACGAAGAAACAGTTGTAAGTACACTTTTATTAAGATCTATGATGCAGGCAAGATATGCACCAGAATGTAGCGGACATTTTGGGCTTGCAGCTGAGTACTACTGCCACTTCACTTCACCAATAAGAAGATATCCTGATTTACAAATTCATAGAATCATAAAAGAATATTTGCATGGAGAAGTAGATGGAACTAGAATAAATAAATTAAAAAATATAGTAGGTTATGCAGCTAAACAATCTTCTGAAATGGAAAGAAAGGCTCAAGATGCAGAAAGAGAAGTTGATGATCTTAAAAAAGCTGAGTATATGCAAGAGAGAATTGGTCAAGAATTCGAAGGAATTATATCTTCAGTTACATCTTTTGGAATATTCGTTGAGTTACCAAACACCATTGAAGGTTTAGTTCATATAACAGATCTAGATGATGATTATTATATATTCAATGAAGCAAATTTAAGCTTGATTGGTGAAAGAACTAAAAAGTTATATAAACTTGGAGATAAAGTAAAAGTAGAATGCGTTAATGTAGATATAACAAATAGAGAGATATTTTTTAAGATTACACAAGAGCCAAAGAGAGAAGAAAAAGATAAAGATTTTGAATCAGAAGGAAAAATTAGTGAAGTAGAAAAAAAGTTAGTTGAAGTATAAGATATGATTTTAATGTTCTGAAAGAGCAAAAATTTGTGCATATAAACTTATTTTGAGCGTTCATATCAGCAATGTTCAAAATAAGTTGATTTACAGAAATGGGTATAATATAATTTTAGTAGAAATATAACCATAGCGGGTGATTATGATGGCAAGAAAAAGAAATGAGAATTCATTAGCAGAAAATAGAAAAGCAAGGCATGACTATTTTGTAGAAGAGGCAATGGAAGCAGGATTGGTTTTAGTTGGGACAGAGGTTAAATCAATAAGAAATGGAAGAGTGAATCTTAAAGACTGTTATGCAGATATATATAATGGTGAAATATTTGTAAAGAATATGCACATATCTCCTTATGAACAAGGAAATATATTTAATGTAGATCCATTAAGAGAGAGAAAATTACTTCTTCATAGAGATGAAATAAGAAGACTTGATGGTTTAGTGTCTAGAGATGGATATACCTTAATACCTCTATCATTGTATTTGAAGGACGGAAAAGTTAAAGTTGCGCTTGGAGTTTGTAAAGGTAAGAAAAATTATGATAAGAGAGACTCGATGTTAGAAAAAGCTCATAAGAGGGACATGGATAGAGCAATTAAGGAAAAGAATAAATATTAATTAAGCATGCTACCGAAAGTATAAAAATATTTTTGGTAGTTTTTTATTTGGTTAAAATACAAGATAATATGGGGTTTTTAGATAAAATTATTATAGAAATAATCTGAATAATAAATGGGTGACATTTACAATAAATATACTATTGAAAAAATATGTGTCATATAATTTTTTGTAAGTAATAATATGTAAATGAGATTAGTATTAAGGGGGAAATAATTGTGAAAAAACTTCTAAAGTTCAGAAAAGTTATATCAATTTTTACTAGCTTATTCTTCATAATTACTTTATTTAGCTCGTTTTCTATAAGAGTTTATGCAACTGAGAATGAAAAAATGTTTGACGTTATCGAAATCACTGATTTTCATGGAACACTTAATGATTCATCAGGAAATCAAGTTGCAGGGGTTTTAGCAGATAGAATAGAAAAAGTGAAAGAGTCTAATAAAGATAGGACATTGATTTTAGGTGGAGGTGATTTGTATCAAGGATCTGCAACATCTAATATCATGAAAGGGGTTCCTGTTCAGGAGACTATGTCTAAGATTGGAATGGAGATAACAACTCTTGGAAATCATGAGTTTGATTGGGGATTGGATACAACTACAAATACAACAATGAAGGGTGCAGCGTATTCAATAGTTTGCAGCAATCTTTACGATAAGAAGACTGGCAAGCGTGTATTTGATCCATATAAAATTATAACTAAAGATGGCATAAAAATCGCCGTTATAGGAGGAATAACAAGAGAAACAGAGACGAGTGTATCACCTAAATTTGTGAGTGACTATAAATTTACAGACCTTGCAAGTGAAATAAATCCTATTGCACTACAAATAAAGAAAGATAAATTGGCGGATGTAGTAATTGTATTGGTGCATGAAGGTGATAAGGGTGATAATGCAACAGGGCCAGTATTTGATTTAGCTAATAACCTTCAGAATGTAGATGCTGTATTTGGTGGACATAGCCATACTAAAACTGCTGCAATTGCTAAGAATACCAATATTCCAGTATATATTGGGGGATCAAACGGTAAAGGATATATAGATGCTAAATTCAAGTTGACTAGTGATAATAAAATCGTATTTGATCAGCCAAATCTTGAAACAAGTTATGTGGCGCTAGATAATGACAAAGGATATAAAACTGGAACACCACAAACAGACAGTGATGTTGATAAAATTGTAGATAATGCCAATAAACAGATAGAGCCAATGACGAGTGAAGTTATTGGGTATAATACAGAAAAGGATTTAACAAGAAAATTAGATGCTTCTCCATATGGATCATCAGTTTTAGGAAATTGGGCATCTGACGTTACAAGAAATTCTATTAAAGCTGATGTTGGATTTCAAAATAATGGAGGTCTTAGAATAGATATTCCACAAGGAAATATTACAGTCGGAACTATGTGGCAGTTTATGCCTTTTGATAACACAATTTATAAATTAAGCATGACAAAATCTCAATTAAAAGAAGTTCTAGAGCAGGCTGTTGCGGATAACAGTAAGGGGTTACAGGTATCGGGAATTAAATTCGGCTATGATTCAAATCTTCCATCAGGTCAAAGAGTTAAATCTATCACAAAAGAAGATGGAACCCCTATTAGTGATAACGAAAGTTTATCTGTTGCAGTTCCAGATTTTGTGGCTCAAGGAGGAGATTCGTTTACTGCATTTACAAAGTACGGTGGATTAGATGTTAAAAATGATACTCATGTTTTAGTAAGAGATGCATTTATAGATTGGTGTAAAGAAAATAAAGATAAAAATGATAAAAATACAATACCTAATACTGATATACCAAGAATGGTTAATATGTCTAGTTCAATAACTTTATTAGCAACAACGGATGTTCATGGTACAGTTTTAAATTATGATTATGGAACAGGAAAAGCACCATCTAAAGCACAGGGATTAGCTAAAGTTTCATCATATGTTAAAAGTGTAAGAGAAAATAATAATAATGTGATGCTAATTGATAATGGAGACACAATTCAAGGAACACCACTATCATATTACTATGATATTTTAGACACTACTTTAGAGCACCCTATGGCAAAGGTTATGGGAGCTATGAAGTATGATTCGTGGACACTAGGAAATCATGAATTCAATTATGGATTAGATGTATTAAATAGAGTGATTAAAGACTATAAGTCAGAAGGAATAGAAGTACTTGGAGCCAATATATATAAGAACGATTCAACAAATTTTGTAGATCCATATATAATGAAAAGTTTTTATGTTAATGGTAAAGAAGTAAAAGTAGCGGTTATAGGTTTAGAAAATAAATGCATACCAAGTTGGGAAGATAAAAAACATTACGATGGATTGGTATTTAATGACCTTGTAGATGAATCTAAAAAGTGGGTTAAAGAAGTAAAAGCCAAGGGCGCAGATGTTGTTATAATTTCAGCACATAGTGGTCAAGAGACTGATGCAGATGTTATACCAGAAAATGAAATTAACGCAATAGCAACACAAGTTGATGGTATAGATGCAATTATAGCAGGTCATACACATTTGAAAGTAAATGATCTAACTAAGAAGAATCCAGAAGGTAAAGTTGTTCCAATAGTTGAGTCAACTAAGGGAGCTACAGGTTTGGCACAAGTTGATATGAACTTTGATGGAAATGCAAAGCTTATAGGAATTTCAACAAAAAACATTGTTATTGATAATGGCATAGTAGATGATCAGGAGATTGTCGATTTAATTAAACCTTATGAAGATACAACATTAAAATATGTAGATACAAAAATAGGAACTTCAACTGGAGAATTTACAGGAAGTGGGCAGTTAACAGAGCCTACTGCAATTATGGAGCTGATTAATAAAGTACAAAAAGAAAGTGCTGGGACTCAATTATCAATTGCAGCACCATTAAGTTCTGGAGCATATATACCTCAAGGTGATGTTACAATAAAAGATATGATGGCAGTATATGTATTTGAAAACTTTTTGTATGGAGTAAAAATGACAGGAAAGCAATTGAAAGACTGGATGGAATATTCAGTTAGATATTATGCTCAAACAACAGGGGATAATGCAGCAGTAATAAAAGATCCAATATTAAATATTCCAGATTATAACTTGGATCAATTATATGGTGCAACATATGATATTGATTTAACACAACCTGCATGTACTATCGACAAGGAAACAGGAAGAGTAATATCAGGAAATAGAATAAAGAATTTAAAGGTTAATGGTGTTGAAGTAAAAGATTCAGATGAATTTACAGTTGCTATAAACAACTATAGATTTAATGGCGGTGGTGGTTTTATGAAAGCCGCTGGATTAAGCAATACTGATCCAAGTATTATTGTCTATGATTCAGGAAAAGCACTTGGTGATGATGGCCAAGTGAGAAGTTTAATGACTAGCTACATTAAAAAACATGGAGAGATATCTCCAGATTGCTCAAATAATTGGGAGATACTGAATTTAGATAAGCAGAAAAAAGCAGCCTAAGATATTAAGCAATTATTTTGAGGCATAAAATATATAAGTAATTCTAGTAAAAATGAAGCCATGCACATAGATAGATTTATCTACATGTGTATGGTTTCAAATTTTATTGTAGAATATCTATTATTTTTTATGTTAATATCTTTATTAGCTTAGATATTGATTTTGAATATTTGATAGAAATATATAGCATATACAGTAGATTTAGCAATATAAATATAAAATAATTTAATATTTATACTATAAACTTAAATTTATTAATTAATTTCGTAAAAAAATCTTGCAATATATGAAGAAAGTATATATAATAAAACCAATCCGATTACAATACTTGGATTTGAAAGAGCAAAAGGTTATTCTATAGATTTTGACAAATTAAAAAAAGTTGTATATAATTAGGTCAAAGCTAAATTAAATAATCTGAATATCTTATCGAGAGCGGTGGAGGGACTGGCCCTTTGAAACCCGGCAACCGAAATATTATTTTTTACTAAATGATATTTATATGGTGCTAATTCCAGCAGCTTTTAGCTGATAGATGAGAGGATAAATTTGTATGGTGTTTTATGCGCTAGAGATTTATTCTCTAGCGCTTTTGTTTTGAGGTGAACGTTAATAATTAAGTTAATTATTACATCACCTTAGTTATCCGGAAACTAACAAAACAAAGTCAAAGGAGGAAATGTGTTTGATAGAAATCAAAAATGTGGTAAAGAATTTTGGGGAAACACAAGTTATAAAAGATGTATCAATAAGCATTAAAGAGGGCGAAATTTATGGAATAATAGGACACAGCGGAGCAGGAAAGTCAACACTATTAAGATGCATTAATGGACTTGAATCTTATGATGGAGGTTCAATAAATGTAATGGGGAAAGAGGTTTCATCATTAGAAGGAAAAAGTCTTAGGGAATTTAGAAAAGATTTGGGGATGATTTTTCAAAATTTCAATCTTATGCAAAGAAAAAATGTTTTTGATAATGTTGCTCTTCCTCTTGAAGTGTGGGGGTACAACAAAAGTGAAATTAAGGACAAAGTATTAAGATTATTAGATTTAGTTGGATTAACAGACAAAAAGCTAAGCAAACCGTCAGAGCTTAGTGGTGGACAAAAACAAAGAGTAGCAATAGCAAGGGCATTAGCGTTAGACCCTAAAATACTACTTTGTGATGAAGCAACTTCTGCATTAGATCCTAAAATTACAAAAGACATTTTAGCATTACTTTCTAAAATAAACAAAGAATTAGGGATTACAATAGTAATGGTAACTCATCAAATGGAAGTAATAAAAGAAGTTTGTGAAAAAGTTGCATTGCTAGATGGTGGAAAAATAAAAGCAGAAGGAAGATCAGAAGATTTATTCTTACAACCAGGAAAATCATTAAAGAAATTCTTAGGAGAAGAAGATGAAGGAATATTACCAGAAGAAGGTGTTAATATCAAGATATTCTTCCCAAGTGATTCTTCTGAAAATGCACTAATTACAAAGATGGCAAGGGAATTAGAGATAGATTTTTCTATAGTTTGGGGAAAACTTGAAAAATTTAGGAGCGAAGTATTAGGTGGGCTTGTAATAAACATCAACGAAGAGGATAAGGACAAGGTTATAAAGTACCTTGAAAATAAGGATATCTTATTGGAGGTGATCGAATAATGAATCAGGTAATAGTAAAAGCTTTAATAGAAACTCTAGAGATGGTTTTTGCATCGACTATAGGTTCACTTATTTTAGGATTCATACCTGCAATAATATTAACAGTTACTGCAAAAGACGGATTAAAACCAAATAAAATAGTTTATACAGTTTTAGATTTAATAATTAATATATTAAGAAGTTTTCCAGTTATCATATTAATGGTAGCAATAATACCATTAACTAGATTTATTGCTGGTAAATCTATAGGTACAGAAGCAGCTATTGTTCCACTTACAATTGCAGCAGCACCATTTGTAGCAAGAATTATAGAATCATCACTTAGAGAAGTCGATAAAGGAATAATAGAGGCGGCAAGATCTTTTGGAGCATCAAACACTCAAATTATCTTTAAGGTAATGCTTAAAGAAGCAATTCCTTCAATAGCATCAGGAATTACTCTTACAATAATAAGCATTGTTGGATATTCTGCAATGGCAGGAACTATTGGGGGTGGAGGACTTGGTCAAGTAGCTATAAGCTATGGATATCAAAGATTCCAAACTGATTATATGGTAGTAACATGTATTGTGTTAATCATAGTAGTACAAGGACTACAGCTTATAGGCAATTATTTTTACAATAAATTATCAAAATAGGGGGAATAAATATGAAAAAGAAATCAATTTTATCAGTAGTTTTAGCAGGAGTAGTGACACTAGGATTAGTAGGTTGCGGGGGCACAGCTACTTCAGGAAGTAAAGATTCTAAAAATGACAAGGTAATAAAGATTGGGGTAACACCAAAGCCACATGAAGAGATAGTAAATATAGCTAAACCATTACTTGAAAAAGAAGGATATACAGTAGAAATAACAGAATTTAATGATTACAATCAACCTAACACTGCTGTAGAAGAAGGTTCATTAGATGCAAACTTCTTCCAACATACTCCATACTTAAATGAACAAAATTCATCTAAGGGATATCACCTAGTTTCAGTTGGTGCAATACATTTAGAACCAATGGGATTATATTCTAAGAAGGTAAAAAGTTTAGATGAACTTAAAGATGGAGCTACAATTGCCGTTCCTAATGATCCATCAAATGAAGCTAGAGCATTAAAATTATTAGCAGGAAAAGGCTTAATAAAAATTAAAGATGGAGAACTAGTTACATCAAAGGATATTACTGAAAACCCTAAAAACTTAAAGTTTAATGAATTAGAAGCAGCAGCAGTTCCAAGAGCAATAGATGACGTTGATGCTGCAGTAATCAATGGAAACTATGCTATAGAAGCTAAATTTAATCCAGCAAAAGATGCAATTATTATTGAAGATAAGGCTTCAGAAGCTGCTAAACCTTATGCAAACATAGTTGTTGTAAAACAAGGTAATGAAAATCAAGAAAAAATCAAAGCTTTAGTAAAAGCTATGACATCACCAGAAGTTAAAGAATTTATAGAAAAAGAATACAATGGTTCAGTAATTCCAGTATTTTAATAGTTCATTTTGAACATGTAGATTGAAAAAAGAAATTGAATAATAACTAGTATTTGCAGCATGAATATGCTGTATTAAAAGAAGAGAGGCTATGCCAGATGTCATTTAGGCAACAAAATGACATTAAGGCATGCCTTCTTTTTTTATCAGAAAGTTAAATGGGGACTTTTGCTATTAAGAAAAATTGTAGATTCTATATATAACATATCTTTAATAATTTTCTGGAATAATGTATACTTTTAAGTATATTTAGGAAAGTAATTAGATTTAATTTATATATAAAGTAAGAATTTACTCTAAAGGGGAATAAAAAATGAACATATCAGAAGTAAAAGTTAAATTAACTGGTAATGATATATTAAGTATAATCAATGAATTTGTTAAGGTTGATGGGTTGGATTTAAGAACAGTAACTATTAATGATGGAATAATATTAGAAGGAACTTTGAAAAAGGGAATAAATATAGACTTCAATATAAAGGTCCAATTAGTTGGGTGTGTTCATAACAAAATTACTGTAAAGATAGTTAAAGTTAAAGCATTAAATGTTGGTTTCTTCAGAATATTAAGAAGTTTTGTGTTAAAGCAATTAGCAAAAGCTTTTAAAAAGTATGGAATAAATAGTGATAGAGATAAAGTAATAATTGATATAAATACAATACTTCAAGATGTACCGTACGTAAATCTAAATATTAGTGAGGTCTTCATGAAAAAATCAGAGGTATGGGCTGAAATTTCTAATGTTGAGGTTTCAATACTAGGAGAATTAATAAAGGAAAGTGATGTTGAAGAAACAAGTGAAGAAGAAGAGATTGATGTAGCATCATTGGATCTTACAGATAAAACTAAAGATTGCTATTCTGTCGGAAGAAATAAAATTACAAATAAATTATCTGAAAATGTGAGAAATTATAAAGAGTATATATTTGTATTGCCAGATATAGCTTCTTTAATATATAGATTACTTAAGGATAAAAGAGTATCTATAAAGACTAAGCTTATAATGTCGGCAGGAATAGCATATGTAACTGTACCAGTTAACATAATACCTAATAGTATACCATTTATAGGTGTGATTGATGATATTGGAGTTATATTTTTTGTTTTAAATAAGATTATTAAAGATATACCATTATCGATAATAGTAGAGAATTGGGAAGGTAAAAATGATATACTTTTAGTATTAAAAAAAGGAATAGAATATCTAACTAACTTTACAAATGCTGCAAATATTGAAAAATTATATGGTGCTGTAGAAGAATTATCATCACTATAGAAAATATTATTTATAAATTTAATAACATATAGATTATAAGTTTATAAATATTCCATGAAAAGTATAATAATAAGTTAGACTGTCGGAGAAAGGAATAATATATGGCGAAAAAAGTTTATGCAATACAATATGGTTTTGATATTAAAAATAACAAAAAGGTTGAAAATGTAATAGTCAATACTTGGAATGAATGCTTAGCATATGTAAAAGGGGTAAAGGGAGCAAAGTATAAGAGTTTCGAAGACATAGAAGAGGCAAAATCATATCTAAACGAAGGAAATAGAATGCTAAAAAAGAGTGATGAAAGTTATCCAAAAGACTGTCTTCATGCATATGTTGATGGAAGTTATAATTCTTCTGACGGAAGATATTCTTATGGGGTAGTTTGTGTTAATGATGATGTTGTAGAATATATAGAAAGCGGAGCTGAAAAAGATAGCTCTTCTAAAAATATAAGACAAATAGCAGGCGAACTTAAGGGAGCTGTTAGAGCTGTTGAATATGCTTTAGAACATGGACAAAAAAAAGTAGTTCTATTTCATGATTACGAGGGGATAGCTCATCATGCAACTGGAGCATGGGAACGAAAAGAAGAATCATCTATGCAATATTATAAAAAGATGCAAGAGTTAATAAATTCTGGAATGGAAATTATATTTGTAAAAGTTGATAGTCATACTGGAGATTTATTTAACGAGCTTGTTGATGAGAAATGTAAAGAGTGCTTAGGGATAACTTCTGATAGAACCGTTGAAAAATGGTTAAGTAAAAATGTTATAAGAGTTTCTGGTACTAAGGTTAAAGAAGAAATCTTAAGCATAGCTCCAAGTCATTCAAATAATATAATTTTAATTGGCGAAGATGAAGATCTACAAATGGAAAATATATTGAATGTAGATAAGAAAGATGATAATGAAATTAGATTTGAACAAATTATTAGTTTATATAGAAATAACGCTATCGAAGGCAAAAAGATAATTTCTAAGCTATTAAGCAAAGAAAAAGAAAAATTAATTTTTTATCTTCTTAAAGAGTACGTTGATAATAATTAAACCAGTATATATGTTGGAATAATAGATTTGCATTTAAAATGCAAATAAGAAAAGTGCTTAATTAGGACTGGAATATAGAAAGCTGATTGTAATATGCATAGTTACTTTTTAGAATATTTTTAAAACTGTATATAATCATGGAATAAATTAACTTGGATAACTTTTTGATTAATACACAATATATTTATAGAAAATAAATTGATGTTAAAGAGGTGTTTATTATGGAAAGATTTTCTAAGGGAATGATGACTGGATTTTTAATTGGAGTTGCTGTCGAAATGTCTCTAATGCCACGTATGGATAGAAGGAGTCAAAAAACAATGAGAAGAGCAGGCAGAAGAATGAGGAATATGGCTGAATCAGTAGGTCATGAAGTTTATGATTGGATGAGATAGAATTACAAAAAGAAAGTATAATATGTAAAAATTAGGTATAACAAAAATAGAATGGCATGAATTTCTTTCATGCCTTTTTATTTTTATTTATTGTATTTATACTTTTGTACATAAATATGGATAATAAAATTAAATTATATAAAATTTGGGGCACATTTATATTTTTATGCAGTTTTTTATAAATTTATGTTATAATTAAGGAAATTATATTAAAATAACTAAATAATTTGTTGAATAGAGAAGGATTAAAAAGATGGAAATTCTATCATTGGGAGAAAAGATCAAGAGAAGAAGAAAACAATTGAATATGACGTTGAAGGATTTGGCAAAAGACAGAATAACTCCAGGACAAATAAGTTTGGTAGAATCTGGCCGTTCGAATCCATCAGTAGATTTGCTAGAATATTTAGCTGATGCATTGAACACAAATGTAGAATATTTAATGGAATCAGAAGAAAGCCAAGCTGAAAAGATTAGTTTATATTACGAACAGGTAGGGGAATCATGCATACTCCAGGGAGATTACGAAAAAGGTCAAAGATATATTGATAATGCTCTATACTACTGTGAAAAATATAATCTAGAATATAGAAAAGCAATGATATATTTTATAACAGCAAAATCCTACATGTATAAAAGAGATTTTCCTATGGCTCAGAAGTTTTTTTTATCAGCAAATGTAATTTTTGTAAAAAATAATAATTATGAGCAGATAATAAAAACTTTCCTACATTTAGCTAATATTGCTTTAGAATTAAAGGCATATCATTCTTCTAGTAGTTACTTAAAACAGGCTGAAAAGGTATATATAGACAATAAGGTTGTAGATGAATTTTTAATGGGAGAAATATACTACAATATGGCTAGAACATATTACGATGTAGAAGAACTGGATTTAGCCTTAGAATATTCTTGTCTAGCAAGAAATAGATTTGAACAAGTCTATAATGATGAAGATTATGCGAGAAATCTATTCTCTTTAGCAGAAGAATTTAATAAAAAAGGTGACTTGCCGAATGCAATAAAGTATTCAAAGAAAACATTAGAAGTATATAAAAAGATACAGTATAACAAGAGCATAGTTAATATAGAACATAATTTAGGAAAGTTATTTTATGAACTAGGAAATTTAGATGAATCTCTTAAGCATTATGATATATCAAAAAGTATTAGTACACAAAATCGTGTAGGATGTATAAATGATATACTAATAGATATTTGTAAAAGTTATCTGAAGTTAAAGAATACTGAACAATGTAGCAAAATACTAAAAGATATAGAAAATAGAATTGAAGAGCATGATATAGACAGAAAAATCGAATGTAAACTAATAAAATATACTATGTTCAATATTGACGATAAACCAGAACAAGCAGAAAGTGTATTGATTGATACATATGTGCTAGCAAAAAATAGCGGAAAGTTGTCGAAGGCTGCTGAATTAGCTATGAGAGTCGGAAAATATTTCATAGATAAAAAAGAAGAAGAAGAGGCTTCATATTACTTAAATCAAGGAATAAAGTTATTTGATGAAGCAGAAAAGTTAGAAAATTACAAATTATAAGTAAGTGGGTGAGATATTTGGAAATACTATCTACTGGCGAAAAGATAAAAAGAGCTAGAGTATTTAAAGGTATAACATTGAAAGAATTATGCGGAAATAAGATTTCAATTGCCAAGATGAGCTGTATAGAAAATGGAAAGATTAAGGCAGATACCGAATTACTGAATTATATAGCTGAGAAGATAGAAATAGATGTAGATTATTTAATAGAAGACGTATATGAACAAATTTCAAATAATCTAAATATAATAAAGAGGAATGTATCTTCCGATACTGATTCTGAAAGTAAGTTGAAAGATAACCTAAGCTATGCACTAAAATATAAATATTATGATTTAGCTTTTGAATTAATACACATATTATTCTCGTATTATGTAGAAGAAAATAAGGTTGAAAATATTCAGCTTATAGTTTCTCAATATTATGATTTATATCAAAGAAATAATACGGAAGAAAATACAGCTATCTACTTTAAAGATATGGCACGTTATTTATCTCAAAATGGTGAATATATTGAGGCTATTTCTTACTACAGCAAGCTTAGAGAAATGTTTAGATTGAAAGAAGATGGATTTGATAGTTCAGAGTACTGTTTAATAGGCTACAATGAGGCTCTGTGTTATCAGAATTTAAGAAAATCTGAAGAAGCATATAGCATTTTATCAGAAATCATAGGATATGTTGATGACCTTAAAACAGATGAAAGCAAGGGAAAAATATATCATATATATGCTACAGTATGCATTAAGCTTAAAAAAGATTATGTTGATGAATATAAAAAGAAAGCATTTCAATATCAAAAATATAATCCTATTTCTCTGGCAGCATCCCATGGAAATTATGGAAAGTATTATTTTGAAGTAGAAGAAAAGGAAAAAGCAATCTCTGAAATAGAAGATGGAATAAAGATATTTCCACAAGATAATGTAGAAAAATATGTGGAGTTTTTGAATTATTGTACAAAAATATTAATTGATAATTCAGAGTATGAGATAGCTTATAGGATTACAGAAGAATCATTAAATTTAGCTATTATGACTGATAATATAAAGTTAATTGAGAAGTCATATTATTTTAAAGGTATAATTCTTCAGAAAATGGACAAACATTTGGAAGCGGAAAAATATATGAATCTATCATTAGATTCGTTGTTTAAATTTGGTACCAGAGAAGAAAGAAGAAATAGATATGTAGATATGGGTAAGCTTTATTATAAGCTTGGACTTACAGCGGATTCGCTAAAATACTTTAATCTTGCATTAGCTGTTGATAAAAAAATCTAATTTCTCGTAAATATATATAGAAGGGCGATATTTTGTTAATTCGATTATAATGGATTAACAAAATATCGCCACTTCTATTTTTTTATATTCACAATTAAGCCTTTAAGATCAGTAATGATATATTTAAGCTATTAAATTCATATGGATATTATTGTTACTAATTTTTTGAACAAGAGTCAATGAAGTAATCTAATAAATCATCTATATTAATAACTCCTACAATTTTTTCGTCTTCAATAACAGGCATTGTTATAATATCATTTTCTCTTAGACGCTTAGCTACAGTGAGTAGATCTTCATCAGATTGCGCAGAGATAACTGATTTTGACATAACCCACTCAACTGGACAGCTAACATAATGTCCTGGATGTATCATGAATCTATATATATCAGCTTTTACTACCATTCCTACTACAATTTCTTTATCATCTACTACTGGCATTCCATTAATATTAAGTTTGTCCATAAAATCTAAAGCTTTATCTATAGTATCGTTTACATTAATTGTATGGAAATTTGGTTTAATGATAGAACTTATTTTCATAACATCACCTCTTTTAAAAAAGTTTAATATCGTTAAGCTGTAAAATAACAGGCTAATAATATTTATATTACTATTTTACTATAAAACAACAAAATTTAAAATAAATCTTTAGATGATAAAAAAATTAAAAAAAAGACTAAATAAACTTTGACTTTCTTTGACCTATGTATTATTATATAGATAAAGAGGAATTATTTAGGTATAGTGATAAACTAGTTTTAATAATAATTTCGAAATTTAACATAGAGATTTAGGAGGAATAAGTATGAATATTGATAAAATGACGTTGAGAGTTCAACAAGCATTGAATGATGCCAATGTTACAGCTGTTAAATTTAATCATCAGCAAATAGATTTAATTCATCTTTTTTCAGCTCTTGTAGAGCAGGAGGACGGGTTAGTCCCTAATATTCTTACTAAAATGGGTATATCAGTAAAGAATTTAAAAGCGTCAGTAAATAAGGAATTAGATGCAATGCCAAAAGTTTTAGGAGAAGGAGTTGGCAATGTATATATAACTAGAAAAGTAGAGGAAGTGTTAATTAAAGCTGAAGAATTTTCGAAACAGTTTGAAGATTCATATGTTAGTGTTGAACATTTAATGCTTGCTATTATAGAAATAGATAACAATCAAGTTTCTAAAATATTAAAGCAATATAATATAACCAAGGACAATTTCTTAAAAGTTCTTTCTGAAGTTAGAGGAAGCCAAAGAGTTGAAACGCAAGATCCAGAAGGGACATATGACGCATTAGCAAAGTATGGAACTAATTTAGTTGACCTTGCTAAAAAGCATAAGTTAGATCCTGTTATAGGAAGAGATGAAGAAATAAGAAGGACAATAAGGATTTTATCAAGGAGAACCAAGAATAATCCAGTATTAATAGGTGAACCTGGTGTTGGTAAAACAGCAATTATTGAAGGATTAGCTGAAAGAATAGTTAGAGGAGATGTTCCAGAAGGCCTTAAGGATAAAATTATATTTGCTTTGGATATGGGATCTTTGATTGCCGGAGCTAAGTATAGAGGTGAATTTGAAGAAAGATTAAAAGCGGTATTAAAAGAAGTTCAAAGCAGTGAGGGTAGAATATTACTATTCATAGATGAAATTCATACAATAGTTGGAGCTGGTAAGACTGATGGAGCAATGGATGCTGGTAATTTGATTAAACCATTATTAGCAAGAGGAGAGTTACATTGTATAGGTGCTACAACTTTTGATGAATATAGAAAATATATTGAGAAAGATAAAGCCTTAGAAAGAAGATTCCAACCAGTAATTATAGATGAACCTACAGTAGAGGATACAATTGCAATACTAAGAGGATTAAAAGAAAGGTTTGAAATTCATCACGGGATTAGAATTCATGATTCAGCAATAGTAGCTGCTGCAAAGCTTTCTGACAGATATATTCAAGATAGATATATGCCTGATAAGGCAATTGATTTAATTGATGAAGCTGGAGCTATGATAAGATCTGAAATAGATTCCCTCCCAACAGAACTTGATGTTATAAGAAGAAAAATATTTAAGTTAGAAATAGAAAAAGAAGCCTTGTCAAAAGAGAAAGATGAGGGTTCAAAAAATAGGTTAGATGACTTAGAGAAAGAGCTTGCAGGATTAAAAGAAAAGAATGATGAAATGACTGCAAAATATACCAAAGAAAAAGAGCAAATCACAGCTATTAAAACCTTAAAAAGTGAGCTAGATGATGCTAGAGGAGAAATAGAAGTAGCGCAAAGAAACTTTGATTATAATAAAGTTGCTGAGATTCAATATAGTAGGATTCCTGCTATAGAAGAAAAAATTAAGCAAAAAGAAATTGAACTAAGAGAAAATTATGAGGGAGCTCTATTAAAAGAGGAAGTAACTGAGCAGGAAGTATCCGCTGTACTTTCTAAATGGACTGGAATTCCTGTAACTAACTTACTTGAAGGAGAAAGGGAAAAACTTTTAAGACTAGAAGATGATATGAGTAATAGAGTTATAGGCCAGGGTGAGGCAATAGAAGCTGTAACTAATGCAATACTCAGGGCAAGAGCTGGGCTTAAAGATATCAATAGACCAATAGGATCATTTATATTCTTAGGGCCAACAGGAGTTGGTAAAACGGAGCTTGCAAAAACACTAGCTAGAAATTTATTTGATTCAGAAGAAAATATTATTAGAATTGATATGTCGGAATATATGGAGAAGCATTCAGTGTCTAGATTAGTTGGAGCGCCTCCAGGATATGTAGGTTATGATGAAGGTGGTCAGCTAACAGAAGCTGTAAGAAGAAAACCATATAGCGTAATTTTATTTGATGAAATTGAAAAAGCGCATGAAGATGTGTTTAATATATTCCTTCAAATATTAGATGATGGTAGATTAACTGATAATAAGGGTAAAACTGTAGATTTTAAAAATACTATAATAATTATGACTTCAAATATCGGAAGTGAATATTTATTAGAAAATACTAATGAAGATCACGTTGATGAAGAAATAAAATCAAAAGTAATGAGTGTTTTAAAATCAAGATTTAAACCAGAATTTTTAAATAGAGTAGATGATACTATAATGTTTAAACCTTTGACAGAGTCTGGCATTAAGAAAATTATAGATATATTCTTAAGAGAAGTAAGTTTAAGACTAAAAGATAAAAATATCGAAATAGAAGTTACAGATAAAGCAAAAACAATAATGGCAAGAGAAGGTTATGATGTGGTTTATGGAGCAAGGCCGTTAAAAAGATATATACAGAACACTTTAGAGAATAGACTCGCTAGGATGATAATTAAGGGTGAACTAGGCTATGGATCTAAGGTTGTGATTGATAATAAAGATGAAGAAATAATAATAAAACCACTTTAGTAAAAAATAAGTTTTGTAAAATTCCTGTAGATAAATGTGATCTATAGGAATTTTTATTCTCTAGAAAATTATAATCAAAAAAATGTGAGTAACTTTTTAAGTAGTAAATAGGAATCGGTATATTTGTATTATATACCATATTTTAATTCTTCATAATAGTTTTATATATAACCAATAATTAGAACAAGAAAAGAGGCAGCTTTTAGCAAGTGCCTCTTTATAATTTATATTCTTTAAAAAATATTTTATTTTACTTGTTTAGAGTTTAGTTAAATTTTTTTCTTAATTCTAAATATAGCTACAATTACAGGGACTGATATTACAGCACTCACTATAGCTTCAGGAACTCCATTTGTTAAACCAATGGTTGCAATTGCAATTCCAGCAGTTTGTGGATTTATCTTTAAAATAGCAGAGTATCTTTCTAAGTAAAATACGTAAGTTAAACCCAAAACACCTATAGTGTTAATTAATGTAGCACAGATTGATGCTATTGCAATACTAATGCTTTGATTTTTAAATCTCTTTCTAAGAAGTATATACACATAGTATGCTACAATTCCAATTAGGACTCTAGGAACTAATGCAATTATAGGATTCCAAAATATAAATGATGTTGGACCAGGAGCGGTAAAATTTTGATACATTGAGAATAAACCAAAAACTAATCCAACTAGGGATCCAACTATGGGGCCTTCAACTATCGCACCTATAATAACTGGGATATGCATTATAGTAGCTTTTACAGGTGGAATTGGTATGAACCCAAGCCCGGTTAATCCTAAGAAAATTGAAATTGCAGAAAGCATTCCGATCATTGCAATCTGTCTAACTGAAAATTTAGATTTAGTATAGCCTCTTTCCATAAGGTACCTCCGTTCTTATTCCTTGATATATGGATATAATTCGGAAAAATATATAATATATACGAATTTCCGTTCAGCTTCTAATTGAATACCGACACATATTATTTTACCACGTTAGAAAAAATGTTCAATTATATTTTAAAAATATAAATTTAAATATAGTAATAATAATTACTGATTCTATATTTAATTCTATGAACTTAGAAAAAAGTTGATTTTTATACAAAATATGAATAAATTTACAAATCTAATTTATGGATTTAATCCATAAAAATTTGAATTATAAGAAATAAAATGATAATATATAACCATAACAGAAATTGAATAGTATAAAAGGCTAGGGGTGCCAATTTAATTGGCTGAGAGAAGCTTATTTGCTTTAACTCTTTTGACCTGATGTGGCTAATACCACCGTAGGGAAGCAATAAATGTTTTAGAAGATTTATAAGACTTACCTTAGTGTAAGTCTTTTTATTATCTAGTAATTTATTATGGAAGCCAAATAAGTAGAGGTTCTGCCCATTGGTCGTACAAATTATGAAAAAAGACTGATAAGAAAATAATGAGTAAATAATGAACAGATATATTAAGTTTTAAAATTTATTTAGATTGGGGATATTAGTTTGAAAGTTTTAGTAAATGAAAGAGAAATAGATATTGAGGGAGAAATTACTGCATTTGAAGTTAGAAGCAGGATAAAAAGTGATGCGGATATAGTTATTTTAAATGGTTTTCCAATTAAACAAGATTATTCTCTAAATGAAGGCGATAAAGTTACTTTAATTAAGAGAGGCGAGGTGCCTAAAAAAGAAGAGTTAGAGGCACTAATGGTAAGTAGACATACTCCAAAGGTTCATGAGAAAGTTAAGAAGGCGAAGATAGCTATTGCTGGACTTGGTGGACTTGGTTCAACAGTAGCATTAGCGTTGGGAAGAGTTGGGGTTGGACATATAAAAATAATAGATTTTGATGTGGTTGAACCTAGTAATTTAAACAGACAACAATACTTTATAAGACATATTGGAATGAAAAAATGCCATGCATTAAAAGAAATATTGTTAGAAATCAATCCGTTCATAAATATCGAAGTTGTTGATACGTATGTAGATAAGGATAACATTAAAGATTTATTTGAGGATATGGATATTGTAATTGAAGCATTTGATGGCGCAGAAAATAAAGCGATGATAGTTAGAGAAGTTTTACTTCAGACAGAAAAACCAAAGGTTATTTCAGCCTCAGGTATGGCAGGGTATTATTCTAATAATCTAATAATTAGCAAAAAAATAAATACAAGGCTATATATGTGTGGAGACTTTAAAAATGAGGCAAAAGTAAATGAGGGGTTAATGGCACCTAGGGTTGGTATCGCAGCTTGTCATGAAGCAAATATGGCGCTTAGATTAATATTAGGAGAAGAGGTATAAACTAAAGATGTCTGTAATTGGAATAACAAATAGAAAACTTTGTAGGAACTTTTTTGATCAAATAAAAAAAATATCAGAATCTAATCTAGATTTCTTAATTATACGAGAAAAAGATTTAAGCAGTGAAGAGCTAATGATATTAGTTTTGAAAGTAAAAGAGGAACTGAAAAATACAAATATCAGAATAATACTAAATTCCAATATAGATATTGCTAAAAAGTCCAATGTTGATGGAATTCAGTTATCATTTAATGATTTTATAAATATTAGTAACAAGTTATGCACAGGAAGAGCAATAAATTCTAAAGAGATAGTGGATAATTTTGATTTTAGTGGGAATAAATATAAGATATATAAGATGATAGGCGTTTCAATACATAGTTGCGAAGAAGGTATACAAGCGGCTAAATTAGGAGCAGACTATGTTATTTATGGCCATGTGTTTGAAACTGATTGTAAAAAAGGTCTTCCTCCTAGAGGAATTAAGGAAATAGAGGCTCTTTCCAAGAAGATTAACATTCCAGTCATTGGAATAGGCGGAATAAATCAAGATAATTATAAGAAAGTATTGGATGCTGGAGCAAGTGGAATTGCTATAATGTCTAGTTTGATGAAAGACAAAAACCCTGAAGAACTAGTGAAATCTCTTTCTAAATAAACATTACTTTGATATATGAAAATCAAAGTACGAATACGAATAATTAAAATCAGCTAATATTAAAACCTAAAAACACTTGTAAATCTTAAGTGTTCATTATAAACTCTTTAAAGAAAGATATATTCAAGAACAATTAGTATCTATGATCTGGATACTATTAAGATAATAAGGAGAAATGAAATAATGAGTACAATTGCAGGAAAAGGCTGTCCAAGAATTATACCAGATGGAGAAAAAAAGCCACTAGAAGAGATTGAAAAAGCTATAATTAAAAGCTATAGAAAGCATATTTGGTCAAAATTTGTTAAGGCAATTAAAGAATATAATTTAATTCAAGAAGGAGATAAAATTGCTGTTGGAATTTCTGGAGGAAAAGATAGTATACTTATGGCAAAATTATTTCAGGAGTTGCAAAGACATGGTCAAGTTAAATTTGAATTAGTATTTTTAGCTATGGATCCAGGGTATCATCCAGATATAAAAAATTTACTAATAGAAAATTGTGAGCATCTAAATATTCCAATTCATATGTATGAATCAGGCATTTTTGATGTTGTTGATAAAATGGCTAAGGATTACCCCTGTTATTTATGCGCAAGGATGAGAAGAGGCTCTCTTTATGCAAAAGCAAAAGAATTTGGATGTAATAAACTTGCATTAGGACATCATTATAATGATGTAATTGAAACAACTATGCTAAACATTTTATATGGTGGTAATTTTAAGACAATGTTGCCTAAATTAAAAGCTAAAAATTTTGAAGGTTTAGAATTAATTAGGCCTATGTATTTTATAGAGGAAGAGTATATAAAAAGATTTATAAATTATAGTGGTATATGGCCATTGAATTGCGCTTGTATGGTTGCAGCTGAAAGAATAGGTAATAAGAGATATGAAATAAAAGATCTTATTAAAGAATTAAAGAAGAATTTTAGCGGAGTTGAAAAGTCTATCTTTAAAGCAGCTGAAAATGTTAGTATGGATTCAATATTAGGTTGGCAAAAGGGCGAAGAAAAGCATTCTTTTCTAGATTATTACGATGAAGAGTAGACTTAAGTAACTAAAAGTATTTATTAATTTGGAAATGTATGTTATGCTATAATTAACCATATATCAATAGATGAAAAGGAAGAGTAGATATGGAAAATAATCCTATGGGGATCAGTGATCCAAACATATTGTTAAGTGTAATAAACATGAAATTAAGAGATCAATATGGTTCATTAGATATTCTTTGTGATGATTTAGAATTATCTAAAGACGATATTATAAATATATTAATAAGTATCGGATATAAATACGAGGAAGAAGAAAATCAATTTAAGAATTAGAGTCTTAATAAATAATTATTCATAAAGTTAGGAAGGTGATGTTATATGAATTTAAAAAAGACAGGCAAATTAATTACTGTTATAGCAGCAACAGCAGCTTTAATAGCATCATTAGCAAATGATAAGAAATCTAAAGATTCTAACAAACAGGAATAGTACAAATTATAGAATTATGTGAAGGATTGTATATATATGATTAGGGAGGAACTTCAATTAAATCATGAGGAAATATTTGATTCTATACCAATTTTGGGCGTTAATATAATTTGGAATCAATCAGAGCTTAAATTAATAATTGATGATACAATGAAAAGTTTTTTTGAAGAGTATGATACTAAGAATGAAACTTTAGATCAATTTATAAATTTTGTTGGTGAAGAAGATAAACAAAATGTTTTAAGCTTTTTCTCTCAAGATTTAAAGAGACACTATATAAATAGAGAACAAATGCAGCTACAATACAAGATGGAAAGTCCTAGGGGTAACATTGTTGAGTTTATTCTTGTCGGGAAGTCAATTAAAAGTAATGAACAGTATTACTTTACTGGAACTAGTTATTGCTTTAAGGACTTAGAGAATGAATATGGTGATATAGATTCTTTGACGAAAAATTGGAAAGAATCTATGGTCAATAAAACAATAGATTCAATAATTCATAGTGATAGAATTACAGGGCTACCTAATAAATATTTTTTCAAGAACACGGTAGCCAAAATGTTACAAAATGTTGTTAATAGTAATACTAGAGCCGCGATGCTGATAATAGATTTAGATAATTTTAAATATGTAAACGACTCCTACGGGCATGATTTTGGAGACTTAGTGTTAAAAGAAGTGGGCTATAATATAGTCGAATCTGTTACAGAAGATATATTAGTATCAAGATATAGCGGCAATACTTTTCTGTTATTTAAGCCAAATATAATTGATATACAAGAAATTATAACTTTGGGTAATGCTATAGCAAAGTCTTTTGAAAAACCTAATATAGTGAATGGAAGAAAAATATACTTAACAGCAAGTATTGGTGTTTCTCTATCTCCAGATCACGGAATAGATTATAATACATTACTCAAAAATGCAGATGCAGCAATGTATGAAGCAAAGAAAAATGGTAAAAATGAGTGTGATTTTTTTGATGATAGCCTTTCTGATGAGCTAAACAGAGTTTATAGTTTGCAGAAAGGGTTAAGAACTGCACTGAATAATAATGAATTATATGTTATGTTTCAACCTAAAGTATCACTCGATGATTCTTTGGTAAACGGATTTGAAGCTTTAGCAAGATGGGAAAGTCGTGAATTTGGAATGGTAAGTCCGGCGGAGTTTATTCCGATCGCAGAAAGTTCAAAAATGATAATTCCAATTGGAAGTTTTGTTTTGGAAGAAGTATTCAAAAAGACGAAATGTCTTTTAAACGAGGGAAATGATAATTTTAAGATAGCAGTTAATTTGTCTGAAATGCAGCTCAGAGAGGATGTTGTTTTATCAGATTTTAAAAAACTAATAAAGAAATATAAAATTCATCCAAAGTATATAGAAGTAGAAATAACAGAAAGTATGCTAATGAAATCATTTGATAGAAACGTTAAGATCCTTCAGGAGATAAAAAAATTAGGAGTAAGCATTGCTTTAGATGACTTTGGGACGGGATACTCTTCGCTTAACTATTTGACAAAATTACCTATAGATGTACTAAAGATAGATAGGAGTTTTGTAATTGATTTGATGAACAATCCTAAGAGTAAGTGTATTGTGGAAAATATAATAAATTTATCACATCAATTGGGGATAGAAGTAGTGGCAGAAGGGGTTGAAGAAAAATCGCAAGTTGAATATTTAAGAACAATATTATGCGATGTTGTTCAAGGATACTATTTCAGTAAACCAAGAATGTTTGACGCAATTAAGAATATAATCGGTAAGGAAATTTTATAAAAGTGTTGACAAACACTATTTGAGGATATAATATAAGATTATAAAATAAATCCTACGAAGAGGGATAGTAATCATATAACAATGTTAAAGAGAGCTGAAGGTGGTGAGATTTCAGTACGGTAGTTAATGATGAATGGGCCTTTGAGGAGCGAGATGAAATCTTTTGAGAGTAGTTTAGCCGTAAGTCGCACGTTATAGCGAATAAGATATGTTTGTATCTGAAATGAGAGGCATTTTATGCAATCTAGGTGGCAACGCGGATAATATCCGTCCTATTAATTATAGGACGGTTTTTTTATATTCTTTTTTAGTAGTTGTTAACCAAAAGACTCTATATTTGGAAGCATAACAAAGAAATATATTTAAATATTGGGGCGTGATAAGTATGTTGTGAAAGAAAGTGGTTTCAACTTAAAAATAAAATAAGCAAAGATTAACAAGGGGGATTTTTATTATGAATACAAAGAAAATGGCAACAAATGCAATTTTAATAGCAATAGGAGCAATATTACACCAGGTTACACCACCATTCGGTATGCAGGCAGATTTCTCATTAGCAATGTTATTTATAATAATAGTGTTTAATAAAGATTATAAAACAACATTACTATGTGGGATTATTATGGGAGTATTTGCAGCACTAACAACTAAAACACCAGGAGGACAATTACCAAATATTATAGATAAATTTATAACTTGTAATGTCATGTATTTGATATTAATGCCTTTAAGAAATAAAGTTAATAAGTTAGTGCAAGTATCAATATTATTACCTTTAGGAACTTTAGTGAGCGGAACAGTATTTTTAACTTTACTAGCGAATATAGTAGGATTACCTGGAGGATTATCGTTTAATGTACTTTTCATATCAGTAGTAGTGCCAACAATAATAGTAAATACAATATCAGGAATTGTAATGTTTAAAATTGTTGAAAAGATTACATCGGTAAATGGAAGCTATGCGGTAGAATAGATATTTTGTATAATTTAAAGAGGCTATTTCAAAAGGATTAATTTTGAGATAGCCTCTTTATTTTATCCATTATTATTTTTTCATGAAATGATATTCTTCAGGAGTATTTTCATCGATTGCTTTAAATTCATAGCCATTATCTTTATAATATTTAATTATACTAGGTAAAGCCTTTACTGAATTTTTACTCATATATGCACAATGCATTAATAGTACTACACGCTCTTTGTCACTTTTGGAATTTTTAATAAATGTACTTGGACTAGCATTAGGATGAGCACCATCACCACTATCTGTATTCCAATCGTAAATTTTTAGGTTATTTTGATGAAGTAAATCGACCATAGACTGCGAAATTTTATAACAGTTATTATTACAACCAAAAGGGAATCTTAGTATATTTGGCTTAATACCAACTATGGAATTAATTATTTGCTGGGTATCCAACATCTCTTGCAGAAATTCTTCATTAGAGTGATAAAGGTTGTTTCGATTATGACTCATACTATGAAGACCGAGCGCATGCCCTTCATCATACATTCTTTTAATTAAATCCTCTTGTCCTTTGATTTGACTTCCTATTAAGAAAAAGGTTGCAGGAATAGATTCTTGTTTCAATATATCCAACACATTAGTAGTTACTTTTCCAGCTGGGCCATCATCGAAAGTTAGATATATTATTTTTTTTTCATCAGCAAGGACCTTATGAATAAGAAGATTTTGATAATTAATTATAGTTATTATAATCAAAACAAAAGGAATGTATTTCTTTAGCGATTTTAGATTCATATTATCACCTTCCTAAATGTTTTTACAAAAAGTATTATGTCCTAAAATTAAATTTATATTATAAGCCTTTATATACTTTTGGTTACAATATAATTAAGAAGATATAATTATAAAAATATGAATTTATGTGAAAAAGTAGATAATTAATTGAATTAGATATAATAGTGTTCAGCGTTATGCTAAAATATGGTATAATTTTAGATAGATTGGTAAACTTCAAGTTAGTGAAGAAAAGGGATGA
The DNA here is from genome assembly GCF_018223745.1 of Clostridium beijerinckii. Classification (NCBI taxonomy): domain Bacteria; kingdom Bacillati; phylum Bacillota; class Clostridia; order Eubacteriales; family Clostridiaceae; genus Clostridium; species Clostridium beijerinckii. The sequence goes on from NZ_CP073653.1 coordinate 735,834, forward strand.
ATTAGAATTGAGAAATGTAAATAATAAATATCTAATAGAGCATGAGATAGTTATTGAAGAGAATTTTTCAAATTATATTGTTACAGACATAGAGAGAGACGCAAGATATGTTCTATGTATTTTGAAAAATGGTTTTACATATGAGAAAACAAGAGAATATTTATTGAGTAAATTTAAGACTATTAAAAATCTTAATTTTGAGAACGTTATTAACATTATAAATATTGAAATAATTTATAGTATTAATGGGATAAAGCTTGATACTCCTCAATATGGGTATTTAATGGAGTATGCAGAGGCTAAACTGGATACACAAGATTATTTTAATAAATGTGATTTTTGTAAGAAATTAGATACATTTATGGATATTTGTGCTACTATAAATACGCTAAACATGCAGGGATATATATATGATGATATTAGTATGAAGGATGTAATATTAATTCCTGATTCCAACAATAATGTGAAAGTCAAAATGAAAGATTTGTTAGCAAATGAATTAAGAAAGTTTAATTTAATAAATTCATTACCTTACCAATATAACATCGAAACAAGAGAAGATATAAATTCAAATAAAGATAATATTGTACAAGTTGTAGAACTGTGCAGACAAATATTCACAGAATCAGAACTTGAAACAGGATTTAAAGGATTAGAAGATATAAAAAATATATATAATCGAGTGAATACTATAAATAAATCGTTTAAACTTAAATATTTTATACAAAATATAAACAAAAAAATGAAGAAGAACTATAGATTATTTATTAGTGAGGCTTTAAATAAGATTAAAACGGATTTAGATATAATAGGAATGACAGAAGAAATAAAAATAGTGGAAAAAAATTTTCAGAGGATACTGGAAAACAAGCAGAGAAATAAGTTTATAAATTTCAATGGTGAAGATGGAAGCGGAAAAACCAGACTTTTAGAAGAAATTAAATATAGATTTGAAAATAAATACTTTAGAGATATTATATATATTGATGATTTTAATAATAAAAATGCGAGCAACGAAGAGCAATATAATACAATACTAAATTACATTTTAAATAAAGTAGATAAGAATTTGAGAGATAAGTATGAAATTTATATAAAAAAATTTATTTCTATATTACTTGAAAAAAATTCTACAAATAGTGAAAATAATAAACAAAAGCTTCAATTGATTAATAGAATGGGGAAGTTTATAAGTGAGTATACAATGACTAAGCCATTTATAATGATAATAGATGATTTAGATAAAAAAAATGAAGTTTTCAAACTGTTTATTAAATATATAATCTTTTTAAGAAATAACTTAGAAAATGTTATGATAATATTTTCTATGAATGAAAGCAGTGTTGATGAAAATTTTATAAAGTTCATAAATGAACTAAAACAAGTAGAGAAGTATGAAGAATATAAAATAAATTATTTTAATCAATATAATACTACTAAGATGATTAGAAGTATGCTTAATACAGGTACTGATGTTAATAAGTTAGCGGTAAAGATATATTCAGAAACTCTAGGAAATCCGCAGTATATAAGTGGAGTTATAAATGAATTATACGGTAATGGAACCTTATATTTTGATAGCAATAATGGAGAATGGAAGACTAATATTAAGGTTCAAGATATACTTATACCCAAATCTTTAGAAAGAAGATTAGAGGCAAGTATTTTTTCATTAAACGAAAAAGAAATTAATATTTTAAAGGAGTTAGCTATATTTAAAACTCCTTTATCAGAAAAAATAATTTTAGAATATGTAATAATGGATTCTGATAATGTAGAAATTTATGAGAATTTAAAATCAAAAGGCCTTTTGACTGATAAAATAAGTGATCAAGGTATACTTATAGGTTTTAGAAATAATTTATTAAGAAATATATTGTATTTAAAGTTAGGTGAAGAAGAAAGAATTAAACTACACTCTAAGGCATCTATTTTTATGGAGAAAATTCTACTTGATACAGATTATTATATAGAAGAATTATTATTGCATTTAGAAAAAAGTAATGGTTACGAAAAAGCATATTTTTATACATTAAAATACGCAGAAGCTCAGGATCTGTTAGGTGATATATCGAAGTCAATATCATATTATAAGAAGGTATTAACATATCCTAGTGATTCAAGTGGAAGTGAAGTGGCCATTAAGATTGCAAAGCTTTATGAAAAAAAATCTAACCATGAAAAAAGTTTTGAATATCTTGAGAAGGCAAACCAGATCGCAATACAAAATGACGAAATTGAAATTGAAATATATACACTGCTTGAAATGATAATAATAAAAATTAATAGTATTACAGATATAGATACAGGGATAGATTATTCTTTAAATTGTATACGAAGATTGCTAGATAAAGAACACTATCCTAAGGGAGAGGTTTATTATTACTATGCACTTTCATTAAAATACAGATTGGAATATAACAATAAATTAACGTTGCTTAATGCACAAAAAGCAATAATTATATGTGAAGAAAATAAGATAAAAGAGGATGTATATGGCTGGGCAGTAAGTATTCTTATTAATATATATATAAAGAAAGGGAATTATAAAGAGGCTAAAAATTTATGTTTATATGCAAACAGTATATTTACTAATAACAATAATATTAATGGTCAATTATATATTAAACTATTAGATGCATCTGTCTGTAAGGAAGAAGGAAGAGATAACAAGGAGATTTTAGAGCAATATTTAGAAATAGCTAGAGAAGGGAATAAACAGAAAGTATACAAGAGGGAAATATTGAGTCTAATTTGTATAGCAGATATTTATAGTCAGGAAAAAAGATATTTAGAAGCAGAGAAATATCTATTAAGAGCACTAGAAAGAGAAAGAGAAGAGGGGATAGACTCTTATTCATTTAATATTTGCAATGAACTTTGTTTGTTATATATAAAATCAGGAAAGATAAGTCTGGTAGTAAAGTATCATAATTTAATAATGCAAATGCAAAAAGGATTAAAGCTATTGGAAGATAGAATTATAAATACAAACTATACATATGCGTTATATAATCTGATGATTTGTAATTATGATTTAGCATATGACCACTTGAAAAAAATATATGCCCTAATATTTAATAGCAATAGTTCTAAGTATAAAATAGTTGTTTGCAATTACTTTGAGCTTATTTTATATAAATGTAAAAATGAGAGTGATATAAGAAATGTATACAATAAGTTAGAGAAAAAAATTAAGCTATTACAGGATGCAGATACATGTCTTGAAATAAGGATAAGTGCTATTAGAAGAATTTTAACACTTGGATATAAGGTGTTGGCTAAAGAATTATTCTTTGATCTCAAGGGATATCCTAAAAATTACAATGTTGAAGGAATTTATGTGTATCTAGAACTTAATTTTAGAAATAGAAATCAATATAATTTTCTGATAAATAAGGCGCTAAGAGTATGCTCCTTTGTGGATAACCAGGAAATTAAAGCTGATATATATTCTGCGATTGGTGAGAAGTATAATGAACTCGAATGTAATGGATTGGCATTGAATTATTATTATGAATCTATAGCTTCATATATAGATACAATAAATTTATTACCGCAAAATGATAAGTTATCATATGCAAATAATAGTAGGTTTTTAGAAACCCGTAAGTTATTTGTAAAATGCTTAAATGAAGATTTGGGTATAAATATGAGTTTTAAATCAACACAATTCATAAAAACAATTGAGGATTTAGAACAAATATTAAAAGAACTAGATTTAATGAATATACTAGATAATGAAGATACATTTAAATTGGTTCAATATTTATATGAAAAATGCTATTACAATGATTTTAGAGATATATATAAAGTATTTGAGCAGTTTTCTAATAATACTATTGATGATATAAAAAATGTAATGAAGTATATGGCGAGATTAATTTTAGCAGATAAGGCTATGATTGTTACAGAGAACGAGCAGGGAGAAAATGATGTTATATGCACATATAGAATTAGCGATAAAAATGAAATAAATAGATACCTCTCACTAAAAGTTGATTCAGATGAAGATACATTCGCAATTTGCAGTAATGACCCTAGATTCTATCAGTTAGATGATAAGGTACTGAAAGATGGAATAAGATCTTGTATGTATATGAAAATAATAAATAGAGAAAAACACATAAATAGTAGTGCGGGAATTAATGCAAGATTAATATTTATTACTAACAATGCATTAAATTATATAAATAATGAATCAAAGAAAACAATAGAGAAATTTAAACCTTTCTTAACCTTTTTATTAGAAAAGTATAATCTTACAATAAGCTCTACACTAGACAAGCTGACAGGTGTTTATAATAGAAAATATTTTGAAGAAGCGTTACTTTTTTTATTAGATTCTGCGAAGGCAAGAGAAAGTGAATTTGCTGTAATGATGTTTGATATCGACGATTTTAAAGGCGTAAATGACAAGTATGGACATCAAACTGGAGATGAAGTCTTAGTTAAGGTTGCAGATGAAGTTAAAAAGTGCATGAGCAAAGGTGATATTATTGGAAGATATGGAGGAGAGGAATTTATAATTCTCTTGCCTAATGTTAATTGTGAAGCAGCTATAAATTTAGGGGAGATAATAAGAAAAAATATAGAGGAAGCAAGGATTCTAGGAGATAAAAGAAAAGTGACTGTAAGCATAGGAATAGCAATGAGTTCTTATGAATCTCTTAACAATGAAGAAATTATAAGGAGAGCTGACCAGGCTCTATATAAGGCTAAACGTGATGGTAAGAATAGATGCATCGTTTGGGAAAATGAGTGTGGAGCAAGTGGAAATACAAATGACGAATTAACTGGAGTATTATCAGGAAATGCGGCTAAAGATTATAATTTTATGTTAATGCTCAAAGAAATAGCTGGTATTGCCAAACGTAGATGTAGTAAGGAAGAAAAGATTTATAATCTTATTTTAAAGATTATGCAGACGATTGAGTGTGATATAGCTACAATTTTTATTGTAAAAGAGAAGAAAATAGTTAATACGTATAGTAAGAGAAGAAATAAGGATAATTGGAATTTAGATGATAGGTTTAATTTTAAATTAGTAAATCAAGTCATTGAAGAAGAAAAAGGTTTATATTTAGTAGATTGGGAGAGCATGGACAGTCACAATAGTTATGGGCTTCCTGACTGGAAATCAGTCTGTATAGCTCCAATAATTTGTAACGGAGAGCTATTGGCAGTTATATACCTTTCAATTTCAGTAAATGAGAAAGAATTTATTTGTAATGACTATAATGTGCTGAATTTTTTAATAGAAATAGGTAGTTCTATTTTTCTTGGTTAAACTAACAATACATTTTAGAATGTTTTCAATTCATAATCACATAAAAGTTTATTTATCATATTATATAAAGAGAACCAATTTTTAAGAGGAGCTTTTTATGAGTGATACTGTTCCTAGAAATTATGAAAAAGAAAATATTAATGATATAGTATCTGTAGAAAATAATACCAATTATAAATTTGAAATATCCGATGATAATAAGGAGAAAAGAGATAATAAAGAGTTCATATTAAATGAGAAATCTGCAAGTCCCCAAAGAGTAGAAGAAAAAGATTGTAATGGAGGGGAAATTATTGTTACATCAATTTTGGAATGTGAAGAACACGAATATTTAAAAGGTGTAAAAATTAATTTATATAAAATAAATGGATTATCTCCTGTTCTTGTTAAATCGAAAGTTACAGATGAGGAAGGAAAAGTTATTTTTTCTGGAGTTGAGGAAGGCTGTTATAGGATAATTGAGATTATTGATAAAAGATACTTTGAAAAACCTAAGTATATAAATTGGAACGAAATAATAATAGACAATACTAATAAGAAACAAAAAATAGTAGTAGTTAATAAATTTAAAAAATTTATGGCACAAAACAAATATAAGAATTAAATAAAGAATGAAGGTTATATTTAAAAAATAAATTAATTTATTCGTAAATATAACCTTTTGCATATGTTTAATTAAGTAATAAAAATTATAGAATACTTTAATTTAAATAAAAGAAGTGGATTTTTGTATTGGAAAATTATATAATCATAATATTATATAATCTTTAAGTAGGTGTTAGAATGGACAATTATATTTTAAAAATAAAAAAAATCGATGATAAAGCTGTGATACCTAATTATGCTCATGAAGGTGATGCTGGATTAGACCTATATGCAGTTAAAGAATTAACTTTAAAGCCGGGAGAAAGAGGATTAGTACATACAGGAATACAAATTGAACTCCCTAAAAATACTGAAGCTCAAATAAGACCAAGAAGCGGTCTTGCATTAAAAAATGGTATAACTACGTTAAATTCTCCAGGTACTATAGATGAAGGGTACAGAGGAGAAATAGGTGTTATTCTAATTAATCATGGAAGCGAAGTTTTCAAAGTGGAACCAGGAATGAAAATAGCTCAAATGGTTATAAAACCTGTAGTTAAAGTTGACATAATAGAAATAGAAGAACTATCTGAAAGTGAAAGAAATCAGAATGGATTTGGTTCATCAGGAACAAGGTAAATGGACAGGTATTGAGAGATACCTGTCTTTACTTATCAATTAAACTAATTTTAGAGATACATTGAACCTGCATGGATTATAATATCCATCAGTTATTTTCCAGTCTTTAAAGTCATTTTTATCATAAAGTAAGTGCTCTTTTCTGTGTGAAGTCATAGGTAGGTCTCCAATAAATATAGCCTCCTTAGCAACTCTTTTCAATTCTGAAATTGCTTGTTTAGCATACTCTTGATTAGGAAAATAGTGAAATGCTCCAAAGCAAAATACTTTATCAAAAGTTTTATCTTTAAAGATTAGATTATTTGCTTCTCCGTGAAGAACTGAATTGTTAAGTAATTCTATGTGCCTTTTTACAAGAGAAGAGGAATAATCTACTCCTACGTATTCACCACATTTTATATATTGAGCTAGTCCACCTGCTCCGCAGGCAACTTCTAATATTCTATCTGTTTCCTTAATGTCTAATTCTTTAACAATTTGTTTAGCTATTTCTTTTACATCAGCAGTAGTATCTTCGTATCCGTCTAATTCCTCTAAACATGTAGTATTTCCATTTCCTTTTCTTTCCCAAACTTCTTTCCAATAAGACATATCTTCCATAATTCTCTCCTCCTGAAATTTATTAAATTGAATAAAAATAAGAAATGTTTTATTCATATAAATGAGTTCAATTATTGAACAGTATTATACTAACATTGTTCAATGTTCAGTACAATAAGTTCATGCAGAATTTACCATAGTATTTCAAAATGAGAAGAGGTAATAGAAAAGTATGTAGTAAGAATACAGTGCTGAGACTGAAGTGAAAATATTCCTATGAATAAAAGGTATATATACAATTCATTAAATTAAAATAGAGATATATATAATTATAAATTAATTTGAATATATATTTAATCATATTTAAATTTTAAATGTAGAAAAATACCGATTTTTGCATTAGTATATAAAATTATACTTAAGACTAAATTAATATTTATAATATATTAAAGAAAAAGCATCCTATTAATAGTTACTTATTAAGGCACTTTTTTTATAATAATCATCTAATTAATGTTGGAAAAATATTTTTACAAATTATGCTTATTAACGACTTGGAGATGAATAAATATATGTTGAAAATTAGCAAATAAGGGACTATAATATATTTAACATATAGAAAAATATATAAAAAGAGAGATAAATATGGTAAAGAGTATTTCAAAAAAAATTATAAATAGCATATCTACAAATGATAACTATAGTAAAGACCAACTAGAACAAATGGAATATATTCTAGTTAGTATTTTATTTGAGACGATAAAGCTATTTTCTGTTATAGTTATATTTTCATTGTTTGGATATTTCGACAAAATTATTATAATTTTAGCAGTCATGAGTATGACTAAGATTTTTATAGGCGGATACCATGAAGATACTCAGGTTAAGTGTTTTATAGCCACAGTGCTATTAGCAATTGGAATATTGGTGTTAAATTCTCAGTGCACTCTCTCATTTGTAGGTAACTGTATACTAATTATCTTAAGTATATTTTGCCTATGGCATCAAGTTCCAATAATAAATCCTAAAATGCCAATTACGCGCCAAGAATTAATAAATAAAAACAGAATAAGAGGTCTAAGTATTGCAACAATGCTTGGTATAACATCTATATGTCTGTACAATTTTAGCAACTATTATTCGCTTATAACATGGACAATCCTATTTAACACCATATTAATGTTTAATAAAAAAGATGCTTAATGTTTTGAAATATTAATGATAAATTTTAAGCAAAATTGAAAGGGGAATGGATTTTATGAAAATTAAAAATTTATTAGGTAAGGTATTAATGATGTTATCACTTTCAATGATTATATTTGCTCCAGCATCAGCAGCTACAGCAGGAATTGAAGAAATGCCTGAATCTATGAAAAAATTGAGATAAGTCACTTTCACGTAAATTTAAGGAGGAATTTTTGGTGCGTTTATTGGCAGATATAATAGTCTCTATGATTCAAGCTATAATTTTCGCGTATTCAACAGAATGCTGCTTGAAGAGTGAAAAGAAATTAAACAAACTTAAAGTAGTTTTAATAACCATAGTTACGTTTATTATAAACAGTAGCTTTACAAGTATATTTGGAAACATATCTATCTGTGTGTTTATAATACATATATCATGTTTAGTTGTAATGATTTTCTCATATAAAGATAACAAACTAAAGTCAATGATTCCCTATACATTGACATATTCTTTTATGGGCGTATATGGAATTATATCATATAATTTATTTTTTGGTTTTATAGAAGGTCTGATACCAGTAGAATATGCAGATGTAGCTAATATTTTAATTATATATGTTCCTTATATTTTATTCTTATACTTATGTATAAAATACATGGGCAAGTTTATAGAGATGTACAAGCTGGCGGTTAGTGAAAAGATTAATATGATCGTGATTATAACAATAAGCTTCTGTCTAGATTTCGTTTTGGCCTTTTATTTAATAATTTATAATGATGAATCTAAAATGTTAAAAAATATGATAATCACAATCTTGTGCGTATTTTTAGCGTTTATCATAAAATATTTTGCAAATATAAAGAAGAAATCAGATCAAATATTTAAATTAAATGAAGCTCTAGAAGAAAAAAATAGTGAACTTAGGAAGATTAAGCATGACTACGGAGCGCAGATATCGTATCTATATGGACTTTGTCTAATGGAAAGATTCGATGATTTAAAAAAATCTCTAAAAGATATTATAAATAAGAATGAATCTACGCCAACAGCTGTAGAAGTTAGCGAGAATAGAAATTCTATATTATCCCTTGCATTAAAACCGGCTATTGATATGGGAATACATGTAATAATAGAAGAAAATTGTGATTTCTCTTTAGTGAGTATTACTGAAATGGAGTTTTATAGAATAGTATCTAATATAGTAAATAATGCAATAAAAGCAATGAACGGCAAAGGTATAATAATTGCAAAGGCTTATGAATATTTAGGAAATGTAATAGTGAGAATAGAGAATAATGGTCCTAGAATTCTAGAACAACATCTAAATGATATATTTAAAGTTGGATTTACTACGAAGGAAAATAATGATCAAAGTCATGGATACGGGTTAAGTATTGTAAAGGATTTAGTGGAGAGTCATAATGGTAAGATATATGTGAAAAGTAGCGATGCAGTTACTGAATTTAAAATAGTATTTCCTATAAAGAATTTTGTATAATATTTAGTATACATAGCGAATATTTCCCTAGAAATATATTTAGGATTGAATAGAAGTACATATTAAAAATAAATAAGATTACAATGATGATAATAGATCTTTATAAAATTAAGGTTTATTATCATTTTTTATTGAGTTTTGATAGTTAGAAATATTAATATCAGCTTTTTTATTATGAGAAACTTAATGTAGATATCAGTGATAAATTTAGATGCACAGGGATATCATTAGAAAATGCTCGAGAATCATCAGTATTAAGTAGTAACATAGGTCCTATAGATAAGTAGAAATATATGAGAATTCATAAAAAGTATTTTAAAAATTCAGAATAATAGTGTAAACTATATATTAAGTGATAAAACTTAACATAATTAAAAGGGGTGCGATGGCATGTATAAAATAGTGAACAAAAAGGAGCTAACAAATAATATATTCTCAATGGATATAGAAGCTCCAAGAGTAGCAAAATCTGCAAAGCCTGGACAATTTATTATCATAAAAAATGATGAAAAAGGTGAAAGAATTCCTTTAACTATAGCAGATTATGATCAGGAAAAAGGAACAGTAACTATAGTTTTTCAAACTGTAGGAAAAGGAACAAAACAGTTAGCTGCTTTTAATGAAGGGGATCATGTAGCTGACTTTGTTGGACCATTAGGTGTACCAAGTGAATTTATACATGAGGATATAGAAGAATTAAAGAAAAAGAATTTCATCTTTGTGGCAGGCGGAGTTGGTGCAGCACCAGTTTACCCACAAGTAAAATGGATGCATGAACATGGAATAGCTGTAGATGTTATTTTAGGAAGCAGAAACAAAGATTTATTAATATATGAAGATAAATTAAAGAATGCTGCTGGAAATCTTTATGTAACAACTGATGATGGTTCATATGAATTTAAGGGAACTGGATCAGATATGCTTAAAGAGCTAGTTAATAATCAAGGTAAGAAATATGATCATGCAATTATTATTGGACCAATGATAATGATGAAATTTACTTCTATGCTAACTAAAGAATTAGGAATTCAAACAACAGTAAGCTTAAATCCAATAATGGTTGATGGTACAGGTATGTGTGGTGCTTGTAGAGTCACTGTTGGAGGAGAAGTTAAGTTTGCTTGTGTTGACGGACCAGAATTTGATGGACATTTAGTAAATTACGATGAATCAATGAGAAGACAAGCTATGTATAAAACAGAAGAAGGAAAAGCACAGTTAGAAGTTGAAGAAGGAAATACTCATAGTCACGGTGGCTGTGGTTGCAGAGGTGATAAATAATGGACATGAATGAGAGATTAGTTAGAATACCAGTAAGAGAACAAGATCCAAAGGTTAGAGCAGCAAACTTTGAAGAAGTTTGTATTGGATATAACGAAGAAGAAGCAACTAAAGAAGCTTCTAGATGTTTAAACTGTAAGAATCCTAAGTGTGTAGAAGGATGTCCAGTATCAATCAATATACCAGGATTCATTTCTTATGTTAAAGATGAAAAATTTGAAGAAGCTGCAAAAGAAATTTCAAAATACAGCTCACTTCCAGCAGTTTGTGGAAGAGTATGTCCACAAGAAAAGCAATGTGAAGGAAGATGTGTTTTAGGAATAAAAGGTGACTCAGTATCAATTGGTAAGCTTGAAAGATTTACAGCAGACTGGGCAGCGTCACATAATGTTGACTTAAGTGCAACAGAACCTAAAAATGGAATGAAAGTTGCAGTTATAGGAAGTGGACCTGCAGGACTTACTTGTGCTGGAGATTTAGCTAAAAAAGGATATGAAGTAACTATTTTTGAGGCACTTCATAAAGCAGGCGGAGTTTTAGAATATGGAATTCCAGAATTCAGACTTCCAAAAGAAAAAGTAGTTAAAAATGAAGTTGAAAACATTAAGAAACTTGGTGTTAAAATAGAAACTAATGTTATAGTTGGCAGAACTATAACTATAGATCAATTGTTTGAAGATGAAGGATTCAAAGCTGTATTTATAGGTTCAGGTGCAGGACTTCCAAGATTCATGGGAATACCAGGAGAAAATGCAAATGGAGTATGCTCAGCAAATGAATTTTTAACAAGAGTAAACTTAATGAAGGCAGCGGTAGAAGGATATGACACTCCAGTTAGATCTGGTAAAAAAGTTGCAGTAGTAGGTGGAGGAAATGTTGCTATGGATGCAGCAAGAACTGCCTTAAGACTTGGATCTGAAAGTCATATTGTTTATAGAAGAGGTGAATCAGAACTTCCAGCAAGAGTAGAAGAAGTACATCATGCTAAGGAAGAAGGAGTAATCTTTGATGTATTAACTAATCCAACAGAAATCTTAGTAGATGAAAATGGATGGGTTAAAGGAATGAAATGTGTAAGAATGGAACTTGGAGAACCAGATGCATCAGGAAGAAGAAGTCCAGTTGAAGTTCCAGGTTCAGAATTTGTTATGGATGTAGACACTGTAATAATGTCACTTGGAACATCACCAAATCCATTAATCTCATCAACAACTCAAGGATTAGAAATAAATAAGAGAAGATGTATCGTAGCTGAAGAAGAAACAGGTCTTACTACTAAAGAAGCAGTTTATGCTGGTGGAGATGCAGTTACAGGAGCAGCAACAGTAATACTTGCTATGGGTGCTGGTAAAAAAGCAGCAAAAGCTATAGATGACTATTTACAAGGAAAATAAGATTTTCATTAGGTTTCAGTAACTAATATGATATATACTTAAGCTAATATTTTATATAAAATAAGAGGATATTTGTTCCAATGGCTAAAAATAAAAGCCATTAGAACAAATATCCTTTTTTATACTCAAATGTAAATTAAATTGTTTTATATACAATGAATTAATATGGTGGAAAATGAATGAAAATGAATTTTTCTTTTGACAAAATGGATGGTAGATAGTAAAATGGTTTTATGTTTGTACATGTGCATATTATTTAAGATTATATATAGAAAATTATATAATAAAAAGTGATACATAATTATATCTATTTTATGTTTATTCAGTTTATATGTAGCAATAAATTATAATAAAAAAGGAAGAAATAATATGAATAAAGCAATGAACTTATTAAAAAGAATTATTTTATTTTTTGTTGGAATGAGTATAATTCAGTTTGGTGTAGCATTATTTTTGAAGACTAATATTGGCTCTGATCCATTTACTGTATTTACGCAAGGTTTAGCGTTTGCATTAGATAAAACAGGATTAAAGAATTTTTCTGTAGTTAAGATGATAAGTGGAGCAGATCAGGTAACGCCAGGGGTAGCAAATATGATTATATTGATTGTACTATTTGCTGTTATACTCTTAGTTGAGAGATCGCGTATAAAGATAGGAACTTTAATTTGTGTTGTAGGAGTAGGACCAATTATAGATCTTGGAGTGAAGGTTGTTTCATATTTCCCAGTTGAATCTTATAACTATTTTATAAAGGCATTATTGGTTGTATTTGGATGTTTAATAATTGCAATAGGGTTTGCAGTTTTATCAGCAACAAACGTAGGAGTAGCCCCAAATGATATTGTTCCATTTATAATACAAGATAAGACTAAGGTACAATACCGTTGGATTAGAATAACACTAGATGCTGGATTTTTAATAATAGGATTTATATTAGGAGGAAAAGTTGGTCTTGGTACTGTGATAGCAATGATAACAACTGGACCATTTATACAATTCTGCCTCCCTTATGGAGAAAAGTTTGTAAACTTATTAGTAAATGAAAAAGATGTAGATGTAGAAGAAAGTGTTACAGCTACTGCATAGTTAATTTATAAAAATAAGAATAAAGTTATGATATTATTTATTGATTAGTTTAGTCTAAAAGAATACAAATTTTATTTAGAAACAGGGTTTGCTTAGCAAACCCTGTTTTTAATTGTAGTAATTATATAGCGAATATTGAAATATATTTTGAAATGGTGTAAAATTATTACAAATAATGAAATAAGTCGATAAAAAATGACTAGAGTTTATAATGGAAAATAACTATGTATTTATAATTGCAGGATTATTTTATTTAAATTAATTTCTGTACGAAAAATTGGGGATATATTATTAAAAAAAGGAAGTGTTATAATGAAAATTCTTATTAATTTAAGTGTTAAGAAGAAACTTGTTTCAGTGTTCTTTGTGATTTGTATTTTTATAGCCGCAATAGGAACAGAAGGAATATTAAGCTCTGCAAAAATAAATGATAATGCAGATGTCTTGTATAGAAATAATTTAATATCTATTAAAGACTTAGGAGAAATAAAGGGAAATATTCATGACATGAGAGCTACATATAATAGATTAGTTTTCGAAAGAGATAAAACAAAACTAGATGATTATCTAAAGGTTATAAATGATTTAGACATAAAAAATGACAAGAGTATGAAAGAATATGAAAATTTAATTACAGTGTCAGACGAAAAACAAACTTATAATAATTTGAAAAATGATTTAGCAAAATATATAGAAGTAAGAAATAAAGCAATCGAATTTGCGAAAACCGGGGATTATGATGAAGCAATTAAAATTAGCAATTCCGATTTAACCACAATTAAAAATTCTTTACTTGAAAACATTCAAAAAAATATTGATGCAAATGCAAAGGCTGCGGAGCAAGCTAATTTAAATAATATATCTCAATTTAAGAGTGTTCGATATACTATATTAATTTTTACAACAGGAGCATTTTTAATAATCCTTTTTATGGCATATATGTTAAGCAAGAATATATTGAATCCATTAAGAGAGATAAAGGACTTTGCAAAAAGATTATCAACCTATGATTTCGCTAATGCGATTACGATTACAAGGGGAGATGAGTTTGGACAAACAGGCGTAGCTTTAAACACTGCGCAAGAAAATGTAAGTAGACTGGTTAAAGTAATTATGGAAAACTCGCAGGATTTAAGTGCAAGCTCAGAAGAACTTTCAGCAACAGTTGAAGAAATATCTTCAAAGGCCAATACCATAGATCAAGCAGTAGATAATATTGCCTCTGCAATGCAAGAATCTAGCGCGACTACTGAGGAAATAAGTGCATCTATTGAAGAAGTAGATTCAAGCGTTAATGTACTTTCTTCTAAGGCTATGGAGGGAAGCAATAATGCAAGTCAGTCTAAGAAAAAATCTATGGAAGTTAAAAATAATAGTCAAAAAGCTATTAATGAAACTAGGAAATTATACATTGAAAAGCAAGAAAAAATGCAAAAAGCCATAGAAGATGGAAAAGTAGTAGAGAGTATAAAAGTTATGGCAGAAACAATTGGAGGAATAGCAGAACAAACAAATTTACTTGCATTAAATGCGGCAATTGAAGCTGCAAGAGCTGGAGAACAAGGAAAAGGATTTGCTGTAGTAGCAGAAGAGGTAAGAAAACTTGCAGAGCAATCATCTGATGCAGTAATAAATATTCAAGACACAATTAATAAAGTTCAATTAGCATTTAATAGTAGCATCAACACAGGTAGTGATATATTGGAGTTTATAAGCAAAAATGTAGAAGAACAATTTAATGATTATAGTGAAGTAGGTAACAAGTACTATAATGATTCAAACTTTGTAAGTAACATGTCAGAAGAAATTGCTGCTATGTCAGAAGAAATAACAGCTACAGTTGGACAAGTTAGTGAAGCAATTCAAAATATGGCACAAACATCGCAAAAATCAAGTGAAGGAGCTGAAATGATAAAAGATAGTATGAATGAAACAACAAAAGCTATTGAACAAGTAGCGTTAACAGCTCAAAGTCAAGCAGAGCTTGCTCAAAAACTTAATGAAATGGTACAAAAATTTAAGATATAGTAATACTTATTAACTTTAAGAAGATATAGACTTTAGGAGTTAAATGAAAAATACAAACTAATGATATGATTAGTTATAAAATAAAACTAGGACAATAGAAGGTGAATCATATAAAACATAAAGTGATATTGAAAATAAATTATCACTTTATGTTTTTTTGATTAAAAGAAGTTCATATGAAAATATATTGTGAAAATTATTTTTTGAAGATGTTATATTTCATACAATATAGCATATTAAAAAAACCAATGGATATGATGTAATATGTTGAAAGCAGATGAAATAAGTGTAATAATGTAATGGGGATATTTTATCTTTAATTGATTGGAAAAATTAGTTAATACTAATGAAAAATGATAAGATAAGTAGAATTTTTAGTTAATTATGAAAAAATACTTTAACTATGTAAAAGAGGGGGAGTTAATATGTCAGTAACAAAAGGATCAGTGATATTTTATGGACTAGATGGTCTTGATAAGAAGGTTAATGATATCATTGAGGTTTTGGATTTAAAAAAACAATCTTTTGAAGTGAAACTTATAATATTTGAAGCCGTTAATAATGCGTATATTCATGGAAATAGTAGTGATAGCAGCAAACCAATTTATGTTGATTGGGAATTGAAAGATAATTTACTAAGTGTTATAGTAAAAGATTGTGGGCAAGGATTTGAGAATATAAATTTGCATAAGAAAATAGACGAAGAGAATATATTAGATGAATCAGGTAGAGGCTTGTATATTATAAGTTGTTATACTGATGAACTAATTTTAGACGGAAGTTCTATAATTATGCGTAAGAGTCTTTTATGTGACATATAGATTGATATATGGTTAGTAATTGA
Source organism: Clostridium beijerinckii (assembly GCF_018223745.1). NCBI lineage: Bacteria > Bacillati > Bacillota > Clostridia > Eubacteriales > Clostridiaceae > Clostridium > Clostridium beijerinckii. Next base: position 752,208 of record NZ_CP073653.1, read on the forward strand.
TACCTAATGAATATTGTACATGCTAGGGAGGCAATTAGATGAAAATTTCTTTAAAGATAAAACTTATGATTACTTTTTTTATACTCATTTCTTTACCAATGGGGTTACTTGGGTATATTTCGTATAGAATGTCCAGCGCATCTATACAAACGGCTGTTCAAGAACAATTAAAGGAACAGACTTACAATACATCTAATTTAATAAATAAAACGATAGATTCAACAAAACATTCTTTGGAAGTTGCAAGTTTGAATGGCGATATTATAAAAGCGGTTGAAAATTCAAATACAAGCAATCTAGATACAGCTTCTGAATATATAAGAGCGGTCCAAGAGAAAAATAAAGATTTTATGGAAGTATTAATTATTACAGATGCTTATGGCAAGGTAATTGTAAATACTCAGTCAAAAGAGAATGATATAGATTTAAGTGATAGAGATTATATGAAACAAGTACTTAGTAGCGGTAAGGAAGTTGTTAGTGAAGTATTAACTTCTAGATTTACTGGTAATCCAGCTATTTTTATAGCTTATCCATTGAAGGAAAATGGTAAATTGATTGGTACACTTGTAGGGAGTATAAAGTTTGATAGTATATCAAGTTATGCATCTCAAATAAAAGTTGGTAAAAGTGGATATGCATATATGATTGATAAAACTGGGTTAATTGTTTATCATCCAGATTCAAGTAAAATCCTAAAAGAAAATGCAAATGATAATGCAGGAGAAGATTTAAAAGTTTTAGTTCAGGAAATGAAAGAAGGAAAATCTTCAGAAGGCTTCTATACATATGGGAATATATATAAATATGTTGTTTTCCAACCTGTTGGTAATTGGGTGATTGCAGTCACAGCGCAATATGACGAATATATGTCAGCAGCTTTAAGTATAAGGAACTATACAATAATTATTTCTTTAATATCAATCATTATAGCAATGATATGTGCTTATACATATTCAACAATAGGAATAATTAATCCAATTAAGAAACTAGAGAGATTAATGAGATCTGCAGGAGAAGGAGATTTAACTGTTAAGATTGATATACAAAGCAAAGATGAAATTGAGGAACTTGGAAAATCATTCAATGAAATGATAAAGCATCAAGATCGAATAGTAAGAAATGTAACTAACGCAGCAGAACAGTTGAATGCAGCATCAGAAGAAATGGCAGCTTCTTCAGAAGAAATAAGTGCCGCAACTGAAGAAATAAGTGCTACAGTTAATCAAGTGGCGCAAGATGCAGAAAAACAAAATGAATCCATAGTTGATGTTTCAAAAGTGTTGGTTCAGCTTTCAAGTCTTGTTCAATTAGCTCAAAGTAGAGCTAAAGCTACAAGTTCAAATGCAGCTAATACAATGTCAGCAGCTGATCTTGGAAGAGAAAAAGTTGAGGAAACTGTAAAGGCAATGGATATTATAAGTAAAGGCAGTGAAGAAACTTCGCAGGCATTAGAATCTTTAAGTGGATTATCGAGTAAAGTAGATGGTATTATAAACATAATAAATTCTATTGCAGAGCAGACTAATCTTTTAGCATTGAATGCAGCTATAGAGGCTGCTAGAGCAGGGGAGCATGGAAAGGGATTTAGTGTAGTTGCAGATGAGGTTCGTAAATTATCCGAAGAATCAAATGATAGGGCAAGAGAGATTGCTGTACTAGTTAGTGAAATGGTAAAGCAAACACAGAATGCGGTAATAGCAATGGAAAGATCTAAGTCAGAAGTAAACAATGGAGTAAAAATAGTATCAGAAACAGACAAAGCATTTGTAGATATCATTAATGCAATAGAAAATATAGTTAAACATGTCACTGAGATACTTGATATTACTGGTGATGAAGTAGCATCGTCTGATAAGGTAATTGGGCTTATAAATGATATAGCAACAGTAACAGAAAGCAATGCGTCAAATAGTGAAAATGTATCTTCGGCAGCAGAAGAACAAGCTAGTGCAATTAATAATTTAACAGCTACAGCACAGGAAACAAGCGCTATGGCAGAAGAATTAACTAAGCTTGTAGAAAGATTTAAAATATGAGGTGATAATTGATGGAAATAAGTATACCAAAAGACTTTGTTGTTGATGAAGTCGCAAATTTTAGAGTAAAAGTAAATAAATTAATAGATGAAGGACAAAAGAATTTTATATTCAATTTTAATGATTGTAATTTTATAGATAGTACCGGACTTGGTGCATTAGTAGCTGTTTATAAAAAATGCGCTGAAAAGAATGGAAGTATAAAATTAAAAGGACTAAAGCCAGAAGTTGAGAAGTTATTTAAATTAACAAGGTTAGATAAGGTATTTGAAATTTGTCCGTAAAAATATCTGGAGTTTTTATGAAGTGAAATTCAGATAGAAAGGACTTTCGATTGTATGCGTGAGGGTAAAGAAAGTATAAAAACATTAGATGAAAGCGTAGAAATAAGTCAAAGTAATTACAAAGAAATTTGGGACAAGGTAAATGAGTTAGTGTTTGTAATTGAGATTAGCAAGGAATTTGTTCCAAAGAACTTTATAGATTTTAATAATAAAGTTTGTAGTAAATTGGGTTATTCTAGAGAGGAACTTATTAAAATTTTACCTTCAAATGTTTTGAACTTAACTAATATAGAAGATAAGATTAGTGTATTTGAAAATTTAAGTAATAAGAGAGTATGCGATAAAATAGAGCTTACATTAAAAGCAAAGGATGAAAAACGTATTTACGCTAAATCTAATATATCTATATTTAGTCATGAAGAAAAAGATTTTGCTTTAGTAATTGCAACTGATATTACTGAATACAAAATATTAGAAGAAGAGCTTAAAGGAATATTAAATGGAATACCTGATGTAATAAAAGTATACAATACAGATTATACTATATCTTTTTTTAATGAAGCAGGGTATGAGTTTTATAATAAAACATCAGAAGAAATAAAGGGAAAAATGTGTTATGAGGTGCTATCTAGAAACGAAAAATGCTTAGATTGCTCATTTGAAGAAGTAGTGGCGACTAAGAAAATGCTATCGCGTGAAAGATATATTCCAGAATTAAATAAATTTATGGATGTATGCTATAATCCGGTGTTAGATAAAAATGGAGAATTATTATTTATTGTTGAGAGGCTTAGAGACATAACAGAGAAAAAAATGCTTGATAACATAACTAAAGATAGCAGGGAACGATATAAACAAATAATTGATAATTCACCCGATGCTGTAATTATTATAGTAGATAATAAAATTGCTTTAGCTAATAATGAAGCCTGTAATTTGTTTGCAACGCTTTATGATGATTTGATTGGGAGTAATGTATATAGACATTTTGAAGACAAATATAAAAAGGCTTTGCATAAAGTATTTAGAAATATAATATCTGAACGAAAAATGAAAGAAATTTATGATTATGACTTCTACGTTCCAAATAATAAGTTAATAAATGTTCAAGTTTCATATAGCTACATATTATACGAAGGTAACCAAGCCATATTGGCAGCAATAAGGGATATTACTGAAATGAAGCGAGATATAAAGAAAGCTGCTGAGTTACAAAGGAGTACGCTTCAAAAAGAATTTCCTGCTCAAAAATTTATTGATACTATGAGTGTGTATATGCCAGCCCATACAATTAGTGGAGATTTCTATAGAATTTATGAAATAAACGAAGATTTTATTATTGGAATGATAATTGATGTTAGAGGTAAGGGAATATCGGCAGCTCTAAATATTTCTGCATTTGATATTTTGTGTTTTCAAGAAGTTAATAAGGGTCACCATGATCCAATGGAGATAGTAAAAAATTTAAATAAGAAGTTAGTAAAATATTATGAAGAAAATTATGTTGCTGTATGTTGTTTTAGCATGGATTTTAATAGTAATGAGCTTAAAGTAGTTGGAGCCGGAATTAATCAATTTCTTTTTCAAAAAAAAGGAGAAAGTTTAGAAGAGAAGATTGTAGAAGGATCTTTTCTAGGTATGTTTGATAATAGTGAATTCTGTGAGCAAACGATCTTTTTTGAATCAGGAGATAAAATTTTCTTTTTTACTGATGGATTAGATTTTATTCTAGAAGAGGATAAAGTTATACAAGAATATATGAGAGATGCAAGCATATTTGAATTTAAGAATTACTTAGATGATTTCTTAAGTGATAGTATTTTAGAAATTGGAAAATTAAAAGATGATTGCACAATGGTTGCAATAGAAATAAAGTAAATTAAGATTTGTTGATTTATATCAAAGGATAAAATTTATAATAAATATTATCCTTTGATTGTTAATTTAAAACTTAAAATTTGTAAAATCTTTTAATAAAAGTATTTAATGATTTTAAGCTATAATACAGGATTTATTGATTGTTGATTCTAACTAAGTAACAATGTACCAGTTGACACTTAGCATCTATTAAGTTAGAATAGGTTATACAAGATGAACATTTCTTTGAAAACAAAATATGTTATTAAACCATCTTTAACTTGGGGGCGTTTTGGCTTCGACGGGGGTAAGAAGGGTTTGTTAAGCGAGTCGAGGGACGCATGGAGCCTCGTTAATAAAGTATGCACTAAATGTAAACGCAGAAGATAATTTTGCAATAGCAGCTTAGTTTAATAGCTGTTCATCAGCCCAGGTTGCCTACGGCTTGGATCACTGGTGTCATTAAAGTGGGAAACGAAGCCTAGCAAAGCTTTGAGCTAGAGGGGTATTCATGAAGCTACTGAGAAGTATAGCCTGTCTAAGGGCGATACTTTGAGGGAATCTTAAAACTTAGACTGCACTCGGAGAAAGATAAATCAATCTACTTTCGGACACGGGTTCGACACCCGTCGCCTCCACCAATAAGGCTCACAATCGTGTCGGTTGTGATTCTGTCTTCATAGACAGTGATTTTTTGAACATGAGTTTGGATTACTTTCTTTTTGTTTTCCAAACTTTTTTGCTTTATATCAGAATCTTTTTTTAAATATTTTTTTATCATATCTTCCGTTGGTGAATTTAATTTTGCTTCCCTTTCAGCTTCATTTATTCTTATAAGTAGTGTTGTTTTTCTAGTTTCTAACTGATCTGATTTTTCTTTCATTGATGAATTATAAAAACCATTTGCAATAGCGTCTAGCATATTATCAATTTTAGTTTGAATATCAGCTAATTCTTTTTTATAAATTTTAATATCTTCGTTAATTATTTTATTTTGTTCGCTTATAAATGCAAAAATATCAGGCACTATATTTTCTATAGCTGAATCTGAAAATATATTATTATATAGGTCATCAATAACCACTTGTTCAACATAATCTTTATTTATAGCTTTCATATCACATTGTTTTGTTCTTTTTCTATTAGAACATTCATAAGTTTCATATAGGCTCTTATTTCTTCCAGCATATCTTCTATTACCAGTCATGGCTGAACCACATTTTCCACAATAAATAAGACCGCTTAAAAGATAAATAGCTTTTGCAGTATTAGCACCCTTATTAATTTTATTACTGTCCATTTTAATCTTCACTCTTTTCCATAGATCTTCTGATATAATTTCAGGCATACCACCTTCTATTTTTATTATTTCATCTTCCGATTTAATTTTATGTGAATTTCTCTTGCCATTAATTTTTTTTGATGATTTATTAAAAATATAAACTCCTCTATATTTTTCATTAGTCAATATTCCATATAAGCTATTTTTGCCAAAGCTTTTACCTGTTTTAGACTTATAGCCTAAATCATTTAATTTATCAATAATAGGAGTATATCCAGTGCCAGATGCATACATTTGGAATATTAGTCTTATAGCATTAGCTTCTTTCTCATTTATACAATAAGTTTTATCTGGATTAACATCATAACCTAAGGGCGGAGTTCCACCAGTATGTTTACATTGTAGAGCAGTCTCCTTCATCCCTTTCATGACTTCACGACTAAGATTAATTGAATAGTATTCAGCCATACCTTCAAGAACTGATTCGAGTATTATACTTTCAGGTGAATCATCTAAATGTTCTAATACGGAAATTAATTTTACATGATTATCCTTAAGTTTCTTTTTATAAAAAGCGCTATCATACCTGTTACGGGAAAATCTATCTAATTTATGAACTATGACGGTATTAAAGATATTGAATTCTGAATCTTTTATCATTTGTAAAAATTGAGGTCTATCGTCTGTTGTAGCAGAACGTGCTTCATCAGTATATATTTTTACTATTTGAATATTATTATGACTTGCAAAGTCTTTTATGGCTCTAATTTGAGCATCTATACTTTCTTCTCTTTGGTTATCTGATGAGTAACGCGCATATATAGCTGCTTTCATATCTCATTTCTCCTTTTAAATTAGTTATAAAACAGAATGTATGTTCTTTTTAAGTCTATAAAATTAACCAGCTATATTGTATAACTGGATTACTAAGAATTAGTTATGAAAAGTATTATTTAATGTGTTCATGAAGAACACATTTAATTAAATGTAAATTTATATTTAATTAATTCAATAGAAACTCCATAGCTACAAGCTAGTTGTTCTATTGATAAGTTTTGTAAATATAGTTTATCAACTTTATTTTCATCTATTAGCAATTCAGCAGCAAACTTATTCGCTTCTATTTCAAATCGGCCCCTGTCATAAAAAGTATGATCATGCAAAAAAAACGTTTTATTACTAGCATGCATTTTTGCATGTCCTAATTCGTGAGCTAGAACCATATTAAGATGTGATGCACTAATTATCCTAGTCATATTTATAACAATGTATTTTTGCCTCAATACCTTTTTAAATATACCTTCAGGAGAGCTAGGGGATAAGTATTTATATTTAATTTCGATCCTTTCTCCCGTAGCTATAGTATATGGGTCTCTAGTTTTGTATTTTTTTACGAGGCTTTGAACCTTCTTTCTATAATCAACCATATTAACCCGCCACCTATTACTTTTTTCTTTTATTTTTAACTTTAGCATCCCAAAATAACTCTGACATTAAGTCAAGCATTTCTTTTTTTGCTTCCTCATTAAAATCATCATTCATAAAGAAAGCTTCGTTAGCTTTTTTCATTTCTTCTATATATTGTTTTTTATCTCTCGAACTAACCTTGTATTTATCGGAGTATTCTTCTGGAATCTTTATTTCTATATCAGAATTTAAGCTTGTCGACTCATAATTCCTTATATTACTTTTTCCAAGAAGGTAATCAATAGAAACTCCAAAAAAATGAGCTAATTTTTCTAAAGTAGGAGTTTCAGGAATTTGTTTACCAGTTTCATATTTTGAGATAGAGCTCCTATCTAGAAATAAAGAGTCAGCTAATTCACTTTGTTTTAAATTTTTATTTAGTCTTTCGTTTCTTAAGCGTTCAGCAAATGTGACCATAAATCAATCCTCCTTATCTAAATATTAACTCTAATGTGATTCATAATCAATAAATGTGATTTATAATCATTATTTTTTAAAAAAAGCCTTGACTTTGTGATTTTGAGTCACTATAATAAAGATAAATAAAGTGATTTTAAATCACATGGAGGTGAACTTTAAATTGTTATCAGAATACTTAAAAATACTTAGAATTAAAGAAAAATTAACTCAGAAAGATGTTGCTGATAAACTGGGAATAGCAACAAACAGTTATACAAAAAAAGAAAATGGTATTAATCCATTCAATGTTGATGAATTAAAGGAAATTAAAAAAATTTTTAATATAGGTGATTTAGAGTTTGTACAAATTTTCTTTAATTAAAAATGTGATTTCAAATCAACTAAATAAATTATAACTTTGAAAGAAGGAGAAGTACATGTCCAAAAAAGCCACAAAAGCCGTTGATAATATATTCTATAAAGCACGAATGGAAGCAGCAAAGTTCAATGATTCACTAAATAGTAGAGAAGGTGCATCTGAGAAAATTGGCATAGATAGAACCAGATTAGCTCGTATAGAACTTGGAAGTCTAAATCCTTATCCAGAGGAAGTACTTTTAATTTCGGATACATACAATGCTCCAGAGCTTTTAAATCATTATTGTTGCCATGAATGCCCAATAGGACAGCATATTGCGATACCAATTAATCAAGAAAATGTTGAAAATATTTATAAGCTTTCAATAAGTATTTTTAATTTGCTTGGTGCAGGTAATGAAATGAGTACAACCTTACTTGATGTTGTTGAGGATGGGAAAATAACAGAAGACGAAAAGCCACAGGTGGATTATATAGTAGGAAATTTAAAAAAACTTTCTGGATTAACAAACGAATTAGTAATAGCTCTAGAAAAATTAGAAATTGAATAGATGTGGGGGATGAAATATGGTAGGAGTTTTAAGAAGTACTTATGATAGAAAAACAGGCAAATGCTTAAGTCGAGAAATAATTGAAGTTTTAGACATGACTGATAAAGAATTTTACGCACCAATAGTTGAAATTGAAGCAAAATGCATTATGGAAAAATTAGCAAAAGAAAGGAAAGAGAAAAATGTGCAAAATTAAATGTCCTCACTTTATCCACAATAGCCATAAATTGCGTAGCAAAATTGTGGATAAAAAGAGTAGAAAAGTTCATTTGATTAAATTTTGTTGTGGTAATTATTCTAAATGCAAATTGTGTAAGGAGTGTTAGAAATGAAGAGAAACGAAATTGAAAAAATATATAAAGAAAATGGATTAAATGATTATAAGCTTACTTGCTTAGAGGACTTAAAAAATTGTCATGGTGTTGATGCTTTACAAGTTAAAGGTTATGAGGATTTAACAGAAGAGAATAAAGCAATTTTTAAAGATTTCATCATTAATTATTTTAATGCTAGAGGTATAGATGCAAGAATGATTACAGTACCAAAAGCCATAAATTATGTTGAGGAAATAGATTATATAGCACCACATCCAGATTCAGAAACAGATGAAGATTATAAGGATTGTTATGTTAGTGTAGATACTAAAATAATTGTATTAAAAGCAGATGGAAGTAAAAAGCAGTTACACAAATATTCAGATAGTGAGTATAAGCATTTAAAGCCTACAGAGCAATATAGAAAAGAATATTTAAGATTCGCGTTCTTGGAAGGTAAGAGCAAAGTTTGGCTTCATGTAACACATGAGGGAAAACAATGGTATTAATAAAAAAAGAACCTTACATAAAGGTTCAACAAATGTCTGAGATACGGATCACTACTCCGTATCTCCATTATATATAAAAATGGAGGGAATGTAAAGATATGAAAGTTATAAGTTTTCTAAATGTAAAAGGTGGAGTTGCTAAAACAACTTCATGTGTAAATGTAGCAGCAGAGTTGGGAAGACAAGGGGAAAAGGTCTTGATTATAGATCTTGATCCTCAAAGCAATGCTACAAAGTACTTAAATGTGTACAATCCTAGCACTAAGGGAACATATGAATTGCTTGCTGGTGAAGATGTTCCAATACAAGGAACTATATATAAAAATCTTTGGATTGTTCCAGCTAACATAAATCTCATTATGAGTGAAGGTGAAATACTTGCGGATACTAAGAAAGCTAGAGAAACAAGGCTTAAGAAATGGCTTAACAGTAAGAAGGAAGATTCATTTGATTATATCTTAATAGATTGTCCTCCTAGTTTAGGAATGTTGTCTATTAATGCATTAGCTGCTAGTGATTATGTTATTGTTCCTTTGAAAATAGATAAATTTGCACTAGATGGGTTTGAGTATCTAATGGGCAGCATTCAAGGAATTAACGAAGAATTTAATGATAAATTAAAACTGTTAGGCATTTTGATAACAATGGATAGAGCTACAACAATCAATAGGGAAATTAAACAAGAACTTAAAGATGAATTAGGAAACATTCTATTTAAACAAACTATAAGAGATAATGTTGATGTAATTAAGAGTACTTTTAATTCTACTCCAGTGGTCTATTTTAATAGCAGAGCAAATGCATCTAAGGACTATAAAAGTTTTGTGGAGGAAATGCAACAATGTCTTATTTAAAGGGGATAGCAGATAGGATAAATGGAGTAGATAATAAAGGATTTACACAGGAACTAGATATAAATAGTCTAGTTCCATCGCAAAGAAATTTTTATGGTATTAGAGAAATAGAAGAGCTTGCAGAATCTATTAAAGAAAATGGACTTATGCATAATTTGGTTGTAAGAAAAATTTCTAATTCCCCTACAAAGTATGAAATTCTTTCGGGAGAAAGAAGATATAGAGCAGCAAAAAGTTTAGGATATGAAAAATTACCTTGCCAAGTTAAAGAAATAAGTGATTTGGATGCAGAGCTTATACTAATACAAGCAAATGCAGAGCAGAGGGAATTAACTCCAACTGAAAAAATGGAAGGAATAAAGAGGCTTGAAGCTATTTATAAGCAAAAGAGAAATAATGGAGAAAAACTTCGAGGAAAGACAAGAGATCTTATAGGAAAAGATTTAGGACTTTCAGGCGTCCAAGTTGGACGTTATAAGAAAGTAGATAAGGATTTAATACCAGATCTTAAAGAAAAGCTTGATAAGGAGGAAATAACGCTCACTCAAGCTCATACACTTAGCAGTTTAACTAAAGATGAACAAGAGATTATACATGAAGAAATTAAGGACTTGAATGCTAAAGAGTCGAAGGAAGAGATAGAGACACTTGTTGAAGGAATTAAGCAGCCTGTTAATAAGAAAGATAAGAAATTTTTAGAAGAAATGTACCCAAAATCTAGATCTAAGGAAGTTATATTTGAAGAATTTGAAAACATGATTAAATATGATCCAATACCAAAATTAATAATATTATCAGCAGCTAAAGCTGTTTTAAATACACAGAAAGTAAGAATAGTAAATGGGACATTAAGTGTTGAATTAACTGGTGAAGACCCAATTAATTCATTTAGAATTGAATTTAAAACATTTGATAAAGTTCAAGAAATACTGATAGAAGAGAATAGACGAGTTGCATTAGAACATGGATATAAAATAAACGAATGTACTTACCTTTGGTTTAAAAATGGAGGGATATTGAATGAATGACGAACTTTTTTGTACTGGAATATATGAAGATGGATATGGAGTTATCCCTAAACAAGTAATGCGAGATTCTAGTATATCTACTGGAGCAAAATTAGTATATGCATACATATGTAGTTTTGCTGGAGCAGGTGGAAACGCCTTCCCATCTCTTGATTTAATATGCTCCGAATTATGTATATCTGAAAAAAAGATGTACAAATGTAGAAATGAACTTATAGATAAGGGGTTAATTACTGTCCAAAAAAAGAGAATAGGAAGCAAATATTCTAATAATATTTATACATTGGTGACTAATCCTAGTAAGCAAAAAACAATTGAACCTAGTCAAAATGGACGTATCCAAAATGAACCAAGTAAAAATGAACCTGTCCAAAATGACCACGTTCAAGAAAGTGAGGAAATAAGCCAATCTTTTGAACCTAGTCAAAATGGACATGTCCAAAATGAACCCTGTCCAAAAGTGGGTACTATAAGTAACAGTATTATAAATAAAAAAGAAAAAAGAAAAAGAGATAAAACGGAGTTTGATATTTTAGTTAATGAGTACACAAAAAATGAAAATTTAAGAAGTACAATCTATGAATTTATAAAACATAGAAAAACTATCAAAGCATCATTAACAACTTTAGCACTAAAGAAAGTATTAAATAAACTTAATTCCATAGCATCAGATGATACTACTAAAATTACTATTTTAGAAAATAGCATAATGAATGGTTGGCGTGGAATATTCCCATTAAAAGAACTGAATCAGTCAAATGTAATTCCAATTCAATCCAAGACCAAAGAACCAGTTAAAATAGATAAATCAAAGTTAGGAGCGTTGTAATATGGAAATTCTAGATAAGATGATGCCTAATAATATTGACGCGGAGCAAGCAATTCTTGGATGCATAATGAATAATACAGATAAATTACTGGAAGTTGAGTTGATGTTATTACCAGATGATTTTTATATTGATAAGCATAAGAAAATATATGAAATAGTAATATCTTTATTCAATCGAGGAATTGGAGCGGATCTAGTTACAGTGTTAGAGGAAATAAGAAAGAAAGATTTACTTGATGCATGTGGAGGCGTCACATATGTATCTGAATTATCAACTGCATATTTTGAAAGTATTAATGTTTCAAGTTATGCAAACATAGTTAAAGAAAAAGCAAATAGGCGAAAATTGATTAGAGCGAGCAAAGCTATGTTAGAGGGTGCTTATGAGGAAGATATTAAAAGCGTAATCGATAGAACCGAAAATGACTTATATAAAATATCAAGTAATCAAAATACAAATGATTTTGTTCCAATCGATAAAGCTGTAGAAAAAGCATTCATAAATTTAGAGAAAAGATTCAGTAATGGTGGAGATTTAATTGGACTATCAAGTGGATTTTCAGATTTAGATAAAATTACATGCGGTTTGATAAAAAAAGATTTTGTAATAATAGCAGCAAGGCCATCAATGGGGAAAACAGCTCTAGCACTAAATATAGGACAAGCAGCATCCAAAGATGCAAGTGTGGCTATATTTTCATTAGAAATGTCTAATGATCAGTTAACAGATAGATTACTATCAGCTAAATGTTTAATTGAATATTTGAAGATTAAAACTGGTCAACTAAATGACAAGGAGTTCGAGGACATTTCTATTGGGGCTAATGAGTTAATGGCAAGGAAATTAGTTCTAGATGATACAACAACTCTTTTAAGCGACATAAAAGCTAAATGCAGGAAGCTAAAAATTCAAAAAGGCTTAGATGTTGTAATAATAGATTATTTGCAGCTAATAAGAACAACAATGAAAACATCAAGTAGAGAGCAAGAGGTATCGCATATTTCAAGAGAGCTTAAGTCACTAGCTAAGGAATTAGATATTACTATGATTGCTTTATCTCAGTTATCAAGAGCTCCAGAACAAAGAGCAGATCATAGACCGATTTTATCTGACTTAAGAGAATCAGGATCTATAGAACAAGATGCAGACGTAATTCATTTTCTCTATAGAGATGAGTATTACAACAAAGAAACGGAAGATAAAAATATTGCGGAAGTTATTACAGCTAAGAATCGTAATGGTCAAACAACTACTACTAAACTTGCATGGTTAGGGCAATTTCAGAGATTTGGGTCTCTAGATGTTATAAGGAGGTAGAGCGAATGGAGAATAAGAATGAAATTATAGATAAGGTTGTTAAAGCATATTTTGAAAAGCCTGATAAAACTTTAGAAGAAATTTTTAAGGAATATACAAAAGGCTTTTCGGATGATAAAAGAAGATCTTTCTATAAAAAAATAAAAGAAATAGTAAATTGAAGTACTTGCAGGACTAGGAGCGTTGGCAGGGGTTACGAATTGTTAATGTTAAGGTTACTGCAATAAAAAAATATGCAAGGGGAGCAATCCTCTTGTAGTAAATAAGGTGTAAGTATGGATATTAAGATAGATAAAACAATTGAATATAAATTCCTAGAAGCATGGGAAAAAGGAATAGATGATAAAAATGTGATAATTACTAGCAAAAAAAGTGGCGAAAGCTACAGAATTGATATATCAGAAAAGCAGAATAAATTAAAGTTTTATAATCCAGTAATAGCTAATTGGCAGTCATGTACTTATGTGTTGCCGGAAGAGATATTTGATGTGTGGTATGTGACCGCAGTATAGGGGGAAGGAGTAACAATTATGAGTAATAATATAAAAGATTTACTAGTAGCAAACGGATATGGATTTTATACAGCAGCATCATGTAGAGAAACTGGCCTGCCTATGTTAGATGGTGGAAGTTATAAAAAATATGCTGATAAATGGTTATCAGCGTCAAGGTGTAAAAGAATAAGTCAACCAGTTAAGGAAGATGAAGAACCTGTTGCATTTTATAGGTGCCAAAAGGGATATTGCTCTTTATATAACAGAGAAAATACGGAAGTCAAAAATTTATTAGAATATGTAACTCAATATCAATTAGATATAATGAGACATTGTGTTGGTATAGGAAGAAAAAATAAACCATATAGAAATTATTTTTTTACTCAGGAAACAGATAAAGATTGGAATGAATTAGTTCAAAAAGGCTTAGCTGAAAAAGGCACTAATCATCCAAATAATGATGAATGTATTTACTTTTGGTTAAGCAAGCAAGGATTAGAATTAATTCTTGGAAGATCAGTAAGTGATAAATTTTATAAAGAGCTATAAGCAAAAAATATATATATGGAGGGAGATCATGATAAAACAATTAATTGCTAAAGTTAAAGAAAATGCTACAGATGATTGGAACTTAGTAGCTGGATTAGAGATAGCAGTTATTGAGCTACAAGAAAATTCAAATGAATTTTTGGTATTAAGACCTATTCAATTAGATCAAATGGAGAAATTCTTTAAAGTAATGCATGAAACTTTTGGTAAAAACGAATTCTATGAAGATTATGATTATTTCGTATGTTATGCAGTCAGTGAAGATTGTGACGATATTCTATTAACAATCACTAAGGAAAATATAGAGGAATTAAGACAAGCCACTAAAAAAGACGTATTAATTCATAATAAAAATTTAGAGATATTAAAGAAAAATCATAATTGGTATAAATATAAAAATTGATTGTAATAGTGCGTAAAGTGTAGATATTGTGTAGGAAGGAATGTGAAACTTGTGAGATATTCAGCAGAATTAAATATATTTTTAAAAAGCTATGTGGGATTAAAGGCAAATTCTAAAGCAGAACGTGTAAAAAACTTAAGTACGGAAAATTTATTAGCTTTATTGAGAAATATCGAGGAAAACTCATCATCATATGAAGAAGAAGTTATTAAAGGTGTTGCAAGTGTTCTGTACGATAGAAATATTATTTTAATGTAGAAAGGGTGAAGCAGGATGGAAAAATATAAAGTATTAAAGTTAGATAAAGAAAGTTTGGAAAATTCAATAGCTGGTTTATCACAAATAAAGCCAGTTTTGCAAAATCAATGCCTAGCGGTCAATTTAGATGGAAAAGGTAAGGAAGATGCAAAAGAACTTGGAGAACACTTTGAAACAGCTATAAATGCAATGATAACAGTTCTTGGGTTAATGGAAGGTAAAAAGATATCATGTGGTGATGTTCCAGAAGATATAAAAGAGGAAATTTTAAAAGAATATGCAGAGGATCTATATGAAGAATTTATGCAAATTGATAGATTCGAAAAGGGAATAACATTAAAAGATGTTGCAGACATATTACAAATAGAAAGTGTATAGTAAATAAAATTAAATTGGAGTAATTCTAGATAAAATGTATGGCCATATCTCCAGACGTGGAGGAAGAAATGAATCAAGTTAGTTTATTAGATGAAATTATAGTTGATAACTTTGCAGGTGGAGGGGGTGCATCAACTGGAATTGAATTAGCGACAGGGCATAGTGTAGAAATAGCGATCAATCATGATCCAGCAGCTATTGCAATGCACAAAGTAAATCATCCATCAACAGAGCATTACCTTGAATCTGTATGGGAAGTTGATCCCATTAAGGCAGTAAGAGGTAGAAAAGTAGCATTATGTTGGTTTTCACCAGATTGCAAACATTTTAGCAAGGCAAAGGGTAAAACTCCAGTAAGTAATAATATTCGTGGATTAGCTTGGGTTGCTGTAAAATGGGCAGCTAAAGTTAAGCCGAGAGTAATTATGTTGGAGAATGTAGAAGAGTTTAAGACTTGGGGGCCTTTGATGAAAGATAAAGATGGTAAATTGTATCCGAATCCAAAGAAAAAAGGTCAGACATTTAATAGTTTTACAAATGCCCTTAAGAAATTAGGATATGAAGTTGAACATAGAGAGTTAAAAGCATGTGACTATGGAGCACCAACTATAAGAAAAAGATTCTTCTTAATTGCCAGAAGTGATGGAAAACCTATAGTATGGCCCAAAGTAACTCATGGTGATCCTAAAAGTTTAGAAGTAAAGTCAGGTAAATTAAAACCTTGGAAAACAGCTGCTGAAATAATAGATTGGAGCATTCCTTGCCCTAGTATCTTCGATAGAAAAAAAGACCTTTCAGAAAATACATTAAAAAGAATTGCTAGAGGATTACAAAAATTTGTTGTCGATAGTGCTAATCCTTATATAGTTAGGATTGGTCAAACTGGATTTGGTGGAGATAAACTTCAATATGAACTTAATAAACCACTTACAACAATAACCACCAAAGCAGAACATTTACTCGTTACTCCATTCTTAACAAGTTATCATTCAGAAACTCAACCTGGAGAAGTTAGAGGATTGAGTCTTGATAATCCTATACACACACTTGATACATCAAATAGGTTTGGATTAGTTACAGCATTTATAAGCGAGTATTATGGTGGATTTTATAAAGGAGCTGGTAGTGATTTAGATAATCCGGTAGCAACTATAACAACAAAAGAAAGACATGCACTTGTAACCGCATTTGTATCACAGCAATATAAAAGTTCAATTGGACATACTGTACAACAACCTTTAGGGGCAATAACTACAGTGAATAAAGCAAGTTTAGTCACAGCATTTTTACTTAAATACTATGGTTCTGATATAGGTCAGGATATTGATAATCCACTCCATACAATCACAACTAAAGACAGATTTGGATTAGTAACTATTAAAGGTCAAGATTATCAAATAGTCGATATTGGAATGAGAATGTTGCAACCACACGAGTTATTTAAGGCTCAAGGATTTCCTGATAATTATATTATAGATCATGATTATACAGGTAAGCCTTATCCAAAGACAGCACAAGTTGCAAGATGTGGAAACGCAGTGCCTCCACCATTTGCAGAAGCGTTAGTTAGAGCAAATTTACCAGAATTATGTAATGATAAAGAAATTAAAAAGGTAGTCTAGTACTGCGCAATACTAATATACTGAGAAAAAGAAATAATAAAAAGGTGTTCATTACGAACACCTTGCTCTAGAGAATATCGTTAATTGCAATCGACTATATTCTCTAACTAACCTATCTAAATTATAACATAAATAAAGGATAGGTGATATAAATGGGAGAAATAAAAAATCAATTTGAATTATATAGAGAAAGAATTTGTAAGATAGATAATAAGAATATTGAGATAGAAAATTTAATTATAAATGGAATAGAAGAAGATGATGAAAGAATCAAAAAACTAAAATTAGATATAAAAAAATTAGAGCTAGAGAATAAGAAAATAGATAATATATTAAGGCTACTTCCAGAAAAAGATTATAAAGTTATTAGTCTTATTTATATACAGGGTAAAGAAAAGAAAAAAGTTGCAAGGGAATTAGATAGATCAAAGAGACAAATAGATTACAGTATAAACAAAGCGTTAAGAACAATTTCAAAAGGGTTTATAGAATAAAAGTGTCATATTTTTGGCACTTTTTTGTTGCATTTTTGTCTTAAGTTTGTTCTTTTTTTGTAGCAAAAATTTCTCGAAAATTTCTCACATTTGTAATCTGAATCATGATAATATAGGTACATAAATAAGTAATAAACACAAAATACAAGTTCATATTTCTCATTTTACTTTTATAAAAATAAGGAATGTCCAGTCTTATGGTTTGGGTGAACTATATTCATTTTTAAGGTGGTGGAACTTTTGGAGGCAAAAACTGATAAAAATCAAATAGAAGAATTATATTTAGATGGATATGATGCAAATCAAATCGCTAAGAAGTTAGGGAAAAAAGTTGAAGCAGTTAGAAAGTACATCCAAAGAAACTTTAGTCATTTGAAACATAAACATGATATAGCAGTTATTCAAAGACGTGAAAGTATAAAGGCTACGAATTATGAAGCTAATAAATACATGGGTGATAGTACATTTATAAAAAAGAATAGATCAATATATAAAACTAAACCTGATGGAGATTTGGTAATTAACAGAGAAGTCGCTCCAATTGTTACATGGGATACACCTAAAAGGTTGGTTAATGAAAATAAAATGATATAGAAATTAAAGAGTTGTTATATTAGAAAATAATATAGCAGCTCTTTTTAATTGGATTTTAGGAGGGAGTTTATGAGGGTAAAAGATGTTTTGAGAGAAACCGATATTGTAAATTATAAAAAGCTTATGGAAATGAATAATAAAAAGAAAAGCGAGAAATTAAGTGAACGTGATATAAGAGAACTGATGTCTCATAGTTCATATACAAGACACAAAGGAGCGATAAAGCAGGTGAAATAAGATGGAACGAGTAAGAGATTGGGAAAAAGGTACAGCAGCACCAATACCACAAAATAAGTATGAGAGATTTAAGGAAGCGTTAATTGAATATAGTAAAAGGTATTCTGAAAGAAATTTAATATTATTTATATTGGCTAGAGCTACAGGCTATAGAATGCAAGATCTAGTTCAACTTACAATAGGAGAAATAAAAGATGCGTTAGAAAATGGATATTTTTTAATTCAGGAATCAAAACAATACAATCAATGGATCGCTAATTTAAATAGATATCCTAACCGAAAGAAGCCTGAAAAGCGAAAAGTATATATTGGCAGCAACTTAGAGAAATATTTAAGAGACTATATCAAAGGTAAGAAAAGAGCAGAATATGCTTTTCCTTCAAATAAATCTAAAAGTGGCATTGAACCAATAGAACAAAAATCATATAGCTTAATACTTACTGAGGTTGGAAAAGTTATTGGACTAAAACATATAAGTGGTCATAGTCCTAGAAAAACTTATGCTACAAGAATATATGAAAGATCTGGTGGAGATTTAGAAAAAGTTAGAATTGCATTAAATCATCAATCAATAGAAGAAACAAAACGGTACCTAGGCATTAAAGAAAAGATGAAAGAGGATGCAGCTAAAATTGCTGATGAAGATATATAATGCGTAAAAAATAAACTGGTACTTATTTTATATAGTTTTAAAAAATTATTACTAATATATGTGCCTTAAAAAAGATATCAGTAATCCTCCATGTTATTACCTATTATCTAACAAATACTAAAATGGGGATAAAGCTAGTCATTTCAATATCTTAGGAACATTTGCATAAAGTCATAAAATATATAAAAAAATGTGAGGTTTTAAAAGTTGGGAAATACACCGAAAATCAAGGCATTTAAAATTACGATTGTCTAAATAGAAAGGAGGTGTTTTCATATGGCAAAAAGCAAATGGAATGAAGTTAAAGAAAAACTGGCAGATGTTGAATTATGGGCATCTATGGGATTATCTGAAACACAAATCGCTTATAATTTAGGCATAAGTAGAGCGACCTTAGAGAACTATAAAAGAGATCATTTAGACATTTTAGAAAGTTTAAAAAGGGGCAAAAATCAGGCTGATTTCAAAGTTGAAAATGCATTATATAAAAAGGCTACTGGATATGAAATCAAAGAGACTGTAGCAGTTAAATTAAAAGATATTTATTATGACGATAGAGGCAACAAATGTCAGAAAGAAAACTTAGGTACAGTTGAAGTAACAAAAGAGATACCAGCAGATGTTCAGGCAATTAAGTTCTGGCTAATCAATAGAAAGCAAGGGCGATGGAAGGATAACCCTACAAGAGCTGAGATAGATAAAGCATTGTTGGAGATTAAGAAAGAGGAAGCAGATGAGAGAAAAAAACTTATGAAAGAATGGAATGAGTGATGATATGTAAAAGATGCAGTAGGTGTGGTAAGAGAATACAAACAGGATCTAAATGTAACTGCTCTCAAAAGAGATATAAAGAATATGATAAAGACAAAATTAATAGCAAAGAAAAGAAATTCTACTCAAGTGATCAGTGGAATAAGATCAAAGATAAAGCAAAAGAGTTATATGAATATATTGATATTTATAGTTATTATGTCTCAAATAAATTAGAGTATGGTCAAACAGTCCATCATATTGTACCTATTAAAAGAGAATGGGAAAAGAGATTTGCTCTAGATAATCTTATATATCTGACGGAAAGTAATCATAGAGTTATTCATAATAGGATGGAGAATGGTGAATATAATGAGGTTATTAATGAATTAAATGAGTTAGTAGCTAGATTCAAAAAAGAATTTGATATAGAGGAATAATAGCATAGGGGGATGCCGAAAATGTTTTTAAGATAAATTTCTAGACCGCACCCCCAGCTTTCATTTCTCAAAAATCCCAATAAAAAATTTAAATAGTAAATTTCAAATGAAAGAAGGTGTAAAAATGCCAAGGGGAAGGAAGTCATTAGAAATGCAAAAGAAGCATTTAACTAATGAGGAAAAAGTCCAGAAGGAACAGCAAGAAGAAATGCTGGTATTAGGGAAAGAGCAATTGAAAAAAGCACCTTCTTGGCTTATAGATGATATTGCAAAAAAAGAATTTAGAAGAGTTGTTAAGGAGATTGATAAAATTGATATACTTGGAAATCTAGATTTGAATAATTTAGGTGGATATTGTAATTCATATTCGTTGTATTTAAAGGCAACAGCTGAATTGCAGAATAAGCCCCTAATATCAAAGAAAATGACAAAGTCAGGTATTATAACAGTTGAAAATCCATTAATAAAAATTCAAAAAAATTATGCAGAAGAAATGAGAAAGTTTGCTTCACTTTGTGGGATGACTATTGATAGTAGATTAAAAGTTGCTACAGTTAAAACTAGTAAGCAGCAAGAAGATATTACAGACGAGTTCGGTGATATTTAGTGACTATTAAAGAAGAGCTAATTAAATATTCTAATGATTGTTTAAATGATGTAATCCCAAGTGGCCAAAAACATAAATGGGCATGCCTAAGATTTTTAAATGATATAAAAAATTCTGAATTAAATATATTAAGTACACCATTTGAGTATTACTGGAATGAAGAAGAAGCTAATAAGATTGTTAAATGGTTTGGATATTTAAAGCATAGCAAAGGTGTATTAGCAGGCCAATTTATAACTTTAAATACGTGGCAAAAGTTTTGCTTATGTCAGATTTATGGATGGGAGAATAAAGAAACATTTTTAAGGAGATTTACAAAATCTTTTATAGAAGTGGCTAGAAAAAATGCTAAGTCACAAATGGAAGCTGGAGTAACACTCTATGAAATGTCTACGAGGGCTACTAAGAATAAGGAAATTTATGAGTGTTATTGTGCTGGAGTAAAAAGAGAACAATCAGAAGTTATATTCAATGAGTGCAAGAATATGTTAAAGGGGTCTCCACTAAGAGGCAAATTTAAAATAACAAAGAACAGTATACAGCATGTAAAAACTACTAGCAGCTTAAAACCGCTTAACAAACAAGACGGTAAAGAAGGGGATGGGAGCAATCCAGCTTTACTGGTATTAGATGAATATCATCAGCACAAGACAACTGAGTTTTATGACCTAGGGTTAGGTGGTAATACTAAAGAAAGTTTATTAATGATTATTACTACTGCTGGAGTTGATTTAACTTACCCATGTTTTACTCAAGAGTATACTTATTGCTCGAAGATACTAGATCCGAATGTCGATATTGATAATGAAGAATATTTTATTGATATATGTGAAATAGATGAAGATGATGACATTGAGGATGAGGAAAGTTGGAAAAAAGCGAATCCAATTAGAATGACATATGATGCAGGTATTAAAAAAATACGTGGAGAGTATAAAATCGCCAAAGAAATTCCTGAAAAGATGATTGCATTTCTAACAAAATGCCTTAATAAATGGGTGCAAGCCAAGGAAAATGGCTATATGAATATGGCTAAATGGAAGAAATGCGAAGTAAAAGAGATACCTTATGATCTAAGAAATAGGGTAGTATATGTTGGATTTGATATGTCAGCGAAGATAGATTTAACTTCGGTGGCTTTTATTATACCTATTTTAAGTGATGAGTTAGATTCTAGTGGTAAGAAAATAGTAAAATACGTTTGTTTTAGTCATTCTTTTATACCTAATCGAACAAAACTAAGGGAAAGGATGGCAGTAGATAAAGTTCCTTATGATTCATGGGAAAGGTCTGGTTATTTAACTATAACTAATACTGAAATAGTAGATCAGCAACAAGTTATGGATTATGTATTAGAAACTTGTAAGAAAAATAACTGGAGAATAGAAACATTATGTTTTGATCCAGCAAATGCAAGCAAAATGATGATTGATTTAAGCAATGAGGGGTATGTAGTTGAAGAAGTATTCCAAAGTCATAAATCTTTGAATGAATCTACACAAGGATTTAGAGAGCAGATTTATTGTGGGAATGTTATCTATACTAATAATCCATTATTAAATTACGCAATGAGTAATGCAGTAATAAAAACTAATAATGGTCTTATAAAAATTGATAAAGATGCTACAACAAAAAGAATTGACCCAGTTGATGCTCTATTATGTGCCTTTAAATTAGCACTATATCATGAATTTATAGACATAACTGATACAGATGAGTGGCTAGAGAAAGATGAATGGTAAGGAGGTGATAAAGCAAATGGGAGTTATAAGTAAAATAAAGAATACTTTTAAAAATCAATCAACATCCGAAGTTGAAACAATAGGAACTAATCCAACGCTAGAACAGTTAGAAAGCTTTTTTCATACAAGTATAGAAGAAATTTCTAACTCTAAATTAACAAGTGCATCGTATTATGCATGTATGCAAATAAGATGCAATGCAATTGCAAAATTACCAATTAAGTTAATGCAAGAAACTGAAAAAGGTGCAAATAAGGCAGTTGACCACAACTTATATAAGCTTTTAAAGAAAAGACCAAATCCATTTACTAACGCGCATGATTTTTTATGGGCAACAGAATTCCAAAGATTAGAGCATGGTAATTCATTTTGGGTAATGGGGAATGATATTAAGGGGAATATAACTGCTTTATATTTGTTAGACAGTACAAGAGTTCAAATTATAGTAGATAATACAGGAATATTAGATAAGAAAAATGCAGTTTATTATTTATATTCAGATAGTAAAAAAGGAGAATTACTATATACAAGTGATAATATAGTGCATTTTAAAAACTTTAGCATGGATGGGTTGAAAGGCACAAGCATTAAAAAATATATTTCTGATGTAATAGCAAATGAGCAATATTCCAATAAAATCTTAAAAGACAGATATAAAAATGGATTAATGGACCCTATAATTGTTCAATATATTGGTGATTTGAATGATGCAAAACAGCAGAAAATCAAAAAGAAATTCGCTGATATGGGTGGAGCTAAAAATGCTGGTAAGGTTGTACCTATTCCAACCGATTTTAAGGTTGAACAATTAGAAACTAAACTAGTCAATAGTCAGTTCTTTCAATTACAAGGGCTAACAACAAGACATATTGCTAATGCATTTGGAGTCAAGGGATTTCAGCTTAATGATATGGAGAAAAGCACTTACAACAACATAGAGCAGCAGAATAAAGCATTCTATAGTGATACGTTGCAAAATACTTTGACTACTTATGAGCAGGAAATGGATTATAAATTACTTACTGAGGATGAGCAAGATAAGGAAGGTTATTACTGGCAGTTTAATGTTGATAGCATTTTAAGAAGCGATTTAGCTAGTAGGACAGCATCTTATGTTGCAGGCATAAATAATTCTTATATGACTATAGCTGAAGTAAGAAAAAAAGAAAATTTATCTTATATAGAGGGAACAGATCAGTTAATTGTAGGTAATGGCGCAAGTATTTTCTTAAAAGATTTAGGAAAACAATACGACAAAGGTGGTGGTAATAGTGAGTAGGTTAAGTTATCTAAAAGTTAAAAATTCAACAGATACTAGTGCAGATATATATTTTTATGGAGATATAGTTGGCGATGAGTGGGAAAAGTGGTGTGATACAGATACTTGCCCACAAGATGTGGTTGAAGCACTTAATGAAGCACAAGGAAAAGATTTAAATATTTATATAAATAGTGGTGGAGGTTCTGTATTTGCTGGACTTGCTATATATAATATGTTAAATAGAGCAACTGGAAAGAAAAAATGTCATATAGATGGAATGGCAGCATCAATAGCTAGTGTTATTTGCATGGCAGCTGATGAAATAATAATGCCAAACAATTCATATCTGATGATTCATAAACCAAGTAACATGGTATGGGGAAATGCAACAGATATGAGAAAAATGGCTGATGATTTGGACACTATTCAAATAGGAATTGAAAATGTATATAAAACCAAGCTAAAAGATGGCATTGATATAGAAACTATAAAAGATTTAATGGATAAAGAGACTTGGTTACCAGCAAATGAAGCTGAGAAATATTTTAATGTCAAGGTAATTGAAGAGAACAAAGCAGTTGCAAAAGTGGATTTTAATAATTTTAAAAATTATAGAAATATACCAGAGGAATTTAAAGATAAAATTCAAAAAGGTGATCGTGACGAACACCTAAAACTAGATAGTGAGTTAAAAAATAAACTACAAATTGAGCTTGAGTTGCTTGATATGTAGTTTTTTTGTACTAAAAATTTCAGATAAGGAAGTGTATTAAATGAAAAAAAGTATAGCAATGAAAAATAGCTTAGAAAAATTAAAGAATGAGGCTCAAGTTTTATTAGATAATAACAAAGTTGAAGATGCTAAGAATAAGATGGAAGAGGTTAGAACATTAAAGGCAGCTATTGAAGTTCAAGAAGAACTTGAACAAGAAGAAGAAGCAATATTAGCTGCACAAGCAGAAGCGGAAAAAGAGCTAGAAGAAGGATCAACAAAAGATTCTAAAAATAAAACAAAAGAAAATGCCAATATGATAAGAGCAATGTTAAAGAAGGTTACAGGTAAAAAGCTAACTGAAGCTGAAAATGCATTGATATTACCTACTACAACAGCTCCAGAAGGAACAAATGGAGAAGGTTATATATTACCACAAGATATAAGAACTTTAATTCAAAAGAAGATAAGACAATATAAGTCTTTAAGAGATGTATTGGGGTACATGCCTGCTGGAGCATTGACAGGATCTTTTCCAGTTGAAAACTTTGAGACTGTATCAGGATTAGTAGATTTTGCTGATGGTACAGATGGAGAAGATGAAGAAGAAATTAAATTTAAAAATGTAAAATTCTCATTACAAGAAAAGGCGGCATTCATAAAATTATCAAATACATTATTATCGTTAACAGATAATGCTTTAATTAATTATGTAGTTGATGTATTTGCAAGAAAGGCTGTAGTAACAGAAAATATTATGGGATTAGCAGCATTAAAGTCTAATAAAACAGTAAAAACTATTGCTGATTGGAAGGCATTAAAATCATCTATAAATAAAGATTTAGATCCAGGAGTATTATTTGGAACTGTTATAGTTACTAATCAAGATGGATTTGACGTTCTTGATGCTGCTTTAGATTCTTTCGGAAGACCAATATTGCAACCAAATCCAGCAAATCCAACACAATCTTTATTCAAAGGTTATCCAATTGCAGTTTATTCGAATACTATGCTACCAACAACAAATGGTAAAGCCCCTATTATTTATGGAAACTTAAGTTGTGCAGTATGTTTTGTAGATTTAAATGGTCAAATAGCATTTGCAACTTCAAGTGAAGCTGGATTTATGAGTAATACTACTATTGCAAGGCTTATAGAGTTCATAGATATAGTACAATGTGATAACTCTGATAAGTGTTATATATATGGAGAAATAGCAGTTGAACCAGCAGCTTAATTTTAGGGCTTAATGCCCTTCCTTCAGGAGGTGGAGGTAATATGGATTTATCAACAATAAAGAGTTTTTTAAGAGTAGATTTTGATGATGACGATGAATTAATTAAACTATTCATTGAAGTTGGAAAGAAGTATATTACAGATGGATTTGCAGAATATAGCGATGAAAACCCATCACATAAGTTGTTATTATTAAAGGCTATTAAAACTTTATATGATAGTAGAGATGATAATAATGATAGTGTTTATTTGAGTATAAAACTTCAAGAAAACTTAGGGGGCTTAGATGGATAAGCTAGCTGATAGATTAAATAATAGAATAGATGTTTATGGAAAAGTTAAATTCGAAAATGAATTTCATGAAGAAGATTATCATTTTGATAAGATAAAATCTGTTTGGAGTGAAATAATTCCTACAGGTGGAAGTTTGGCAACTGGCCAAGGTGATACTATTTATGCAAAAATAACTCATAAAATTACTGTTAGAGATAAATCTATACGTAATTTATCTAATGATATGTATTTTATGTATAAAGGATTAAGGTATGATATTAATTTCTTTCAGCCAAATTACAAATATAAAGATGCTATAGAGATTATGTGTACGTTAGTTATACAAAACCCAAAGGACTTGGGGGTGCAAGAAGATGGATGATGGCTTTAATTTTAAAGAGTTAGATTCATTTCAAAAGCAAATGTTAGAGGTTGCTAATGATACAATGCCTAAAGAATCTAAGAAATTTATTAGAAAAGAAGGTACTAAGTTAAGAAAAAATACATCTAAAAAGGCAAGACAAAAGGTAAAGAAGGAAACAGGTAAATACTTTAAATCTATTAAACGAGGAAAAGTTTATTATTATAATGGTAACCTATCTATAAGAACTTATTCTACAGCTCCACATGCACATTTAATAGAGAAAGGTCATAGGCAAGTAACTAAAGATGGGAAAGAAGTTGGTTGGGTAGATGGAAAACATATTTTCGAAGATACTCAGAAAGAATTTGAAGAACAATATTTTAAAGATAATGAAGAATTTGTAGAAGAAATAGTAAAGACTTTATTAGTAAATAAGTTGAAAGGTTAAGTGTATATGGTAAAGTTGAATGAAATAAGAACAGCAATTAATAATACTATTATTAATGCACTAAAAGGTACTAAATTTGAAGGAGTTAAACCTACAGCAATAGATTTTACAGATGGAATACCAAGGCCATCTATAAGACTAATCTTTGACAATTCTAGAACTGGAAAGTCGAATAGTAATTTGAAAGAAAGAACCCTAACTGTTAGGGTTTATTTTTATGCTGAAAATAAGGATAGATACAGAAATGACAATATAGAAATGCAAGATATATTGGAAAATACATTTTTAGAGGATGTAAAAGTCACTGATACTTTCTATATGCCACTTGTTGAAGATGGAGAAGTTGAATGTGAGGTAGTTGATACAGTACTTCAATGCAGTTTTGATTTATATTCTCTTGAGGAAATATATGATGATTTAAATTTAGAACCAATCGAAGAATTAAATTTCAATTTAAATTTAGAAGAATAGGAGTGATGATATGACAGTTACAATGCCAAATATTGATGTATCATTCAGTCAAAAAGCAGCTTCGCTTCCTGAGAGAAGTGAAAGAGGTTATGCAATATTAATAGTTAAAGATGATACAAGCGCAATGTTTAATTATAAAGAATATTCCGATATAACTGAGGTAGACACTGATAAAGAATTATATACGGAAGATAATTTACAATATTTAAAAGATATATTTACATTTGCCCCATATAAGGCTTGTGTAGTGAAAATTGGGAATACAGCAACTATTTCTGATGCATTAAAAATTGTTATCGAGAATGTAAAAACAGGATGGATAACAATGGCAGATGGTAGAACAGAAGATTTTACAACCTTATCAAGTTGGATAAAATCGCAAGTTGCTAATAAAAGAACTTATAAAGCGGTAGTATACAATGTAACTTCACCAGATGAAAAGCATATAGTTAATTTTGTTAATACAAAGATAACTTTTAGTGATAGCAGGGGTGAACGAACAGGAGAAAAATATTGTCCAAGTCTTATTGGAATTTTAGCAAAATGTAATATTACACAAGGATGCAATAACTTTAGATGTACAAATCTTAGTAAGGTTTCAGAGGTTGATGATAGAAATGAGGCTCTAGGTGCAGGGAAGTTTATTTTAATTAATGATGGTGCAGATGTTAGAATTGCACGTGGAATTAACAGTTTAACTACTACAAATGGGAAATCAGCTACAGAAGATATGAAAGAAATAGAAGTGGTTGAAGCAATGGATCTTATGCAAGATGATATTTCAACTACATTTAAAGAGGATTATCTTGGTGGTGGATATAAGAATAAATATGATAATCAAATTTTATTTATTTCAGCAGTTAATGGATATTTTAAAAAATTATCAGCTAATGGAACAGACGTATTAGATGAAGAATACGAAAATAAAAGTGATATAAATGTTGAAAAACAAAGAGAAGCATGGATAGAAGCAGGCACAAACGAGGCTAAAGATTGGACAGATATCCAAGTTAGAAAAAATACATTTAAGAGAAGTTTATTTATTAATGCTAATGTGAAAATATTACAAAGCATGGTCGATTTAGACTTTGCAATTAATTTAGCTTAGAGAGGAGGAAATAAACATGGGAAATCAAGCATTAGCGAATAAGGTTTTGACAGGCAGCAGTGGTAATCTGTGGTTTAATGGACAGCTTTTAGCTAATTTAAGTAAGATTGAAGCTAAAGTAAAAGGTAATTTTGAAACGGTTGAGTTTTGTGGAGATAATGCAACATATAGCAGATATAATGGGTGGTCAGGAGAAGGTACTCTTACAGTAAAAAAAGTTGATAGTACAATATGGAAGATTTGTGCTGATGCATATAAAAGTGGAGTTATGCCAGATATAAAATTAATATCAAGTTTAACTGATAAAGCAACAGGAAAAAGTGAAAAAGCGAGTATAGAGGGAGTAGTAATAACTGAATTCTTACTTGCTGGGTTTGAATCTAAAAAAATAATTGAAGAAGAGTTTCCGTTTAACTTTGGAGACTTCGATGCTATTGAAACTATTTAATATTAAGATGCTTATAATTAAGCATCTTTTCAATTTTAAAATAAAATTTTGGAGGAATATTATGAACAAAATGTCATTAGAGGATTTTATTAAAAAGGGATTAGAGAAAAGTGAAGGAATAAGGAAAGAAGCGGATATAGAGATAGAAGGATATGGACCTATAAGCTTTATAAGACCTACAGAAGATAATCTTTTAGAGTATTTAGATGCTCAGGCAAATGCAATTAAGATGAATAAAAATGAAGAGATAATCGGTACAGATTATAAATTATTGATCAATGCGTCTAAAGAATTCATTTATTTTTCTTGTCCATTTTTACAAAATCCAGAATTGCATAAAGCTTGGGGAATAAAAGATCCTTTAGATGCACCAGTAAAGGCTTTTGGAGTTGAAAATTTAGCTGGAATAGCTAAAAAGATAAAGGAAACTTTTGGAGATGGTAAAAAGACTAAAGAAAAATTAAAAAACTAATAAGGGGGAATGGCAAAGGAGAGATAGGACCATTATTTTGGTTAGGTTATTTCTTTGAATGTGGTCATTCCCTCGAATATTTATGGAGTTTACCTAAAACTCAAAAAGAGCTTTTAATGGAATATGTTATTTATAAAAATGAATTAACGAATGCTAAACCACCCAAAAATTAATGTGGAGGTGATAATTTGGCATCTAAAGTAATTAATACCATATTAAATTTGAAAGATAATTTTAGTGACACTATTCAGAATGTTGCTAAAAATACTCAAGGATTTAAGTCTGGTATGAAGGATACAGAAGATCAGGCTGTTAAAATGAAAAAAACAGTTAGTGAAGCTTTTAGTATTGTTAAAGACTCTATGCTTAGGGGAATCGGCTTTGGTGCTGGTATGGATATATGGGAGAGCATGAAAGATGGTATAGTTGAAACTGTTACTTTCGGAAATGAGCTTCAAAAATCTCTAAATGGAGTTATGACATCTAGTGGACTTGCTGAAACTGGCATGGATAGAATGAAAAATGTCATGCTAGATATATACAATGATAATTTTGGAGAGAATTTCGAAGAGATAGGCGAAGCATTAAAAGCAGTAGGAGAGCAAACTGGATATACTGGTGATGATTTAAAAGGACTAACTGAAAATGCAATAGCATTAAAAGATACTTTTGGATATGAGGTAAATGAATCTGTTAGATCAGCATCAACTTTAATGAAACAATTTGGAGTAGATGGTGATGAAGCATTTAATTTAATTGCACAAGGGAAACAAGGCGGATTAGATTTTAGTGGAGAAATGTTAGATTCTATCAATGAATATAGTGTGCAATTCAAAAAACTTGGATTAAATGCTGAAGATATGTTTAATGTATTCTCAGCAGGATCACAAGAAGGTGCTTTTAATTTAGACAAAGTTGGAGATGCAGTTAAAGAATTTTCTATAAGAGCTGTTGATGGAAGTAAAACAACAGAAGATGGATTCACTCAGCTTGGATTTAATGCTGATGATTTAGCAGCTAAATTTGCTCAAGGCGGAGATAGCGCAAAAGATACTTTTGAGGATGTTATTGCAGCTTTATCAAATATGAAAGACCCTTTAAAACAAAGCCAAATAGGCGTCGAACTGTTTGGAACGCAATTTGAAGATTTAGGTATAAACGTAATTGAAAGCTTAGGAAATGTTGATGGAGAAATAAGCAACACATATGATGCTTTGGCACAAATAAACAAAATAAAATATAGCGATGTAGGTAGTGCATTTGAGGGAATTAAACGCAATATTCAAACAAGCGTATTAATTCCAATCTCGGATGCTGTACTACCGCGTTTAAATGATTTTGCAAATTGGTTTAGAAGTAATATTCCTGAAATAAAAGAAGATATAGGTGGAGTAACTAATACTTTTTTAAGTGTTGGAGGTTCAATTATAGACAAAATTGTGCCTTCGCTTGGTAATTTAATAGGTTCTGCATCTAATTTGGTAAGCACCATTTATAATAGTGTTGTACCATCATTTTCAGCTATAACACCTGATAATTGGGATTCTGTAAGTGATGCTATTTCTGGAATAATTGATGGAGCTACAGGAGTAGTTAATTTTGTAAATGACAATTGGCCAACAATTGAACCAGTTGTATATAGTATAGTTGGAGCAATCGCTGCATGGCAGTTAGCTATCGTTGGAGTTAATACTTGGATTGGAATTACAACATTTGCAACTAGTGCATGGGGAACAATAGAACTTATGATTTGGGGGATACAAAATGCTACAAGTGCCTGGGAAGCAGCACAATGGCTGTTAAATGTGGCAATGGATGCAAATCCAATTGGAGTTGTAACCATTGCAATAGCTGGTTTAGGATTTGCAATATATGAAGTTGTAAAACACTTTAAAGATATTTGTGAATGGGCAGAAAATGCATGGGGAAAACTTAAGAAGTTTCTTGGATTAGATGGCTCTAAAGTTAATGTAACAGCAACAGAAACAGTTACATCCGTAACAAATGGAAGCGGAGATCCAGTGTATACAAGAACGCCTATGAATGCAACAGGAACACATTATTGGCCTGGTGGCCCTACTAGAATGAATGAGTTTGGAAATGGAGAAATGGCAATACTGCCAAGTGGATCGAAAGTTATTCCGGCAGGTCAAACAGATAAGATATTGAATAATAGTAGTCAACCATTTATTGTACAATTAATTGTTCAAGGTAATTTAATAGGAAATGAGGAATATGCAGATATATTAGGTCAGCATATTTACAATAAACTTTATTATCAAATGGTTAATTCATAGAAAGGAAGGTAATAAATGAGTAATTATAATATTTATGTTAGTGATTATAATAGAACAAAAGTATTACAATTTCCAACGATTCCACCTAAGTTACCTTCCTTTTCTAGTGATAGCAAGAATGAGGAGTTTGAAACTTATTGGGATATACCATATAACTTTATTGAGAAAAAAGGATTAATTAAAAGTTCCTGGAGTGATTGGCTTCCAAGATATGCAAGTAAGTATTATTTCTCTAAAAGTAAAGTTAATGCAAAGGAAATAATCGATTTAATTGAAAATGCTAAAACTAATGCTGAACCTATTCGAGTGGTAATAAGTACTCCTGATGGATATTATGTAAATGATTCTTTTAGCGTTGAAAAATTTGAGCATTCAATAATGAAAAATGGCGATTATGAATATAGCTTAGATCTTAAGCAATGGCGAGATTATAATACTATTATTACGCAAACTAGCACAGTAGGATGGCAACAAGATAATACTGGATGGTGGTACGTATATGATGCAAATGGAAGTTATTATATGGGGAATTGGCAGCTTATAAACAATGAATGGTATAATTTTAGAACAGATGGCTATGCACAACAAAATAGTTGGCTTCAAGATGGTGCTTATTGGTATTATTTTAAAGATAGTTGCGCTATGGCTAGAAATGAATGGATTCAATATAAAAATAAATGGTATTATTTTGGTTCTGATGGAGCAATGTATTTTAGTGGATCTGCGACAATAGATGGAGTTAAATATACATTTGATGATGATGGAGCTTTAATTGAAAGTTAGGTGATAATGTGTATAAGCTTATTGTTAATAATCAAGATATTTTTAATGATGGCAATACTGTTTCGTGGGGTGGAGATACAGATAACTTGGGGAGTCAATTAACTTTTGATAGTATAAAAGAAATTCCTACAGGAACAGTTGTGCAGCTATTTAATGACTCCTTAGAAATTTTTAGAGGAATTGCATTTCATCCAATTAAAAAAAGATGGATATGGAGTTATACATGTCAGGACTATAGTTATTATCTTAAGAATAATAAAATCTCGGTCAAACAATTTTATAATATGAGGGCAGATGATGCTATAAGATCCTTAGCTAATGAAGCGTATTTAATCTGTATAATAGTAGACATGCCAACTCCTATAAGCAAAACTTATTCGAATACTACTATGGATAAAATAATAGACGACATTTTAGAACAAGCTAAAAATGACCAGGGAGCAACATATTTTAAAGAAATAGAAGGTAATATTTTATATATTAGAAAGCTTTCAGAAATGAAAATTAATCCTAAAATAATTTTGCCTAAGCAAATAGATATAGATATGTCAATGGAGAAAATGAAAAATAGGATAACTGTAACAAGCGGAAATGATGATAATGCAAAAGTAGAAGCTACAGCAGAAGATACAAGTCAACAAGGATTCTATGGAGTTTTAAGTGATAATTTCAATGTAGACGATAAAAATATTGCACAAGCTCAAAATATTGCTAATAATGCTTTAGCAAATAGCAATAAAATAGAATATTCAGCTACTTTAAATGATATGATAGCACTTAAAGATGGAGATTTAATAAAGCCTAATAGAATGATTTATTTGCAAGCAGGAAGTAGATTGAATGGCTATTATAAAATAAAAAATGCAAATCATAAATTACAAAATGGATTGCATAAGGCAAGTATTACAGTTGTTTGGTAGGTGAAAAATGGATAGATATGATGTTGGAATTATGAAATTTTTTAGGGAAAGAGATAATAAAGATCCAGATGAAGCTAAAATAGGCAAAATAATTTCATTAAATCCTATGAAGGTATCCTTATTTGGAGGAGCAGCTATATTTATAGAAAATGATGATCATACTCCTCTCTATGTATGTGAGGATCTAAGAAAAATAACTGGAACTATAGAAATTGAAGGCAATGAATCTAAAAATTTTATTATAACAAGAGAATTAAATAATGGGGATAGTGTTTTATGTATTCCCATTTTAAATGGTCATGCTTATGTTGCAGTAAAGAAAGTGTAAAAGAGGTGATATAGTTTTGTTTCCGAATCAAGAAGTAGTTAACACAATAGACAAATTAGATGATACAAATTCAATAAGTAGTAAAGGTAAATCTCCATGTTTCAATTTTGAAACAGGAGATTTTTATGTTAAAGATGGAAGAGTAGAAACAATAAGTAAGCACGAGGCTTTAAAGCAATGGATTCAAAAAACTATTAGAACAGATAAAAACAAATACAAAATATATAATACAAACAATACTGAAAAATATGGTGTTGATTCGCTTTTGGATTTAATAACAAGCGATTATCCTTTAGCTTATAAGGAAGCGCAAATTCAAATTATAATTACAGAAGCATTATTAAGAAATTCTGATATAAAAGCTGTAAATAATTTTGTGTTTAAAAAGGATAAAAGGTTACTTAATTGCACTTTTGATGTTATTAGTATTTATGGCACAAGCACAGAAAGTGTGGTGAGATAGAAAATGAGCGATAGCAGAGATGTTATACAAGCTAGGCTATTAACCAATATAAATGATTCGTACAATAAGTCTGAGGGTGAATTTATGTATGATGCGGAGATGCCAGTTGCAATTGAACTTGAGGGCGCATATACGGAAATTGAAGGCGTATTAGATAAGAGATTTGCAGAAACAGCTACTGGAAAAGATCTTGATAAAGTAGTAAAAGATGTTGGATTAACGCGTAAATTAACAACTCAATCTATTGGGAAAGTTACAATTACTGGAGTGGTCGGTGCTCCTATAAATAAAGGTGAATTAGTAGCTAGTGATAATGTTAACTTTGAATTCACAGAAACATTGGTTATACCTGAAAGTGGGAGTATAGATGTTTCGGTAAAATGTGTGAAATACGGTGAGGTCGGTAATATACCAGTTGGGGCTATTAAATATTTTCCAAAGACACTTTCAGGACTTCAAAAAGTAATTAATAAAGAAGCTATTTCAAATGGATATAATGAGGAGACTGATGAAGAGTTAAGAAAAAGGTATTATGCTAAAATCCGGACTCCTGCAACGTCTGGGAATAAATATCACTATAGAAATTGGGCATTAGAGGTAACAGGTGTTGGAGATGCAAGAGTATTACCTTTATGGAATGGGAACGGAACTGTAAAAGTTGTTATTATAAATTCTAATAAGACTGGAGCTGATAGAACATTAGTAGATAGTGTTAAAAATTATATCGATCCAGTTGATGGAATGGGCGAAGGACAAGCACCAATTGGAGCAACAGTAACGGTTGTTTCAGCGATTGAAAAGGCAATAAATATAACTGCAAATGTGAGCATAACTAATGGAGTTAATCTTGGAGTAATACAAACAACTTTTAAGACATTGGTAATAGAGCATTTGCAAAGTATTTCATTTAATGCTTCATATATAAGTATAGCAAAGATAGGAAAAATATTATTAAGTACTGAAGGAGTCATGGACTATTCTGATTTAAAAATTAATGGTACAACATCAAACATTAATTTAGCTGATGAAGAAATTGCAGTAATGGGAAATGTAAATTTGGGGGTGATGTGAGTTGAATGTAACTAAATTCTATGAGAAACTCAATAAACTTGAAAATAACATATATGTAATTGAGGAAGTTGTTGAAGTATTAAATGGCGTTTATGAATCAGAGCTACAACATGATAATGTAAATCTAAAGACATTGAATGTTTATACAGGAAGTAAACTTACAGGAAATAAGATTGAAGCATATTTTACATCAACTCCATCATTAGCTCCATGGAAAACAATAATTAAAATTTATTCTAATGTAAGTCCGATTTATATAAGCTATGAAACATCAGGAGATCAAGTTGAAGCAGGAGATATTAATAATCTTCAAGATGCAGTTGTTGAAACTCAGGAAAATCTTAATAGTGAAATTTATAGAGCTACTGGGGCTGAAAAAGTTCTAACTGATAATTTAAATACAGAAATAAATAGGGCAAAAGGTTCTGAAGATACTTTAAATAAAAACTTAAGTAATGAATCTAATAGAGCAAAAAATTCTGAAAGTGCTATAAATGTTGATTTAGAAAATGAAGTTAATAGAGCAAAAGCAGCAGAGAACACTTTGAATAATAATCTTATCGCAGAAACTAATAGAGCAAAAGGTGCAGAAGATGTATTAACTAAAAATCTAAGCGCAGAAGTAACCAGAGCTACTAATGCAGAAAATACTTTGATTAATAATCTTACTTCAGAAAGTACTCGTGCTAAGTCAGCAGAGAATACTTTAACAAGCACAATCAATGCAAATACTCCAATTTGGAATGACAAGTATACAAAAAATGAAGTTGATAATAAAATAAGCCAGGTTGTTAGTAATATGGATTGGAAAGAATCTGTTGCAACTTATGCTGATATAGCAACAACTTATCCAAATCCCCAAGATGGTTGGACAGTAAATGTTAAAGATACAGATATAACATATAGGTATAGTGGTACTTCATGGATTCCTATTAGTGCTAACTCAATTCCTTTAGCGTCATCAAGTGTTGATGGAAAAATGTCTAAGCAAGATAAGATAGATCATGATGATATGAATAGTAAAAAGCATACTCACTCTAACAGAAGTATTTTGGATATAATTAATCAAACATTAATTGATAATTGGAATGCTGCTTATACTCATGTTTCTGATGTTGTAAAGCATATAACATCAACTGAAAGGACTAACTGGAATACTGCGTATACAAATAATCATACACACAATAATAAGAGTGTATTAGATGGAATTACATCTGCATTGATCAGCAACTGGAACAGTGCATACACTCATATTAGTGATGCTGTAAAACATATAACAAGCACTGAAAGAACAAATTGGAATGAAGCTTATAGTAAAGAGCATGATCATAGTAATAAATCTTTAATTGATACTATTACTCAAGCATTAATTGATAAATGGAACGCTGCATATTCTCATATTAGTGATACCGTAAAGCACATAACAAGTGATGAAAGAACTTTATGGAATACAGTAAGCAATAAATTTAATAGTAGTGGTGGGGATATTACTGGAAATGTTAAATTTCCAAACGATTCTAAATTAGAATGGACTAGAAATACTGATTATGCAAGAATCTCATTTAAGAATACGAGTGATGGCGATTCTGATTCATATATGCAATTTTTAATAGGTGACAACGGAAATGAGTATTTCAAATTTGATAGTGTTAATGGAAGTACAACAACTGAATTACTAACTATAAAATCAGATTATTTAAGATATAAAGGTAACAAAGTGTATCATGAAAGTAATAAACCAACCCCAGCTGATATTGGATTAGGAAATGTAGAGAATACTAGTGATTTAAGTAAACCTATTTCAACGGCGGTTCAAAGTGCTTTGAATGGTAAAGCAAATAGCTCTCATACTCATGACGATAGATACTATACTGAAACAGAGGCAGATAGTAAATTTGCTACTAAGAGTGAGATATCACAGGCAGGCTATGGTGATATGCTTAAATCTATTTATGATACTAATAATAATGGAGTTGTAGATAGGGCAGAAAAATTAGCTACTACAAGGAAGATAAATTTAAATGGGGATGTTACAGGCACTGTGATTTTTGATGGAAGTGAGGATGCATCTATTACAACATCTAGTAGACAAATAGCATTTATCGGTTCAGATGCAGCTTCATCTAATGGATGGTATAAGGTAGCTTCACAAACTATGAGTGGTTACGGAAATACTAATATTATGTTTGCAGTATGTTCTACTTATGGCAATTATTATGCAGGAATATTAGAATTACAGATGAGAACAGATAACACAAGTATTAGTTGCCGGGCACTAACATGGCTTAGTAAATATGGTTTTAATATTAATCATTTTATAATTGTAATAAACGGAATGACTTGGACACTATATGTTTATAGAGATTTTGGTCAATATGGTAGATTAGCTTTTGAAATATTATCAAGTTCTAGTATAGGTAACAAACAACAAGCATGGGCACTAATTTTTTCAGACAATAATACTAAAGAAACTAATGCTCCAACAGCAACTACTATCAGTTCAGATGTAAAAAAAACATTAACATGGAATGATTTAAAGGGGGTATAGCATGAATTATGGTACAACCCAATATGGAATTAATGAAGAAGATAACATAGATGAGATAAAACTAATATCACCTGATCTCATGAAATATATGCCCGACTATTATATTACATCTAAAGTTATGAAGGAATTAGAAAATTCTAATTCGCTGGAGCTTGGAAGATTAAATTATAAAATTAGAGATATAAAGAATCAGCTTTGGATAGATACTGCAACATGGGGTCTTAGCTACTGGGAAAAGGAATATGGAATTGAAACTAATTTATTATTAGGGTATGAACAAAGGCGAGAAGTACTTAAGGCTAAGAAAAGAGGGCAAGGCACAACAACTAAACAGATGATTAAAAATGTAGCTGAAACTTTTTCTGGGGGAGAAGTAAACATAATACAAGATAATCCTAACTATGCTTTTGTAGTTCAATTTGTTGGAGTTAAGGGGATACCAAAAAACATGCAGTTATTTAAAGATATGCTGGAAAATATTAAACCTGCACATCTAGGATACACGATTAAATACACTTATACTGTTTGGAATGTATTAAAAGAAAATAAATTAACATGTAACAATGCAAAATTGAAGACATGGGATGAGTTAAAAGTTTATGAATAGAAAGGGTTGATTAAATGTTAACAACAACAAATTATGGATTGAAAAAGCCAGAAGGAACCGATGTTGTAAATATAGATGATTTTAATGGTAATGCTGATATTATAGATACAAAGCTAAAAGAAATTAACTCAGCATTACCTCTTAAAGCTCCACTAGATTCTCCAGGGTTAACAGGAGCACCAACAGCACCAACTCAAACTCCAGGAGATAATAGTACCAAAATTGCTAATACTGCTTTTGTAACTATAGCGATAGCGAACAAAACAAGTGTAAGTGGAAATGCAGGAACAGCAACTAAGCTACAGACACCGAGAAATATAGCATTAGCTGGAGATGTTACTGGTTCAGCCAACTTCGATGGATCAGGAAATATATCGATAACAACTACTGTAGCAGATGATAGTCATAATCACATTATAGCTAATGTAGATGGATTACAAAGCGCTTTAGATGTAATAGATACGCACTTGTCAGATTTGGCGAATAAAAAAATTGATAAGTCATCTATAGTAAACAACTTAACTGCAACTATAGCTGGTTTTGTATTAGATGCAACTCAAGGAAAGGTTTTGCAAGATGAAATAAGTACCTTGCAAAATTATAATTATTTAACTACGTCTATTCAAAATACAGCAATAGATGTAGCAACAGGTACAACAGTACAAGTAAAATTTGATTCAGCTACAAACAGCTTTGTTGATATTTCAAATAGTACTGGTAACATAACATTTAAACAGACAGGAATTTATCTAATATTGGCTAAAATGTCGGTTTGGAACATGTTAGCTGGAAATGTAGTAACATTTAATTTTGGAGAAGATGGTAGCACACGACATATACTTGCAACACCAATCGATTTTGCGTCATTGTATAGTAAATTAGATATACAAAAACTTTATAATATTACAACAGCAGGTACAACAACATCCATATGGACAAGTAATAATTCATCAGCAACCAAATCTGTTCATCTTAGCACTATCACTATAATAAAACTTAAATAAGGGAGGATGATATAAATGGATAAAATAATTTTAAATAATAATATAAGCTTAGAATTCAACTCAATTTATAATAGTGGAGAAGTTGGACTTATAATTAACTTTACAAATAAGTCGATTACAGAATTAGAAACATTAATGACAAAAGATAATTTGACAAAATTACAAGTAGCAAATTCAACTGGTGAAGTTTATGGAATTTACAATAATTTAGAGTGTACAAGTATAACCAAAAAACTAACAGATAATTCAGTTACCATAAATTTAACTAAATTAGATGATACACAAATTAAGATAGCAGAATTGCAACAAACAGTAGATGCTTTAGTTGCAACAACTTTGGAGGTGTAAATTATGTACAATACTTTGTTAAGATTATATAAAGATGGAGCTGTTACAGAAACAGGATTAGAAAAAGCAGTTACTTTAAAATGGATTACAGGAGAAGAAAAAACACAAATAATTGCAAGTGTTTCTGCATCATAGGAAAAAGGGGCGTAGAAAATTAAATAAAAATAAAGCAATATTAAGGGCTCTTAGGAGTTCTTTTTTGTTGCTTAAATTTACAGAAAGAAGGTTAATAATGGAGACAATAAGCATTGCATTAATATGCACGCTATTAGGAGTTACTATAAGCTATGCGACTTTTCAATTAAATAAAGGTAACTCAATACGAGCAGAAACTAAAGAAGGTGCCATAATGGCAGCCAAACTTGATTTTATATCTCAGGGCGTAAATAATATTCAAGTTAAAATGGAAGCTCAAGAAGGAAAATTAAGTCAAATAAATGAAAGAGTTGCTAGGGTTGAGGAATCAACAAAATCAGCTCATCACAGATTAGATAATATAGAAAAAGGAGAAATGTAAAATGAAAGAAGTATTGATTAGTCAAGTTGCACCAGTGGCGGCTACTGCGGTAGTAGCAATTTTAGTAGCACTTATTAAAGCTGTTGGAGGTGCAACAATAGAAGTATTAGCCAAAAAGAAAGAAGAAATTGAGCAAAAAATCAAAGCAACAGGACATGAAGAAGAATTAAAAACAGCAAAAGAAGTATGGGGTATTATAGAAGAAAAATATAGAATTACAGAAAATGCAAATCAAGTTTTAGGATCTAAATCAAATGAGTTCGATAAATTATTACTTAAAAGAATACCAGGACTATCTCAAGAAAATCTCAATGATTTAAGACAAGCTATAGCAGGACAAGTTAACGTTGGAAAGCAAGCTATATTAACTAAAGAAGATGCAATAAAGCAATTGCAACATACTAATACCTTATTACAATCAGAGAATAAATCTCTTAAAGAGCAATTAAATAAAGTTCAAACTTTAGTAGGCACAACAAAAACAGAAAGTAATTAATTAAAGGTGTTCGCCAAGAACACCTTATTATATTTTATTGAAGAAGGGAATTGATTTTAATGAAAATTGGACTAAGAGCAGGACATAGTGAAAATTGTACAGGAGCAATAGGAATTGTTGATGAACATGAGCAAATGAAAAAGTATTATGCAGTAGTTAAGTCGGTATTTGAAAAGTACGGCCATACTGTTATAGATTGCAATTCAAATGCTAATACAGAGGATGGAGAGTTAAGTGAGGGAGCAAATAAAGCTAATAACAGTAATGTAGACTTTTTTGCTAGTCTGCATATGAATTCTTTTAATGGTCAGGCAAAAGGGACAGAAGTATTAGTTTCTAGTGAATCTAGTAAAGCATATCCAGTAGCGCAAAGACTTGTAGATAATTTTACTGAGTTAGGTTTTTATAATAGAGGTGTTAAATTTCAAAAGCTTTTTGAAATGAATCATATATTAGCACCAAATATTATTTCAGAAATCTGTTTTTGCGATTCTCAGGAAGACATTGATATATATAATAAATACTCATGGGAGCAATTAGCATATGTGTTTTGCAACGCAATAGATTCTAATATACCTAAGGAAGTTTCTAGTAGTGAAAATAATAGAAAATATTATGTCGTAACCAATTATTTGCCTGTAGCTTATACAGGATATGATGGAGTAGATATTAATTATATATTGAGTTATTTTAATGATATTAAATGTTATGTAAGAGGCAATGAAAAAGGTATTTGGATAGAAACAGAATATCTAAGATTAGATAAATGTAATGAGCTTAAAAAAATTCTTGGAAGTTGGTTCTATGAAATAAAAGGGGAATAGTGCATAAAAAAATAAAACCAGGGAAATCTATTATTGTCGAGATAATATAAATGCCTGGTTTTACTATATGTAAAAGGGGATAATCCCTTCTTACATATAGTATTATATCCATGTATTTTATTAACTATACACTTTTTTATAAAAAAATAAGGCAGCAACAAAAGTTACCACCAATATCTGCAAGTATTAGTATAGCTTATTGCTTCCTTAAATACAAGGAGTGATTAAGTGTTAAATGAAGAGTTAGCAATAAAAATTCTCGGGAGAATAACATTGCTTTTCACAGAGTTAGAAATAAATCTATCAAAGCAGCTAGAATTGAAGAAGGAATTGGATGAAATACTATATGATTATGAAATAACAAGTAAATGTACAGAATTAACCACAAGTGATATAAAAGGAAAAGCAAAGCTATATATTGCTTGCAAAAAATTAGAAGGATTAAGTAATAAGACATTATATAATTATGTATTGTTTTTAGAAAAATTAGATATGTTTTTTAATAAACCATGCTCTACTATAGGAACTATGGATTTAAGAATGTTTTTAGCTGCATATAGTAAAGATAAAGCAGCTGGTACCACAAATGGATATATAACAATGCTTAAAGGTTTCTTTGGATGGCTACAGGCAGAAGAATATATTCTTAAAAATCCAGCCTTTCAATTAAAGCAAACAAAAGTGCCTAAAATAATTTTACAAGGGTATAAAGCAGATAACTTAGAAAAACTAAGAGAAGCTTGTGTAACGGAAAAAGAAAAATGTTTATTCGAGTTGCTGGATAGTACAGCTTGCAGAATAGGAGAAATAGACGAGGTGAAAATAGAAGACATTAATTGGCAAGAACAAAGTATAATTGTTACTGGTAAAGGAAGCAAGGAAAGAATTGTTTATTTTTCTACTAAAGCAAAATTACATATACAAGCCTATATTCAAAACAGATCAAATGGATATTTATTTATTTCAGATAAAGCTCCATATCAACATATTAAGGTTAGAGCATTGCAACTTATTTTATTAAGGATTAAAAAAAGAACAGGTATAGCAGAGCGTGTACATTGTCATAAATTTAGAAGAACTCAAGCAACTTATCTTTTAAATTCAGGAATGACAATTCAAGGGGTACAAAAAATATTAGGTCATACAAGTCCAGAGACTACTCAAAGGTATGCTCAACTTTCTCAAGAAAACCTTAAAAATGAGTATAAGAGATTGGTTCACTAATATGTATATAGAAATTACTATTTTTAACTATATTAAATTTGTTTGACAAAATCTCCATGTTATATACAATTAATATATAAAAATATTTAGGGGGGAATAATGATGGCGAAAATTATAAACTGTAAAACATGTGGCAAGGAAATAGCAAAAAATGCAAAGATATGTCCAAGTTGCGGAGCAAAAAATAAAAAGCCTATTTTTAAAAGATGGTGGTTTATATTAATTGTTCTGGTAGTTATAATAGGTGCTTTGGCATCAGGAGGAAACAAAGATAAGAATATAACAGATGAATCTCAAAAAACTACTAACACATCAACTACTAATGCAAACAAAGATGGACTTAAACAAGAAAATGGGAAAGATACTACAGATGAGAATATACCTAAGGAATATCAAGCAGCATTAAAAAAAGCAGATAGTTACGCTAACACAATGCATTTTTCTAAAAAAGCCTTGTATCACCAATTAACATCAGATGCTGGGGAAAAATTTACTGAAGAAGCTGCACAATATGCTATAGACAATGTAAAAGCAGATTGGAAAAAGAATGCATTAAAAAAAGCGGATAATTACGCTAATACAATGAATTTTTCTAAAAAAGGCTTATATCATCAATTAACATCAGATGCTGGGGAAAAATTTACTGAAGAAGAGGCACAATATGCTATAGACAATGTAAAAGCGGATTGGAAAAAGAATGCATTAGCAAAAGCTAAAATATATCAAAGTGAAATGAATATGT
The DNA here is from genome assembly GCF_018223745.1 of Clostridium beijerinckii. Lineage (NCBI taxonomy): Bacteria > Bacillati > Bacillota > Clostridia > Eubacteriales > Clostridiaceae > Clostridium > Clostridium beijerinckii. The sequence continues at coordinate 795,502 of NZ_CP073653.1, forward strand.
CTAAGAGTTCTATAAATCACCAATTGGTGTCAGATGCAGGAGAAAAATTTACTGAAGAAGAAGCACAATATGCTATAAATAATTTAGAAAATTAAAAATAAAAGACGTGGCAATTTTTAATATAACTGTTTGCCACATTTTTTATATATTAATGAATATTATGCCTATGGCTTGATATATTTGTTGTGAGCGATATTGTGTACGGTTCGCCTCCACCATAAAATCCACGACAAATGTCGTGGATTATTTATTTTATAAGTATAGATTAGAATTTATTATACAAAAATGATTATAAAATAATTTCTGTAAGCGTTGACAAACATCAACAGAATGTTATAAAATGTACATGTAAGAGATGGATTGTAATAGCACTTAGCTTGCTACACAAAACCTATTTACAGATATTTTGTTATATCTGCAAATAGGTTTTATTTATTTTCAAGGGGGTATTTTAGTGTTAATAAATAAAGTTTTGAATAATAATGCTGTGATAACGAATGATGTTAATGGGAAAGAAGTAATTGTTATGGGGAAAGGAATTGCCTATGGTAGGAAAAATGGTGATATTGTTGATCCAAAGAAAATTACTAAAAAGTTTATTTTGAGTTCAATAGAGTATCCCAATCGTTTGGTTGAGGCATTAAGCAGTATTCCTGTAGAATACATTGAAATTTGCGATGGAATTGTTGAACATGCTAAACAAAAATTATCTACTAAGTTAGATGATTCTTTGTACATCTCTTTGTTGGATCATATTAATACTAGTATTGAACGTTATAAAGAAGGAATTATAATAAATAATAAACTATTATGGGAAATTAAACATTTCTATAAAAATGAATATGAGATTGGCTTATACGGGATTACCCTAATTGAAAAAAATTATAATTTAAAGATGGAGGAAGACGAGGCAGGGTTTATTGCATTACATATTGTCAGTGCTGAAATTAGCAATGATATTCAAGATATATATGAAATAACTGGATTTATTCAAAATATAGTGAATATTGTAAAGTATTATTTCAAATATGATTTTGATACCGAATCACTTGATTATTATCGATTTGTCACTCATTTGAAATTTTTTGGACATCGAGTTTTTTCAAAAAAACTTAATAATAAAGATAATCTTAATAATAATATACTAGAGCTTTTGAAGGAAAAATACGTGGAACAATATTTATGTAGCTTGAAGATAAAGCAGTTTATAGAAGACAAATATTATTATTATCTGGATGATGATGAAATTTTATATCTTACAATTCATATTGCAAAATTAATAAAGGGTAAGTAATTTGTTAGTTATTAAAGGAGGTGATTATAATAATATAAATTTTTTGTGTTAGATAGTAACATTAAGTTGGCTAAACTTTCATTTTATAAAATATGAAATGGAGGAAATTAAAATGAATTATGAAAAGATGTCTAGTGAAATTCTAAAAGCGATTGGTGGGGAAAATAATATTGCATCTGTAGTCCATTGCTCAACAAGATTGAGATTTACGCTTAATGATCAGTCAAAGGCTGATGACGAAAAAGTTAAGGATATTAAAGGTGTGTTGTCTTTAGTAAAAAAGGGCGGTCAATACCAGCTAGTAATAGGAAATGATGTTGATAAAGTTTATAAGGAAATTATGAAATTTACTAAATTTGATTCATCAAATGAAAAGTGTAAAGATAATAATAATAAAGAAAATATTGTTAATAGAATGTTAGCAATAATTACGGGTTCAATTGCACCAATGATTCCATTACTAGCAGGAGCTGGAATGGGAAAAGTATTACTTTTAATTTTAAGTATGTTGGGAATCTTAAGTAAATCAAGTCAAACGTACTATGTGTTGAATTTTATTTTTGATACTGGTTTTTATTTTATGCCAGCATTTGTAGGTTTTTCTGCAGCAAGAATGTTCAATTGTAATCAATATTTAGCAGGATTTATCTGTTTATCAATGCTTCATCCAGAATGGATTTCATTAGTATCAGCAGGAAAAGCAGTATATTTTTTAGGAATACCGTTAGCGTTGGTCAAGTATTCTTCACAATTGGTAACTGCTATTTTAACAGTGTGGATAATGTCTTATGTTGAAAAATATGTTTATAAATATGTTCCAGATATGATTAAAGTTTTTATGGCACCATTATTAGTTATGTTAATTACTGCACCATTAGCATTTATTGTAATTGGACCAGTAGGTAATTTTGTTGCACAATGGGTTGCAGATATTATATTATTTGTCCAACAACATTTTGGATTTGTTGCAATTCCAATTTTAGCAGCTGTATATCCATGGCTAGTATCAATAGGCATGCATAAAGCTTTAAGTCCAATTTGTGTTATGTTAATTGAACAAAATGGTTTTGATCCTGTTACACGTGTTATTGCATTATGTTCTAATATTTCTCAGGCTTCAGCATCACTAGCAGTATCGCTAAAAACAAAAGATAGAGAACTTAAGCAGATAGCTTTTTCATCAAGTGTTACAGCATTTTTGGGAGGAATTACTGAACCAGCAATGTACGGTGTTACTCTTAAGCTTAAAAAGCCAATGTATGCATGTATGATCGGTGGTGCTGCTGGAGGATTATTTGCTGGAATAGTTCAATTAAAAGCTTATATTTATGTAACACCAGGGTTATTAAGCTTACCAATGTGGGTATCTGAAGGTAGCAAGGATCTAGTATATGCTATTATTACCATGATAATCTCTACAGTAGTAACATTTATTGCTACATTGATTATTGGATTTGATGATCCAGTTAAAGATATTAAAGAAGTGGAACATAAAGAAATTCTAAATAAAAGTAATTATGAAAATATATTAGCACCAGTAAAAGGGAAAATTGTTTCTTTAGAAAATGTTGCCGATGAAACTTTTTCTAGTGGTATAATGGGTGCTGGAATTGCTATTATTCCTAGTGAAGGTAAAGTATATTCTCCAGGTGATGGAATAATTAGTGCTTGTTTTCATACTGGTCATGCTATTGGAATAACAATAAATGATATTGAATTATTAATTCATGTAGGTATAGATACTGTATCTTTAGAAGGAAAATACTTCAAATTAATGATTTCTCAAGGTCAAACAGTTAAGAAAGGTGATTTGTTATTGGAATTTGATATTGATAAAATACACGAGGCTGGCTATGATTTAACAACAATGATAATTGTCACTAATAGTAATGACTATATGGAAGTAGTACAAACTGATAAAAGTATAGTTGACAAAGAAGATGTCATATTGACAGTTATTTAGGGAGGTCCAAAATGATATATGCTGATTTACATGTACACACAAATCATAGTGATGGTATTTGCGAAATTGCTCAGGTCATTGCAATGGCAAAAGAGAAAGGAATTCAAGCATTGGCGATTACGGATCATGATACAGTTGATCAATTTGATGAAATCAAGAAGTGTGGAAATAGATTAAATATAGATGTAATTAAGGGAGTTGAAATGAGCTGCTATGATTATGAAGTATTAAAAAAAGTCCATATTATTGGTTTATGGCTTAACGAAGATACACCACATATTAAAAAACTATGTGATGAAACTTTACGATGCCGAGATAATTGTCATCGAGATTTAATTAATGAACTAATACAAAAGGGATATAAGATTACCTATGAAGATGCTAAAAAATATTCTAAATATAGTATTGTCTTTAAAATGAATATTTTTCAAGCTTTAAAAGAGAAATATCCCCATGAGATGACTAAGGAAAGATATCGTGAGCTTTTTGCCTCAAAGACATCCAAAGAAACTGATTCAAAGATGGGCTATATTTCAGTTATGGAAGGTATTAAAGCAATAAAACAAGATGGTGGAATTGCAATAATTGCTCATCCTTGCGAATATAATAATTATGCTGAGATTGAAAAATATGTTGAATATGGATTACAAGGAATTGAAATTAACCATTCAAAGATGAAGATGATTGATTATCAAAAAACATTAGACTTAGCAACTAAACATAATTTAGTTAAAAGTGGTGGCAGTGATTTTCATGATCCTAATTTTATTGAATTTGGTCAATTTGGTTTAACTAAGCAACAGTATGAAGAATTAAAGCATAGATCAAGATAATTTTTAATTATTTCTATGGATTATAGGTAATGAGCACAAGCGTTGTTGATGTGTAATCTATTTTGAATTAAAATATGATACGGTTTTTGGTGGATTTCAAAGGTCACGCTTCGCCTCCACCATGAAACCCACGACAATTTGTCGTGGGTTATTTTAATTTGTGTAATTCATAGCGAAGCTGTAGTTTATTAGCTGATAAAAGTTTAGTAAAGAAGTAGTTAACAAGAAGATTACATCTATATAATGTTTAAAAATATAGACATCTTATAGCATTGTTAGAAGAATCAATTGTATTTATTTTATATTTTTAAAAAATGAGCATTAATAATGGAATGGTTACAAAAGAGAATATTGTGGAGAGAAACATTCCTTTAGTTACCAATTCAACGTTACCATTATAGTCTGAACAAAGCATTGATACATTTCCGGCAGTAGGTAGTCCACATAAAATTACTGTAACACCTATTATTACTGGGTCATTTACGAAATTATGTAATATTATCCATGTTAATAAAGGATACACTAAAATTTTTAGAATAGTATAAATATAAATCTTTTTATCTGTGAAAATGCTAGTAATTTTTACACTAGCTAAGATAGAACCTATTATTATCATAGCTAATGGAGTAGTAATAGATCCTATATTTTTCAATATAATGGTAATAAATTCATTCATAGGTATTTCAAATATAAAAATTAATAATGTGGCCAGAGCTGAAATAATACCTGGATTAAGTAGATTTTTTAATTGAACTTTACTTGAGTTATTCTCCTTTTGTAAAATAGAAACTCCATGTGAAAATAAACTAATATTAAATACCATCATGAAAATTGATACATACAATACATACTTATTGCCATATATACTTGAGATAATAGGAATTCCCATGAAACCTAGATTACTGTAATTTAACATTAATTCATAAGTTCTTTCTAACTTTAAAATTTTTACTATAAGAATACTTATAAATGGAGTTGCTAGAAATATTGATATAGCAACTAATAGTACTTTAAAAGTACTCATTTTGTCTCCGATATTTTGTCCAATAGCAGAACTGAGGATTGTAGCTGGAATTGCAATATTTGTAATAAACTTTGAAAAATATTTATCACTTATATTATCCATAATTTTTGTGATCTTTGCTAAATAGCCTACTGCCATGAGTCCAAATAACAATATCATTTGGGAAATAATCATAATTAAAGTCTTTCCTTTCTAAATTTTGTGCATAAATATTCGTTTCTATATAGTGTTTATCATAAAATAAAAGGCATTCGGATTATTGCCAAACGCTTTTATTTGATTAAATTATAAAATATATATAAGAAAAAACCAAACAGAAAAAAGTTAATGAGGTTCAACTAAATAGTTGATTTGTTACTATGGACTTATCCACTCTATATGTATCAAGATTTAATGTGATAAAAATTGATGGTTTGTCCATACTTGGCTTAAAAATTAAGTAGTGTAGTTAAATCTTTTTAAGTTCTTCATAAGTTATAATTTCGTCGGTGCTGGATCCTAATTTTTTAACAGGAGGTTGTGGATTTTGATTAAAATTCATGCTAAGACTTTTGTTAGAGTAATGTCCTGCTGGATCAATTTGATATTTACATTCTATGATCTTCTCCAAGTCTATATCGGCATAAACAATACCTTCTTGATCTGCTGGAAGTTGATTACTTATAATCTTTCCGTTAGGTCCTATAATACATGCATTTCCGCCGCCAGTAGCAACTAAACTACCATAGGCTTCCCTTTGTGCATCAACAGTACAGATTTTTTCAAGGATTTCCTTAGTATGAATCTGAGTACTCATAATAACAAATGATTGTGTAGCTAATGCATGATATTGACTTGATGCTAAATTTGGAGGTGTTGAAACCAAAGCTTCATCTCCAGGGAAAAATGCTGGCCAAGAACCAACATGAACTTGCTCATTTTGTGAATTCATTGCCATAATGTTTAGTGGTACCCAATGTTCCCAACATTGTAATCCACCTAAATTTCCAATCTCTGTTTTGAAGCAAGGCATCATACTTCCGTCACCTTCGCCCCAAATAAGTCTCTCTCCTCCGGATGGTCTCATCTTACGATGTTTTCCAATTAAATCCCCTTGTGGATTAAACCAAAGTTGTGTGAGATATAAGGAACCACCATCTAATTCATTAACGGAAACACAAACATAAATATTATTTTTTCTAGCTGTTTCGCTCAATTTTTGTACAGCTATGCTAGGAATTTCAACGGAGTTTTTGTAAAGTTCTGCATATAAAGATGATCCAGTACCTGGATCACTTAGCCATACCCACCAAGGGTATCCAGGTATAAAAGCTTCAGGAAATCCAATTAATTTAGCTCCATTTTCTGCAGCCTCAGTAATTATTGAACAAGTTTTTTCAATTGTAGCATCTAAATCAAGATAAACTGGTGCTGCTTGAACTGCGCAGCCACTTTGAATTTAGGATAATTTCTTACCATATTTTAAAACCTCTTTCTTTCTTAAATTTATATAACAGTTTCAGTATATTGAATATAAAATAAAAAAGGCGTCCGGATTATGATATGCTCCCTTTATAGTAGACAGTTAAAATAATAAAACTGTTTCTATAAAGGGGGTATTTTATTTTGGGAGGATTTATATATAAATGCTATGATTTACAGAATGCATAGATGAATAGTAGATTCTATTATTCATGTGTAAAATTATAGAAAAAACAAGAAGTATTAGATATAATAAAAAGAGTAGAATGATACAAAAGAATTTATGGGATGGAGATACACATGGAAAAAGAATATTCAGAATTACTCCCTTTTACGGCTGATACAAATGGGTTTGATAAAGTGCTCATTCCTCTAAATAGGTGTAGTCCACTCGCCTTCACATGATTTGTAGTTAGCTGTTATCCCTACGAATAAAGAATATAAAATAAATTCGCTCAAAGCCAAGAATCAATAAAATTTCATTGCATTTTGTGCATTGAGCGAAGCGCGAAAGGAATGGTTATAAAAATGAAAAAAATATTTATACAGAAGATTTCTGCTGTTTTTATACTTTTACTTATGTTCATAGGTTTATTTGGATGTGCAGCAACAAATAAAACTGCTGCAAATAAGCAGCAGGATAACAATGTGGAAGCTACAAAATCAGAAGATAAAAAGATAGATTCTAGCCAAGATGGGGATTCAAAGAATAAAAAAATTATTAATGATTTTCAAGGCGTTGCAGATTATATACATAAAAATGGAACTTTGCCTGAAAATTTTATAACAAAAGCGCAGGCTAATAAACTTGGATGGAAGCCAGGAGACGATCTTAGCAAAGTAGCCCCTGGTAAAAGCATAGGGGGAGATATTTTTAAGAATGCTGAAAAATCTCTACCAGATGCGCCTAATAGAATTTGGCATGAATGCGATATTAATTATAATGGAGGACATCGTGGGGATGATAGGATTCTTTATTCAAATGATGGATTAATTTACTCTACCTCAGATCATTATAAAACATTCAAATTATTATATAAAGGAAAGTAGTTTTTTAAGGATGTGAATAGCTTGAATAAAGTAGTAATACAAGGCAGTAAGCTTACGGATAGAAATATGTTACACCAAATTTTAAAACAGGAATTAAAGCTTCCTGCTCATTACGGTGAAAACTTAGATGCACTATGGGATTGTCTAACTGCTGATGTTCAATTGCCAGTTACAATTGAATGGGTTGACTTTCAAAAAAGTAAAGACTTATTAGGTGATTATGCTGAAAATACATTAGAAATTTTTAATGAAGCTGAAAAATTTACTGGAGGAAAACTTAAGATAAAAATTATTTCCAACTTTTAATTGACTCAAACTTATATCTATCTTGATTGAAAAAAACGTTATCAATTGATATAATGTAGGCAATAGTCCAATGGAAGGAAGTATTATATGTTCAGTTATAGTCAAATCAAAAGTCTTAATGATTTAGAAATTTCTGTTTATAATTATATTATGGATAATAAAGACAAGGTCCGATATATGAAAATAAGGGAATTAGCAGTTGAATCTCATGTATCAACAACAACCATATTAAATTTCTGCAAAAAAGTAGGTTGTAGTGGTTATTCAGAGTTTAAACTAAAATTTAAATTATTTATAGAAGAAAAAGAAATTAAAAAAGTAAGTGAAGATAATACAGAGATAATTGATTTTTTTAAGAAAACAAATACTGAAGAATATGATGAGAAGATAGAGGAAATTGTAAAAGCTATATTAAAGGCAAAGAGAACTATTTTTATAGGAAGTAGCATGTCAGGAATTGTAGCAAGATATGGAGCAAGATATCTATCAAGTGTTGGGCAATTTAGTTTATGCATTGATGATCCGTATTACCCGACTACAGGTAAGTTTTATGAAAATTCAGTTGTGATAGTATGTTCTGTGTCTGGTGAATCAAAAGATATTATAGGCCATATAAATAGATTTAAAAAAGATAATTGCTGTATTGTTAGTATTACTAACACTGAAAATTGCACTATAGCAAAAATGTCTGATTATAATATCCCATATTATGTGCCATATGTTAAAGTAGGAATATATGATATTACAACTCAAATTCCAATAATCAGTATAATAGAAAGAATTGGAAGGAAACTACAAAATCGTCGAGAAGAATCTATACAAGATGAGTAAATAGCTATGCGCAAAAAATAAGAGTATTTTACATAGGGCTTTATTGATTTGAAGTTTTTAACTCAAGTTGATAAAGCTTATTTTAATTACTTTTTTGTTTGTTAATCACAGTTTTTAAATATATGAAATGTCAAGAATACATTTCGATTTTAATTGCAAAAAAACATTTTGTTTTTTTGCAATAACAAATTATTAAAAAACAGACATGTTTTTTATAATGGTTTACATAGTGACAGAATAAGCTTTTTCAATTAATATTAAGATACATTCAATAGCTATTCGAAAATAATAAATATAAGTGAGGTAATAAAATGGCAAAGGATTATGCATTAATTGCGAAAACGATTGCGAAAAATTTAGGCGGTATCTCAAATATTGAAAGTGTAACTCATTGTATGACTCGTTTAAGAGTTTGTTTAAAGGACGACTCAAAAGTAAATGTAGATGAGATTAAAAAAATTAATGGAGTAATGGGATATGTGAACCAAGGTGGGCAACATCAAGTTATTATTGGAAATAATGTATCTTATGTTTATAAGGAAGTTTTAAAATTAGGAAACTTTGGAGATCAAAGTGACATTGCAAAAGGGATAAAAAAAGAAAAGCTAACTATCAAAAAAGTTGGAACTAATATATTGGATGCATTAGTAAGTACAATGTCACCATTGATACCAGCAATTATTGGTGGTTCAATGGTAAAGTTAGTAGTAATGATGTTATCTATGTTAAAAGTACTACCAGCAGACAGTACTACATATACATTACTAAATGCTATGGGAGATGCAGCGTTTTATTTCCTTCCAATTATGGTGGCAGTATCAGCATCTAAGAAATTTAAAACTAATACTTATTTAGCTATTGCAATAGCAGGACTTATGGTACATCCAGATTTTATGAAACTAATGGTAAGCGCATCAGAAGGTAAGGAAGTAACTTTAGCGTTTATTCCTATTGCATCTGTTAAGTATACGTATACGGTAATACCAGCACTTTGTATGACTTGGATATTATCATATATTGAAAGATTTGTAGATAAGATAACACCAGAAGTAACTAAAAATTTCTTAAAACCAGCGATTATAGTATTGATTGCAGCTCCAATAGCAATTGGACTTATAGGACCTTTAGGTATATGGATTGGTACAGCAATATCAGGTTTAGTTTATTTTGTTCACAGCAAATTAGGATGGGTATCAGTAGCAATAATGGGAGCTTTATGGCCACTACTTGTTATGACTGGCATGCATAGAGTATTTACTCCAACCATATTAACAACTATAGCAGAAACAGGAATGGAAGGAATGGTAATGCCTTCAGAAATAGGTGCTAACCTTTCATTAGGAGGAGCAGCTTTAGCTGTTGCTTTTAAAACTAAAAATAAAGAGTTAAGACAAACTGCAATTGCAGCTGCTTCTTCTGCAATCATTGCAGGAATCACAGAACCATCACTGTATGGAGTAGCATTAAGATTTAAAAGGCCTTTGATAGCATCATTAATTTCAGGTGGTGTATGTGGTGCCGTAGCAGGGATAGCAGGACTCGCAAGTAGATCTATGGCTGCACCAGGTTTATTCACAAGTGTTCAGTTTTTTGATCCACAAAATCCATCAAGCCTTATTTGGATAGTTGGAATAATGATACTGGCAGTCGTATTATCTTTCGTATTAACTCTAATATTTGGATTTGAAGATATTCCAGCAGAAGAAAATATCGAAATAATGGGGGCAGACAATGAGTAAATACAGTTTCCCAGAGGAATTTCTGTGGGGGGGAGCTATTGCAGCAAATCAGGCTGAAGGTGCTTATAGAGAAGATGGAAAAGGTTTAAGTACTGTAGATGTTATACCACATGGAATAAACAGAATGAAAGTGAAATTAGGGTTAGAAGAAGATTTGACTTTGAAGGATAATGAATTTTATCCAAGTCATGAGGCAATTGATTTCTATCATAATTATAAAGAAGATATTGCTTTGATGGCAGAAATGGGATTCAAAGTTTTTAGAACTTCAATCGCATGGACAAGAATCTTTCCTAATGGAGATGATAGCAAACCTAATGAAGCAGGAATTAAATTTTACAAAGATTTATTTTTAGAATGTAAAAAATATAATATGGAACCATTAGTGACATTATGTCACTTTGATGTTCCAATGGAACTGGTTAATAAATATGGATCATGGAAGAGCAGAAAAATGATATCATTTTTTGAAAAGTATGCAAGATGCTGCTTTAAAGAATTTGATGGCTTGGTTAAATACTGGCTGACATTTAATGAAATAAATATATTGATACACAGTCCTTTTTCGGGAGCAGGTATATATTTCAAAGAAGGTGAAAACAAAGAGCAGGTTAAGTATCAGGCAGCTCATCATATGTTAGTAGCAAGTGCTTTAGTAACTAAAATAGCCCATGAACAAAATCCAGAAAATAAAGTTGGATGTATGCTTGCAGGAGGAGATTTTTATCCGTATTCATGTGATCCAAGAGATGTATGGATGGCTCATACAAAGGATAGAGAAAATTTATTTTTCATAGATGTACAGGCTAGAGGTAAGTATCCATCATATTCAAAGAGGGTATTTGCGGAAAAAGAAGTTAGTATTGTAATGGAAGAAAATGATTTAGATATATTAAAAAATACAGTAGACTTTATATCTTTTAGTTATTATTCTTCTAGATGTGCATCTAAGGATATGGAAAATCAAACCGAAGCTAATGTTGTTAAATCCATAAAAAATCCTCATTTAGAAGTTAGTGAATGGGGATGGGCAATTGATCCGTTAGGACTTAGAATAACTATGAATACGCTATATGATAGGTACGAAAAGCCTTTATTTATAGTAGAAAATGGACTAGGTGCTAAAGATACAATAGAAGAGGATGGCTCAATAAATGATGATTACAGGATTGATTATCTTAGACAGCATATCATGGAAATGAAAGAAGCCATGGAAGATGGAGTTGAACTATTAGGATATACATCTTGGGGATGTATAGATTTAGTTTCAGCATCCACTGGAGAGATGAGTAAAAGATATGGATTTGTATATGTAGATAAACAAGATGATGGAACTGGAACTTTAGAGAGAAAAAGAAAAAAATCATTTTATTGGTATAAAAAAGTAATAGAAACAAACGGTGAATGTTTAATATAAGAAATTTAAAGTTTACGCTGCACTGTAACTATAAAGCCCAAGACAATATTTATTAGTATTGTCTTGGGTTATTTTAGTTTATAGATATTAAGAGAATGACATCACTATAAAAAACATATTAAAAAGTAGCAATAGAAAAGTATTTTAGAATTAGTAAAGGTAAATTATATCTAAATGACACAGGCTTTTATTAAAAATATTGATATCATTTTTAATTTTATATCTTAAAAGTAACAATCAAATCCGTTTTTAAGAAATATATTTTTATAATCTAATAAATCTTCTTCATGAAGTTGTTGCGTATTTTGGAAAGTATATGGTTTGTTCAGAAGTTCGTATTTTTTCTGCCCAAATTGATGAAATGGAAGTAAGTTTACTTTCTTAGCATTAACGGACTCAAGTAATTTACAAAATTCTTTAGCATCTTCTAAACTAGAGTTTATGCTCGGAATGACAGGAATACGAATAATGACATCTTTACCGTTATCTATAGCAATTTTCAAATTTTTGATAATTAAATCATTATAAACATTTGTTACTTTAAAATGCTTTTCTCTATCATAGTGTTTTATATCAAATAATAATAAATCTACATCTTGTATAAACTTTGAGAATGTTTTATTTGAAGCATATCCAGTGGTTTCAATGGTTGTGTGTATGTTTCTATTCTTCAATAGTTTTAATAATTCTGATGCAAACTCATGCTGCATTAATACTTCACCACCAGATAAAGTAACGCCACCATTTGATTCTTCATAAAACATTTCATCTTTCATAACTTCATTCATAACATGAGAAAGGGTTAAAAATTCACCTTCTGCTGAAAGAGCTTTATGAGGACAGGAATTTTTACAAGCAAAACAAGAAATACAGTTGTTAGAATCAATTTTTATATGATTATCATTTAAGGAAATAGCATTATTTTGACAAACGTCTATACAATGAAGACATTGTGTGCACTTAGTTTTATCACATATGATTTGTATCTTACTATCTTGAGATTCTGGATTTGAACACCATAGGCAACTTAAGGGACAGCCCTTGAAAAAAACTACAGTTCTGATTCCAGGACCATCGTGTATGCTGTATTTTTGAATATTGAAAATGCAAGCTTTTATATCGTTCATAAAAACACCCCCATATAATAAAAGCAAGATTAGTATTATGATTGAACCGTAATAATTTAAATTTCAATTGATGATTCAATGTTAACATGAAAAAATATAAGTGTAAATAAAAAAGTTTCATTTAAAATAAAAGTGAATTTCATAAGAATAATAATTTGATGTTTAATATTATTTGAAGTAGTATATAATCAATAATAAGCAGAATTGCTTTTATTCGAAATATAAATAGTTCATTTTGTAAGTAGTTTATGATATAATTACCATTGGATTTAGGTATGCCGACTAGTTAGTTTTCGAATCTACCTAAGAGAAGGAGGAGTTTCTATGATAAATAGGTATACAAAGCTTCTTGAAATTGTAAATGAAAACAAGCGTATAGAAGTCAGTAAATTATCAGAGCTTTTAAATGTATCTCAAGTGACTATACGTAAAGATCTTGGTGCATTAGAAGAAAAAGGATTATTGAAGCGTGAACATGGGTATGCTGTTATGACTTCAAGTGATGATATCAATAGCAGATTAGCTTTTAATTATGATATAAAAAGAAAAATAGCACAATTGGCAAGTAAACTTGTAAATGATGGTGAAACAGTTATGATTGAATCGGGCTCATCTTGTGCCTTACTTGCAGAAGAACTCGCATATAATAAAAAGGATATAACAGTAATAACTAATTCTACATTTATTGCAAACTATATTAGAGAAGGAAATGCGAAAGTAGTGTTGCTTGGAGGAGATTATCAGCCGGAATCTCAGGTATCAGTGGGCCCTCTAACAAGAAAGTGCGTTAAAGATTTTTTTGTAGATAAATTGTTTATCGGAACTGATGGTTATAATTCTAAAATAGGGTTTACAGGAAAAAACTTAATGCGTACAGAAACGGTAAAAGCCATGGCTGAAAGTTCTAATAAAATTATAATATTAACAGAATCATCAAAGTTTTCTGAGCGTGGAGTGGTATCTCAATTTAAAGCAGAAGAGATAAGCTATTTATTTACAGATACTAATATTCCTGAAGATGTTTTAGAAAGTTTAAAGAAAGAAAAAGTGGATGTTCAAATGGTAAGTGTAGAATAAGATAAACCAATTGAGATTTAAAGCTATGCGATAACTTGCCGAAAGAGAAGGAGCTCTGTTACTCGGTTGCTAAAAAAGTAATTGTGGATTTCTACCAGTAAAGGTTGCACCCATCCCTGCATGATCCCGAGCCAGCTCGTGACAGGCAAGGTTGGAACAACTTTTACTGAAGAAATGCCTACAATCATTTTTTCGATGCAACGCTACGCAAAAGAGCACCTTCTCTTTCTTGTATGGCATATATTTAAAATTATAAATAATTTGGAAAAATAAGTCAGACATCAAAAGGCTTTTTAATAAGGCTTGTAACTATTTTTAGACATAAATGACCTACAAAATATTTGTGATTTCGGTAAGTCACCATGTAAGTTTTAGTTATCACATTTTATTATTGTAGTATTTAAATGCTATTACATAAGCAATTAAAAAAATGCAAGGTATAAATAAAAGAACTTGAGCTAGTAGTGGATCAAAAAGACCTCCGATTAATGCAGTTGCGTATGACACTATAAGCATTACAATGGCTGCTAATTTAAATGATTTATTTCCAATTTCATGAATTCTTTCATCTGTATTATTTAGACGGCTTTTCTTCAGCTTTATTTCATCATTGAGCAAAAGCCTATTTTTAATCCATAGGATTGAGCTTATTATAATAAGGTCTATACCTGCAGCAGAGAATACTTCATGGATATTTTCACTAGCAGAGGTTTTCATATAAAGTTCTGCACCAAAACCAACTGCTACTGTAATGATTCCGATAATCAAAAGTACAACAATAATCTTCATGCGATATTTTATAACATTTTTATATTCTTCATTAGTTTTGGCTGTATTACCAGCTAAAATTCCTTTCATAAATTCTCATCCTCCTTATCAAAAATAAATATCTCTTCAATAGAAATCTCAAAAAATTGTGCAATTTTGTGTGCCAGTATTAAGGAAGCATTATATCTTCCGTTTTCAAGTGATATAATTGTCTGTCTTGTTACATTTACTGCATCTGCAAGCTCACCTTGAGTTATCTTCTTTTCTTTTCGTAACTCTTGTATTCTAGTCTGCAACTTATCACTACCTTTCAAATAGTATAGTATGCTTTACAATTAAAGTATAGTACGCTTTACATCAAATGTCAAGTGAACTATACATCTGGTTTGAATTATAAATAATGAATTGTGTGCTAGATTTACTTAGAATATCATAGTTGTTTATGTAACGACTTAAACTCAAAACACTTAGTTAGAGAGCATCTAAGAGAAAGTATTTAATAAGATTATTATTTATATAAAGATTCAAGTATAAAATAGATACTTTCGAATGAAATATTATCGTTGACAAAATGCAATCGAAGTATATAATTTAATTATGAAAGAAAATAAAAATAGTTTCAAATGAAAGTGAAAAAGTTTATTATAATATGAAATTGATAATGAGGGGAGAATATTTATGAATCATTTTGGAGAATTAACTGATAGAATGCATAATTTTAGAGAAGAATTATTAAATGCAAAATCTATGGTTAGTGTAGAAAGAGCTAGACTTACTACGGAAAGTTACAAAGAACACGCTGATAAGCCAATGGTATTACGTAGAGCGTTATGTTTAGAAAATATACTGAAAAATATGACTATATTTATTGAAGATAACTCAATAATTGCAGGAAATCAAGCGGAATCAAATCGCTCAGCTCCTATTTTTCCTGAATATGCAATGGATTGGGTTATAGATGAACTTGATGAATTTGAAAAACGTGCAGGTGATATATTTTATATTACTGAAGAAAGTAAGGATGTTTTAAGAGAAATAGCACCTTTTTGGGAGCATAAAACTTTAAAAGACAGAGGTCTTGCAGGGATGCCTGCTGAAAGTAGAATTTTTTATGATCTAGGGATTATAAAAGCAGAGGGTAATATTACTTCTGGGGATGCTCATATAGCGGTAAATTATGAAACTGTATTAAAACTTGGGTTAATTAATTATAAAGAGCGAACAGAAAAGAAATTAAAGGAACTAGACCTTACAGACCATAGGAATCTAAATAAGTCTTATTTTTATAGAGCAATTTTAATTGTACTTGATGCAGTAGCAGCTTTTGCAAAACGTTATGCAGATTTAGCATTAGAATTAGCTGAAAAAGAATCTGATGTAAATAGAAAAGAAGAATTACTTGAAATGTCAAGAATATTAAATAAAGTTCCATATTATCCAGCAGAAACTTTCCATGAAGCAGTTCAATCTTTGTGGATAATTCACTTAGTTTTGCAAATTGAATCAAACGGACATTCACTTTCATATGGAAGAATGGATCAATACTTAAATCCTTTCTATGAAAAAGATTTAAAACTTGGGAAGATTACTGAAGATAGTGCTACTGAATTATTAACAAATTTATGGCTTAAGACATTTACAATAAATAAAATAAGAAGCTGGTCACATACACGTTTTAGCGCAGGTAGTCCACTATATCAAAATGTTACGGTTGGTGGCCAGACTGTAGATAAAAAAGATGCAGTAAATCCATTAAGCTACTTAATTCTAAAGAGTGTTGCTCAGACAAAATTACCACAACCTAACTTAACAGTACGTTATTATAGAGGGTTATCTAATGATTTTATGAAAGAATGCATAGAAGTAGTAAGATTAGGATTCGGAATGCCAGCCTTTAATAGTGATGAAGTTATTATTCCATCATTCATAGAAAAAGGTGTAGATGAAAAAGATGCCTATAACTATAGTGCAATTGGATGTGTTGAAGTAGCGGTTCCGGGTAAATGGGGTTATAGATGTACTGGAATGAGCTTTTTAAATTTCCCTAAATCATTATTAATAGCTTTAAATGATGGAATTGATCCCGAGTCAGGAACTAAGCTTTGCGAGGGTGTAGGTCACTTTAAGGATATGACAACCTTTGATGAGGTTATGAAAGCCTGGGATAAGATAATTCGTGAATTTACAAGACATAGTGTAATAATAGATAGTTGTGCAGACTTAGCAATAGAAGAAGTTACAGCAGATGTATTATGCTCAGCTTTAACTGATGATTGCATTGAAAGAGGTTTAAACTTAAAAGAAGGTGGAGCCGTATATGACTTTATTAGTGATCTTCAAGTAGGTATCGCTAACCTTGGAGATTCTCTTGCAGCAATTAAAAAATGTGTATTTGAAGATAAGAGTTTTACACCAGCACAAGTTTGGGATGCATTGCTTAATAATTTTGAAGGAGAAGATGGTAAAAGAATTCAAGATATATTACTTAATGATGCTCCTAAGTATGGAAATGACGATGATTATATAGATTTATTATTAAGAGAAGCTTATGAAATCTATATTGATGAGATAAAGAAATACAAAAATACTAGATATGGTAGAGGACCAATTGGAGGATGCTATTATGCTGGAACTTCTTCAATTTCAGCTAATGTACCACAAGGAGCAGGAACTTTGGCAACTCCAGATGGAAGAAAGGCTGGAGAGCCTTTAGCTGAAGGGTGTTCACCATCTCATGCAATGGATAAAAATGGTCCTACAGCAGTATTTAAATCAGTTTCAAAATTACCAACACACGATATTACTGGTGGAGTATTATTAAATCAAAAGGTAACACCACAAATGTTATCTAAGGAAAGTGATAGAGAAAAGTTAATTTTATTAATTAGAACTTTCTTTAATCGTTTAGAAGGTTTTCATGTACAATACAATGTAGTATCAAGAGATACTTTACTTGATGCGCAAAAACATCCAGAAGATCATAGAGACCTAATTGTTAGAGTAGCAGGATATAGTGCTTTCTTTAATGTATTATCGAAACAAACTCAAGATGATATAATTGAAAGAACAGAACAAGTTTTATAGTAAAATAATTCTCCCCAAGTGAAATGTTCATCGATATTATTTATGAAACCCACGACCATTTGCATGTGGCTTAAATAGCTGGTTGCAGGTGGTCGTGTTTTTTTGATACTGGCGGCTTAATCTTATATATTTTGTAAAAGATGAAACAATCTATAAATTAATCAATATCAGAATTAATTTTATTTTTTTCTTCAGAAATCGTATGTAGGATTCTTTTTAGAATAATCACTGTTTGTTCTTCTTCTTTCTTAGATAAGTTTTTAGAAAAAATAGCAACTAATTCTAAAAAGGTTGCATCTATTTTAGGTATAACTTTTTTTCCTGCATCCGTTAAATATAACCTATAAATACGCTTATCATTTTCATCTTGAATTCTTTTTACATAATCATTTTCTACTAGATTTTTTACTGCTTTTGCAGTGGTTGATTTACCTACATACAGAAACTCACTTAACTCTTTCTGACTTATACCTTCATTTTTTGAAATCACATATAAAAAATCATGTTGGCCACTTCTAATATTTAAATCTATAAGCTTTGAATTTATTATGCTTTGAGCATTTCTATAAATTGCTGCATTAAGTTTACTAATGTTTTCCATAGTTACTTATCTCCTTTAGATTAGTTTCCTATAAAGTGAAACTTTTCAGGTGGAGTTTTAACTCCAGCTGAATTTAGTTGAACCTATAACCTCAAGGGTCACAATGTACCCTCAAGGGGCACATTGTCCAGAAGCGTGCAGCCGTTATCTCCCGCTTAAAGAAAAGGGAGTGCTACGGATGCTAGCTATCGGATAAAACCATCTTAAATTATATATATAAATAATTATAGTTTCAATGATTTACTAGGATATATATTTTTTGAAATTATGAATTGGTATTTTAAAATATAGATTATATTATTTGGAAAAAGAAAACTCTGCCATTGATAAAACGCAGAGCTAACTTTGTATGTGATTAATATACGTTTTGAGAATTTGTGTTACGTACTAATCCTAAGGTAAAATACTACTTTTTTACTTGTAATTGAGGTTTTCTCTTTCTGCCAATAATGAAATAAAGAATAAATGCTATAATAGCAGCCCCACTTGCCCACAGATACATTTGAGCATATCCAACGTTTGATGAAACTACTCCTAAAATTACTGCGCCTAATCCTATACCACAATCAAATGCAGTGAAAAATGTAGCATTGGCAGCACCTAGACGTGAAGGTGGAACTCCAACCATGGCCATTGTCTGTAAAGTAGATTGAGTTGCACCAAAGCCTATTCCGTAAATAAATGCGGCGATTAAAAACATGCTAATATTTGAAGACTCAGATAACAGCAACATAGATATAATTACACATATAAAACCTGGAATAATTGCATAGTCAAAACCTAATTTATCTATTATTTTACCGAATATTGGTCTAGATATAAATAAGGATATTGCATAGACTGTAAAGAAAATTCCAATGTTCTCTATGCCTTTTTGTGAAGCATAAAGAGGTAAGAAACTGGTTAATGCACCATAAGTTATTGTTACAAAAAATACTATAATAGAAGGATTTATAGATATTTTTTCATACAATGAAGCTTTTATTTTAGTTTGCTCTTTATTTTCAATTTTTTTATATTCTAATTTAAAAGCAATAATACCTCCAAGCACGGCTAGTATAGTAGATGTTAAAAATAGAGCTTGAAAGCTATATTTTGATATCACAAATAGTCCAATTGTAGGAGCTACTGCCATAGCTAAACTACTTGTCAGACTAAAATATCCCATTCCTTCTCCAAAACGATCATTTGGGATATTATCCGAAGCAATTGTATTAGAAGCTGTACTTACTGCCCCCCAGCCAAAGCCATGGATAAACCGTATCATAATAATTGCACTAATAAATGGAACTATTGAATAAGAAAATACTGATATAATAAAAATAAATAATCCAACTAAAAACACCTTTTGTCGGCCTAACTTATCAAGAAGTAATCCAGAGATTGGCCTAATTATTACTGAAGATACTACAAATGCTCCAGTTACTAATCCAATGATAGAGTTTGTCCCTCCGAGTTTTTTAGCATAGAGCGGAAGTGTAGGTAATAACATTTGAAATCCAAAAAATATTAATAGGTTTATTATGTTTATAATAACGAAGTTTTTTGTCCAAAGAACCTTATCTTTTTGTATATCTTTTTCCATAAATGTTCTCTCCTTTGAATATTAGTTTCCTTTGCAACTAATATAACAATAACATAAATTAGTTTCTTGTGCAACTAATTTGATTGATGAATTCAATAAAATTTTTACTCATAACTAATGAGATTTAAGTTGATATTTAAATAGTACCAAAAAGTGGGGATAAGGAATTTAAGTTGTAATTAATAGGAATTTATATGCAAATAATGTTAAAATATAATAATAAAGAGTATAATAGTTTTATTAATAATTCAATTACTCTTTACATAATTGAGTGGAGAATCCACTAAAATTCATATAAAAATTTTAAATTATTTAGACATAAATATTTCTTAACATAAAACTATGGTGTAAAGTAACAAGAAAATATTAAGTGAAATTAAAAAGTTTACTTAATAAAGAAGGGAGCTAAATGATGAATTGGGAGGCGTTTGAAAAGGCTTTGATTAATTACGATAAGTTAGAAGTTAATAAAATTCTTCAACATTTTTTAGCTGAAAAAAATGGGATTGATTTTATTGATGAGTATATAGTTAAGTCCTTGACTTCCATTGGGGAAAAGTGGGAAAGAGGAGAAGTAGCTTTATCACAGATATATATGAGCAGCAGGCTTTGTGAGGAAATTGCAAGTTCTATTTTGGAGGAAAAAAACTTCATAATTAAGAATGCAAAGCCGATCGCAATAGTTACTCTTGAGGACTATCACACTCTCGGAAAGAAAATCGTAAGTGCCGTTGTGAGGTCAAGCGGTTTTGACCTTATAGACTATGGTTCTATAAGTCGACTGGAGGAGATAATAAAGAAAGTTACTGAAGATAGGATAAAAATACTTATGATATCAGTATTAATGTATCCATCTGCTTTAAAAATTAAGAAAATATCTCAAATGCTTCATGAAAAGGATCCTTCAATTAAAATATTAGTTGGGGGGGCACCTTTTTTAATGGACAGCACTCTTTGGGAAGAGGTGGGTGCAGATAAAATGGGAAAAAGTGCAGCCGATAATATTCCTATTATAGAACAATGGATGAAGGAGGATTCTTAATGGAAAAAAGGTATACTTCTATGGAAAGAGTGTTGACAACTATGAGTAAGCATGAACCAGACAAGGTTCCATTGTTTTTAATGTGTACACATTACTGCGCAAAATTTTTAGATGTATCTATTAAAAACTATTTTAGTAAACCTGAAAATGTAGCAAGGGGACAAATGATGCTTCTCAAAAAATTCAACAATGATTGTTTGAATCCATTTTATTCTGCTGCTCATGAGTATGCAGCTTTTGGAAGTGAAGTTATTTTCAATGAAGCAGGACCTCCTAATGCTGGTGAACCAATAATAAAAAACTTTGACGATATTTTAAAATTACAACCACCAGATGTTAAAAATTCAAAAATTCTTAGAAATTGTCTTGAAACAATATCCATACTGAAGGAGGAAGTGGGGATGTCCGTCCCTATTGCTGGGGGTGTGTTATCACCTTTTTCACTTCCTATTCTTCAAATGGGTTTTGATAAATATATTGAACTTATTTATGAAAAACCAGAGTTGTTAGAGCATCTTATAAAAATCAATGAAAGGTTTTGCACTGAATGGGCTAATATGCAATTGGCGGCAGGTGCATCCTTTATAACGACTATAGATTCTATGTCTGTGTCTTCAATTATTCCTAAAAGCATATATTTAAAGACTGGATTTCTTTCTGCAAAGAGAACAATACCCACTATTAAAAGTGATGTAGCCATTGCTACGTCCTCGGCAAGCTCGGCCTCAATACTCGAGGAAATCCTTGAATCTGGAATTAAAGCCATTCTGGTAAGCCATAGTGATGATCTAGCTGAAATAAAGAAAAAAGTTGGTCAAAGAGCTACATTGCTTGGAAATCTAAATGGTATTGAAATGTGCAGATGGACTAGATCTGATGCTGAATATAATGTTAAGGAAGCGATAAAAAAAGCTGGAGTTGGTGGTGGTTTCATCTTGTGCGACAGTTTAGGAGACATTCCTTATCAGGTTAGTGAGGATATTCTTCATGAAATATCAGAGAGTGTAAATAAGTGGGGAAGATATCCGTTAAATTGGAGGTGATTATATGAACGATGAACTATGTATCTTAATTTGTGAAAGTTTCAAAGCTGAAGTGGAGAGTATGCGAGGCGCTTTGAAAAATGGAGATGTTGAATTTAAATACTATTCAATGGATTGTATAAATTGCAAGCGTCAAAGACAGAAATTATATGATGGCCTTATTGAATCAGGTTATTGCAGTGACTCAGTTATTTTGCTGCCAACTCAGAAGGGTTCTGGAAGAGATGAGAATCTTGCTGGTGAAAGTATTTTCAATTCATGTCTTTCATTATTGGCTGGAGGTGATCTAATAAATTACCTTTCTTCAATGGGGTATTATTTGACTACACCAGGTTGGCTAAAAAGATGGAAGCATATTATTATGGACATATACGGATTTAATCAAGAAACTGCACGTGAATTTTTTTCGGAATACTGTAAAAAGGTGGTTCTTATTGACAGTGGCGTATATAGCAATATCCTACCTTATTTA
The DNA here is from genome assembly GCF_018223745.1 of Clostridium beijerinckii. NCBI lineage: Bacteria > Bacillati > Bacillota > Clostridia > Eubacteriales > Clostridiaceae > Clostridium > Clostridium beijerinckii. The sequence continues at coordinate 818,219 of NZ_CP073653.1, forward strand.
ATAGAGTTTTCAGAATATATAGGAATGAAATATGAAATTATAGATGTAGGTTTGGATTGCTTTTCAAGCACTATAAATAATTCATATAAAAATTGGAAAGTTAATAGACTAGAATATATTTTAAATTTAAAAAACAAGCAGGTCACTGATTATGCTCTCGTATTTGATTTCCTTGAAAAAAAAGCAACACTTTTAAAACGTGAAGACCTGATTAAGAATATTTTTACTTTATTTGAAATGTTGACCGGTGCTAAGCATCTCGCATTTCTTCCTGTAATTGAACATAAAAAAGGAGAAATAATTTTCCATCAAGAGAAGTTGTATAAAAGTGAACTATATGATATCCACAACTCAGAATTTAGGCAAAATTATTTTCTTACTTCCTCAGGAGCAGGATTTATTTTTAAGATAACTTTTGATAATGAATTAATGGGTTATATGGAAGTGGAAGATATTATGTTTCCTAATTATATGGAAAGCTACTTAGATTTATCAAAAACAATCATTATAATTCTAGGAATAATGCTTTTTAATTCAAAGATTTATGAGAAATTAATTGATACAAATGAAGAACTTCTTTCATTGAATAATGAGCTTGAGGTTCTTGTTGATAAACGTACTTCTCAACTGTTGGAGGTTAATGGAAACCTTGAAAAAACAAACTGTATGTTAGAAGAAGAAATCGAAGAGCATAAGTTAACTGAGACTAAGCTTAAAGCTGCAAAAGAGGAAGCAGAAAGAGCAAACTCAGCTAAAAGTCAGTTCTTGGCAAATATGAGTCATGAAATAAGGACACCTATGAATGGGATTATGGGAATGACTAGCTTATTGGAATTTTCAAAGTTGACAGATGAGCAAATTGACATAGTAAAAATGATTGAAACTTCTTCAAAACATCTTCTTCAGATTATTAATGATATACTTGATCTCTCAGTAATGGATGTAGGCAAGATTGAACTAAAGCCAGAACGTATAAACATATTTAATTTAATGAATGAAAGTAGAAATTTATTTACATATTTAGCGGAGAATAAAGGACTGAAGCTTGAGATTATTGTTGACAATAATTTACCGAATGAAATCATATTAGATAAGGGTAGATTAATGCAAGTTTTAAGCAATTTAATAGGAAATGCAATTAAGTTTACTGAAAAAGGTAAAATTCAAGTATCCGTAGATAAAGTTGAGGATAAAGAGAATAAAGTGAAGCTAATGTTTTCTGTAAAAGATACAGGGATTGGAATTAAGGAAGAAGACATTCCGAGATTATTTAATTATTTTACGCAGTTAGATATATCGGCTTCAAAAAAATTCCAAGGGACTGGTCTGGGGCTTGCCATTTCTAAAAATATCGTTAAGCTTATGGGGGGAGAAATATCTGTTGAAAGTCATTATGGTAAAGGAAGTACATTCTACTTTACTTGTTTGTTTGATATTGCTATTGATAGTAGGGAATCATCAAATATTCAAAAAATATGTATAGATAACAAGACTTATTTAGAAACTAGGATATTACAAGTTGAAGATGATACTATCAGCCAGCGATTTATGAATCAATTATGTAATATTGCAGGGTGGAAAATAAAAATAGCTTCAAATGGATTAGAGGCATTGAATATACTTGAAAATGAGGATTTTGATATAATTCTTATGGATATTCAGATGCCAGATATGAGCGGAATTGAACTTACAAAAATAATTCGGGAAAAAGAAAAGTTAACTGGTAAACATATTACTATAATCGCAATGACAGCATATGCAATGGGAGGAGATAGAGATATATGTATTAATACAGGCATGGATGACTATATTAGTAAACCAATTGAAGTTATGAAACTTAAAGAAGTTATTACTAAGTATAGCAATAACTATAAATAGAGCATTTATAAAATATTAAAAAATATAAAAGTTTCTACATAAACTGTACAATAGGATGCGAAGAAAAGTAAGAGTGGTCTAGAGTATATTCACTAATTAGTTAGGCAATTTTATGTGTGTTTAAGATGGAAATTATAAAGGCAGTTCTTCCATATCAACATGAAACCTACGAAAATCTGGAATTCGGATTTTCGTAGGTTTTTATTTTGTGGGAAATAAATTTATTATTATTAAACTTCCAATAATTTTCAACTATATATTTGTATTGATATTGCCTTTTGTGGTAACAATTATTATATCTGAAGTAGTTTATAGAATTCCTAGAATTAGGTTTCTATTTGGCATAAAAAATAATATAAACAGTTTGAATATAAATAAATAATTATTATCTGGACTTCTCTCATCCTTTATGAATAGTGTGTATGTTAATTTGAATATATTATTTCATTTTGTTCTTTTGATGTTTTTAAAATGGTTAAGGAATTTCTAATATAAAGCGAGTTTGAATAGAATATGTTTTTTATAAAAGTGGGAAATTTATAGTATAAAAATTATTTTATGAAAGTTAGTTAAAAATATTAAAAAATGTATTGCATAACTAAAAGAAAAGTGTTAATATGAAAACGTAGTTTAGAGAGAGGTTCTTAGAGAGGGACTTTTGGTAGACTATAATGAAATAATAATAAATAATATCTAGCATGTTACTGATTCGATCAGGCATAAGCATAGAGAAGTAAAATGAAGTAATATTTATTCGTTAAAAACACATATTTTGTACAGTTTTTATAGGGTATTATCATATTTTTTTATGATTTAATTTTGGTGTACAAATATTGTGGCAATATACGAATATATACTATTGTTTTATTTCCAAATGCTTATGCCTTTTGTTTTTGTAACAAATAAAAAATAGGAGGTATAAAAATGGTAGGAATTATTCTTGCTAGTCATGGAGAATTTGCTAAAGGCATCATGCAATCTGGTGCGATGATTTTCGGAGAACAAGAAAACGTAAAAGCTGTTACGCTTATGCCTAGCGAAGGACCTGATGATCTTAGAGCAAAAATGAAAGATGCAATCGCATCCTTTGACAACCAAGATGAGGTTTTATTCTTAGTTGATCTTTGGGGTGGTACACCATTCAACCAAGCGAATATGCTATTTGAAGAACATAAAGACAAATGGGCAATCGTAGCTGGTTTGAATTTGCCAATGTTGATTGAAACTTATGGTGCACGTCTTTCAATGGAATCTGCTCATGAAATTGCAGCTTATATCTTAAATGCAGGTAAAGAAGGAGTTAAAGTTAAACCCGAGGAGTTAGAACCAGCAGATACTGGTAATGCTTCAGGAGCGGGAGCAGGGCAATCTAATGCAGGTGCACCTGGATCGTTTGAATACGTTTTAGCTCGTATCGACTCTCGTTTACTTCATGGTCAAGTAGCAACTGCTTGGACAAAAACTGTAAATCCCACACGAATTATTGTCGTGTCAGATGATGTAGCTAGAGATACTCTTCGTAAGAATTTGATTACGCAAGCTTCTCCTCCGGGGGTTAAGGCTCATGTTGTTCCAGTTGATCATATGATTAAACTTGCAAAAGATGATAAGCATTTTGGAGGCCAACGTGCAATGCTTCTTTTTGAAAATCCAAAAGATGTGCTTAGAGCTGTAGAAGGCGGAATACCGCTAAAGACGGTCAATGTTGGTTCAATGGCTCATTCTCCAGGTAAGGTTCAACCAAGCAAAGTTTTAGCTTTCAATCAAGAAGATATCGATATATTCAATAAGCTTAAACAAGCTGGACTTACTTTTGATGTGCGTAAAGTACCAAATGATTCAAAAGCAAATATGGACGAAATACTTAAAAAAGCACAAGAAGAATTAAAAAAATTAAAATAATCTAATTATTTAGAGAAAAAGGAGGATTAATAACCATGACTTTAAATATAGTTCAAATTATATTAGTCATTTTAATAGCATTTTTAGCTGGTGTAGAAGGTATCTTAGATGAATTCCAATTTCACCAACCGATAATTGCTTGTACATTAATTGGCTTGGTTACAGGTAATTTACTACCATGCTTAATCTTAGGTGGTACTCTTCAAATGATAGCCTTAGGTTGGGCAAATATTGGTGCTGCTGTAGCACCTGATGCAGCATTAGCCGCTGTTGCATCTGCAATTATTTTAGTTCTTGGAGGTCAAGGTGAAGCAGGAGTTGCTTCAGCGATTGCTATTGCTGTTCCTCTAGCAGTTGCAGGATTATTATTAACAATTATTTGTCGTACACTTGCTACAGCGTTCGTACATTTTATGGATGCTGCTGCTAAAGAAGGAAATCTTAGAGCTATTGATATGTGGCAAATCGCTGCTATTTGTTTACAAGGTATACGTATTGCGATTCCAGCTGCACTAGTATTAGCAATCGGTGCTGGTCCTATTAGTTCATTACTTGCTGCTATGCCTACTTGGTTAACAGGCGGTTTAGCAATTGGTGGTGGAATGGTTGTAGCTGTTGGTTATGCAATGGTAATCAACATGATGGCTACAAAAGAAGTATGGCCATTCTTTGCAATTGGTTTTGTATTAGCAACTGTTTCACAAATTACACTTATCGGACTTGGTGCAATAGGTGTAGCTTTAGCACTTCTTTACTTAGCACTTAGCAAACAAGGTGGCTCAGGTAATGGTGGAAGTTCAAATACTGGTGATCCTTTAGGGGATCTAATAGATAGATACTAAGAAGGGAGAGGAAACGAAAATGTCAAAAGAATTAAAATTAACAAAAAGAGACCGTATTTCTGTTTGGTTCCGTTCATTTTTCCTTCAAGGTTCTTGGAACTATGAAAGAATGCAAAATGGTGGTTGGGCATTTGCAATGATTCCAGCAATCAGAAAATTATATAAGACTAAAGAAGAGAGAGCTGCAGCATTAGAACGTCACTTAGAGTTCTTTAACACTCACCCATATGTAGCTTCACCAGTTGTTGGTGTAACATTAGCTTTAGAAGAAGAACGTGCAAATGGTGCACCAATCGACGATGTAACTATTCAAGGTGTTAAGATTGGTATGATGGGACCTTTAGCAGGTATCGGAGATCCAGTTTTCTGGTTCACTGTAAGACCAATTTTAGGAGCATTAGCTGCTTCACTTGCTCTAGGTGGTAACATCCTTGGACCAATTATCTTCTTCTTCGCTTGGAATATCATCCGTATGGCATTTATGTGGTATACACAAGAGTTTGGTTACAAAGCAGGATCTCGTATTAGTGAAGATTTATCAGGTAATATGCTACAAGATATTACAAAAGGAGCATCTATCCTTGGTATGTTCATCTTAGGATCGTTAGTTAACAGATGGGTATCTGTTAAATTTGCACCAGTAGTATCATCTGTTAAATTAAGTGATGGTGCATTTATTGATTGGAGCAAACTTCCTGCTGGAGCAGAAGGTGTTAAGCAAGCTCTATTACAACAAGCATCAGGTATGTCATTAACTGATACTAAGATTACAACATTACAAAATAACTTAGATTCATTAATCCCTGGATTTGTAGGATTATTAATTACACTTCTTTGTATGTGGTTACTTAAGAGGAAGGTATCTCCAATTCTTATAATTCTTGGATTGTTCATAATTGGTATTGTTTTCCACTTGATCGGTTTAATGTAGTACTTTTTTACTTAGCCTAGGCTTTTTAGCCTGGGCTTTTGTTAACAATATTAATCGTGTTACTTTTAATAGACTTTGGAATAATTGATAAAAACATGTAAAGAATATATAATAAAAATAAATGTGTATATAAGTAGAAAAGAGGTAGATAGGATGGTTGAGTCACTCAATACAAAGGTTGATCTAGCAATTGATGGAACATCTTTTGCTGGCGTTGCAGATTACGGCAAGATTATGATAGGTGACAAAGGTTTTGAGTTCTATAATTCTCGTGATTATCGTAAATTTATTCAAATTCCTTGGGAAGAAGTTGACTATGTGATTGCATCTGTATTATTTAAAGGAAAATGGATTCCACGATATGCAATTCGAACGAAGAAAAATGGAACATATACTTTTTCTTCTAAAGAAGCAAAGAAAGTGCTTCGTACTGTTCGAAATTATGTTGATCCAAATCATATGGTTTATTCATTAAGTTTTGTTGATGTAGTGAAAAGAGCACTGAAATCTACATTTAAGAAGAAGAGCTGATCGACTAAAGAAGTCATCATGTTTATAAAGTAAAACTTTTCAGATAGAGCTTTATATTCACAGTTGAATTTAGTTGAACTTATGCAACAAAGAGTATTTTGTCTTGCATTTTTCTTTCTACCATGAAACCCACTAAAATAGATAGTAGATTTTAGTGGGTTGTTTTAATGTAAAATATTCAAATATTTATCTTGATTTTATAGAGCAATGCTAATTTACAAAAGTAAACTCTAATGGATCTTTATCAACTAATCTTGGATAAGTATATTTAGGATATCCCACCATAATAGCACCAGTGATTTTCTTATCTTCAGGGATGTTAAATAATTTAAGTAATGGAGAATTATCTTTCATAGCAATTCTTTCAAGCATCCCAGCCCAACATGATCCTAAGCCTAGTGTTGGCGCATATAGCTCCAAATATGTTAATGAAAGAATTGAATTTTCTCTTCCTCGTGGAAAGTTTGAATTAGCAGTTGCTAGGATAAGGCTGGATGCTCCACGCAAAATTGTATCAATTCCTTTTTCACGGTATGGCTTTGTGAATTCACTCGATACATTATCCTTTTCAAATTCTTCGATGACAATTTTAACAGCTTTATCAAGTATCTTTCTATCATCAATGATAGTATAAGATATTCCTTGAAGATTATGTCCACTAGGAGCAAAATGTGCAATATTCACAAGATCTATTAATTTTTCTCTTGGCACAGGAGTTTCTTTATATGAGCGGATTGAGCGCCTTGAACGAAGAAAGTTTTCAGCCTCCTCAGGACTTAGTTTTGGAAATCTTTTTGAACTGATTTGATTGGCTAATGGTGTTTTTATATTATCAATTGCTTTCATTGGGCATATAGCTACACAATGACCACAGGAAATACAGTCATCACCGCAAATTTCTTTAGGTCCATTTTCACTAAGTTCTAATACACGTTCTGGGCACTCATTTACGCACAAACCACATTTAATACATTTATCTTGATTTACAGTTATCAAATTCATTTTTATCTTCTCCTTTACTTTAAACATATTCCTTTAAGTAATAAGATTTATTTAATAGTATTATCGTATTAAAGATATATATAGATTTCCAATTTAAGAATTCAATTTATTAGATGAACATATTTATAAAGCTTCTAAAATTTTAAGTTTATATCTTCACTAGAAATCATAAATATATTTGTGGAGAAAACATTTGAAAATGAGCTGTTAAAGGTTCTTAGCTGTAGGTTGTTCCACTTTAGCTTGTCAAACTGAAAGTTGGAGCATGCTAAAGTGGATACAACCTGCTGCTTAGAACCTTCAGCGATATTTTCATAGCTTTTCGGAATCAAAATATTTATGATTTCGGTAAGCATCACACAAGTCTAAATTTAAAGTTGGATATCTATAATATGCTTAACAATATAAAATTAATGAAAGTAAATTCTTTTTAATCCATTATACAATTAAAGAATTCTTTTAAATAGATGATAAATTATCATAGGATAAATAATCACAGCAGTATTATCATTATTAGCAGTAAATAATTTTTTAGGAATATGAGTTTGTTATTTTTTTGATTATGTCTTAAAGTACTTCACAAATTACTGATGAGTTGGTTGATTTTTAGAGGTAAATGCACTTGAGGATTTAGTATTATTTTCTCTATTCAAAAGATCATTAGTGATTAAATAATAAACACACGCTAGTAAAAGTACGCTGCAGCTTGCAATTGTAATTCCAATAATACCAAATGAGTGGTATACAGATGTACTTATCCATGATCCAAGGGACCCACCTAAGTAATACCCAACCATGTAAAGTGAATTTAATCTGCTATGATTTTGGAGACTAAGCTTATAAATCCTTCCTTGATTTAGAGACATATTCATTCTTGAACCAACATCTAAAGTAAAGGTTACGAGAATTATAATTATAAGTTTGGACCAGCCTACACCTAAGATTAAAAAAGAAACAAACATTATAGCTAAAGCAAAAAGGTTCCATAAGCTTACTTTTTTACTATTTGTAAGTTTTCCCGAAAATCCAGCGGCTAACGCACCTGCTATACCTAAAAAGCCAAAGAGTCCAACTATTGCACTTCCATAACTATAAGGAGAACCTTCTAAAATAAAGGATAATGAAACCCAAAAAATATTAAAGGCACAAAAGGCAGCAGCACCAAAAACTATTGTTTCTCTTAATACTTTTTCTTTTTTTAATAATGGAGGTAAAGATAGTATGATATTTTTATATGAACTTTCCTTTTTTACATTATCATTTGGGAGAGAATAAAATAAGTATACTGCAAAAATTAATAAAACTATTGCTGCAAATTCATGAACTCCTCTCCAGCCAATTAGTTGGCCTAGAACTCCACCTAGAACTCTACCGAGTAAAACTCCAAGAAATACTCCGGTTAATAAGTGACCAACAATTATACCACGTTTTTCTGACGAAATATTTGAAGAAACAAATGGGATTATAAGCTGTGCTGAAACACTTGAAATCCCCATAAAAAAGCCTATAATTACTATTAAATTAAAGGTAGAGACTAAAGTCATTAAATATAATAATATAGCTGAACAAATAATACTTAAAATGATTAATAGTTTTCTACTATACCTGTCTCCTAGTGGAACAATGAACAACAATCCCATTGTATAGCCTATCTGTATAGCTGTTACAAGCTTACCAGATGCTGAAGCAGGTATAAAAAAATCATTGGAAATATTGGTTAATAAAACTTGATCGTAGTACAAATTAGCTACCATAATTGCACAAATAATTGATAAAATAAATAATAATTTGTTTGAAAAACTTTTGTTTTCTAAAGCTCTATTCATTTTCACATCTTCCTCTCTATAGCTTATGAAGATAGTGTATAATGAAAGTATTATTTTAAATAGAAGCTAAGTTATCATATGATTAATAATACTATGTTTAGCAGACCTTAATCATAATTCTAAAAGTATTGCAAGAATTTTAGCTGCGATTGTGAAATGTGCATTGTGAATTACAACATATATAATAATAAAGTTTATATGAATAGAGATGGGGAGGTAATAATGATATCTAAAAACAAAGAACTTGGATTATTTTTAAAAAAGAAAAGATCCACATTAAGACCAGAACAATTTGGACTCAAATTTGATAAAAGAAGAAGGGTGAAAGGATTAAAGAGAGAGGAAGTCGCTGATTTAGCCGGAGTAAGTATTGACTGGTATGTGCGTATTGAACAAGGACAAGATGTTAATCCATCAATAGATGTGTTGCTTTCCTTGAGTAGGGTTTTGCAATTAAATAATGAAGAAAAAAGATATTTATTTAATTTATCAGATAAGAAATTACCTGTAGAAGACTTTGCAGCTGTTACTATTTCTAATACATTACAAAAATTCTTAGACAATCAAAATCCAAGCATAGCTTATGTTACTGATAGTAAATTAACAATGATTGGATGGAATATGGCGGCACTAAAAGTTTATGGTAATTATGAAGAAATGGATGAAAAAGAAAGAAACTCAGTTTGGAGAGCTTTTAATGATGATTATCTAAAAGAACTGTTAGATAATTGGGAAGGGCATTCTAAATTACGTGTTGAACAATTGAGAGCAAATTACGGTTATTATGAGAATGATAATACAATAAATGCAATTATAAATGAATTAAATGAAAAAGATCCTCTATTTAATAAATGGTGGAATAATCAAGGTATTATGGGAACACCAGAAGGTCAAAAACTTTTACATCATCCTTTAGTAGGGGATTTATACCTAAGTTATATTTCATTTAGGTCCACAGAAATAGAGGGAGCAAGTATCACCATTCAAATGCCTATAGATGATGAAACAAAGAATAAATTAAAGCAGCTTATCTTAGAATAAATAATATTCATCATTAAGCTTATTGCTCTTAATGGAATCATAATTATGCCATATTTTTAGCATAAGAATTCAGAATAATGTAGCACGTTATTTCTTTCCTGTAATAGTCATAAAAGCTCTGTAAATTATAAATTGATTTATGAAGTCAACTTGTAATAAAAACGAAAGTGAGTTATAATTGTTGATAATGTCAATTAATTTGGAGGCGAATATGAGAAACGAAGAGATAATTAGAAAAGAGGTAAGATTAATTGTGAGAGAATTAGGGCTGCTTAATCACAATTGCCTAAATTCTGAATTAACACTGGCTCAAGCTCATATATTAAATTACATAAAACAAAATGGAAAAACTCCTTTTAATGAATTGCTAATAAATTTAGGTATTGATAAGGCTTCGTTAAGCAGGATACTTAATAATTTGGAGGCTAAAAATTATTTGGAGCTGAAGAAATCAGAAGCTGATAAAAGAATGAAAGATATTTGTATTCTTCCATTAGGTATTAAGGCTATAAATAGTGGAGACCATGAAGCAAATAAATTTATTAATGAAATTTTAAATTTAGGGGATAGTGAAGATACAGAAAATATTGTGGGAGCATTTAGATTATTTCGCGTTCTTGCATTAAAAAACAATCTCAAGAAGAATGATTCTAGAATATTAATAGAAAGAATTTCTGAAAATTATATAAAAGAAGCAATTGAATTAGCAACAGAAGTATTTACTAATGAGCAAAGCATTCCAGAAGAATTGGTTCCAGTGAGTGAAAATTTAAAACCAATTTGGTGGTGCGCAAGAGTAGGAGAAGATATTATTGGAGTAGTATCAGCATGGAAAGAAAAAGATAAATGGCATTGGGGAAGATTTGCTGTTGATAAAAGATTGAGAGGCATGGGACTTGGTCAGAAGCTTGCTATAGTTTCATTAAAAGAAATTTTTAATTCTTATACTGACGAAATTTACATTGAAGCAAGAGATGCAACTCTAAATATGTTAATGAAATTTGAATGCAAAGTAATTGGAGAGGCAGAAGATTTTTATGGTGAACCTGTAACTCCAATAATATTAAGTAAAAGTAATTTTATTAAGAGATGTAAATAGAGAAAAGAATCAATTTAATTAGTAGCAAAAGATTATTTTAAAGGTAATATTATTAACTATATCATAAAAAAACACGAGAATCTAAAATTGAACTGCCCCCTGTCAAGTAGACAGATGAAAAAACAAAAAATTATGAAACCAAGGTCTGATTTCGATATTCAATTGGAGTCAGACCTTTTAAGTTTTTCTGTAGTCTTTTTGTATTATAGAAAACTATGTATTCATCAATTGCTTGTCTCAATTCTTCATATGTATAAAATTTTTGCAAATAGTACATCTCACATTTTAGAGTTCCCCAAAAACCTTCCATTGGTCCGTTGTCGATACATCTGCTGACACGTGACATGCTTTGAGTTGCTTTGATTTTATCAAGTTTAGCTTTGAAAGTCCTATTAGTATACTGAAATCCTCTGTCACTATGAAACAGTGGCTTTGCAGTCGGATTAGCACTTACTGCTAAATCAAATGTATCAAAAACAAGCTGATTGTTATTTGAGTGACCAACAACATAAGAAACAATGATCTTATCAGCTAAATCAAATATTGCGCTAAGATAAGCCTTTTTACCATTAAGTAGTTTAAATTCAGTAACAGCTGTTAGCCATTTTTCATTTGGTTTCTTTGCATAAAATTCTCTATTTAATTTGTTTTCTGCTGTAATTTGTGGAGTACTTTGAATATAATGCTTTCTCTTTTTTCTTATAACTGATCTCATGTTAATAGATTTCATTAATCTATAAATTCGTTTATGATTATACTGTTTATCCAGGAGTCTATTTATATTCATTGTTATCCGACGGTATCCATAGATACCATTTACATCTTCATAAAGTTTAACAATCTCTTTTAGTATTATTGAATTTTCCTTATCTAATTCAGTCTCTGAACGGTTAATCCATTTGTAGTAAGATGATCGTGCAATCCCAGCTAAATTGCATAGATCAGCCATTGGATAGCCATTTTTTTCATGTAATTCTTTTATAGAAATATATTTATATTCTTGGAGTCTTTTAGTGCTTATCGCCTTCTTTCTACTTCTTTCAATTTTTTTAAGAAATCAATCTCCATCTTTAAACGTCTATTTTCTGCTTCAATAAGTTTTAATTGTGCGGATAATTTATCAGACTCAGTAATCTCATCAGTATCTTTACGCTTACCGCGACGGTCTATTAGCTCTTCATATCCATTAGCTTTGTATTTTCTTACCCAGGTATAAACTTGTTGATAAGAAACATTAAATTTATCAGCAGTAGCTTGATAATCATCATTATTCGAAATGCAGAATGCAACAATCTCAATTCTTTCTTCATAAGTAGTCTTTCTTCCATTAGTCATAATTCTATCCCCTTGCTTATTATGAGATTTAATTGTTTTATGACCATTATACTTCTTAATCCAATCGCTGAGAACACGAGGAGATGAAATTTCATATGTGCAGCATATATTTCTTAAAGAGCCTTTTCCAGCTAGATAATCTTTAACTGCATTAAGTTTAAGCGAATCGCAATAATATTTGTTTTTTGTAGAAACTATTAAATTTGCTTCACCAACATCATTATATATTTTCAACCAGTCATAAAATGTGGCACTATGAATTCCCATCTCATCGCATATCTGTATAACTGCTTTTTCTCCTGATAGGTATTCTTTAATTCCTTTCAATTTCTCTTCCAGAGAACATTTCGTTTTTCTTGACATTAAAATACCCCCTTTATAGAAACAGTTTTATTATTTTAACTGTCTACTATAAAGGGAGCATATCAAAATTTAGATTTTCGTGTTTTTTAGTTATTTCTAAGGTTATTTTAGTTTTCAAAAAGTTTTAGAAAAAAATTTATAGATATTCTGTTATTTTATGAATTGAGACATATATCTTAATTGAAAAGAATAGAAAAATAAAAATTTTTAGGAGGAGCAATTAAGATGAAAGAGAGAAGATATGTAAGATTTAGAGTTGATATGTATGATGATACAAAATTTAAAATAATAGATAGAATGCCAGAAAGAGATGTTATTTATTATATCTGGACTAGAATTGTAATTTTAGCTGGGAGAGTTAATCTAGATGGCAACTTATATATGTCAAAAAGCATTCCATATACATTAAAGACTTTAGCTATAGAATTTAATAGGGATGAAAGTCAAGTAAAATTGGCATTAGATACATTTATAGATCTAGAAATGGTTGAAGTTATTGAAGAAAATGTTTATAAAGTAAAGAATTTTGCAAAACATCAAAATATCAAAGAAAAGGTTAAAGATATTACTGAGGATAAAGAAAAAATGGGTAAAAAGGATAGTAAGTTAAAAAGCGAAGAGACTAAAAGTGTTGAAAATATCTATGATGAAAAACATGATATTGAAGAAGAGCTTGGCAATGAAATTATTGAAAAGCAACAGCAGAAAGACAACAATATGTGTAATATGGAGAATGCAATTGATACTAAGAATAATATAGAAATTAAAAATGAAGGAATCAGCGATAATAAGAACATAATAAGCACGGGGAAAATTAATGGTGTACCGAAAGGCAATATACCTGTACCTTTAGTGATGAATAAAAATAAGAAGCCGAAGAAAAATACGGATATTGAGGTTACTGATGATGAAGATGATGATGAATTCGGTTTTTATGAAGGAGATAGAAAGCCTTTAGGTAAAGGCGAAAGTGTATTTAGTGAGTTTTCTTTTTAGCTCAAAAAGAAAAATACGACTTAATATTTGATTTACGTGCAAGGGTGAGATTCATAACTATTCCCCACGAAATTCTGATTTTTCATGGGGGATTTAGCTAATATTTTAAGTTCTTTTATAGGGTGTATTTAACTCAATCATTTCGATAAATTTTGAAAGGGAACTAGTCATTAAAGAATCTTTCCGCCTTATAAAAAATGTTTTTGTAGTATTGTATTTATCAGGTACTGAGAATGATTTTAGAAGTCCTTTCTTTTTATAATCTTCAATAGTAGACTTGGGTACAAAGGATGCACCAAGATCAGCAATAACGCCTTCAATAATAGAAGTTAAATTATTAAATTCCATATATCGAATATTATGAATGCTTTTGGATTTGAGCCAGTTTTCAAGCTGTGTTCTATTAGGACATCCTGCTGTACTCATCAAAAATGGTTTTGAATATAAATCTTCTATATTATCATATTTAGGACTTGATATTAGAACTAAGGTTTCTTCGACTACAAGTTCACTTACGATATTCTCATCACTAAAGGACTGAGCTTTGACAAAAGCTCCATCTAACTGGAAGTGTTTTATTTTATAAATAAGTTCATCTGATTGACTTGTTATAAGAGACAGATCAACTTTAGGGTAAGCTTTATGATACTGAGATAAGATTTCAGGAAGACGTATTGCAGATACTGTGTGAACAGCACCAATTGATAAACTTCCTGAAGGATCGCAACAATCATTTAAGGCTTTATCAGCTTCATCCAATAAATAAATGATTTTTTCGGCATAAGCTAGTAATTTCTCACCTGTAGGAGTTAAAATCATACCTCGCTGTCTATAAAAAAGTTGTGTATTTAAATCAGACTCTAATTGTTGAATTCTAGCTGTAACATTAGATTGAACATATCCCAGAGCCTGCGCAGCCTTTGTTATGCTGCCTGCTTGAGCAACAGCTCTGAAAATTCTTAATTCACTACTTTCCATTTTATCACCCCAATATATAAATCACTAAAAGTGAATCTTGATATCTTATATAATCATTTTACATGATATATAATCTCTTGTAAACTATGTATAGAAAACAAAATTAAATGGCTTCGATGGGATGAATCATATAAGCGTTTATCTACACTCGAAAATTTATTCCATTTATAAATAAGGAGATTATATGACAAATTCTAAATCACACAAATGGAGCATTCTACTTGTTGTTACATTAGTTTCATTTATTACAAATTTAGATTCAACTATAGTAATAATAGGATTACCTAAGATGATGGAGGGATTAAATATCTCTGTAACATCTGGATTATGGATAATTACAGGTTATATTATAGCAAGTACAGTTTTAATATTACCTGCTGGAAAATGGGCAGATACAGTTGGAACAAAGCGTATTTTCATGTTAGGACTTATAATTTTTGCAGTTGGTACAATACTTTGTGGAATTGCAGACTCAGGATTTACTTTAAATTTATATAGGTTAATTCAAGGAGGTGGAGCAGCATTGGCTATGGCAACTGCAACTCCAACTATAATTAAGACTTTTCATAGTAATGAGCTTGGGCTAGCCTTGAGCATTAATGCTACTTCATGGGTTATTGGAGCAATAATTGGACCAGTAGCTGGTGGTGCTTTAATTAGCAGCTTTGGTTGGAGATCAATATTCTTTATTACAGTGCCTTTTGTACTTCTTTGCATAATTGGAGCATTTTTAGTAATGGAAGAGACTAAACCTAATATTAATCAAAAAAATGACTGGATTGGGATATTAACATTTAGCTTAGGTTTAATATTAACGATGATAGTACTTTCAGAAGGACAATCATTAGGATGGGTATCATATGAAACTTTAGGGCTATGTATAGTTACAATTTTATTATGGGTTGCATTTATAATCACAGAATTACGCGTAGAAAATCCATTATTTAATTTCAAGCTGCTCTTGTACAGAAATTATTCAATTGGACTTATAATTACATTATTTTATTGTATTGCATATTTTTCATTACCTTTATTGTTGAGTATATATTTGCAAAGTGCATTACATTTAAGTCCAACTATGTCAGGGCTATTAATGATTTCACTATCTGTACCACAGCTTATATTAGGTCCATTTGCAGGTAAACTTGTAGATAATATCGGATCATTAAAGACTCTTACATTTGGAATTGTATTTCTTATTATAGGGATATTCTTTCTTGGAAATCTTGGGGGAGAGCTATCAGTTAAAGCTATAGTTACACCACTAATATTATTATCAATAGCAAATGGCTTAGCTTGGCCGTCGTTAGCGAAAACTGTATTGTCAGCAGTGCCTAAAGAACAATCTGGTTCAGCATCAGGGATGCATTATACTATAATGAATGTTGGTAAAGCCTTAAGTCAGACATTAGCCATATTAACAATAGAAGTTATTATACCTGCGGATGTAGTCTCTAAGGCAATTATAGGTTTAGGAAGCTTTTCTAATGTAAATATAAGTGGAAATTTAGTTAAGTCTATAGATTCCAGTTTCAGATTTTTTACAATTTTCTTTGTAGTTGCACTAGGGTTAAGTTTATTTCTTTTATATTCTAAAAGAGGAGAGAATATTAAAGAAAGAGTTGATATGGCATAGGTTATGGCGCATTATTTATTAATTTATATCTTTAGATATCATTAAATAGGCAAAGAAAAGTGATTGCAAGGTTTTAATCACTTTTCTAATATCCAAGATTAGCATTTTATTTGAATTAGACTTAGAATATAATTATTAAAAGGGAGGATTAATATGGAAAATGTAATTGAAAATATAAAATCAAGAAGAAGTATAAGAAGATACAAAGAGGAACAAATAAAAGATGAGGAACTATTTACAATCTTAGATTCAGCAAAACATGCACCAAGTGGAGGTAACTCTCAAACATGGCAATTTACTGTAGTTCAAAATAAAGAAATTCTTTTAGAGTTAAATGGATATATTAAAGAAGCTTTTGAAAAGCTTGAAGTTGATGAAAATACCTATAAAAGTAAAAAAGCAGGTAAAGTTGCATCGAAGAAAGATGACTACAATTTTTATTACAATGCTCCAACCTTGATTATAGTATCGAATGAGTCTAACTATAGTAATGCAATGGCAGATAGTGCTTGTGCTATAGAAAATATGCTTTTAGCAGCAAATTACTTGGAACTTGGAGCATGTTGGATAAATCAATTAACATGGTTTGACAATGATGAAAATGTAAGAAAGTTACTTACACGCTTAGGAATTTCAGAAAAACATAAGGTTTGCGGGTCTATTTGTATTGGCTATATAGATGGTATTAAACCAGAGAAAAAAATATTGAAGGAAAATACAGTGACAATTATAAGATAATAGGGAATTATATTTATATTGACTTATAAAATATTATTTTTCTAATAGATATGTATCTGTAAAGAGAGTATTTCTATTTCATCATAAACCCGCAAGAATCTGGGAATTAGGTTCTTGGGGGCATTTTTATTTGTAGATATTTAAAGAATAAATCTATATTTTTAATAGTTGCAATATATAGTATAATAGTTGTTAGAAATCAGGAAAGAAATTAATATTTATATTTAATAATTTCTAATAAATGATAGGTGAGGAACGTAAAGAGATGACAATGGAATTAGAGAAATACTATAATAAATTTTGTGAAGATAAAAGATTAACTAGAAAATATGCACAAGTTGAGTTTTTAACTTCTATGAAATATATTCATGAGTATCTAGAAAAGAATAATGGTTCCAAAATTTTAGATGTTGGTGCTGGAACAGGAAGATACTCTGTGGAGCTAGCAAATGATGGGTATGATGTTACAGCAATTGAGCTTGTAAAGCATAATCTAGGTATTTTGAAATCAAAAGGAAGTTCAGTAAAAGCATATCAAGGGACAGCATTAGATTTATCAAGATTTGAAGAAAATACATTTGATATGACATTGGTATTTGGACCGATGTATCACTTATACAATTTTCAGGATAAAGCAAAAGCCTTACAAGAGGCGAAGAGAGTAACAAAAATTGGAGGAGTTATCTTAGTAGCTTATTGCATGAATGAATATAGCGTAATAACATATGGTTTTAAGGAAAATAATATTCGTTCATCTATTGAAAATGGAAAGCTTACTGATGATTTTCATGTTATATCTGAGCCAAAAGATTTATATGATTATGTAAGGATTGAAGATATCAATAAGTTAAATGAAGAAGTAAGACTAAAAAGGATAAAATTAATTTCAGCAGATGGGCCAGCGAATTACATGAGATCTGTTTTAAATGCTATGGATGAAGAGACATTTAAGCTTTTTATTAACTATCATATTTCTACATGTGAAAGACCAGAGTTGCTTGGAGCAAGTGCACATACATTAGACATTTTAATAAAGGAGTAGGAAAAGAGAGTAAGAGAGCTAAATTTTAATTATTAATAAGAAATAAATATAGCACCTTTTTCAAATATGAAAGGTATAATATAAA
Organism: Clostridium beijerinckii; assembly: GCF_018223745.1. Taxonomy (NCBI): domain Bacteria; kingdom Bacillati; phylum Bacillota; class Clostridia; order Eubacteriales; family Clostridiaceae; genus Clostridium; species Clostridium beijerinckii. The sequence goes on from NZ_CP073653.1 coordinate 836,444, forward strand.
ATAAATTCTTAACAAAGTGTTTGTTTTATATTATACTTTTTTGTCTTTAAATAAAAAAAATTTATAATATTATACAGGAACACCATGTAATTTCAATATTTAGCAATAATTATATGGATAATTATTATTGTTAAATAATTATTTTATATTGAATGCAATTAATTTAGTGCTATAATAAAATTATAAAAGATCGATTATATGAGGAAAAAAGGTGTTTATTATGAATGTTAAATTAGAAAATAGATATAGATTATTTATTAATGGAGAATGGAGAGATGCTTCAGATGGAGCTACAATAAAGACTTATAATCCAGCTAATGGGGAATTTTTAGCTGAGATTGCAGATGCTACAGAAAAAGATGTAGATGATGCTGTTAATTCTGCAAGACAAGCCTTTGCTACATGGGGCAAAACTACTGTTGTAGAAAGAGCAAATATATTAAATAAAATTGCTGATATTATTGAAGAAAACGCAGAATACTTAGCTACAGTAGAAACTTTAGATAATGGAAAACCAATTAGAGAGACAACAGGAGCAGATATTCCATTAGCAGCAGATCACTTTAGATATTTTGCAGGTGTTATTCGTGCTGATGAGGGTTCTGCAACAATGATAGATGAAAATACTTTAAATTTAATATTAAGTGAGCCAATTGGTGTTGTAGGGCAAATAGTTCCTTGGAATTTTCCATTCTTAATGGCGGCTTGGAAGTTAGCTCCAGTGTTAGCAGCTGGGGATGTTTCAGTATTTAAACCATCAAGTACTACTTCATTGAGCGTATTAGAGCTTATGAAACTAATACAAAATATTGTTCCTAGTGGTGTAATTAATGTTATTACAGGAAAAGGATCAAAGAGCGGTGAATATCTGCAAAATCATGAAGGACTTGATAAATTAGCATTTACAGGATCTACAGAAGTTGGAAGACAAATTGGACTTGCTGCGGCTAAACGTATTATTCCTGCAACTTTAGAGCTTGGAGGAAAGTCAGCTAATATTTTCTTTAGTGATGCAAATATGAACATTGCATTAGAAGGTATTCAATTGGGAATTTTATTTAACCAAGGACAAGTTTGTTCTGCAGGTTCTAGAATATTTGTACAAGAAGATTTTTATGATGAATTTATGGAAAAAGCAATTGCTGCTTTTGAAAAAGTTAAAGTTGGAAACCCATTAGATCCTAATACTCAAATGGGAGCGCAAGTTAGTGAATCTCAACTTAAAAAAATTCTTAAATATATAGAAATAGGTAAAAAAGAAGGAGCAAAAGTAGCGACAGGAGGGGAAAGATTCATTGAGGGTGATGCTAAGAATGGATACTTTATGAAACCTACTTTACTTACAGATGTTACTAATGATATGAGAATAGCTAGAGAAGAAATATTTGGGCCAGTTGGAGTTGTAATTAAATTTAAGACAGAAGAAGAAGTCATTGCTATGGCAAATGATAGTGAATATGGCTTAGGTGGTGGAGTATTTACTACTAACTTAAATCGTGCTATAAGAGTTGCTAAAGGAATAAGGACTGGACGTATATGGGTTAACACTTATAATACTTTCCCAGCAGGTGCAACATTTGGTGGATACAAAGAATCTGGTATAGGCAGGGAAACTCACAAAGTTATATTAGAAGCGTATACTCAAAAGAAAAATATCATAGTTAATTTATCAGAAACTCCTGGTGGAATGTATATAAAGTAATGAATATTGAATCATATTATATGTATTAGAATCAAGCCTCTATATTTTAGGTTTAATCAGGTATATAACTTCCCGAATTTTAAATATAAACTCATTACTGAATTATATATAGATTATAATAGCCATAAAGACCCTTAATCAGGATCTTTATGGCTATTTAAATGAGAAAAGTATTATTTGCAGTAAGTTAAAGCAAAGCATTAACGCCATTTACTTTAGCTTGTTCATCATCATCTATAGGAATTATAATACATTTCTTTCCGTCTATTATTTGTGATTTTATTTGAGATACTTTTTGAGGTTTTACATTAAGTACAATATCATAATTTGGAGCATCGCTAATCTCAGTTTCTATTTCAGTGTTTTCAGTATTATTTGCATCAGATGCTGTTTCTGAATCAAGATTTTCATCTAAATTAGAGTCAGAAGCCACTTCTAAGATGGTATCAGATTCTGTCTTTAAAGCAGAATTAGGCTCTGACTCTAAGATCTTATTCAAAGCTGATTCAGTTTCTGATTCTAAAGCAGCTTCTTTTTCTGAATCTGATAAAGCATCCAGTTTTGTCTTTTCAAGTCTTTCTTCTAGTATGCGTACTTTCTTCTCAAGTTTTTCTTCCTTTTTCCTTTGTTCATTTGCTGCAAGTGCTTTTTTATCAATTAAATTTTCTGCTACAGGCGGAGTATCTCCAAATGCTTCTGTATATGATTTTTCAATCTTTGCAGTGATCTCTTCAGGAACTCCACTTTCGATTAAAATATCTTGAATATTATCATTACTCAAAACTATAGGTTCAGCATTTTTGCCGTTAACAGTAGTATGATCATCTACTATAGTATTGAGGGTTTCTTGAATTTCCATAAATAAATGCTCTGATTTTTCATCATCACTTCCAACAGCTTTACGAATTATATTTTGGAATGTTTCTTTTTGCTCAGTAGCTGTTTGTTTTGAACTACAACCTAAAGCTTCCTCCATAAATTCAGGATGAGGATCTTTTGCATCTTTTGTGTAATACATAATAGAATGAATATCAGTACTACGATCTATAAATGCTGGAAATACAAATCCAAGGTCTGGTGGACCAACTACCCAATCTCTAATACGAGCTCCAATTCGATTTTCATCTTCAAGATATCCAAGAGCTGGTTTTGAAAGTGATACTGGACAGATTGCACATAATATATATTCATATACCTCTTCAGATTCATCTAATTTTGAGTTATCCGTAGTTTTTGTCATAACATCATAGGCATCGTGAAAAACGAGTATTAGAAAGTTACCAGTATATTCATAACTATTTATAATCATTTTATAAAAGCTATCGAGCATAGAATCATCTTTTAATTTACTTTTTTTTAGCTCCATTAAGGAAAGCTGTCTGCCGCCTATGCCTTCTTCATCAAGAGGAAAGTTAAGTTCAAGAATGTTATTTCCAACTGTTCCAGATAGTGTTTTCTTGGCAATTTCTAAATATTTAAAGAATTCCTCCTCTCTTAGATTTAAAAAAGTTTCTTTAAATTTTAATACAATATCTTTTTGACCATCTACATAACAACCACACATTTTAGTAAACGTACAGTCATCTTTTTTTAAACGTCTTTTTAATTCTAATATATCTTTTTTGTTCATAAATCTCCCTCTCATTTCGCCGAGTTTTTATTAGATACATGAAATAACATGTCCAAATTTGCTATGAATATTTTATGCTTGGACTCTAAAACATTTCCTTTAGAAACTCGTAATTTCTTATAAATGTTGCATTTTAAGAGTCTAGACTCTATATATAAAATAGACTGGCTATTGACTGCTATTTTGAATACGCTTTAGCACATGCCCAAAATACTTCACATAATATAGTATAGTGTTGAATTGATAGCTCTGCAAGATATTAAGTGAAGTTTAAAGCCATATTTTGTAAGAAGATTTAAGCGTTCATTGTTTAGTAAACGTATAATATAAAAACAGCTAATTTTATATAGAAATTAAAAATATAAAAAATATTATACGAAGATATAGACAATTAAATCCAATTATGATAAGATTTAATTACTTAAACGTTTACTGAAAAAGAGGAATATGTTATGAATAGTAATATTAAAAGACCCACAATTAAAGATGTCGCTAAGAAATCCAATGTTTCTGTTGCCACAGTTTCTAGGATAATAAATAATCTAGATGGTTATTCAGAAGAGACTAGAAAAAAAGTAATTGAAGCTATGGATGAACTTGGTTATCAAAGAAATGCAATTGCGAGAAATCTCAAGGTTAAAGAAACACGAACTATTGGAGTGTTACGTCCTAAGATAAGCACTACATATTATGTAGAAATTTTAAATGGAATAGAAGATTTTGCGCAGCGCAATAATTACAGCGTTATAATCTGTAATGGTGGAGATAAGTGGGAGCGAATGTCAGAATATCTTCAGGTATTATCTGAAAGACAGGTAGATGGATTAATTGTTTGCAGCATACCTCCAGATGATACTTTATGCAAAAGAATAATAGACTCACATATTCCAACAGTTCTTGTTTCGGGATTATCGTACAAGTATTCATTGCCTTATGTTAAGGTTGATGATTATCAGGCTGCTTATTCAGCAACATCATATTTAATTGAAAATGGCCATAAAGAGATAGCAATTATATCTGGACCGACTGAAGACCCTATAGCAGGAGTGCCACGTTTAAATGGATTTTTGCAAGCATTAAGAGATAATAACATATCCATAAAGAAAAATCTTATTAAAGAAAAAGGGTTTGGATTTATAGATGGGGTTGAAGGAATGAATGAACTTCTAGAGACAGGTGAGAAATTTACAGCTGTTTTTGCGGCATCTGATGATTGTGCTGTTGGAGCATTATCAGTAGCACATAAGAATGGTTTAAAAGTACCAGATGATCTATCTATAGTAGGTTATGATAACACAAATATAGCTGAGATGTCATATCCACCTTTAACAACAGTAGCACAACCTTTATATGATATGGGGAAAAAGTCTGTTGAAATGTTAATAAAAAGAATATCCTACAACGAAAAAGTTGAAAGCATAATAATGCCATTTGAAATTATAGAAAGAGAGACAGTTAAAAAGATTAAAGATATATAGACTGCACTAATAAATCTACATTTAAAGCTATAAGATATTAAATACTCAGTTATGATTTAAATGTAGAAAATTAATAGTAATATATAAATTATTATAGGAATATAAGATTTCAATGATTATTTATAGAATAGTATGAAGCTATATTACAAGTTTCTATATACAATTCTAAGTTTAAAACTTTGTAATATAATTTCATATAAGATTTGAGAAAGATATTACGTAAATTTTTATAGTTTACGTAAACGATTAAGTATTAAGGAATAGAAAAAGATATTAAAATGTACTTTTTAAGGCTGATGTGCCTAAAATAGTATAGTTAATATAATATTAAATCTACGTAATCGTATACTGAAATTACAAAGTAGGGGGAAGAGAAATGAATAAAAAATTAAAATTACTAATGTCAATTACTATTAGTGCAGTAATTGGAACTTCATTATTAGCAGGATGTGGTTCTAAGGGAGGTAGCACAGAAAATGGAAAAGTAAAATTAGAGTTATTTTCAACTAAGGCAGAAAATAAAACAATATTACAATCATTAGCAAATGAATTTCAAGAAAAGAATCCTGATATTGAAATTTCAATTAATTCACCTGCAAATGCTGGTACTGTTTTAAAAACAAGACTTGCTAAAAATGATATGCCTGATCTAGTAGCTTTAGGTGCTGATGTAAACTATGGTGCACTAGTAGATGCAAATGCTCTCGTTGATCTTACTAATGATGGCATTATTGAAAACATACAAAAACCATATTTAGATATGCTTCATGGCATAGCAAGTAATGATAACGGAAAGATATATGGAGTTCCATATGCTACTAATGCCGATGGCGTTTTATACAATAAAGATATATTTTCAAAGCTAGGATTGCAAATTCCTAAAACTTGGGATGAATTTATGGCTGTATCGAAAAAAATTAAAGATGCAGGTCAATTACCACTTTATTTGACACTTAAAGATGCATGGACTGGAATGTGTTTCTGGAATGTTATAGCTAGTGACTTGGAGCCTAGTAATTTCTTAGCTGATAAAAAAGCAGGAAAAACAACTTTTGAAGCTACACATAGAGAAATAGTGGACAAGATGGAGACTATAGGAACTCTTGGGCAAGAAGATATTTTAGGAGTATCATACAATGATGGTAATGCAGCCTTTGCACAAGGTAAATCAGCAATGTATTTACAAGGTAACTGGGCTATTAGTGAAATAAAAAAAGCAAATCCTAATATAAATATAGGCATGTTCCCATTACCTGCAAGTAATGATCCATCTAAAAATAATATAGTATCTGGTATAGATGTGTTATTTGGAATAACAAGTAAGTCAAAACACTCTGATGAAGCAAAAAAATTCATAGAATTTATGACTCAAAAGGAGAATGCTCAAAAATATATAAAAGATCAATTCGCATTTTCTGCAGTTAAAGATGTGACACAAGATGATCAAAGTGTAACAGATGTACAAGAAAGCTTTAAAAATGGAAAAATTGGTGTTTTCCCTGATCACTACTATCCAAGCTCATTTGATGCAGCAAGTTTAGTTCAAGGGTTCTATAGTAAAAAAGATAAGGCAGAATTCTTAAAACAACTTGATACTGAATACGATAAAGCCAGTAGCAAACAATAAATAAGAGAAAATAAAAGTCATAAGGATGTCCTAAAAGATGGCCGTAGCTTGATATTTATTAATAAACATGAAAAATAATATTTTTAGGAAAATAGACTAATTTTAGGACAACCTATGTTATATGTTAATAATATTTATTTGTCAAATGAAAAAATAATAGGGGGCTGAAGGTTTTGAAAAAGAAAAAAGCTTTTTATATTATGACTATACCAGCAGTTTTGTTATTCTTTATATTTCATACATTATCTCTTTTAGAAGGTGTATTTTATAGTTTTACCAATTCAAAAGGATATGGTGATTGGAGTTTTGTTGGATTAAAAAACTATATTGCAGTATTTCAAGATAGTAATGTTATGCATGCGTACATTTTTACTTTCAAATTTGCAATTATAACTACAATTATAGTAAACATATTAAGTCTTTTAATTGCTGTAGGTTTAAACTCAAAAATCAAATTTCAAAATACCTTAAAGTCAATATATTTTATTCCTAATATATTAGGAACTTTAATAGTGGCATTTATATTCAATTTTGTATTTGCTCATGTTATACCAAACATTGGAGAGACTATGAACATTTCTATGCTTAGTAAAAACATATTAGGTGATGAAAAGCTTGCATGGCTTGGAATAGTGTTTGTAGCAGCATGGCAATCAATAGCCTTTAATACAATAATATATTTATCTGGACTTCAGACAATTGATACTGATGTTTACGAAGCCTGTGATATTGATGGTGCTGGTTCATGGCAAAGATTTAAAAGCATAACATTTCCATTAATAGCACCATTTTTCACAATTAACATGGTTTTATGTATGAAAGGATTTTTAATGGTATTTGATCAGGTTGTAGCTATGACAGGAGGAGGACCTGGAACTGTTACTCAATCAATATCTTATGTAATTTATAACGGAGGATTTAACCAAGGAAGTTTTGCATATCAATCTGCAAATGCTGTTATTTACTTCATCGTAATTGTAGCAATATCATTATTTCAGCTTAGAGTCCTTGAAAAGAGGGAGGAAAAAGTACTATGAGGAGAAACAAAACCAATTGGATAGTAACTACGCTTATGATAGCAGGAGCTTTGGTGGCTATAATATTTCCATTGTATCTAACAATATTAATAGCTGTAAAATCTCCACAAGATATGGTACCAAGTGCTTTATCATTTCCAAAGGCATTGCGTTTTGAAAATTTTACTGAAGCCATTGAAATGACAAATTTCTTTGATGCTCTAAAAAACAGTTTAACAATAACAATTTCGGTATTAATTCTTACAATACTCTCAAATTCTTTGGTTTCATATGCCATAGCTAGAAATAGAAAGAAAAAGTTTTTTAATGCATTATACTATTACTTTTTAAGTGCTATGTTTGTACCATTTCCAATAATTATGCTGCCTCTTGTAAAACAAGTAAATATATTAAACATGGATAATATAATTGGAATAATATGTTTATACGTTGTATTTGGACTACCTTTTAATATATTTTTATATTCAGGTTATATTAAATCAATTCCAGTTTCACTTGAAGAAGCAGCAACAATAGATGGTGCTTCTACATTTCAAGTATTTTGGAGAATAATTTTCCCTTTACTAAAACCTATTAATGCTACGGTTGCAATTACTACTTGTTTGTGGACATGGAATGATTTCATGCTGCCACTTATTATCTTAGGTAAGCCAGAGATGGCTACATTGCCTTTAGTTCAATACGTATTCCAGTCTCAATTTACTACAAATTATAATCTGGCTTTTGCGTCATACTTGCTAGCATTATTACCAATGTTTATTGTATACATCTTTGCGCAAAAATGGATAAGAAATGGTATTGTCACTGGAGCTGTTAAATAATAAAAATGCATTTAAACGAAATAAAATAAGTAATATTAAAAGGAGAATAAGTCATGGATAAAAAATGGTGGAAAGAAAGCGTTGTTTATCAGGTATATCCTAGGAGTTTTAATGATTCTAATGGAGATGGAATTGGAGATTTAAGAGGAATAATAGAGAAGTTAGATTACTTGAAAGAATTGGGGATAGATGTAATATGGTTATCTCCAGTATATAAATCACCAAACGATGATAATGGATATGATATAAGTGATTATGAAGATATAATGGATGAATTTGGAACAATGGAAGATATGGATGATCTTATTGAGGAAGGAAATAAAAGAGGAATAAAAATTCTTATGGATTTAGTTGTAAACCATACTTCTGACGAACATAAATGGTTCATCGAAGCTAAGAAATCAAAAGATAATCCTTATAGAGATTATTATATATGGAGAGATCCAGTAAATGGAGAAGAACCAAATGATTTAAGATCAACATTTAGCGGTAGTGCATGGCAATATGATGAAACTACAGGGCAGTATTATTTACATTTATTTAGTAAAAAACAGCCAGATTTGAACTGGGAAAATGAAGAGGTGCGCAATAGAATTTATAAAATGATGAACTTTTGGATTGATAAAGGTATTGGCGGATTTAGAATGGATGTAATTGAACTTATAGGAAAGATTCCAGATAAAAAAGTTACGCATAATGGTCCAAAACTCCATGAATATATTAGAGAAATGAATAAGAAGACATTCGGAGGCAAAGATTTACTAACAGTTGGAGAGACTTGGGGATGTACTACAGAAATAGCTAAGAAATATTCAAATCCAGATGATAGTGAACTTAGCATGATATTTCAATTTGAGCACATTTTATTAGATCAACAACCAGGTAAAGAAAAATGGGATTTAAAGCCGTTAGAATTATTAGATTTAAAGAAGGCATTATCTAGATGGCAAGTAGAGCTAGAAGGCACAGGCTGGAATAGTTTATTCTGGAATAATCATGACGTACCAAGAATAGTTTCAAGGTGGGGGAATGACAAAGAATATAGGGTAGAAAGTGCGAAAATGCTTGCTACATTATTACATGGAATGAAGGGGACTCCATATATATATCAAGGTGAAGAGCTTGGTATGACAAATGTAAGATTTGAATCATTAGAGGATTACAAGGATATAGAAACTTTGAACATGTATAATGAAAGAAAAAAACAAGGTTATACTCATGAGGAGATAATGCTATCTATATACACAAAAGGCAGAGATAATGCCCGTACTCCAATACAATGGGATGATAGTCAAAATGCAGGGTTTACAAGTGGACAGCCTTGGCTAAAAGTAAATCCTAATTATAAGGAAATAAACGTTAAATCACAATTAAAAGACGAAAACTCTATATTTAATTACTATAAGAAATTAATAAAAATAAGAAAAACAAATCCAGTAGTAGTTCATGGAAAATATGAATTGATCTTAGAAGAAAACAAAGAAATTTTTGCATATACAAGAACCTTAGAAAATGAAATGTTACTAGTTATATGCAACTTTACAGGAAATGAGACAGAGTTTGTACTTGAAAGAAAATTTGAATTTAAATCTAAAGAACTTTTAATTTCAAATTATAATGTTAATGAAAATGATCCGATTGATAGCATAGAACTTAAGCCGTATGAATCTAGAATTTATAAGTTTATATTATAGAAATACTTTTATATAGTGGATATAGTACTATTTTTCTTTAGCTTATCTTGAACAATATTATATTCATGTAATAGAAAGCCCATTGATTTCAGTGGGCTTTCATGCTGTTTAAAGGTAAACTTGCACAGAAAATTGAGTTGAGATATCAAGATGAATATGTAAGTGTTTGAAAGAGTATAAGTACAAAATATGCATTTAGTATTCCTTACTAATCTAACTTCAGAGTACACTACGTCTGGTTTAACCCAGTAGAAATTGTTTTATCTTTTTTTCAGTATCTGACCCGGGCAATGCTGTAAGAATTGTCATTTTTAAATTTCTATCTGATAAAACCATATAGCTGGTATACTCAAAGTTCAATTCACCTAAAATCGGATGAGTAATGCTTTTTACTATTTCCTCTTCCATTTCAACATTATGCATTGTCCACCATGAATTGAATTCTTTGCTTTCGCTTTTAAGTTCTTCTACAAGCTCTTTGATATAGGGATCTTCAACAAGTTTGCCATAAGCTATTCTAAATCTGGCAAGCATACTTTGTGCTGTTGATTCCCAATCAATAATTGTTTTTTTATATTCTTCATTAGTAAACATAATTCTTAACATGTTGCGTTTAGAAGTATCAAGTTTATTATAATCATAAAGAAGTTTTTCAGAAGCTCTATTCCATGCAATAACATTGTATCGTTGATCAAGTATAGTTGCTGGAGAAAACTCTATGTTATCTAACACATGCTTAAGCATTGGATTAACAGTATTATCATAGGTAGCTATTTCAGTTGGAGGTGTTAGTCTCGCAAGATTGTAAAGATGCATAGTTTCCTTTTTATCCAGCATCAAAGTTCTGGCTAAACTTTCGATGACTTGTGAAGATATGGTTATGGGACGTCCTTGTTCAAGCCATGTATACCAAGTTAGCCCAACGCCTGAAAGAAAAGAAACTTCTTCTCGTCTAAGCCCAATTGTTCTTCTCCTGGTACCTTCAGGCAAACCAACCTGTGATGGTAAAATCTTTGCTCGTCGTGTTCTCAAAAAATCTCCTAGTTCTTTATATCTCTGTTTTGGATTATCCATAAACCTTTGCCTTCCTTTATCGTGGTAGTGATATTACTAGTATAAAATAATATCTATCATTATGATAAACCAATTGTTAGTATTAATACAAGGCAATGTATTAAGCTGCAGATAAAACACAAAATCCTAAATGGCCGTAATTTTTGTGATGTGAAAAGAAATTAAAATAATTTTGAATCAATGAAAGATTGGAGAGGTTTATGTCTATGAAAAAAATCATAATATTAAATGGAAGTCCGCACAAAACTGGAAATACAATGGCGCTAGTTAATGAGGTATCCAAATCAATGGATAATAAAGAAACTGAAATAAAAACTTATAACCTAAATACAATGAAAATAAGTTGCTGTCAGGGATGTAATGCCTGTAAAAAAACAGGTACATGTGCCATTAAAGATGATATGCAATTAATATATGACGATATTGATGATGCTGATGGTATTATATTTGCTACGCCTATATATATTTATCAGATGTCTGCACAGTTGAAAGCTGTTGTTGATAGACTTGTTGCTTATATGAAAGAAGATTATTCGAGCTATCTTTCTCCAAATAAAAAGGTCTTATTTGTATCTACATTTGGGGGAGGCGATATAGTACAATACACGAGCTATTTTGATTTAACTGGTAAAAGCCTTAAAGTTTTAGGTTTTGGAGAATACAAGACACTGATTACTGGAGGTTTACGTGAAATAAACGAGTTATTAGAACGTTCAGAAGTTCTGTCAGAGGCAAAAGAGATGGGAGAATGGTTATTGAATTGTTAAAATGAATATTAAATGAATTTCATGATGACAAAAGTTAACCGAATCAAGAAAAAATGTTAAGTACTTAGAGATTTATAATCTAAAAAAAATCACTCACTACAATTTTGCGGTGAGTGATTTTTTTACATGAGAAGAACATTGGGAAAAAGTACAAAGTTTTTTAGACAAATATTCGTAAAATTTTAAATCTTTGAGACTATATCTATTCTAGTTTTTTTGTATATAAAATTATTGTATCCGTACTTAATTGTTTGGTTTTATATACGTTCATTTTGATAACCATAATATCTCATGGATATTGCTGCTAGTACAAGTCAAGTATAATTTATAATGTAGAAACTTAATTGCAAAATATATATAGTTAAATTGATGAATTAAGTGGGATCAGATAAAATAAGGTATATGAAGTGTTTTTAAAGATATATATGAAAAAGTTTAGGAGGTATCATTTTGGAAAAAGAAGAAGTTGAATTATTGCCAGCAGGACTAATAACATGTTTATTAGATGACAAAGAAGTATGTATAATAAAAATATCTCCTGAAAAATTAACAGTGCGTGTAGCTGAAGAAATAGAAAAGATAAGCAGTATAAAAGTTGCATTTCATAAGTTCGATGAAAACAGATATGAAGAAATTATAATACAAGATTGTAATATGGTGGAAAAAATAAAAGAAGATTTTAGTTTAATATATATTTTCAGCATTGAATCACAAAAATACTCACATAATGTAAGAAGTGCTTTTAAAAAGTATTCAAATTATATTATGTTAAAAGCTTTTGGTGATGGCAATGAATTTTCAAAGGAAATGGTTAATTATCCGGCAAAGCTAGATGAGGAGTTTTATAAGGATTATTTAGAACAGAAAGAAGAGTGGCTGTTAGGCGTAAATTATGTGGATTGGGATGAAGATATTATTGATTCAGTGGAGATAGCTATTTCTTTAGATAATGATATATTATATAAAAAGTTTATGGATAATGATATCCAAACATTTAAGATGGATTACTTAAATGAAAATTTTATAGGGAGCGATGAGCTATTTAAGAAAGATATTAACAGGATTTATATTGGAAATGAATTTTGTCATAACTTATTTCCAAAAATAAAATTGTTAAAAGGCATGATGCAGAAAGCCAAAGAAGAGAGCATTGAGATAACACTATGTTTTACATATATGAGAGAGTGTTGTATAGAAAAAACAAAAGATATAATAGAGGTAGTATATAATTGGTGTAATGAAAATAATACTAAGATAGAAATTGTTGTAAATGATTTTGGGATGCTAAAATTGCTTAAAGATAAGATAGATATTTTCGAGCTGTCACTAGGCGTTTTATTAAATAAGAGAAAAAAAGATCCAAGATATATTTACAAGAAAGGGTACTTAGAAAATAAAGAACTTATAGCAAGAAACAGTCTTAATAGTTCAATTTTTACAAAGTTTTTGAGAGAATGTAAAATAGAACGATATGAATATGAAAATTGTGGTTATAAAATTTCTATTGCAGATGGGCACCATAGTATGCATATTCCTTTCTATCAAACAAATACATCTCAATATTGTCCACTATATGCAATGTGTACAACTATGGATAGAGGAAATCAGAAACTTGTTACTGACTGCCCAAAGTATTGTAGCGATTATGTATTTTCTTATCCAAAGCACTTAAAAATGGTTGGAAGATATAATTCGCTATTCACTTTTGATGATACTTTGCTTAAAAATCCAAAAGAATTAGAGTATTACATAAATAGCGGAATCGATAGAATTGTTTTAAATTTTCTATAGATATCGAAATATGAGCTTATACTTATGTAGAGTTTAACGGTGATATGTAACTATTTCACATACGCACATATAGGTTTATCTATGAAGGAGGAAAACATAATGAAGATAGTAGCAGGAATGGGATGTATTGATGATTATATAAAATTAGTAAGGGCTGGAGCAGATGAAGTGTTTTGTGGATATGTTCCTTATGAATGGAACAAAAAATATGGAAGTTTATTTCCTTTAAATAGGAGAGAAGTACTTTATTATAACATTCAAATAAGTTCACTTGAGGACATGAAAATACTAAAGAAAATGGTTGATTTTTATAAAGTACCAGTAAATATAACTTTTAATTATTTATACTATCTTGAAGAACAATATGAAATGATAGCTAACATAATAAAAGATTTGATAAATATTGGCTTTAATGATTTTATTGTAGCAGATATTGCGCTTATATTATATTTAAAGGAAAGGAATATAAAGTGCTCAATACATTTAAGTGGAGAATGCGCTGAGCTAAACCGGCTTTCTATGGGGTTTTTCAATAAACTAAATATATCACGATACATATTTCATAGGAAAAATACAATCGAAGATATGAAATCATGTATAAGAAGCAACGAAGTAGAAAATCTTGAATATGAAGCATTTATTTTAAATGAAAGATGCCATTATACTGGTGCTTTTTGCAGCTCCCTACATTGTGATGAAATGATACATTTGTGTAAAGTTCCATATGAACTATTAAGAATAGATAAAAATGAGAGTAGTTTTTGCGAAGTTGATAAGAGAATTGAGTCTTATTACAAGGATATAAATGACAAGGATAAGGAAGAACTCTATATAGAAAATCAATCTGATCCAGAAAATGAATATGGAAGTGAAAGCGAAGAGGGAATGGAAGTTTCATATTTCATTGGAGAAACTGGATGTGGATTATGTTCTCTAAAAAAGTTAAAGAAAGCTGGCATTACTCATTTAAAGGTAGTAGGAAGAGGAAATTCTATTGAGAATATGGAAAAAGATATAAAAAGTCTAAAAAAGGCCATAGCTATATTAGATAATACTGAAATAAGTGAAACTTATGAAGAATATATAAAAAATAAGTTACTTGATGGCAAATGCAGCGGACAATGTTATTATTAAAAAGTAGGACTCACCATATAAAGGTAAGTCCTTTTATAAGTTATCACATAATATTAATATATATATTCGATAAATAATTCTTCCTCATAATTCTAAAAGTATTGCAAGAATTTTATCTGTAATTATGAATTGATAAATATGCATTGTGAATTGCAACATATATATTAATGCAGGATTATTTCTCAGGTGAATAAAAGGAAAATTCTAATCAATAAAATTTAAATATGCAAAATAGAACTTTATGCTTTTTTGCTAATCTTGTGTATAATAAGCGCAAGGATTTGAGTTATTATACCAAAAGTACATACCCCATACCATCCAAAGTGAGAATAGCTATAGGAACCTAAAAACGATCCAAACGCCCCACCAAGAAAAAAGCTAACCATATAAATAGTATTAAGTCTATTACGTGTTTCTTCATTTAAAGAATGTACTCTTGCCTGATTAGATACATTACAAGATTGTACTCCTAAATCTAGAAGAATTACTCCTAAAACTAATCCCCAAATTTTGAATCCGAATAGGAAAAATAATAAATAGGAAGCTATAACCACGACTATACATATGCCTATAGCAAATCTTGAACCTCTTTTATCAGCTACTTTTCCAACCAGTGGAGCAGCAAGAGCACCGCTAACACCTACTAACCCAAGTAAGCCAGCTGCTTCAGCTCCCATATTGTAATGAGAACTTTCAAGTAAAAATATAAGGGATGTCCAAAAGGCACTGAAAGCTGAAAACATTAATGCACCATTAAGAGAGGATTCTCTTAAGATCGGTTCTGTTTTTATTAAGTGTATCATCGATTTTAATAACTCAGAATATTTAATGTCGGAAATAGGGTTGCATAATGGTATTAATTTTCTAAGAATAAGCATGAGAGCAAACATCATAATTGCTGCAATAAGATAAACTATTCTCCAGCCAAGGTAGCTTCCTAATATGCCACTAACTGTACGAGAAAGTAATATTCCAATTAATAAACCGCTCATTATTGTGCCAATAGTTTGTCCTCTTTGTTGCGGATTTGAGAGCTGTGCTGCCAAAGGAATAATAAGTTGAGGGATTATAGAAGTAAACCCAACGGCAAAAGAAGAGATCGTAAGAATATATATATTTGAAGAGAAAAACATACTCATAAGTGAAATTACTGAGAATAAAAGCATTATTACTATTAAGTTTCTCTTTTCTTTTATATCTCCTAAAGGCAATATAAATATCATTCCGATTGCATAACCTATTTGTGTGAGCATAGCTGCAAAACCTATACTTAATTGGTCAACATGAAAAGTTTTTGCTATGTCTCCTAAAAGCGGTTGAATGTAATATAGATTTGCGACTGTAAGTCCACAAGCTATTGACATAACTAAGATTAGTAATTTAGTTAATATAGGTCTAGTATTGGTATTATCTATTGATGAATTTGTTTTTAATACAGCATTAGTTGATTGATACATTTATAAATCACTTCCTTAAAATTATATAATACATATAATTGAGCAAAGGTCTAATTTACAAGTAATAAAAATTTCTTATAAATATCAATGCTACAATTATATGAGTGTTAGATTCGATAAAAGTTTATCGAATAAAATTAGTAAAAATCTTTTCTTCTCTTTCAGGAGTTTTTATAACTCCTTGACCATTTTCGATAAGCTTCATAAGCCAGGCCATGTTCTTGCCTAGGATTCTCATAATTTGTTGTCCTTCTTCATCTTGCATTACTTCACCTGGGGCTCTTCCGTTAATTACATTCCAATAGTTTGAAGTAGGAATAATCATTTCAGAATGATTAATATAATTGTTTAATTGATCGAAGGTTGGAATTCCACCTGCACGTCTTACTGCGACTACTGCAATGCCTACTTTAAGTCTTAACATACTATCAGTAGCTTCGGCTACACGAAAAGCCCTATCTAAAAATGATTTCATTGTTCCGGCAATTGCTGAATAGTGTACTGGTGACCCTAAGATTATGCCATCAGCATCTTTCATTTTTTCAATCCACTCGTTAACTGGATCGGTAGCAATGGCACATTTACCATTTTTATTTTTTGTGCAATATCCGCAAGCAATGCAACCTCTTATAGACTTGTTCCCCACATGAATTATTTCTGTTTCTATTCCTTCCTTTTCTAGTTCATCAGTAACTAATTTTATTCCATGATAAGTATTACCTTCTTTATTTGGACTTCCGTTAAATGCTACAACTTTCATTTATTTTTCCTCCTCATAATACATATAATTTGATGAAATTTATAAGATCTATTACTTATTTGTTTTTAATTGAATATTAATAAATATTATTCCCGCCATATATCTTAAAAATTCTTAATAAAATAATAAGGCATTTGATAAAACTGAACGTTTAGTTTATAAATATATATTATACTAAACGTTCAGTATTGTAAATAGTTTTTTGAAGAAATAAAAAAATTATTTTTAAGTCTATTAAAAAGGCATAAGAGGTATAATATCACTAACAATTAAGTCAAATGTTTAAAAGAGATAAATTAGAATTGATAAGTATAATATATATAGTATAATAGACGTATAGTTTACTAAGTATAGGCTATAAGTTAATTACAATGGAGGTAACTACATATGGAGAAAAAGTTAGGACGCCCTCGTAGCGAGAAAACTAAAAATGCAATTCTTTCCGCTGCCTATGATTTATTGCTTGAAAGTGGTTTTGGATCTGTTACAATTGAAAAGATTGCTGAGAAAGCTGGAGTTAGTAAAGCTACTATTTATAAATGGTGGTCCAATAAGGCAGCTGTTGTTATGGATGCTTTTTTTGACGCAGCTGTTGTGAGACTCCCAGTTCCGGATACAGGATCAACTATGGATGATATAATAATTCAAGTAAATAACTTAGCAAATTTTCTAACTAGTCGCGAGGGGAAGGTAATTAATGAGATAATAGCAGAAGGACAATCTGATCAAAAATTAGCTGAAACATACCGAACAGTATATTTTAAGCCTCGTAGACTTGATTCAAGATATATTCTAGAACGTGGTATTTCGAGGGGAGAACTAAAAGAGGATTTAGATATAGAATTAGTTATGGATTTAGTTTTTGGTCCATTATTTTATAGATTATTAATAACAGGTGATATAGTAGATGAGAATTTTATAAGGAATATGGTCATTTGCGCTTTTAATGGTATAACTAAAAGTTAATATTGACGTTAATTTAATTAAGAAAATTCTAATGATGCAGAAATTATTGATACTTTAGTCGGACATATTATGTTTCTTATTAAAATCATAGAAATATAAAATATAGATTTTGTTGAAAGTTCATATTAATTTACTTAGAATAAATCTAATAAATTAATATAGAATATATAGTGGAAAGCTAATGCATAGCTTGTGGTGAGTTCATCTATTTGATATAATCATAAGAGTAAAAAATAACATATAGTCAGTTCGAAAGCCTCCTGACTTAAAATAAAACTACGGTTAAATAATTGATAATAATAAAGATTAAATTAATTTGTGTTAATGGAATCTTTTATTTTTGTTGAGTATATTTATCGTAGGATTTTTCCTGCGATTTTTTTATTTTCTAGGAATCTATATTGAAACAAAATTTGTGGAGATTTTGTTCTTTGAGAGTACGGAAATTATGGGGAAGGTTGATTAAGCAGGTTACCTTTAAAAATATCATTAGTAAAATGGAGGAGTTTATATGAATAATAATAATACAGTGAAAAGGCTAGTTAAAACAGCTATCATAGCCGCACTTTACGCAGTTATAACACTTGTTCTAGCACCAATAAGCTATGGTCCTATACAATTTAGAGTCTCAGAGATAATGGTACTATTAGCATTTTTTGATCCGTTTTATATTGTAGGTCTTACTCTTGGATGTTTTATAGCAAATATTCTTGGACCTAATGGTTTAGCAGATATAATATTTGGTACTTTAGCAACATTTATTAGTGTTTATGCTGTGTCAATTACAGAAAGGTTTGTAAAGAATAAGAAAACATCATTAATAATAGCATCGCTTTGGCCTACTATTTTTAATGGAGTAATAATTGGATGGATGCTTAACTATATTTATCAATTTCCACTTGTACTATCAATTGGGGAAGTTGCAATTGGCGAGTTTGTTGTTGTTACAATAGTTGGTGTACCAATTGTTAGGCTTTTACAAAATAAATATAGCAGTTTTCCTTTATTTTGTAAGAATTAAGAATTAATACTTTTTGCAAAATAGTATATATCAAAAGATATTGCAGTAGAGTTTTTATTGCAATATCTTTTTTTACAAACAGTAATTTTGAAAACGAACTACTAAAACAAATAGCATAGATATTAGAGAAGATAAATAAAAGTAAAAGCACTTTATTAATAATAACAAAAAGTCAATAATAAACATAAATATAGCATATGTAGAATATTTATGAATAGTAATTTAAATGGATTTATAGATTAATCTGTACTGCTATATATGAATTATTGGAGAAATTATAATTAATTTTCAAGTTTGACATGAATATCCCTCTACTCTATAATTTAGTTACACAATTTTTAAAAACAAGGAAGCGAAAATTACTATGATAAGTGTTATCGAAACTGCAATTATAACTATAATAATATCATTTATATCTGGATTACTGTTAGAGTATTATAAAAATCTGGCTCCTAAAATATTATGCAATATAGGAGAAGGTGTACCACTAGAATTAAACAACAAAAAAATATGTGCATATGTTCTTACGGTAAGAAACATATCAAATAAAACAATTCATAAGTTAACCTTAAATATACAAGGGTTACAAAATGATTTGAAAATTGGAGATGCTCAAATAACGAAAGGTTTGAAATTTGATTCTTCAATAGAAGATAACATTTTAGATGTATATATACCTTTCTTAAGTAAAGATGATGAATTTTCAGCTACATTGTATGTGGAAAGTAAGTATGGAGAATATAAAAAGCCTGTTGTAACAATTAGATCACCTGAAAATTTTAAAGAGATACAATCAATTGAGCAAGGAGGAATAATATCCTCATTACTTAACATGCCTAAAAATATAAAGAATTTACTTTGTAATATAACGAAGGATGATAAAGCTTCAACTTCTAATAGAGGGCGCAGATCTACAGTAAATAAAGGACAAACTGCTAAGAAAATAGGTGGTAAAGAAAATAGTACGAGATTTGGTAGAGATAAAAACTCATATAACAATAGAAAGGCGCTAATAGCCATTATATCGCTCATTTTGATTATAAGCATTGGAGGATTAGGCGCATTATATTTTCAGGAGATGTCCACTAATGCAAAAACTTCAGATGAAAAAACTGAAGTTCAGAAGCAATCAACGAGTGAATCGCAGTCAGAAGGCGAACAGACTAAAAATGCAAATGAAAAAACGCCGACAAATGGAAAAAGTAAAAATTCTCCAGTAAAAGTTTCAGGTAATGAAGCAAATAAAGATTCAGGCGCAAAAACATCACAAAATGGAGATACTGGAACACTAGATGCAAAGACACAAGCAGGTGGAGCATCGGGAAATTCAGATATAAAAACATCAACAGATGCAAATAGCCAAAATAATACAGATACAAAAGCACCAACAATTGGTGGAACAAATGGAAGCACAAACTTAAAGTCGCCATCAGGAACATCAAGTGAAAATACGGATGCAAAGGCATCAACAAGTGGAACAAATGGGAATACAGATCAGAAAACTTCTACAGATGGAACTACTAAAAATGTGGATACAAAGTCATCGGCAGGTGGGACAACTGCAAATTCAGGAAATTAGTGTGAAATGTACTTTGTCAGCAGTTAATAGAACAATAATTATTAAAAAATTAACCTCTTCACTATTATACATGAGGATATAATAGTGAAGGGGATTTTTTATATTATATTTTTAGAGTTTTATTTCAGGGTAAAGTAAGAGCATCTTATTTATAAAAGCGTTATATTTAAAGGAAATAGTTTAAAGTGAGAAATAAATGTTAATATTTTATATAAACAGTATACTAAGGATAAGGAATTAAACTATAATGGTTAATGTTAAGTTAATATTATAAAAAACTGGAGATATATATGAATAAAATAGATACCTTAAAAATTTCAAACTATGATAAGTTTAAGTGCACAGCTGATAAGTGTAAATTCACATGTTGTGAAGGATGGGATATTAGTGTAGATGACAATACATATAAGAATTGGAAAAAAGATAAATCTAATAACATTTTAAATAATGTAAAAATAAAAAGATATGAAGGTAAAGATGAGTATTTTATAAATAAGAAAACAAATGAAGCATGTCCGCTTTTAGACAGCCATGGATTATGCAATATAGTAAAAGATCATGGGGAAAATTATTTATCTTTAACATGCCAAATGTTTCCTAGAATAGAGAATATTTTTGAGGATAGAATAGAGCTTTCATTATCATGTTCATGTCCAGAAGTATTAGAGCTTATAGGTAGTGAGACTGGCAAAATAAATATGACTTCAGAAAGTCATAATAATTTAGAAAGTAATGCGTTAGAAATTAAAGTTAGAGAAACCATCATAAACATAATGCAGCAAGAAAATTTCTTGCTAGAAAATAAGCTTATTATTAGCTTTCAAATGCTATCGACTATTTTAGAAAATGAGAATCTTGGAGAACATGCCTTATTAAAAGAATTAGAAAAGTATAAGAATAGTAATTATGTAAAAGAGCTTATTGACATGTATAAGGGAATAAAGATAAACACAAATGACTCAGTTGAGGAAGTCAATAATCTATTTTTAGATATCATAGAGAATTACAAGGAAGTTTCTATTTTTAATATTCTTTTAAAAGATATTGCTAATTTCGCGGAAAATGCTAAAATTAAAAAACTTTCATCTAAATGGAATGATTATAAAAGTTTGTTCGAGCGATATAACGACTTTGTTGAAAATTGCATTATATCTAAAATTTTTAGCAATTGTATCAGTGATGATATAGAAGAGATGATTATTTCATTCCAAATGATTATATTAGAGTATTTATTGTTAAGGTATTCCTTATTCTTAAAATATTGCATGGAAAATAAAATAGATGAGGAAGACATAAAGAATTACACTGTAGCTTTTTCAAGAATAATAGGTAATAATACTGATGCTATGATAGAATTCATTAGGGATGGTTTTGGAGATGATATTTTAGAGATTGGATATTTGTGTTTTATAACTTTAGTTTAATATTACAAGAAATATAAAGATCAGTATTTCCTATACTGATATCATTCTTATTTATATACCACATTAGATTTATATTTAATGTGTTTTATAATTAAACTTATAATCACAAAAGTCTAAATTAGTATAAGATTCAAAGTCGTTACTGAATTTATGAAATTCTGAGAATGGATTATTTTGGGAGACGTAATAATCCAGTGTCAATTTGGTAACACGTTTATAATGACATATATGCCATAATTTTAGAATTAGGTGGCATTATGTTTTATTTTAAATATAAAATTGTAGAATATTACAAGATATATTTAGTATAATGGAGTGTATGAGGTGATGTTTTTGAAGCTAAACATTTTTTTTTGCTTGATACTATTATTATCTGCGCTAACATTAATGTATATAGGATATTCTTCATGGAAAAGAGATAAATCATATGTTTCAATGTCTTTGATTCCTGTATCAATTTATGCATTAGGATATGGATTTGAAATATTATGTACAAGCATCGAAGGAGTAGAATTCTGGATAAAAATAGAATACTTAGGTATTCCATTTATAGCTGTGTTTTGGTTAATGCTTGCACTTAACTTTACAGGATATAAAGATAAATTTAAAAAGAATACTTTAGCATTACTATATATAATACCTTCAATTACATTTATTCTGAATTGTACGAATGATTTTCATCATCTATTCTATAAAGAACTATATATGAATGATACTGGAGTTTTTCCAATAGCAAAGATAATAGAAGGGCCTTGGTATTGGATACATATTGCTTATACATACATTCTAATGATTGCAGGGTTAGTGTTTTTGGTAGCAGCATATTTAAAATCAGCTGCAATTATTAGAAAACAAATTTTACTTATAATAGTTGCATGGGTAATTCCATGGGGGGCGAATATCATTTATATATTGAAGCTGTTACCATTTACTCTTGATTTATCTCCATTTACGCTTTCTTTTTCGGGAATAATTTATAGTTTTGCTATATTAAAATTCAAATTTTTGGAGCTTACCCCAATAGCGTTAAACAAGGTATTTTCCAGTATGCTAGAAGGTGTTATAATATTGGATTCTGAAAATAATATAGTGAATTTTAATGATTCAGCAAAAAATATTATTTTAGAGTTAAGAGACCTAGGTAAAGGAGAGCATAAGATTGATGAAGTATTTAGGAAATATAAAACATTATTAAATGTTATAAAGAATGGTTCCAGTAATGAAAGCTTGATTAGTATAAGTTATGAAGAACAGCTAAAATATTATAAGATAAATATTAATAATATATCTGAGAATAATGGTAAGATAGTTGGTAAAATACTAATTTTAACAGATATTACTGAGATTGAAGTGCAAAGAAAAAAAGTATATGATAATGCGAAATTTCTTCAAACACTTATTGATGCTATTCCTAATCCTATATATTCTAAGGATGAATTTGGATTATATAATCATTGTAATGCAGCATTTACAGAATTTTTAGGAATGAGTAAAGAAGAATTTTTGGGAAGTACCGTTTATAATATTTTCGAAAAGGAACTAGCGGAGATTTATAGTAATTCAGATAAGAATATAATGAGTCAAAAGCAATCCCAAGCCTATGAAGAAAGGCTTACACATAAAGATGGCACATATCATGATGTAATCTTTAATAAATCAGTTGTTGTAAATGAAGATGATGATGTTAAAGGATTAGTTGGCGTTATAATAGACACTACTGAACAAAAAAAGAGCAAGGAAAAGATAAGTAAATTATTAAAATTAAAAGAGTCTATGCTGAAAATAGGGTACTCGATTAACGAGATATCTAATATTAATAATTTACTGCAATTAATATTGGACGAAGTCATTAATTGTATAGATAGCAGAAGTTGTGGATCGGTGCTGCTTTTAGATAAAGACAAAAGTTTAAAAATAGCTGTGGCTAAAGGCTATAACTTAGAGGATATTAAAACATTTGAATTAAAGTACGAAGAGCACTTTGCATGGGCTAATGAGAGAAATAAGGTAGATACAACAACTATTTTCAATGATATTCATAGAATAGAAAATATAAAAATGCTAGATACGGCAGAGGGAATGAAAATAAAATCTATTATTAGTTCACCTATTATTATAGATGGTGAATTATATGGATTTTTGAATATTGATAGTATCTACAATAATTGTTTTAATGAAGGCGATTTGGAATTAATGGAATACATGAGAAATCAAGTTTCGGTTGCAATTACTAATCATAAACTTCATGAGAGAACTTTATATTTATCTAGATATGATAAATTAACTAATGTATGTAACAGAACGTGGTTTGAACAATTAATTCACAGTGAAATTTATAATGAAGATATGAATATAGAAGAATTTTTCCTTGTAGTTTTTGACTTAAATGATTTAAAGCTTGTTAATGATAACCATGGCCACTTGGCTGGGGACGAATTAATTAAGGAATTTTCAAAAGGCTTAAATGCTTTGGCTGGAGAGGGCGATATTATAGGAAGATTTGGTGGAGATGAATTTGTAGGAATCTTTTTGAATTCAGATTTAGTAAGTTTAACTAATAAGCTTGAAGAACTGATTAGAAAGTTTAAAGATTGCCCACTAGTATTTGAAGGAAACAAAATTGTTTGTAGTTATAGCTATGGTATTGCTAACTTCCCAAGAGAAGGAATTGAATTTGATGAATTAATAAAGAGAGCTGATAGACGTATGTATGAGTATAAGCGAAAAGTAAAAAGTAAAAGAGCATTATTAATAGGTGTATAATAAAAATGACCAATGATTCTTAAATATGAATCATTGGTCATTTTTAATTTTTCATATGTAGATTAATATGGGAGTGAGTGATAATGCCCATAAATCTAAATAATAATTAGATTTTATATGGACCATTTCAGTTGTAAATTAGATATAAAAAGTAGAACAATACAAATAATTGGGAATTTGCTGTATAATTTATATATACTAATAAAAAAGCAAGGAGGTTAAAATGAAAAAATACAGGCAGATTATAAGAAGAAGTATATTTTTATCAATGATGTCTAACCTAATATTTGTATTTATATATTGTATTTCGCTTTATGAGTTATATACGCTTTCTAGGTTTGGAAGATTTCATAATAATACTATTATATTGTTTGGATGTATAACATTCATTTTAGTGTGGCTTACATATGTAATAATAAAAAGTGTAAAAAAGCCTATAAGTGTGCCGCAACAGATTATAGAAAAATATAAGTTTAATGAAAGCAATATAAAAGTTTTACAAGAAGATGGACTAGAGATAGATTTTCGAGATATAAAGTCATTTAGAATAAATAGAAAATATGTTGTTATAACACTTAGAAACAGAGACATATTAGTTTTAAGTATGATAGATAGAACAGATGAAGAAATAGGCGTAATAAAGAAGAGCTTGAATGAGGGAAAGATTTTTAAATCAAATTATAAAACTATATGGATTTATATAGCTATGATAGTTATAGCTACTGCAACATTATTTTACGGAGCAAAAATATATAATGATACAATAAGCTATAACGGAAAACTTTCGTGGTTTTTAAGTGATTTAAAAAACAAAAAGACAGTAAAGTTTGAACATAACAATATATATGAAAATGGAATAGAAGGTATTTTCGCAGACATTAATAAAGAAATTCATATGCCAGATAAATTGTATGTTTCAAGTAACTTTAATTTTAATTTTAATTCGGATGGAACAATCACGTCTTTTGATACATATCTTTATGGAAAAGATAATAAGGGTAAGTTAGAAAGTTATTTGATAAGTTATAATAATGACAAATCAGATAAAATAACAATATATTTAAATGGGCAGGTAGATGCTGATTATAATGAAGATAAATTGTTAGAGCCATTGCTAAGTACCATGAAGGCTATCCCACTTAAGGATACAGTGAGCAAATGGAATGAAAATAAATATGGGATTATTTATTACGGTAACCGAAGTTTTGGATATAATACTGATGGAATTACTTATATTAATCCAGAAGGGAGCACAAAAGCAGCTTCAAAGGCCTCTTCAGAGATAATAGGTTATGCTGTTTCAGTATTCGTACCTGGTAAAGAAAAAATATATACTCCGTATAGATATATTTTAACAGAAGATTTAAATAACATTAAGACGCATACACCTTTAAAAGAAGACAAAGATAAAAGTATTTCTCAAAAATCAAATAATCAGGATGAATTTTATATGTCTGATCAAGTTGGTTATAGGCTAGAAGTGACTGGAGCTGCAGCTGGAAGCAGATCGTACTCTTTGAAGAGCACAATTGATGGGGGAAATACATGGACAATTGTAAATGAAGATCCTTTTGCAGGGAAAACAGGAGTGGCAGCTGGAATAAGTTTTTTGAATGATAAACTTGGTTTTTTATGTTTATCTCATAGTGGTGGCAGTAATGGAGAATTATATCGCACCGAGGATGGCGGTGTATATTATAAAAAAGTAAGTTTTCCAGAGAGAAAAGTAACACTGGATAATGGGGAAAAATATAATCCTTTCGATTTGCCAGATATGCCTTATGAGCAAGACGGGATCCTCAATGTTTTAATAGGTCAAGGATCTGATGGAGATTATAATGGGGGATGCAAGGCTTTGTATGAATCAAAAGATGAAGGGGTAACATGGCAATATGTAAAAGAAGTTGATAATAAGTGATTTTGAGTTTTTAATTCCAGTAAATCAATTAAAATTGCAGAAGAGTGAGTTTGGTAAAAATAAAGGTAAAAATCCTTATAATTAATGACAACTAGAAATCTAGATAATTTGGTTTTAAAATAGGAATGTGATGGATTAATATGTATATAAATTATTCATTACATTCCTATTTTATATATTTCTATGATGAGTTATAGCTTTAGTTTCAATAATAACCGAGCTATTTATTATTTTCATTATGAAAGACCTAAGACAACAGGAGTAGATTTATATCCTATCCCAATTCTATCAATTCCCATATCAATCAATTTTAGAAAGTGCTCTCTTGTCTTTATGGCACCTGAGGCTTTAATTTTACATCGATCCTTCGCAGTATCCATTATTATTTTTATGGTTTCAGGTTTAGCACCTTTGCTGGCAAATCCTGTTAGGAAATTAGTTGATGTCTTAATAAAATCAACACCAGCTGAAATAGCGACTTCCGTAGATTTTTTTATCTGATCTAAAGTTAGAGCATCAGTTTCAAAAATTGCATTTACAAGAATATCATAATCGTGACACACATCAACGACAGCTTTTATATCAGCCTCCACTGAGTGCCATAAATTACTTCGTGTCCAGCCACAATTTGCAACTATATCAAGTTCATCAATTCCTTGCTTACAGCATTCTTCTGCTTGTAGAATTTTTGAGGATGTTGCTGATGTACCAAAAGGAAAATCACATACAACACATATCCCAGTTTGAGTTTCAGCTGTTAACTCTTTAGCAATATTTATTGAGGATGGATAGACACAAACTGTTTTGCATTTATAATCTACACCTTTTTGAATATACTTTCTAATTTGATCTAAAGTAAATTCAGGCTTCAGAACTGACTGATCAATGTAAGCTCCTAATTCTTCTATAGTCATTTCAGCAGCTTTTTTTGTTGGTATCATAATTTCCGATAATACCTATTTAGTATTTAATATTCTTATGTAGTAATTATACAATATTGAATATTATTTAGGTATTCCTCCTTTTGAATATATTATAATGTAGCTTTACTACAATGTCAATTGATATAATGTAGTAAAACTATTTACAATATAAAAGAAGTATCTTAAAATAGTATTAATGAAATATTGAATTTGTAGTTTTACTACATTAGTGTAATATATATTTAAGGAAAACTGCAAAACAAAGGATGTGGATGAATTGAACCATACTGAGTCTTACGAATATAAAATAAAAAATATGTATAATTTACTGAGATCATCTGAAAAAAAAGTAGCCGATTATGTATTATTAAACGGACATTCTGTTTCTACAATGACTTTAGCAGAGCTTTCTCGTCAAGTAGGGGTGAGTGAGCCAACAATTATACGTTTTGTAAAAAGTATAGGGTGTAGTGGATATAGTGAATTTAAGATGGCATTAATGAAAGAGTGGGGAAGGGAATCTGTAGATAAGCAGTACGATTCCAAATTACTGGTAGAACTTCACATTGATAGAGATGAAAAAATAGAAGATGTGCCAGTGAAGATGATTGGACTTACTATAAAGGCTTTGGAAGATACTTTAAAAATAATTGATATTGATAAATATAAAAAGGCAATAGAAATGATTAGAAGCTCAAATATCATTGATGTTTACGGTGTGGGGAATTCGGGAAGTGTTGCTAGTGATATTAGAAATAAATTTTTACGTATAGGATTAGAATGCAGAGCATACTCTGATAGTAATATACAGCAAATCTGTGCAAGTCATCTAACAAGTAATGACCTTGCCATTGGTGTATCCCATTCAGGAAGCACAATAGATACTGTAAATGCTTTAAAAATAGCAAAAGAGTCTGGAGCAAGAACTATTGCATTAACAAATTTTAAAGCACCAGCCATTTCTGAATATGCAGACATAACATTTTTTACTGGTGGTGAAGAAACTACATTTTATAGTGAGACAATGGTTTCTCGCATATCGCAGTTAGCTATTGTGGATATGCTTTATATGGGAATTTTGCTAGATGATTATGATTTATATACTAAACGCCTTGAAAAAATTAATCTTTTACTTAAAGAAAAGAATTATACAAAGAAATAGAAAATATAAATTTTCATAACTAGATCAGTAAAAATAGTGCATATAACAAAGAAAAAGCTTCTTTGTTATATGCACTATTTTCTATTATATGATTATATTTTAGCAAAGATTTTGATTAATCACCAATTTAGCTAGGGGATTCAAAATATGCATCATATGAATATTTAAAACTAATATCTAATAGGTATTATAATACTTCGAGTATTTCAACTGAATATTTTTCACCTGGAGCATTGACTTCAACAATATCACCAGCTTTATTCCCGGATAATGCTTTACCTAAGTCTGATTCAATACTTATAATCATATTTTCTGGATCGAGATCCATAGTTGTTACTAGTGTTACAACAACTTCATCATCATCTTCGACAAACCTAATTCTAGCTTTGCTATTAATTCCTAGTACTGATTTATCTATACTATCATCATTTATTACCGTTGCAGTTGAAATCATAGTTAATAGATACTGGATTCTATTATCATTTTCTCTATAGTTTCTGCAAGCCTCTTTATATTCAGCATTTTCTGATCTATCTCCGTGAGCAGCAGCTACTAATTTTTCTTTTGCTATTTCAGCTCTTTTAACTGTCATCCTATAATCTAATTCTTCTCTTAACTTTTTAATATTTTCTTCAGTTAGAATATTATTCATAAGAAAGCTGACCTCCTAAAATATATTATGAGAATATTATATAATATATATGAAGAAAAGTTAAACCACTAATACCTTTTATTTTTTTATTAAAATGCCCGCGATAATATTTTATGAAAACATTGACATGCAGTTATAGATATGCTAGAGTGAAAAATGTGATATAGTATGTGACTGGTAGGTAGGCATTAACTATACATAAATATTTATTGAAGATGTTTATGTTGGTTAATGTTTTTTTGCACACAAAAGAGATAATAAGGCATTCATAATGTGCAAAAATAATCCTATGAAGGAGAAGAATTATGAAAGACAAAGTTTTTGGCGTTTTGCAACGTGTAGGAAGATCTTTTATGCTTCCAATTGCTATTTTACCAGTAGCAGGTTTATTTTTAGGTATAGGTGATTCATTCACTAATAAAACAATGCTTGATACGTATGGACTTACAGGTTTAATTGGACCTGGCACATTTGTCAATGAACTTCTTTCAGTAATGAATGATGCAGGAAACATTGTGTTTGAAAATTTGCCTTTAATATTTGCAATAGGGGTTGCAATAGGCATGTCTAAGAAAGAAAGAGAAGTTGCAGCGTTAGCAGCAGGAATTGCATTTCTTATAATGCATGCATCAATTGGTGCCATGATTAAAATTCATGGTGGAACAGAAGCTCTTTTAAGTGGCGCATCAACTGAAGTACTTGGTATAATTTCATTACAAATGGGTGTTTTCGGTGGGATTATCGTAGGGCTTGGTACAGCAGCATTGCATAATAGGTATTATAAAATTGAATTACCACAAGTATTATCGTTTTTTGGTGGAACTAGATTTGTTCCTATTATAAGTTCAATTGTCTATTTAATAGTTGGAATTTTAATGTTTTATATTTGGCCTCCAGTTCAAGGTGCCATTTACAAAGTTGGAAATATAGTGCTTGCATCAAGTTATGCAGGGACGTGGGTTTATGGTTTGATGGAACGGCTACTAATACCTTTTGGGCTTCATCACGTATTTTATTTGCCATTCTGGCAAACAGCCGTTGGAGGTACAGCTCAAGTAGGAGACAAAGTTATTGAAGGTGCTCAAAATATTTTTTTTGCAGAACTAGGAACGCCAGGAATAACGCATTTCAGTGTTTCTGCAACAAGATTTATGTCGGGTAAATTTCCGCTTATGATATTTGGTTTGCCAGGAGCAGCGCTAGCAATGTATAAATGTGCTAAGCCAGAAAAGAGAAAAGCAGTAGGTGGGTTATTACTATCAGCAGCATTAACGTCAATGCTCACTGGTATAACAGAACCAATTGAATTCACATTTCTATTTGTAGCACCAGTATTATATGGAATTCACTGTGTGCTTGCTGGACTTGCTTATATGTTAATGCATATGTTAGGTGTTGGCGTAGGTATGACCTTCTCAGGTGGATTTATTGATTTATTCTTATTTGGTATTTTACAAGGAAATGCTAAAACAAGCTGGATACTGATTGTTATTGTAGGAATCGTATATTTTGTAGTATACTATTTATTGTTCACCTTCTTAATTAAGAAGCTTGATTTAAAGACTCCAGGTCGTGAAGATTCTGGTGAAGTTAAGCTTTATACTAGAAGTGATTTAGAAGCAAAGAAAAATGATCAAAATGAAAACGCAGACGAACTTTCGGTCATGATATGCAGAGGTCTCGGAGGAAAGAACAATATTTCTGATGTTGATTGCTGTGTAACTAGACTGCGTTGCACTGTACATAACTCTGAATTGGTGAATGAAGGTTTGTTAAAACAAACTGGAGCATCGGGGATATTTCACAAAGGCGTAGGAGTCCAAATAATGTAT
Source organism: Clostridium beijerinckii (assembly GCF_018223745.1). Lineage (NCBI taxonomy): Bacteria > Bacillati > Bacillota > Clostridia > Eubacteriales > Clostridiaceae > Clostridium > Clostridium beijerinckii. The sequence goes on from NZ_CP073653.1 coordinate 867,656, forward strand.
GGGCCAAGAGTAACTGTTATAAAATCAAATTTAGAAGATTACTTAGTTACAGCACCAGATAAAGAAGATACTGGTTATGCAATAATAAAAAAAGAATCAGAGAAAGACACTGAAAAAGGTATTGAAAAAAAGGTTCAAGGAAAAGTTAGAAGTACAGTGATTTTAAATAGTCCATTAACAGGTGAAGCAAAAGATTTATCCGAAGTACCAGATGAAGTATTTGCGAGCAGGATAATGGGAGATGGAGCTGTGGTTGTCCCAAGTGATGGAAATGTTATAGCTCCGGCAGATGGAGTAATAAGTTTTGTATTCCCATCAAAACATGCATTGGGATTAACAACAACTGATTGACTTGAATTACTTATTCATATAGGAATAGATACAGTAAAGCTTGATAAAAAAGCCTTTGAAACTTATGTGGAAGAGGGAGATAAAGTACAAGCTGGAGATAAAATATTAAGCTTTGACTTAGAATTTATAAAAAATAATGCACCATCTATTGCATCACCATGCATATGCACTGCATTGAATAGCAATCAAAAGGTGCGTCTATTAAAAACTGGAGATATAAAAGCCGGAGAAGCTTTAATTGCAGTTGATGCATTTGAATAATATATAAGGGATGAGGAGGCATAAAATGTTTAGAGTGATAAAAGCACTAAATCATAATGGTGTACTCGCTATAAATATGGATAACTATAAAGAGTATATCTTGCTCGGAAAAGGTATAGGTTTTGGTAAAAAGGTCAATGAACGTATTGAAGCTCCAGAAAATGCACATATATATCTCTTGCAGCAAGAAACTGAAAGAGGATTGACTAAAGAGATAATAAATAATATAGAGCCTCAAATTTTAGAAATTGCGAATAATATTATTCTGGAAGCAGAGAAGAAATTTCACGAAGTAGACGAGAACATTTTATGCCCACTTGCAGATCATATTGCATTTGCAGTAAAAAGAATAAGAGATAATGAACAAATTAGTAATCCATTAACACAAGACATCAAAGCTTTATTTCCAGAAGAATATGAAGTTGCATGTAAAGGAAAAGATATTATCAAAGAGATAGAAGGCATTGAAATAAATGAAGATGAGATTGGCTATATAGCACTTCATATTCATTCAAGCCTAGGAAATGAAAAAGTATCACAAGCAATGCAAGTAGCAATGTTAGTTAGATCATGTATTACATCCATTGAAGAAAGTACAGGAAAGACAATAGATATCGAATCATTATCCTATAATCGTCTTATGAACCACATTAAATATATGGCGGCAAGAATGTTAAAAGGAGAAACGATAAAGCTTGATATGAATGATTATATTAGTGAAAGATTTCCAAAATCATTTGAAATTGCTGAAGACATATGTATGAAACTAGGTAAGGAATTGAAGAAAAAAATAAAATCAGTTGAGATAGGATACCTTGCGATGCACATTGAAAGAGTATTCTCAGATGAGTTAGAGGATTAGAATATATATAATATAATTTTAATGGAATTATAAAAATTTAAGGTTGCGTTTTATTGAAACTAGAGCTCCACGATAATTTATCGCGGGGCTTATTTTATTCTTTAGGAATTTATATTCTAGCGCCTGCGATTTTTTTATTTTGGGGAAAATTATAATGAAATCTGAGAACAATTTTTAAAGGTATTAGAAATACATAGTCTACGAAGCAGATTTTACATTTCTATAAAAATCAAAATAAAAAAATTATGGATATTTATGTCTTAGAATGAGAATTTTAAAGGGAGATAAAGATGTTACAAATTGTAATGGATACAAGAATAAGATATAATAAAGCCAATATATCGTTGCAAATAAATTAATGTTAAGTTAAGTTTTAATAAAATAATTTGGAGGCAGGGGAATGGATAAAAAAGATTTTTCTAATTTAGAAAAGCAAATTAGAGATACAATAAAAAATGCATTCGATGTCATAGATTTTGCTAAGATAAAAAAAGATATTGATGATAAAGCTCAAGAAACTGTTAGAGAGACAAGAAATAAATTTGTAGATAAATCACAGTATTTTGATAAAAAGATAAAAGATGAATTAAAAAATAGATATAAAAATATCGCGAATGTTGTTCCAAAATCTGAAGATAAAATACAAAAATATATTGCTAAGAGACCAGTTGGAAGTATATCAGGAACATTGTATACAATATTTGGATCTATATTAAGCGGAATATTAGGAATATTAATAATTTCATATTCAATACTTATTTCTTTTAAGAGTGAATTTTTAATGAGTAATTTGATTAGCTTAGGAATATTGTTTTCTTTTCTTGCGGCGAGTGGAGCTTTTACTTTAAGGGGTATAAATTTAAGAAAGAGAGCGAAGCGTTTTAAAGAATATGTGAAATTGCTACGAGGTAATAGCTATTGCTCCATTAGTGAATTAGCTGAGGCTGTTAGGAAAAAAAATAAATTTGTAGTTAAAGATTTAAGAAAAATGATTGAATTAAATATGTTTCCACAAGGACATATTGATGATAAGCAGACTTATTTCATGTTAAATAATGAAGTTTATGAGAATTATTTGACTTCACAGGAATCTTTGAAGAAAAGGAATGAAGATGAATTAAAAAAACAAGAGGAACTGAAAAAAGACTTCAATGATCCAGTGAAGATGGAACTAAGGAATACAATTGAAATGGGAAGGGATTACATTAAACAAATAGGAGACATAAGTAGTTCTATAGATAAAGAAGAAATTTCTAAAAAATTAAATAGGCTCCAGAATATTATAAATCAAATACTTAAGTATGTTGAGCAGAATCCTAAAAAGCTTCAAGAAGTTGATAGATTTGCAAAACACTATCTGCCTATGACTTTAAAGCTTCTTAATGCATATAAAGAACTGAATGAGCAGCCGGTTCAGGGTGATAATATAAGAAATGCAAAAAATGAAATTGAAAAGACTTTGGATACCATAAATAATGCATTTGAAAAGTTATTAGACGATTTATTTGAAGAAATAGCATTAGATATTTCTACAGATATTTCTGTTCTTGAAACACTATTTACTCAAGAAGGGCTTAAAAAAGATGATTTCAAAAAATAGGACTTGAACTAAGAGGAGGAATTAAAAGTGAATGATGGATTTAAGGAAGATATAGATATGATGCCAAGTTTAACATTTGAACCTTTTGAAGGGGAAGTTACTGATGTAAAGGTAGAAGAAAGTAAGCAAAAAGAAATTTTTGATGAAAGCTATTTAACAGAAGATGAGAAGAAGATGATTAATGAATTTGTAGATAAAATAGATATAAATAATACAAATTCAATTCTTCAATATGGAGTAGGAGCTCAAAAGAAGATTGCAGATTTTTCTGAGACAGCATTAAATAACGTTAAAACAAAAGATTTAGGCGAAGTCGGGGAAATGTTAACAAATGTAGTGTGTGAGCTTAAAAATTTTGAATCTGTAGAAGAAAAAAAAGGATTTCTAGGTCTTTTTAAGAAATCTGCAGAAAAGATTTCGCAAATGAAAGCAAAGTATGAAAAGGTTGAAGGGAATATTAATAAAATTTGTAGTGCTCTAGAAAATCATCAAATACAGCTTTTGAAAGATATTGCTATGCTTGATAAAATGTATGAAATAAATAAGGTATATTTTAAAGAACTTTCTATGTACATATTAGCTGGGAAAAAGAAGCTTTCAAAATTAGAAAAGGATGAGCTGCCTAAGTTAGCAGAAAGAGCAAGGATAAGTGGACTTCCAGAAGATGCTCAGGCGACAAATGATTTTGTGGCTCTTTGCAATCGCTTTGACAAAAAGATACATGATTTAGAATTAACTAGAATGATTTCACTCCAAATGGCACCTCAAATTCGTCTCGTTCAAAATAATGATTCATTAATGTCAGAAAAAATACAATCTACTCTTGTTAATACTATTCCACTATGGAAGAGTCAAATTGTATTAGCTCTTGGAGTAGCTCATTCAAACAATGCAGCCAAGGTTCAAAACGAAGTTACGAACATGACCAATGAGCTGTTACGTAAGAATGCAGAAACACTAAAGATGTCAACAATTGAGACAGCTAAAGAATCTGAGCGTGGAATTGTTGATATTGAGACTCTAAAGAATACAAATGAATCATTGATATCAACTCTTGATGAAGTTTTACGAATACAAATTGAAGGAAGAGAAAAACGTAAAGCTGCTGAAGCTGAATTACAAGAAATTGAAGGTAAATTGAAAGATAGGCTTCTGCAAATGAGACAAAGATAAAAAAATAATGTTTTCTGTTTTATTATTTTAAGGTAAAACAGTTTTATGTATCTTTCACGGTGAGTATGAATTTTAGTTTTTTTAATTACAAATTATCATGTATAAATGATATAATTAAAGAAGTTATATATGGCAACGATAATAGATGTAAGTATTTAATAAAAGTATAGGCATAAATAGAATAATATGTTTATTCAACATATACATAAGCTATAATTATGAATACGATATAAAACATAGGATCAATGCTATGATAACTATAAAAAAGTGAAAGGATATATTTTGCAAAATAATGCTACAATTACAAGATCTTAAGTAAGGGGGAGAGATATTATGAACAATAACATATTACTAGAATCGGGTACTGGGGAATTAGAAATAATAGAATTTATCGCAAATGGAAATCATTATGCAATTAATGTTGTAAAAGTTAAAGAGGTAATAGAGATGCCTTCAAACTTAACTAAATTGCCAGATCCTAAGCCAGAGATAGCTGGCCTCATACTATGCAGAGATGAGATACTTACTTTGATTGATTTAAAATACATATTAACAAAAAGATCGGCAGGAAAACTTGGATCAAAGGTTATAGTTTGTGAGTTTAATAAAATAAAAGTTTCATTTAATATTGATGATATAGTTGGAGTTCATCGTATAAGATGGGATGAAATAAGAAAACCTGATGATCTATCAGAAAACTCATTAGCTGTTGGAAATATACTTTTAAATGGAAAAGTATTAATTATGCTTGATTTTGAAAAAATAGTGACAGATATTTGTCCAAGTGTTGGAATAAGTGAAGATAGACTTATAAAAGTAGATTATAAGGATAGATCATCTATAAAATTAGTTATGGCTGATGATTCTGCTTTAATTAGAAGGTTATTAAAAGATACTCTTACAAAAGCAGGATTTAAGAATTTAAGAATTTTTGATGACGGTAAACAAGCGTTAGATTTCTTCGAAGAATTAGCAAGAAATAAAGGTGAAAACTTTATTGAAGAAGCTCAATTACTTATTACAGATATAGAAATGCCTCAGATGGATGGGCTCACATTGACAAGAAAAATAAAAGAAAATGAAACATTGAAAAAGCTTCCTGTTGTAATATTCTCATCACTAATTACGGGAGAATTAAAACATAAGGGAGAATCAGTGGGAGCAAATGCACAGCTAAGTAAGCCAGAAGTAAGTGATCTTGTTGATACAATAGACAAACTATTAGGTGTTTAGAAAATGCATATTTAAAGTGTTTATCATTATGCCAAACACAACTAGAATAAGTAAATTTTAGATCTACTAAAATTAATCTAATTGGATAGTTAAAGGTATGGGTGAAAAATTCATACCTTTTTATTTTATATGAATTTAAGTTTGCAGATAAAATATGAAAAGGACTGATTAATAATGGAAAGTTGTATAAATGGAGTAAAATAGAAAATATATTTACTTGGAAATTTTTCTTACATACACTTAGAAATGCAGCTGATTAAGAAAATTTCTGACCATACAAGCAACTGAGATTTTGTTATTTAACATAAGTATGTAATTAACTTAAGAGAAATATTATATGACAATTGATTATTATGTGGAAAATATTGTATAATATGTAATGTACAATTGTTAATAACATGTTATATTATTCAAGAGATTTTATATTTTACAAAGAGCGTTTAAAGGGGGAATAATGTATATAGCAGCTTTACAATATTTATATAAAAATTTCTTGTATGTGCAAAAATTTAATATTAATAGAATCTTATATAAGGGGGTTTTTATGGAAGAAAAACAAAATAGATCTAATAAAATTACTAAAGAGATGATAACCTTTTTCTATTGTCTGAGCATTGTATTTTTTATTTCTCTTATTAATAGTATAGGTGCATATGCTAAAACTACCAATGAAAAACAAAAGTTACCTGAAACATATGCATTAATATTACAGGAAAGAGGAGGAGTTCAGGAACAAATTAATGGATCTGACATTGGTTTAAAAACTGATTCAGGTATCACATTTGATAATAAATTGTTACAGGATTCTATAAATAAACTAAGTTGTTCTGATGATAGTAAAGTGGTTCAATCTGGAAATGCTACTTTAGTCTTAGTAAATAATAATTATGTAATATCAAAAGAAGTTTATGGAAACAAAATAAACAAAGATATATTATATAAAAGCATAGTAAAAGCGATTCAAAATGGGGATACAACATTGAATTTAGAAGCTGCTAACTGTTACGAAAGTTCAGAGCCTAGATTTAAAATAAACTCCCCAGTAGTTGTTAGCGCTAGGGATACACTTAATAGGTATTTGGCTTCTAAAATTACTTATAATTTTGGGGGATTAACACAATATTTAGATAGTTCAATAATAAAGGATTGGATTGGCGTTGATAGTAATTTTAATGTAACAATTGATGAAAATATGGTTAGAAACTATGTTGATAATATAGCAAATACTTATGCATCATCACTTGGTACAAGCATAAAGGTTAGTGGTGGAGATAATGGTAATAACCATAGTTGGATGATTAATGCTTCTGAAGAAACAAAAGCTCTGATAGATAATATAAAGAGTGGACAAACTATAAGTAAATATCCAATATATACTCAAACCTCTATATCCAGTTATTTTAGTAATGTTGGTGATACTTTTGTTGAAGTTGATAAAGGTAAACAACATTTATGGTTCTATAAAGATGGATATCTTGTTGTAGAAGGTGATCTAGTTACAGGTAATGAAAGTACTGGGCATGGAACACCAACAGGAGTGTTTTACTTAAATTCGAAACAAAGAGATTCAGTATTAATAGGTGAAGATTATGCATCACCAGTTAGCTTTTGGATGCCTTTTATTAAGAATGATATTGGTCTTCATGATGCTAGTTGGAGAGATGAATTTGGAGGGGAAATATATAAGACTGGTGGTTCACATGGATGCGTAAATTTACCATATTATGTGGCAAAGGCAATATTTGATAATATTATCCCAGGCTGCCCTGTTATTGTTCATGAGTAATATTAGAGATATTTCTAATCAATACACGAGAGTAAAAAGCTCTATTTAATTATAATTAATGCAAAGGAAAGTTTTGATCTTTTTAGGTCAGAACTTTCCTTTTTTTTATAAATAATAATAAACATTTTATAATTAATAAATTGAATTTAAAATGTTCTAAATATAATTATAATTACATAATTATTAAAATATAAAACTTCAATAAAAGTTACTTAATATATTTTCTGTATAAGCTATAATTTTATGATTTAAAAATGAAAATTGTAAGATTGAATGATGTCAGGTGGGATAAGTATGATAAAACAAATATTACAATACATAAAATATCCAAAAAGAATAATGATGATTATTTGTGCCCTGGTAGCTATATATTCAATAGTTTCTATACATTTTATCAATCATTTTTATTTTGGTTCAACAATTAACAGGGTTGACGTCTCAGGTAAAACAGCGCAAGAGGCAGAAGAAGAAATATTATCTAAAATGGACACATATTCAGTGGAATTAGAAGAACGTTATGGTGCAAAGGAAGAAATAAAAGGAGCGGATATTAACTTAAGATATGATTTAGGAGACAAAATTAAAGAACTGAAAAGTAAGCAGATTCCATTTGCTTGGATTTTATCTTTTTTAGGAGAGAAGAATTATACAATTACGGATTCTGTATCATATAACGAAGATTTATTAAAGAAAAGCTTTAATAATCTTTCTTGTATAACAGGAAGCAGTGTAGTGGCACCTAAAAATTCTGAATTAGAATATAAAGATGATGGATATATAATTAACAAAGAGATATATGGAAATAAGATTAATAAAGATGCTTTGTATGAACACTTAATAAAGGCAGTTGTTAGTGGGGAGAAGAAAATTAATTTAGAATTAATTAATTGCTATGAGAATCCTAAGTATATATCAACATCTAAGGAAGTTTTAGACGCTAAAAATATACTCGATAAATATGCATCATCAAAAATTACATATTCCTTCGGCGGAGATAATGAAGTTATTGATGGATCAATAATACACAATTGGCTTAAAGTAGATCAAGACTATTTTGTTTCAATTGATGAAAAAAAAGTCTATGATTATATGGAGAAAATTGCCAATACGCATAATACATCAGGAAAAACAAGAGATTTCAAAACATCTTTAGGAACAATAACAAAAGTTAGTGGAGGAAATTATGGATGGGTAATTGATACTTCACAGGAGGCAAAAGAGTTGATTAAAGATATTGAGAAAGGAGAAAATATAGAAAAAGAGCCTATATATAAGCAAGTCGCTTTATCTCATGATAGTAATGACATAGGCAATACTTACGTGGAAATTAATATGAATATTCAACACTTATGGTATTACAAAAATGGAATACTTGTAATAGAAGGTGATGTTGTTACAGGTAATGCAAGCAGAGGATCTCCCACTCCAACTGGAGTTTATCGATTAAATTATAAGCAAAAGGATGCTACCTTGAAAGGTGAAAATTATAGTAGTCCTGTTTCTTTCTGGATGCCTTTTTATGGTAATGTTGGTATACATGATGCAAGTTGGAGATCAGAGTTTGGTGGAAACATATACAAAGCGAATGGTTCTCATGGATGTGTTAATGCACCATATTACCTAGCAAAGGTTCTATTTAATAATATTGAAGAAGGTACTCCGATAGTTTGCTATTAGTGGCGGTTCTAAATGATTAAATTTATATAAAAGATGAGTCACAACTATCCTATTGAAGAAAATCTTATCCTAGCTGGATATATCGGAAAACATTTACAAAGAAAATTTATTGTTATATAATAAATTCATACCGATCAATAAAAAGGAAAAATTAATATTTAATGGTTTTCCTATAATAGAGTTTTATTTGAACATATCCAGGATCATTTAATAACAAAAAAGAGTTTAATTGATTAAATAATTAAATTAAGAAAATTTGTAAATACTTTAACTAAGTAATAACACTAGAATAAATACATTGTTTAGGAGGAATTAATTATGATAAAAATTAGATTATTTTGTGCAGCAGGAATGTCAACAAGTCTTTTAGTTAATAAAATGAAGGATGCAGCCAAGACTAAAGGTATAGAAGTAGATATTGAAGCTTTTCCAGAAAGTCAAATGGATAAAAATCTAGATGGCGTAAATGTTGCTTTGTTAGGACCACAAGTTGGATATACATTAGGAAAGGCAAAGAAAATTTGTGAGCCACTAGGAATTCCAGTAGATGTAATACCAATGGTTGATTATGGAATGATGAATGGTCAAAAAGTATTGGATTTTGCATTGAAATTAACAGAGAAGAAATAAATGCAAAATAAATCTAAGAATTCATAAAAAATTTTATAAATTCTATTAAATAAGCTTTCAAGTTGTTTTTGAAAGCTTATTTTTTATTCTCTAGGAATTTATATTCGATTCAAATCTGTGGATAACTTATGAAAAGGCTGATTAAGAATGTTATGTTTTATAAAGAGAATAAAAAAGAAAATATATTCGCCTGCATAAAATGTTCTTATATGCAGCATAGCTGCCATTTCTTATGTGCAGATTTTTCTCACATGCGTTCGAAGAGGCAGATGCGTAAAAAAATCTCCGGCTCCACAGTCGCCTGCGATTTTGTTCTTTTGTAGTAGATTATCATTAGAGAATTTACGGATGCTATGCCCTTTTAAGGCTTAATTTTATGAAAATGATCGATTTAGAAAGTTACATTTTAATAGAGAATTAAAATAAAAAAGATATTGTATCCGTACAATTTACTTTTTTTATTATATATGATATTTTAATTAATATTAAAATACAGAAGAAAGGAAGGGGATGTATTCTATGAATGAGAAATTTGTTTATGCTCCGGGTCCGACAAATGTTAGAGAGAATGTAAGGTTAGAAAGAGCTAGGATAACTACTAATCCGGACGTAGACGCAGAATTTGTGGAATTCTATAAAAATACTTGTGATAAAATAGGGAAAATAATTGAGACAAAAAATCCGGTATATATACTAAGTGGGGAAGGTATTTTAGGATTAGAAGCGGCATGTGCATCTCTTACTGAACCAGGTGATAGAGTACTTGTTTTAGACAATGGAATTTATGGGAGAAGTTTTAAGGACTTTGTTGAAATGTACGGAGGAGAAGGGGTATATTTTTCGTGCGATTATAACAAAGCTATAGATGAAAGTAAGTTAAATGAATTTTTAAGTGTGGATCATGATTTTAAGTATGCAACAATAGTTCATTGCGATACGCCAACAGGAGTTTTAAATGATTTATCTAAGATATGTCCATTATTAAATGAGTATGGAATTTTAACTGTTGTTGATTCTGTTTCTGCAATGGGTGGAGAAGAAATAAGAGTTGATGATTGGAAGATTGATATAGCATTAGGTGGATCTCAGAAAGCATTTTCAGCTCCAGCTGGATTAACTATGGTAAGCATCAGCGAAAAGGCTAAAGAAGCAATGAAAAATAGAAAGACTCCAGTAATAGGGTTTTACTGTAATCTTAATATCTGGGAAAATTATTACGCAAATAAGTGGTTTCCGTACACAATGCCAATAAGTGATATCATGGGGTTAGATAAAGCGGTTGATAATATTTTGGATGAAGGAATTCAAAATGTGCTCAAGAGACATGAAAAAATAGCATATGCGACTAGGAAGGCTGTTAGTGAATTTGGACTTGAATTATTTTTAGAAGATGGTTATTCAAACACAGTAACAGCAGTCAAAATACCGGAAAACATAGGAACTCAGAGGCTTAAAAATCATATGTTGAGTAAATACAATACTTTAATTATAACATCACTAAATCCATACGAAGATATAATTTTAAGAATAGGACACATGGGGGAGAATGCAAAAGTTGATAAGATTCTTTATGCATTAAATATAATTGAGAACGGACTAAAAGATCTAGGTTTTGAAAGTAATGGTGAATTAGTAAATTCATTTATTAGACACTTAAATAATTAATTATTAAATTAAGCAAGGTGGGGCAAGGAATGGAAATAAACAGAAGAAAAAGCAAATTTAAAACAAAAGACATGGTAGAAACAGCACTATTGACAGCGCTAGTATTTGTTGCAACAGCGTTTATAAATATTAGATTGCCGATATTAGCTACTGGCGGATTGGTTCATTTAGGAACTGTAATGTTATTTGTTACAGCAATTGTTTTTGGAAAAGAGAAGGGTGCTATAGCTGCTGCTGTAGGAATGGCAATATTTGATTTATCATCAGGATGGGCGCTTTGGGCTCCATTTACATTTATAGTAAGAGGAATTATGGGATATATGGTTGGTGCCATAGCGTGGAGTAGAAATGAAGAAGGTAATAGTATCGTACTTAATCTTTTGGCAATTGTGCTATCAGGTATTTGGATGATAATCGGATACTACATTACTGAAGGAATACTTTATGGAAATTGGGCAGCACCAGTTGCATCAATACCTGGAAATGTGACTCAAATTGTTATTGGATTATTACTGGGATTACCTATTGCTAAAGTACTTAGAAGATATAAAAAGTATATTTAAATATGTAATAATGATGCTTTGAAGTGATTTACACTATTTTAAAGCATCATTTTTTGCATTTGGTAAAGCATATAATAAATGATATGCTGCGGTGAAATTTTATTTCATAAATAATAATATTGACGAAATAAATATATCATATTATGATTATATTAACTTGATACTGTATTTAGGAGGATATTGAGAATGAGTGATAACGATTTAAAGAAAAATAGTGCTAAGGAAGCCATGAAATATATAAAAGATGGGATGATAGTAGGTCTAGGTGGAGGGAGGAGCATAGCTTATTTAATAGAATTTATAAAACAGGATAAAAATATTAACGTAAAGATAGTTACTCCATCAGTGAAAACAAAGATGCTTTGTATAGAAAAAGGTTTAGAAGTTTTGCACACAAGTTCTGTGGATAAAGTGGACGTTGCTTTTGATGGCTGTGACCAAGTTGATGAAAAATTAAATGCATTGAAAAGTGGTGGAGGAATTCATACTAAGGAAAAGTTAATTGCTAGTATGGCAGAAGAATATATTCTCCTTGTTGATGAAGCAAAAGTTGAAAAAGAGTTAACATTTAATGTTCCAGTAGTACTTGAAGTTTTAGAGGACTCTTTGAAGTATGTTGAAAAAAAAGTACTAGAGTTAAATGGGAAACCGGTGATTAGAAGTAGCGATATAAAAGATGGATTTACTATAAGTGATAATGGCAACCTATTAGTAGATGTATTCTTTAATAATGTAAAAGATATTCATAAACTAAATGATAATCTAATAAAAATTTGTGGAGTTATAGAAACATCGTTATTTACTAATGTAATTACAAAAGTAATTATTGCGAGTGAAGAAGGTATTAGAGAAATTTCACAAAAATAATTTAATTAAGAATGAAATTTAAAATTAAAACGTATGAGGTGAAGGATATGAATAAAATAAATTGGGCAGTACTAGGGCCAGGAACAATTGCAGCAGATTTTGCAAAGGCCATAAATGAAGTGAATGGGAAGATATATGCGGTAGGTTCAAGAAATATTGAAAAGGCAAGGGATTTTGCTAATAAATATAACATAGAAAAAGCTTACGGAGATTATGGTGAGATGCTAAAAGATGATAATATAGATGTCGTTTATATAGCGACGCCTCACTGTAATCATTATGAATATATAATTAAGAGTCTTAATAATAATAAAAACGTATTTTGTGAAAAAGCAATTACTGTAAATGGAAAGCAATTGAAAGAAATAGTTGAATTAGCAAATGAGAAAAAATTAATAGTGGCAGAAGCAATGACTATTTATCATATGCCGTTATATAAAAAGTTACGTAAAATTGTTGATGATGGCAAGCTTGGAAAGATTAAAATGATTCAAGTTAACTTTGGAAGCCTTAAAGAGTATGATGTGACAAATAGATTTTTTAGCCCAGATTTAGCAGGAGGTGCCCTTCTTGATATAGGAACATATGCATTGTCATTTACAAGGTACTTTCTCTCTAGTCAGCCAGAGGAAATTTTAACTACAGTTAAGAAATTCGAAACTGGAGTGGATGAGCAGTCAGGTATAATTCTTAAAAATTCTGATGATGAAATGGCAGTTATATCATTAACTATGAGAGCAAAACAGCCAAAGAGAGGAATTGTATGTGGAGAATTAGGATATATAACTGTTGAAAATTTTCCAAGAGCAGATAAAGCAACAATTACATATCCTGATGGAAGTGTAGAAATTATTGAAGAAGGCCATGGTTCAAAAGCATTAGAATATGAAATTGAATGCGTAAATAGTATGGTAATGAGTAAAACAGGTAATGATACTTTAAGATTGTCTGTTGATGTCATGGATATAATGGATGAGGTAAGGAAACAATGGAATTTAAGCTATACTTTTGAGTAAGAAGTTTTATGAATTAATTACTTGAATACGATGATTAAGGGAGTAATTATTAAAGTGAGAGAGATAGAAAAAAGTGTTCTAGATAAAATTCTTTGCATTTATAAAAGCTTACATGAAGCAGAAAAAAAGATTGCTGATTATATAATTAATAATAAAGAAAGAGTCATTGAAATGACTGTTTCTGAGTTGGCATTAGAAAGTAGTGTTAGTGAAGCTACAATAGTTAGGTTCTGTAAAAAATGTAATTTAAAAGGTTTTTATGATTTGAAAATTAAAATAGCTAAAGAAATGGTTAATTTAAAAAGTAGTAATATATCAAATGAATTAGATTCCAATAATATAATGCAATCACTTCAAAATATATTAGCAAATAAAATTGAAGAATTGAAACAAACAATTTCAATGATGAATGAAGGTAATATAAAAAGAATATTAGAAGCAATTAAAGGAGCAAGAATTGTTCAATTTGCAGCGGTTGGTAATACAATACCTGTAGCAATGGATGGAGCATATAAGTTTAATCAGTTGGGAATATCATCTGTTACTAATACCATATGGGAAACACAACTTGCATTTTCATATACTTTAACTAAAGAAGATGTAGTTATAGTAATATCTAATTCAGGAGCTTCAAAAGAGCTTGTAGCTTTACTTGAAATTGCTAATGAAAGACAGGCAACAACTATTTCTATAACTAATCATGAGAATTCTCCTGTTGCCAACAAAAGCAAATATCATATAAATACTTCAACAAGAGAGAAACTATTTCTAGATGAGTTTAGCTTTTCTAGAGTATCGGCTATGGTTGTTATAGAAATCTTATACTTACTTTTAACAAGGGATAAAGAAGATGCATATAATTGGATTAGTCAACACGAACAATCTATTGCAGAAGGAAAGATATAAGGAGAAATTACAATAGAGGGATATAGTAGATATTTTATTCAAAATTTTAAATAGATATTAGATTTGAAGAAGGAAGGGTATAAAGATGAAGAATATAAATATTGGGAATAGCGGAATCAAAGCTTCTGAAATTGGACTTGGATGCATGCGAATGGCATCAGTTGAAAAGAGCGAGGCGGAAAAGATTATTAAGACGTCGTTAGAAGAAGGAATTAATTTCTTTGATCATGCTGATATATATGGGGGAGGAAAATCAGAAGAAGTTTTTGCAGATGCAATTAAAATGGATTCTTCCATAAGAGAAAAAATGATCATTCAGACTAAGTGTTCTATAGTACCAGGAATAATGTATGATTTTTCAAAAGAACATATCTTAAATTCAGTAGATGCTAGTTTAAAGAGATTAAAAACAGATTATGTAGATACATTACTGCTACACCGTCCAGATACGCTTATGGAACCTGAAGAAGTTGCAGAAGCTTTTTCTAAATTACACGAAAGCGGAAAAGTAAAATATTTTGGAGTAAGTAACCATACTGCAATGCAAATAGAATTACTTAACAAATATTTGAATAACAAAATAATTATAAATCAATTGCAATTTAGTATAATGCATACAGGAATGATAGATGCAGGATTAAATATGAATATCAAAAATGATGCTTCTATAGATAGAGATGGGGGAGTATTAGAATATTGCCGTCTTAAAGATATAACTATTCAAGCATGGTCTCCTTATCAATATGGTTTCTTTGAAGGCGTATTCTTAGATAATGATAAATTCCCAGAATTAAATAAGAAGATTAATTCAATAGCAGAAAAGTATGCAGTAACTAATACTGCAATTGCAACTGCATGGATATTAAGACATCCAGCAAAGATACAAACAATAGTTGGATCTATGAATGCTGAACGAATAAAAGAAATATGCAAAGCATCAAATATCACATTGACTAGACAAGAATGGTATGAAATATATCTAGCAGCAGGAAACAAATTACCATAAGGTAAAATTGATATCTGGCTTGGAGTGGAACTAAGTTTTACTTTAAGCCAGATATTTTATGTGAAAAATTAAGCCGTTGGGCAAATAAATTGATAGTGAGTCTAAGCAAATTTTTAAAGTGTAAAAAGTTAATATGATTAAGAAATATGAGGAATCTAGATATAATGCATTAGATAACTATACCAGGTGTATCTATAGTAGGATATTGTAGTATTATATATATAAAGAGAGAATTTGGAATATAAAAGCTGCATATTGCAGATGGTTGAGTATATGTAGATAAATATTAATGGTAAGATAAAAGACGTCGCTAAGAGCGGTAAACAATTTGAAAGAAATATTAAAGAACTTTTAAATAAAGGAATTTGAAATTTTAAAAAATTGTTGACAAGTTGAAAATCAAGTGATAAAATGAAAAAGTCGCTTGAGGGTGACAAAAAATAATATAAAATTATAACGAAAGTTGTAAGAAAGAAAATTGGTCTTTGAAAATTGAACAGAATAAGATAAATACATTTAAGTAAACCAGCAATTTTTATTTGAGTAAGCTAAGATTAAACTTTTTATTGAGAGTTTGATCCTGGCTCAGGACGAACGCTGGCGGCGTGCTTAACACATGCAAGTCGAGCGATGAAGCTCCTTCGGGAGTGGATTAGCGGCGGACGGGTGAGTAACACGTGGGTAACCTGCCTCATAGAGGGGAATAGCCTTTCGAAAGGAAGATTAATACCGCATAAGATTGTAGTGCCGCATGGCATAGCAATTAAAGGAGTAATCCGCTATGAGATGGACCCGCGTCGCATTAGCTAGTTGGTGAGGTAACGGCTCACCAAGGCGACGATGCGTAGCCGACCTGAGAGGGTGATCGGCCACATTGGGACTGAGACACGGCCCAGACTCCTACGGGAGGCAGCAGTGGGGAATATTGCACAATGGGGGAAACCCTGATGCAGCAACGCCGCGTGAGTGATGACGGTCTTCGGATTGTAAAGCTCTGTCTTCAGGGACGATAATGACGGTACCTGAGGAGGAAGCCACGGCTAACTACGTGCCAGCAGCCGCGGTAATACGTAGGTGGCAAGCGTTGTCCGGATTTACTGGGCGTAAAGGGAGCGTAGGTGGATATTTAAGTGGGATGTGAAATACTCGGGCTTAACCTGGGTGCTGCATTCCAAACTGGATATCTAGAGTGCAGGAGAGGAAAGTAGAATTCCTAGTGTAGCGGTGAAATGCGTAGAGATTAGGAAGAATACCAGTGGCGAAGGCGACTTTCTGGACTGTAACTGACACTGAGGCTCGAAAGCGTGGGGAGCAAACAGGATTAGATACCTGGTAGTCCACGCCGTAAACGATGAATACTAGGTGTAGGGGTTGTCATGACCTCTGTGCCGCCGCTAACGCATTAAGTATTCCGCCATGGGGAGTACGGTCGCAAGATTAAAACTCAAAGGAATTGACGGGGGCCCGCACAAGCAGCGGAGCATGTGGTTTAATTCGAAGCAACGCGAAGAACCTTACCTAGACTTGACATCTCCTGAATTACCCTTAATCGGGGAAGCCCTTCGGGGCAGGAAGACAGGTGGTGCATGGTTGTCGTCAGCTCGTGTCGTGAGATGTTGGGTTAAGTCCCGCAACGAGCGCAACCCTTATTGTTAGTTGCTACCATTTAGTTGAGCACTCTAGCGAGACTGCCCGGGTTAACCGGGAGGAAGGTGGGGATGACGTCAAATCATCATGCCCCTTATGTCTAGGGCTACACACGTGCTACAATGGCTGGTACAGAGAGATGCTAAACCGTGAGGTGGAGCCAAACTTTAAAACCAGTCTCAGTTCGGATTGTAGGCTGAAACTCGCCTACATGAAGCTGGAGTTGCTAGTAATCGCGAATCAGAATGTCGCGGTGAATACGTTCCCGGGCCTTGTACACACCGCCCGTCACACCATGAGAGTTGGCAATACCCAAAGTTCGTGAGCTAACGCGTAAGCGGGGCAGCGACCTAAGGTAGGGTCAGCGATTGGGGTGAAGTCGTAACAAGGTAGCCGTAGGAGAACCTGCGGCTGGATCACCTCCTTTCTATGGAGAAATCTAGATCAGCATGATGTCTGACTAGTACAGATACATTATTATGTATCAAAATATAAAATACTTGCTCAAAGGTTACTTAAGTATTTGTTCTGTTCAATTTTGAAAGACTAAGTCTTTCGTAAATATGGGGGTTTAGCTCAGTTGGGAGAGCACCTGCCTTGCACGCAGGGGGTCAAGGGTTCGAATCCCTTAATCTCCACCATGAAGATTTAATTAAATATAATTAAGTCTTAAAATGTTCTTTGAAAATTGCACATAGATTTAATGTATATAAAATACAACAAAGCCAAGAATAAATATTCTTTGTGATATGACTAATAATTAGGTCAAGCTACAAAGGGCGCATGGTGAATGCCTTGGCATCAGGAGCCGATGAAGGACGCGATAAGCTGCGATAAGCTTCGGGTAGACGCACATAGTCAGAGATCCGAAGATTTCCGAATGAGGAAACTCACATGGGAAACCCCATGTATCATAAAGTGAATACATAGCTTTATGAAGGTATACCCAGGGAACTGAAACATCTAAGTACCTGGAGGAAGAGAAAGAAAAATCGATTTTCTTAGTAGCGGCGAGCGAAAAGGAAAGAGCCCAAACCAGAGATTTATCTCTGGGGTTGCGGACAGAACATAACGTGAAATTATAGTTAATTGAACACAACTGGAAAGTTGGACCGTAGGAGGTAATAGTCCTGTAAATGAAAACTATAATGAGCAGTTCTGCACCAGAGTACCACGAGACACGTGAAACCTTGTGGGAAGCAGGGAGGACCACCTCCCAAGGCTAAATACTACCTGATGACCGATAGTGAAGCAGTACCGTGAGGGAAAGGTGAAAAGAACCCCGGGAGGGGAGTGAAATAGAACCTGAAACCATGTGCCTACAACCGATCAGAGCACCTTATGTGTGTGATGATGTGCTTTTTGTAGAACGAGCCAACGAGTTACGGTATGTAGCGAGGTTAAGTACTTAAGGTACGGAGCCGAAGGGAAACCGAGTCTTAATAGGGCGACTAGTTGCATGCTGTAGACCCGAAACCGGGTGACCTATCCATGGCCAGGTTGAAGCGAGGGTAAAACCTCGTGGAGGACCGAACCACGTTGCTGTTGAAAAAGCATGGGATGAGCTGTGGATAGCGGAGAAATTCCAATCGAACTCGGATATAGCTGGTTCTCCTCGAAATAGCTTTAGGGCTAGCGTCGGAAAATGTGAGTAGTGGAGGTAGAGCACTGAATAGGCTAGGGGGCATAGCGCTTACCGAACCTTATCAAACTCCGAATGCCACATACTATCAGTCCGGCAGTCAGACTATGAAAGATAAGTTCCATGGTCAAAAGGGAAACAGCCCAGATCGTCAGCTAAGGTCCCAAAGTGTAAGTTAAGTGGAAAAGGATGTGGGATTTCTAAGACAACTAGGATGTTGGCTTAGAAGCAGCCACTCATTAAAAGAGTGCGTAATAGCTCACTAGTCAAGAGATCCTGCGCCGAAAATGTCCGGGGCTCAAACTTACCACCGAAGCTACGGGTTCACGTGTATAACGTGAGCGGTAGAGGAGCGTCGTAATCGGGCTGAAGTCGTACCGTAAGGAGCGGTGGACTGATTACGAGTGAGAATGTTGGCATTAGTAGCGAGATGTAGGCGAGAATCCTACAGGCCGAATATCTAAGGTTTCCTGAGTAAAGTTTGTCTTCTCAGGGTTAGTCGGGACCTAAGGCGAGGCCGAAAGGCGTAGTCGATGGACAATTGGTTGATATTCCAATACCACTATAATCGTTATTATCGATGGTGTGACGGAGAAGGATAGGATGTGCTAGCTATTGGATGCTAGTCTAAGCGTTTAGGGAGTTGGGATTGGCAAATCCGTTCCAACAATTCTGAGGCGTGATGGGGAAGGTTCTACGGAACCGAAGTATCTGATTCCATGCTTCCAAGAAAAGCATCTAGAGAGAGAAGTAGTGCCCGTACCGCAAACCGACACAGGTAGATGAGGAGAGAATCCTAAGGCCGACGGAAGAATTGCAGTTAAGGAACTAGGCAAATTGACCCCGTAACTTCGGGAGAAGGGGTGCCTGAGAAATCAGGCCGCAGAGAATAGGCACAAGCAACTGTTTAACAAAAACACAGGTCTCTGCTAAAGCGAAAGCTGATGTATAGGGGCTGACGCCTGCCCGGTGCTGGAAGGTTAAGGGGAACACTTAGTGGTAACGCGAAGGTGTGAACTTAAGCCCCAGTAAACGGCGGCCGTAACTATAACGGTCCTAAGGTAGCGAAATTCCTTGTCAGGTAAGTTCTGACCCGCACGAATGGCGTAATGACTTGTGCACTGTCTCAACTGCAAATCCGGCGAAGTTGTAGTGTGAGTGAAGATGCTCGCTACCCGCGATTGGACGGAAAGACCCCGTAGAGCTTTACTGTAGCTTAGCATTGAATTTCGGTATTGTCTGTACAGGATAGGTGGGAGACTGGGAAACTAGGGCGTCAGCCTTGGTGGAGTCGTTGTTGGGATACCACCCTGATAGTATTGAAGTTCTAACTGGATGCCATGAAACTGGTGACAGGACATTGTTAGGTGGGCAGTTTGACTGGGGCGGTCGCCTCCTAAAATGTAACGGAGGCGCCCAAAGGTTCCCTCAGAACGGTCGGAAATCGTTCGAAGAGTGTAAAGGCAGAAGGGAGCCTGACTGCGACACCTACAAGTGGAGCAGGGACGAAAGTCGGGCTTAGTGATCCGGTGGTACCTCGTGGGAGGGCCATCGCTCAACGGATAAAAGCTACCTCGGGGATAACAGGCTGATCTCCCCCAAGAGTTCACATCGACGGGGAGGTTTGGCACCTCGATGTCGGCTCGTCGCATCCTGGGGCTGAAGTAGGTCCCAAGGGTTGGGCTGTTCGCCCATTAAAGCGGCACGCGAGCTGGGTTCAGAACGTCGTGAGACAGTTCGGTCCCTATCCGTCGCGGGCGTAGGAAATTTGAGAGGAGCTGTCCTTAGTACGAGAGGACCGGGATGGACTGACCTATGGTGTACCAGTTGTTTCGCCAGAAGCATAGCTGGGTAGCTAAGTCGGGAAGGGATAAACGCTGAAAGCATCTAAGTGTGAAGCCCACCTCAAGATGAGATTTCCCATAGCATAAGCTAGTAAGACCCCTTGAAGACTACAAGGTTGATAGGTCAGAGGTGTAAGTGCGGCAACGTATTTAGCTGACTGATACTAATAGGTCGAGGGCTTGACCAATATAATCAAGTTGTAATATACATTAAAGAAACTGTGTGCAATTTTGAAAGAACAAAACTTTCAATTGAAGATCTCGTGATGATGGCATAGAGGTAACACTCCTTCCCATTCCGAACAGGAAAGTTAAGGTCTATAGCGCCGATGGTACTGCATGGGAGACTGTGTGGCAGAGTAGGACGTTGCGAGGTAAGCAAAAAAGATAGTTGTAATAACTATCTTTTTTTATTTTGCATAAAAAATGTGATTACTAATTTTAGTGAAGGAATAGAATAATAAATTTGAATTAATTGACAAATATTTTTGCATATGATAATGTTAATTTATTGAAGGATTTATTGTAAAAGTATAGTAAGTCTTATGAAAGGAGAAATGGTAATATGATAAAGAGTGTAAAGGTGATTGCTGTTTAAAAATAAATATGGGCGGAAATACATTCTTATGGTAGTTGTACCTTTTATTTGTGTTATATTTTCGCGGAATTTAGATAACCTTTCATAAATATGTGTACTATTAAGGACGAATATCATAACAGGTTTGCCTGTTTTTATAATGCCCGCAGATAGAAGCCATCTATAGGTTTGTGTCTGCGGGATTTTTCTGTCCATTTTTAGAGATTCAGTAATATCAATAGTATATGATAAGATCAGCAATCAAAAAGGAGAGATGTGCAATGAAGAATTTAAAATTAAAATCTATGAAAAATTTAAAAATTTCAAAAGCAAGCAAAAAGGAGATTTTAAAATGAAAGAAGTAAATCATATAATAACTATGAAGCAATATATAGGTGAAAAAGAATATAAAGATATAAATGAACTTCAAGAAATCATAACTTCAAAGGATAAAGTAAATTTAAAGTTGGAAGTAGACTTTAAATTAGAAATGAATAAAAATTCAGAAACATCAAAGAAGAGATTAAATGAATTTTTATATTATGTAGATTATGTTTTAGTTGCTTATCTTGGAATTTCATGTTTTGGAGGAAATATAGCTGAGCTTAATGGAATGACTCATCCAGAGTGGAGGAGAAAAGGTATCTTTAAAAAACTCTTTGACCTTGCAATAGATGAATGTAGTAGGAATGGTTTTAAGAAGATATTATTATTAACAGATGGTAAATCTAAATCTGGAAATGAATTTATAAAAGCAGTAGGAGGAGAATACGATTTTTCTGAATATGGGATGGAATTAATAAGTCAGCATTTTTTAGAAAATTTATTTCCTATTAATTTAAGAAAAGCAAAGGCATCAGATAAGAAGGAATTATCAAGACAAGACTTGATTTATTTTTCTGATAAGGAGGAAAATGAAAGTTTCAAAGTTTTAGCTGAAGAAGAAACTGAACAAATTGAGGAAGATGAATCAAGAATAAAAAATGCCTATATAGCTGAATTAGACAATGAAGTCATAGGTAAAATTCATATTGAATATAATGATTACTCAGCTTTCATATTGGGTTTTGGCGTGTTACCAGAGTTTAGAGGAAAAGGCTATGGAAGAGCAGTACTAAAGGCAGCTTTAAAATTAATAAGTGAAAAAGATATAAAGCAAGTAGAATTAGATGTGGCTGATAAAAACAGTAGGGCACTTAATTTATATAAATCGTGTGGATTTAAAGAAAAATCTGTGATGAACTATTTTGTGAAATTTTAACTACTGCTTAGTTTAAAGGAGAGGAAGCTGTCACTATCAGGTTAAAATCCGATAGTGATAGCTTCTGATGTAGACAGTATCATATAACTATTTATATATTCATTAATTCCTTATAAAGTTTATTAGCTTCTTTATATATTCTTCTAAATATTAACCTAATACTTCTAATGCAAATGTCATAAAATAGGATCCAATAAATAAAAAGATAATAATCATATTTGACTAAAATATTGAAATATAGATAAAATTATAGCATTAAAATGGTAATTTATATAAAAATTATTTAGTGGGAATGTTTTGGAATTTAAGGATTTTATAGGTAAAATATATTAAGAAAAGGGGGCATAACAAATGAAAGATTTCATTAATAATTATAAAGGATTACCAAAGGAAATGTATGTGATATGTTTTGCTACACTTATTAACAGACTTGGAGATTTTGTAGTACCATTTCTCGCATTATATCTTACTCAAAAAATTGGAATGACAGCTGCAGCAACTGGAGTTATAGTTACATTATCATCTATTGTAGGCATACCAGCATCCATTTTAGGTGGAAAAATATCAGATATGTTTGGAAGAAAAAAAATATATACATATGCACAAAGTATAGCAGCAGTAACATTAATACCTTGTGCTTTCACTAAAAGTGTTTCGATTACTATAATGTGTTTATTGATAAGTACATTTTTTAATGGTTTTGTACGTCCAGCATTTCAATCAATGATTCAAGATATACTCTCTAAGGAAGAAAGACAAGCTGGATTTTCTCTTAACTACCTAGCGATAAATGCAGGAGTTGCAATTGGACCAATAATAGCAGGTTTTTTATTTAATAATCTTTTACCATTATTATTTTTAGGGGATACACTAACTTCTTTAATAGCAGTCTTTTTGGTATGGAAAAATATCAAAGAGACTTATCCGGTAAATAGTAAATTAAAGGTTGAAAGTAAAGCCGAAATAGCAGAAAATGGAAATACGTTTCAAATGCTTTGGAAAAGGCCAGCATTAAGTCTATTTCTAGTTTTATATATGGTATATAACTTTATTTATGCTCAGCATAAGTTTTCTTTGCCTATAACTTTAAATGCTCAATTTAATAATGAAAGTGCTAAACTTTTGGGCTACATTATGAGTATAAATGCTGTAACTGTTTTAGTCCTTACAATTTTTATAGGTTTTATAACTAAAAGAAATCATCAGTTAACTAATATGGCTTTTACGGGAATATTATATGCTATAGGATTTGGAATGATAGGATATATTGATAATTTCAATTTTTTTATTATTTCCACAATAATATGGACTTTAGGAGAAATTTTAAGTTCAATAAGCTCAGGTGTTTATGTGGCAAATAATAGTCCAAGCAATTATAGAGCCAGATTAAATGCAATAATGAATCTTGGCAGATTTCTAGGTACAGCTCTTAGTACTTTTTTTTCTGGAGCATATATTCAAGTTTATGGATATAAAACATTATGGTTTTTAATATTTTTTATTTCAATAATTTCAGGAATATTAATGTTTGTTTTAAAAATATTTTCTGTGAAATCAGAATTGGGCAATTATACGAAAAGCAAAATTAAAAGTGCTGTTTAGAAATCGTTGAGATATTCAAGAATGATAAAAAGTTGAATGTGTAATGTATTTTTGACTCAAATTAAGTAACTTTATTAGAAAGATTAAAAATAAAGATGTTATAGCATTTTTATAACTCAGATTATCAGGGCTTATTAGAGAGATATGAGAGTGCAATACAAATGTTTAAATATATAATAAATGATATTAAATCTTTGGACAACTATTGCTAGCGTATCAGTATGCATAAAATATAGAATAATGACGGATTATAAAGAAAGGTGAAGATAATCGCATTTAGTAATAGGAAAGCAAATAATATGAAGATATCAGAGATGTTAAGATAAAACACGTCGCTAAGAGACATAAACAAAACAACTTAAAGGGAAAAAGATTTTCTAGGAAAGTTGTTGACAATGTCGAATGGTGATGATATGATGAAATCCTCGCTAAGAGATGCAGAATTAATAACTTGAAGCTAATAGAACTACTGAAAATGAGTTCAAAAAGTTTTTTAAAAAGTTGTTGACAAGCTTCGAAAGCGGTGATATACTGAATAAGCTGTCAGAAACGACAGATAACAACAAAACATTACAACGGTAGTTGTAAGAAAGAAAAATTGGTCTTTGAAAATTGAACAGAATGATATAAATAAATTTAAGTAAACCAGCAATTTTTATTTGAGTAAGCTAAGATTAAACTTTTTATTGAGAGTTTGATCCTGGCTCAGGACGAACGCTGGCGGCGTGCTTAACACATGCAAGTCGAGCGATGAAGCTCCTTCGGGAGCGGATTAGCGGCGGACGGGTGAGTAACACGTGGGTAACCTGCCTCATAGAGGGGAATAGCCTTTCGAAAGGAAGATTAATACCGCATAAGATTGTAGTGCCGCATGGCATAGCAATTAAAGGAGTAATCCGCTATGAGATGGACCCGCGTCGCATTAGCTAGTTGGTGAGGTAACGGCTCACCAAGGCGACGATGCGTAGCCGACCTGAGAGGGTGATCGGCCACATTGGGACTGAGACACGGCCCAGACTCCTACGGGAGGCAGCAGTGGGGAATATTGCACAATGGGGGAAACCCTGATGCAGCAACGCCGCGTGAGTGATGACGGTCTTCGGATTGTAAAGCTCTGTCTTCAGGGACGATAATGACGGTACCTGAGGAGGAAGCCACGGCTAACTACGTGCCAGCAGCCGCGGTAATACGTAGGTGGCAAGCGTTGTCCGGATTTACTGGGCGTAAAGGGAGCGTAGGTGGATATTTAAGTGGGATGTGAAATACTCGGGCTTAACCTGGGTGCTGCATTCCAAACTGGATATCTAGAGTGCAGGAGAGGAAAGTAGAATTCCTAGTGTAGCGGTGAAATGCGTAGAGATTAGGAAGAATACCAGTGGCGAAGGCGACTTTCTGGACTGTAACTGACACTGAGGCTCGAAAGCGTGGGGAGCAAACAGGATTAGATACCATGGTAGTCCACGCCGTAAACGATGAATACTAGGTGTAGGGGTTGTCATGACCTCTGTGCCGCCGCTAACGCATTAAGTATTCCATGTGGGAGTACGGTCGCAAGATTAAAACTCAAAGGAATTGACGGGGGCCCGCACAAGCAGCGGAGCATGTGGTTTAATTCGAAGCAACGCGAAGAACCTTACCTAGACTTGACATCTCCTGAATTACCCTTAATCGGGGAAGCCCTTCGGGGCAGGAAGACAGGTGGTGCATGGTTGTCGTCAGCTCGTGTCGTGAGATGTTGGGTTAAGTCCCGCAACGAGCGCAACCCTTATTGTTAGTTGCTACCATTTAGTTGAGCACTCTAGCGAGACTGCCCGGGTTAACCGGGAGGAAGGTGGGGATGACGTCAAATCATCATGCCCCTTATGTCTAGGGCTACACACGTGCTACAATGGCTGGTACAGAGAGATGCTAAACCGTGAGGTGGAGCCAAACTTTAAAACCAGTCTCAGTTCGGATTGTAGGCTGAAACTCGCCTACATGAAGCTGGAGTTGCTAGTAATCGCGAATCAGAATGTCGCGGTGAATACGTTCCCGGGCCTTGTACACACCGCCCGTCACACCATGAGAGTTGGCAATACCCAAAGTTCGTGAGCTAACGCGCAAGCGAGGCAGCGACCTAAGGTAGGGTCAGCGATTGGGGTGAAGTCGTAACAAGGTAGCCGTAGGAGAACCTGCGGCTGGATCACCTCCTTTCTATGGAGAAATCTAGATCAGCATGATGTCTGACTAGTACAGATACATTATTATGTATCAAAATATAAAATACTTGCTCAAAGGTTACTTAAGTATTTGTTCTGTTCAATTTTGAAAGACTAAGTCTTTCAAAATGCGTAGCTTAGTAGCGACAAGTGCGA
The DNA here is from genome assembly GCF_018223745.1 of Clostridium beijerinckii. NCBI lineage: Bacteria > Bacillati > Bacillota > Clostridia > Eubacteriales > Clostridiaceae > Clostridium > Clostridium beijerinckii. The sequence goes on from NZ_CP073653.1 coordinate 894,179, forward strand.
GAAAGCGAAAATTTTATGAAATGAAGCGTACTTCACGTACGTAAATGAGTAAAATTTGTAGCTGACGAAGCAATTGACGGTAATAAGCAAGCAAGATGTTCTTTGAAAATTGCACATAGATTTAATGTATATAAAATACAACAAAGCCAAGAATAAATATTCTTTGTGATATGACTAATAATTAGGTCAAGCTACAAAGGGCGCATGGTGAATGCCTTGGCATCAGGAGCCGATGAAGGACGCGATAAGCTGCGATAAGCTTCGGGTAGACGCACATAGTCAGAGATCCGAAGATTTCCGAATGAGGAAACTCACATGGGAAACCCCATGTATCATAAAGTGAATACATAGCTTTATGAAGGTATACCCAGGGAACTGAAACATCTAAGTACCTGGAGGAAGAGAAAGAAAAATCGATTTTCTTAGTAGCGGCGAGCGAAAAGGAAAGAGCCCAAACCAGAGATTTATCTCTGGGGTTGCGGACAGAACATAACGAGAAATCATAGTTAATTGAACATAACTGGAAAGTTGGACCACAGTGGGTAATAGTCCCGTAAGTGAAAACTATGATAATCAGTTCTGCACCAGAGTACCACGAGACACGTGAAACCTTGTGGGAAGCAGGGAGGACCACCTCCCAAGGCTAAATACTACCTGATGACCGATAGTGAAGCAGTACCGTGAGGGAAAGGTGAAAAGAACCCCGGGAGGGGAGTGAAATAGAACCTGAAACCATGTGCCTACAACCGATCAGAGCACCTTATGTGTGTGATGATGTGCTTTTTGTAGAACGAGCCAACGAGTTACGGTATGTAGCGAGGTTAAGTACTTAAGGTACGGAGCCGAAGGGAAACCGAGTCTTAATAGGGCGACTAGTTGCATGCTGTAGACCCGAAACCGGGTGACCTATCCATGGTAATAGGTTGAAGCGAGGGTAAAACCTCGTGGAGGACCGAACCACGTTGCTGTTGAAAAAGCATGGGATGAGCTGTGGATAGCGGAGAAATTCCAATCGAACTCGGATATAGCTGGTTCTCCTCGAAATAGCTTTAGGGCTAGCGTCGGAAAATGTGAGTAGTGGAGGTAGAGCACTGAATAGGCTAGGGGGCATAGCGCTTACCGAACCTTATCAAACTCCGAATGCCACATACTATCAGTCCGGCAGTCAGACTATGAAAGATAAGTTCCATGGTCAAAAGGGAAACAGCCCAGATCGTCAGCTAAGGTCCCAAAGTGTAAGTTAAGTGGAAAAGGATGTGGGATTTCTAAGACAACTAGGATGTTGGCTTAGAAGCAGCCACTCATTAAAAGAGTGCGTAATAGCTCACTAGTCAAGAGATCCTGCGCCGAAAATGTCCGGGGCTCAAACTTACCACCGAAGCTACGGGTTCACGCATTAGCGTGAGCGGTAGAGGAGCGTCGTAATCGGGCTGAAGTCGTACCGTAAGGAGCGGTGGACTGATTACGAGTGAGAATGTTGGCATTAGTAGCGAGATGTAGGCGAGAATCCTACAGGCCGAATATCTAAGGTTTCCTGAGTAAAGTTTGTCTTCTCAGGGTTAGTCGGGACCTAAGGCGAGGCCGAAAGGCGTAGTCGATGGACAATTGGTTGATATTCCAATACCACTATAATCGTTATTATCGATGGTGTGACGGAGAAGGATAGGATGTGCTAGCTATTGGATGCTAGTCTAAGCGTTTAGGGAGTTGGGATTGGCAAATCCGTTCCAACAATTCTGAGGCGTGATGGGGAAGGTTCTACGGAACCGAAGTATCTGATTCCATGCTTCCAAGAAAAGCATCTAGAGAGAGAAGTAGTGCCCGTACCGCAAACCGACACAGGTAGATGAGGAGAGAATCCTAAGGCCGACGGAAGAATTGCAGTTAAGGAACTAGGCAAATTGACCCCGTAACTTCGGGAGAAGGGGTGCCTGAGAAATCAGGCCGCAGAGAATAGGCACAAGCAACTGTTTAACAAAAACACAGGTCTCTGCTAAAGCGAAAGCTGATGTATAGGGGCTGACGCCTGCCCGGTGCTGGAAGGTTAAGGGGAATACTTAGTGGTAACGCGAAGGTGTGAACTTAAGCCCCAGTAAACGGCGGCCGTAACTATAACGGTCCTAAGGTAGCGAAATTCCTTGTCAGGTAAGTTCTGACCCGCACGAATGGCGTAATGACTTGTGCACTGTCTCAACTGCAAATCCGGCGAAGTTGTAGTGCGAGTGAAGATGCTCGCTACCCGCGATTGGACGGAAAGACCCCGTAGAGCTTTACTGTAGCTTAGCATTGAATTTCGGTATTGTCTGTACAGGATAGGTGGGAGACTGGGAAACTAGGGCGTCAGCCTTGGTGGAGTCGTTGTTGGGATACCACCCTGATAGTATTGAAGTTCTAACTGGATGCCATGAAACTGGTGACAGGACATTGTTAGGTGGGCAGTTTGACTGGGGCGGTCGCCTCCTAAAATGTAACGGAGGCGCCCAAAGGTTCCCTCAGAACGGTCGGAAATCGTTCGAAGAGTGTAAAGGCAGAAGGGAGCCTGACTGCGACACCTACAAGTGGAGCAGGGACGAAAGTCGGGCTTAGTGATCCGGTGGTACCTCGTGGGAGGGCCATCGCTCAACGGATAAAAGCTACCTCGGGGATAACAGGCTGATCTCCCCCAAGAGTTCACATCGACGGGGAGGTTTGGCACCTCGATGTCGGCTCGTCGCATCCTGGGGCTGAAGTAGGTCCCAAGGGTTGGGCTGTTCGCCCATTAAAGCGGCACGCGAGCTGGGTTCAGAACGTCGTGAGACAGTTCGGTCCCTATCCGTCGCGGGCGTAGGAAATTTGAGAGGAGCTGTCCTTAGTACGAGAGGACCGGGATGGACTGACCTATGGTGTACCAGTTGTTTCGCCAGAAGCATAGCTGGGTAGCTAAGTCGGGAAGGGATAAACGCTGAAAGCATCTAAGTGTGAAGCCCACCTCAAGATGAGATTTCCCATAGCATAAGCTAGTAAGACCCCTTGAAGACTACAAGGTTGATAGGTCAGAGGTGTAAGTATGGTAACATATTTAGCTGACTGATACTAATAGGTCGAGGGCTTGACCAATATAGTCAAGTTGTAATATACATTAAATAGAGAGGAAGCTCGACTCACTAGCGTTCGCTGAGTAAGTTCGAGAAACCAAATATGAAATTTGGACTCTCACTTATGTGCAATTTTGAAAGAACAAAGTTTTTTCAAAAAGGAATAATTACAGTAATAGATTAATGTAAATGTGGTATAAGCGTAAACTAAGAGTCTTTTTTCAAAGGAAACTCGACTCACATTCGTTCGCTGAGTGCTAATTTACACGAAATCGAAGATTTCTGTAAATTATGCATCTCGTGATGATGGCATAGAGGTAACACTCCTTCCCATTCCGAACAGGAAAGTTAAGGTCTATAGCGCCGATAGTACTGCATGGGAGACTGTGTGGCAGAGTAGGACGTTGCGAGGTAAGCAAAAAAGATAGTTGTAATAACTATCTTTTTTTATTTATTATCATACAATATTTTAAATAATTAAATTATTGTATAGAACATTTTAATTGTTCTATATGTCCTGTAACTTTAACTTTCCTATAAATCTTTGATATAATCCCATTTTCATCTATTACGAATGTACTTCTTTCAATACCTATGGATTTCTTCCCAAACATATTTTTTTCCTTTAATACGCCGTAGAGATTACATACCTCCTCTTTTTCATCTGAAAGAAGAATGAAGGGCAATTCATATTTTGCAATAAATTTATCATGAGACGCTAGAGAATCTCTGCTTATACCTAAAATAACAGCATTTTTCATTTCAAAATCATCCAAACCATTTTTAAAATCTTGTGCTTCTTGTGAGCAGCCAGGAGTATTATCTTTAGGGTAAAAGTACAAGATGACTTTTTTATTTAAATAATCACTTAATTTATGTTCTTTTTTATCAGATCCTACTAATGTGAAATCAGGAGCTTTCATTCCTTCTTCTAAAGTTAAACTTTCCATCTTTATTACCTCCATGTCGTTTATAATAATTATTATCTATCAAGATTAAATATTTGTAAAGTAGAAAAGAAACATTGCGACTGGGTTTATTTAGAATATATGACTGTGAATTCTAGATAAAATAACTAATTAATAAAAAATACATACAAAATTTAAAATACTGTTGACATATATAGCAATAAAATGTATACTTTATATCATAGTAAACAACTAAGAATAATATAATATAATAATTTTTATCAAGAAAGGCGGAGGGACTGGCCCTATGATGCCTAGCAACCTGAATTAAAAATCTATTTTAATTTAAGGTGCTAATTCCTGCAGATACTTTATCTGAAAGATAAGAATGTACATATTTTTTTGCTACTTTCTTATCTAGAAAGTAGCTCTTTTATTATCTAAATGTCTAATTATTTGTATATTTCTCTAGGGTCGTGATAAAAATCAAATTCAAAGCTAAATATAATATCTAGAAAATTAGGGTAACGTACAAATCATAGTAAATATATTAGAAATAAAAATTATATAAAATGGGGGCAACAAATTATGAGTAATCAAGAAAGAAAATTAAAATTTGAAACACTTCAACTTCATGTAGGGCAAGAACAACCTGATTCAGCAACAGATTCTAGAGCAGTACCAATTTACCAAACAACTTCATATGTATTTAAAAATTCTGCACATGCAGCAGCAAGATTTGGATTAGCTGATGCTGGAAATATATATGGTCGTTTAACAAATTCAACACAAGATGTTTTTGAAAAACGTGTTGCAGCTTTGGAAGGCGGAGTAGCAGCTCTTGCGGTAGCATCTGGAGCAGCAGCAATAACATATGCATTGCAAAATATAACTAAAGCTGGTGATCACATAGTTGCAGAAAAAACTATATATGGAGGATCTTATAATTTGTTAGCACATACGTTTCCTACAAACGGTGTTACAACAACATTTGTAGATCCATCTGACCTATCAAATTTTGAAAATGCAATTCAAGATAATACTAAAGCAATTTTAATTGAATCACTTGGAAATCCGAACTCAAATATTTTAGATGTTAAAGCATTAGCAGAAATTGCACATAAGCATAAAATACCACTAATAGTGGACAATACATTTGGAACACCATACTTATTTAGACCGATTGAACATGGGGCAGATATAGTTGTTCATTCGGCAACTAAATTTATTGGTGGACATGGTACATCACTAGGTGGAGTTATTGTGGACTCAGGAAAGTTTGACTGGATAGGTTCAGGAAAGTTCCCACAATTATCAGAAGCAGATCCAAGCTATCATGGAATTAAGTTCGCAGAAGCAGTTGGGGCTGCCGCATATGTGACAAGAATTCGTGCTATTTTATTAAGAGATACGGGTGCATGCATAAGTCCATTTAATGCATTTATATTATTACAAGGTTTAGAAACTCTTTCACTTAGAGTTGAACGTCATGTTGAGAATGCTTTAAAAGTTGTAGAATTTTTAAAGAATCATCCAAAGGTTGAAAGTGTTAATCATCCATCGCTACCAGAGAGCGCTGATAATGCTTTATATAAAAAATATTTTCCTAAGGGAGCAGGTTCTATATTCACATTCGAAATTAAAGGTGGAGCAAAGGAAGCACAGGAATTTATTGATAAACTACAAATATTCTCACTACTTGCAAATGTAGCTGATGTTAAATCATTAGTAATTCACCCAGCGAGTACAACACATTCTCAAATGAATGAAACTGAACTAGCAGAGTCAGGAATTAAACCAAATACAATCCGTCTTTCAATAGGAACAGAACATATTGATGATATAATTTATGACTTATCTCAAGCATTTGAAAGTTAGGAGTCATTTAGTTAATAAAGAAAATAATTATTCAGCTTAGTTCTAAGAAAAAGTTTTGATAGATTAAAAGTTTTTGGTTAGTTACTTAAGAGGCAGAAGGCAAACAGTCAATATGAGAGTTTGCCTTCTATTTTTCTTTGGAGTGATAAATTCATGATAGTAATTAATATGGTGTAAAACACAATATTATGAGAACAATATAGAATTATTAGTTATAATTTAAATGTTTTATTCTATAGTCGCTAGGATACACACCTACATTAGATTTAAATACTCTGCTAAAATAGAAGGCATCTTTATAACCAATCAATTCACCAACCTTTTTTATTTCCAAGTCAGGCTGATTAATTAAAAGCTGTTTGGCTTCATTAATGCGAATTCTAGTGATATATTTTATCGGAGTTACTCCGGTATATTTCTTAAAAATCTTACTTATATATTCACTTGTAAATCCAAATTTCTCAGAAATTTCGGTTATTGATGTCACAGAGGCATAGTTATTAAGCAAGTAATTTTCAAGTAACTGGCTTAGGCTTTCAGGCTTTAGACTGTGGTGATCAATTGAAAATGAAGAGAATTCTTTACTTTCGGACTCAAGCATAACAAGAATGCTTTGTAAAGCAGTGCTAAGTTCTTCTATTTTTACTGGTTTTAATAAAAAATCTTTTACACCATATTTTAATGCAGTCTGAGCATATTTAAAATCATTGTATCCACTTAATACCATAGTCTTTATATGAGGATGATTTTTGTAGAGATATTTAATTAATTCTAATCCATCGTATTGAGGCATTCTTATATCAGTAATAACTAGAGATGGACATTGCTGTTCTATGAGAGGAATGGCAATTTCTCCATTGCTAGCTTCACCTACTAATTCAAAAGGAATAGATAAAGAATTAATTTTTTTTATTATATTCTGTCTTATAAGATGTTCATCTTCAACAACAATAAGTTTATAGGTGTGTGTATTGTTCATAAAAATCCTCCTTATTTAGATGTACGGGTCCACCGATTATAAAAATTGTTCTATTTTTTTGAGAATTATCAATTGAAAATATAGCTTCAGTACCATATAAAAGTTGTAATCTTAGATATACATTTTTAAGTCCCATTCCGCCAATCCTTAATGATTTTAGTTCTTTAGTTCTGTTTAAATTATAGAGATTAGATAATAATTTCTCTTTATCTTGATCACTTAAACAACCACCATTATCTTCGATATATATAAGCCACTTTTGATCATTTGTTATAGAAGATTTGATATCTAAAATCCAAGGTGGTGAGGAGCTAAAGCCATATTTAAAAGCATTTTCTACTATAGGTTGTATTATTAGTTTAGGAATTAAAATGTTCTTTGTTGATTCATGAATATTTGAAGTATAAATAAAATCACTTCCATATCGCATTTTCATACATTCAATATATTTTTCCGTATATGATATTTCTAAAGATAAATGAACAGCAGTTTCATCGCATGTTGTAATATAACGGAAATAATCACACAATGCATGACATATATTAATTATTTCGCTATTCATATCTTCTTCAGCCATGATACTTATATTTGTTAAACTATTATATAAAAAGTGTGGATTAATAAGAGATTGGGTCGCTTGTAGTTTTGCACGAGTTTCTTCTGATTTTAATAATAAAATTTCATGAGAAGAATCTCTTAATTTTTCATACATATCACAAAACGATTGATAGAGCTCGGAAATTTCAAGTATATTACTATTAATTGGAACTAATAGAGTTTCATTTTCATTTAATACTCTGTCTATAGTGACCATCTTTGTAGAATTAGTTAAAGTACTTAAAGGTTGAGTTAATCTACTTGAAATTATAAAACATAAAAATAGTGTAAAAATGATTGAAATTATAGCTATAATAATAAAACCTTCTTTAAAGGAGTGCAATGATCTGAAAACAACTTCCTTAGGTTCAACGGCAATGATTGTCCAATTATATGAATCGACTTTTTGATACGACATCAGGACATCATGCTTACTATCTATATTAATAAAATACCCAACTGATGGACTTAAATTGTGTTCTTGTATAGTATTAGTATAATTTATATTATCTTCTGGGGCAGATGAATAGGGGTAAACTAACTCATTATGTTCATTATATATATAGAATGATGTTGAAGGATTTTTTTGCTTTAATTCTGAAATTAGAGAGAATATAGTGTTGCAATCTTGTACTACTTCAACAATACCTTCTGGTTCATTATTTCGATTAAAGAATACACGTGAAAGTGAAAGATAATGATGGTTTGACATATTTTCAATTTTAGTAGGAGAGTATGATAATTTATCAGTAAGAAAAATATTTTTTTCACCATTTTTATCTAATGTATCCTTATACCATGGTACCGTATTCAAATCTACATTTATTACTCCTTGAAAGAAACCTGATCCTATACATATTCCATTTTGTGTATAAAGATTAACTTGACTGGCTGATTGAAAGGGACCGATTATAGCAGTAATAATATCATATATAGCTAAAACGTTTTCTCTAGATTGAGTAAAATGTTCGAGATTTATTGTATCTGTGTTATTATGTGTAAAACTAGTAAAATTCTTTTTTATAGCATTCGAGTAGACAATATTCATGGATATTGTGGACATATTATTTAATTCGGTTGATACTGATTTATGAATAGAGGCACTGATAGTTTCAGATTTGGTTTTGGCTGTTTGGTAAATATTATCACTATAAAAGTAATAAAAACAAAGAAAGAATAAAAGCAATAATAAGGCTACTAGCAACCCATAAATAGAAAATAAGTATGTCTTTTGAGAATAACGTAATTTATAATTCATTATAATCCTCCTCTCCAAAACACATTATATAATAATGTTCAAAAAAGTGCAAAACGGAGTTCTTTTTTATCTATGTCTAATTAATATACTTAGTGATATTATAAGCATGTAGCCAATGTAAAGCATATCAGAAATGTGGACAAATATTTATATTAATGGGGGTATAGTTAATGAGTAAACGTTTATTAAAATTAGTTAGTGCGGTTTGTATGACAGCACTGATAGGGAGTGCTTTTGTAGGGTGTGGAAGCAGCAATGGAGATGGAAGTAAAAGTGCATCGGGAAGTGGAGATTCAGTTACATTAACATTTGGATCTCATCAATCAGGTCTTCCAACATCTGGAGTTGTACAGGATTTGGCAAAAGATTTTGAAAAAGAAACAGGAATTAAAATTGATTTTCAAATTTCTCCGGATGCTCAATGGCGTGATTTACTTAAAGTAAAGTTGGATTCTGGTGAAGCACCAGATATTTTCTGCGCGGATGCTGATCCTTTAAATCTAGTAACAAGAGTTAATCCTGAAAAATACGTATTAGATGTATCAAGTGAAGAATGGGTAAAGAGAATGGACCCAAATGTTCTTCCTTCAATCTCATACAATAGCAAAGTTTATGGTATCACTTTTCCAGGTAAAAAAATGTATTTCTATGTTTACAATAAAGAGATATTTGAAAAATTAGGCTTGAAAATACCAACTAATTATCAAGAATTCAAAAATGTATGTCAAAAAATAAAAGATTCAGGAGTTACTCCAATTTATGAAGGAACTCAAAATGGATGGCATCAAGTACTTCCATTATTTGAAACAGGAGCAATGTATCAACAAAAGCATCCAGACTTATACAATAAGCTTAATAAAAATGAAGTTGATTTAGATTCTATACCTGAATTACAAACTATAATCAATGAATTAAAAGAATGTGCTGATTTAGGTTTTTATGGAGATAATTACTTAAGTAATTCAGTAGAAAATGCAAAAGAAGCAATGGCAAAAGGAAAAGCTGCAATGTTTATAGCAGAATCAGCATGGAGAAATGAAGTGAAATCGGATTTTCCTGATTTTGACGTTAATAAGTTAGGTATATTTGCAATGCCTTGGGGAGATAACCAAACAATTGGTGTGAATCCTGCAAGTAATGCATATTTTATAAATAAAAATGGAAAGCATGTAGAAGAAGCAAAGAAATTCTTTGATTTCCTAGCAAAACCTGAGAACTTACAAAAACGTTTAGATGGACAACCAGGATTATCAGAATTATGCTGGCCTGAAGTAAAATCAAAATATTCAAAAGAGGACCAAGCATACATTGATTCATTGCAAAAAGGAATGGTTATGCAAGCTGGCGTTAAATATATTGACAGCCAATGGATGGATATTGGAAAAGACTTAGAGGCTATGTATAGTGGTTCATCAACTCCAAAGCAAGTATTAGAAACAATTATGAATAGAAGAACAGAACAAGCTAAATTACAAAAAGATCCTGATTGGGATAAATAATTACGGTTATATGAAAATAAGGTTTCTCCTTTTGAAACCTTATTTTATTAAAATGGAGGGATTTGAATGGACAGAAAAAAATTATATCCGTGGTACTTTACAAGCGGGGCTCTATTAATCTTTTTCTTACTTTGTTTTTTACCAGGAATTATAGGTATATTATATTCATTCACAGATTGGAATAATTTCACTGATAAGATCAATTTTATAGGATTCAAAAATTATGCTGAAGTATTGAAAGGTAAGCCAGAATACCGTGCATATTTGTGGAATACAGTATTATTTACTACAGTTACAACAATCATGAAAACGGTAGTTGGTCTAGCTTTAGCCCTATTATTAACACAAAAATTTATCAAACTAAAAAACTTTCATAGAATGGTTATATTTTCTCCTCAAGTAATGTCTTACTTAGTAGTGGGACTTGTTTTCAAAAGTATGCTACATCCAGATACAGGATTCGTAAATAATTTTCTTAAATCTGTAGGGATGGATTTCTTGGCTATGAATTGGCTGACTGATTTAAAAATTGTTTTTGCAACTGTCATGTCTGTAGATACTTGGAAGGGTATGGGGTACATAATGGTTGTAATTATTGCAGGATTGATGTCTATTTCTCCTGATTATTATGAAGCAGCAAATATTGATGGTGCTAATTTTTGGCAAAAGTTTCGATTAATAACCTTGCCATTATTAAAACCAATTATTATAAATGCAACTATATTAAATGTAACATATGGATTTAGAGTATTTGATATGATTTATTCATTAACTAACGGTGGACCAGGTAATGCAACAGGTGTAATTAATACTGCAGTTTATAAGGAGTTCTCTAAAGGAAATTATGCAATGGGTACTACATTATCAAGTATATTATTCTTTGCATTATTACTATTAGTATATTTCATTATAAAATCTATGGAAAATAAGGAGGTAGATGCATAATGGTAACTTTAAAGAAGTCAATTGGAAGCGTAATCGCAAATATAGTAACAATTTTTATAAGCTTATTAGTACTAATACCAATGGTAGTTTTATTTCTTAATTCTTTTAAGAGTCAAGGTGAATCAAATAAGATGTCGCTGTCTCTGCCTAAAGAATGGATATTTGCAAACTATAAAACAGTAATCGAACAGGGAAAATTGGTCTCATCGTTTTTAAACAGCCTTTTATATGCTACTTGTAGTGTTTTAATAATTGTAATTGTAGTAGCAGCAGCGGCGTTTGTTATTGCAAGAAATCGTAAAGGTATTAATAATTTTATATATTACTTTATCCTTTCAGGTATAGCGATACCAATTAACAATGTTGCATTAATGAAAGTTTTGCAGGCATTAAATCTTGTAAATACTAGATTAGGGATTATTCTTGTTTATGCAGCAATAAACATTCCTCTTAGCTTATTTTTATCATATGGGTTTATTTCAACAATACCTAGAGAGATTGATGAAGCCGCTGTTATTGATGGATGTGGACCAATTAGATTATTTATAAAAATAATACTTCCATTATTAAAACCGATTATTTCGACTTTATTTGTTTTGAATTTTATGGCTGTTTGGAATGACTTTACAATGCCTTTATATTATTTAAATAATTCTGCAAAATGGCCAATGACATTAGCGGTTTATAATTTCTTTGGAGCATTTGAAAATTCATGGAATTTAGTTAGTGCAGATATAATACTAACATTGCTACCTGTATTAATTATATTTATATTAGGGCAAAAATATATTGTTGGTGGTGTTTCAGCAGGGTCTGTAAAAGGCTAATAGAGCAGGAATGTTATAGTTAGATAATTTAGCATAGTTTAAATAGAAAGAATAAATAAAATAATAGAATTTATAAAGTTCCTAAAGACAAAAGCTTATTTAGGAAACAGAGTAGGAGCGTGTATTAATATGAAATTTAGCAATGGATGCTGGCTGGACAAGCCAGGATATCAGATATTTAGCCCTCAAGAAGTTTATAGTACTAAAATAGAAGAGGATGTTGTAACTCTTTATGCACCATGTAATAAGATAAACCAACGAGGAGATACATTAAAGGGGCCAGTTATAACATATAAAATCTCTTCGCCAATGGAAAATGTAATAAGAGTTAGAGCATATCATTTTATGGGACAACGAAAAAAGTCTCCAAACTTTGAAATTTATAAAGATGAGAAGGTTAATAGTTTAATAGAAGAAAATGAAAAAAATATAATATTTAAATCAGGAGATCTTAAAGCTGTAATAGATAAAGATGTATTTCAAATGAGCTTTTATAGAGGAGATAAAAAGCTAACGTCTAGTATGCCAAGAGGACTATCATATGTTAATACTGCTGAAGAAAGAGTCTTTATGAAGGTTCCAGAAGAAGGAGTCTTCATGAAGGAAGAATTACAATTATCCGTAGGGGAATTGGTTTATGGACTTGGAGAAAGGTTTACCCCTCTAGTAAAGAATGGCCAAAGCATAGATATATGGAATGAAGATGGAGGAACAAGTACAGAGCAGTCATATAAAAACATACCATTTTATATGACTAATAAAGGATATGGAGTATTTGTAAATCATCCTGAAAGGGTATCTTTTGAAGTTGGTTCAGAAAAAGTCACTAAAGTTCAATTTAGCGTTCCAGGAGAATATCTAGATTACTTTATAATTGGTGGAGAATCAATGAAAGAAGTAGTTGAAAATTATACAACACTAACAGGTAAACCAGCACTTCCACCAGCATGGTCATTTGGATTATGGTTAACAACATCTTTCACTACAAATTATGATGAAGAAACGGTTAATAGTTTTGTTGATGGCATGGCAGATAGAGATCTGCCACTTAGAGTATTTCATTTCGATTGCTTTTGGATGAAAGATTTTAATTGGTGTAATTTTGAATGGGATAGCAGAGTATTCCCAGATCCAAAGGGAATGCTTACAAGATTAAAGAAAAAAGGATTAAAAATATGTGTCTGGATAAATCCATATATTGCTCAAGAATCAAAGTTATTTAATGAAGGTATGGAACACGGATATTTCATAAAGAAACCTAATGGTGATGTGTGGCAATGGGATTTATGGCAGCCTGCAATGGGGATTGTAGATTTTACAAATCCAGATGCATGCAAATGGTATTCAGATAAGCTTAAAGAATTAATTGATATGGGAGTAGACTGCTTTAAGACTGATTTTGGTGAACGTATACCAACAGAGGTTGAGTATTTCGATGGATCAGATCCATATAAAATGCACAATTATTATACCCAAATATATAATAAGGTAGTATTTGAGACTTTAAAAGAAAATTTAGGAGACGATGAGGCAGCAGTATTTGCAAGATCAGCTACTGTTGGAGGACAAAAATTCCCAGTACATTGGGGAGGAGACTGTGAAGCGAATTATGAATCAATGGCAGAAAGTTTAAGAGGTGGATTATCTCTTTGCATGTCGGGCTTTGGATTCTGGAGCCACGATATAGGAGGTTTTGAAAGTACTGCAACAGCTGATGTATATAAGAGATGGGTTGCCTTTGGATTATTATCTTCTCATAGTAGGTTACATGGAAGCAGTTCGTATAGAGTACCATGGCTTTATGATGAAGAAGCTTGTGATGTGGTTAGATTTTTTACTAAACTTAAGTGTAGAATAATGCCATATTTATATAACATAGCTAATGATGCATCAAAAAGAGGTATACCAGCTATGAGAGCTATGATGTTAGAATTCCAAGATGATCTAGCTTGTAATTACTTGGATAAACAATATATGCTTGGAGATTCTATCTTAGTTGCACCCATATTTAATGAAGAGGGAGAAGCAAATTATTATTTACCAGAAGGAATGTGGACTAACTTCATAAGTGGAAAGAAATATAAGGGTGGAAGATGGATCAGAGAAAGACATGATTACTTAAGTGTACCTATGATGGTTAAAGAAAATAGTTTAATTGCTGTTGGAAATGAAAATTCTAAGCCGGACTACAATTATAGAGATAATGTATCAATTTTTGCCTATGAATTAAAAGAAAATAAGAAAACAACTACAAGTGTCGTAGACATGAAAGGCAACAAAGTTCTTGAAGTGGAAGTCACAAAAAATGAAAAAAGTATTATTATTGAATCTATAGGTACTGAAGGAGAATGGTCTTTAGTACTCAAGAAACTTTCTAATATAGAAAATGTTGATAATGGAGTACTTATTCATCAAGGAGAGGATACAATAATTAAATTTACAGATGGAAATTGCAAATGTAATTGTAAAATAGAGTTTAGCATGTAACAATTTTAATATAAAGCACATGTAATATATGTAAGAATCTGGAAGGTCAACTAAATTTATTATTAGTTAACTTCTAGATTTTTATTATATAATGAATATTTTATAACCTATAATTGATATTATAATGGTATATAATAAAGTTAGGAAAAAATATAAATACAGACTTGGAGTGAATATTTATGGAACTAAATTGGAGCCTAAAGGAAATATATCCGTCATTTGATGGCGATGAATTTAAACAAGACTTAAATAAATTAACAAATATTATTGAAGAAATCAATAAATGGGCATTAGAAGCTACTAAAAATAAAGATAACTTAGTAGAAAAATTAGAGGACTATATAAATAAATTTACAAAAGTAACAGACTTATCTAGTAGAATTAGTATTTTTATAAATCTAAGCTTAAGCGTAAATACAAAGGATAAGAATGCATTGAGGTATTCAGATATTTTAGAAAAGAAATTAACAAATTTAATTGGAAGTTCAGTTAAATTTGAAAGATATATTAGCAGCATAGAAGGCCTGGATGAAATAATAAGTAAGTCTAAGTTACTTAAGGAACATGAATTTATGTTAAAAAATATAGTTGAGCAAAGTCAATATTTGCTCAGCGATAAGGAAGAAAGTATAATTGCTAATATGAAAAATACAGGCTCAAATGCCTGGGCGAAACTTAAGGATAATTTGATTTCCACATTATTAGTAGAAATTGAAGAAGATAATGAAATTAAGCATATGCCATTAACAATGGTTTTAAATATGGCCTATGATAAGGATGCAACTGTAAGAAAAAAAGCATATGAAGCAGAAATAAAATCTTATAAAAAAGTAGAAGAAGGTGTAGCTGCGGCATTAAATGGAATAAAGGGTGAAGTTTTAACAGTTTGTGATTTTAGGGGATATAAATCTCCACTTGAAAAGACACTCATAGATTCAAGAATGAGTGAAGAGTCTTTAGAGGCAATGTTTTTAGCTATGAAAGAAAGTCTTCCGGTATTTAGGAAATACTTGAGAAGAAAAGGTGAAATGTTAGGTCATAAAAACGGACTACCATTTTATGATTTATATGCACCTGTTTGCGAAGCAGATATGAAGTTTACATACGAAGAAGGTACTAAATTTGTTGAAAAAAACTTCAGAACATTTAGTGACAACTTAGGAGATTTTGCAAGGAAAGCAATTGATAATCATTGGATAGATGTAAAACCAAAGGAAGGAAAAGTAGGTGGAGCTTTTTGCGAGAATCTACATTTCAATGGAGAGAGTAGAATACTCCTAAACTATGGCGATAATTTTGGAGATGTAGTAACTCTCGCTCATGAATTAGGTCATGGTTTTCACGGAGAGTGTTTAAATAATGAGACTACGTTAAATTCAGATTATCCAATGCCGATAGCAGAAACCGCATCTACATTTTGTGAAACAATAATAAAAAAGGCAGCAATAAAAGATGCTTCTAAGAATGAAGCTTTAGCAATCCTTGAAACTGAAATTAGCGATTGCACACAAGTTATTGTTGATATATACTCTAGATTCCTATTTGAAAAATCATTTTTCGAAGCTAGAAAAGGAAGTTCTTTAAGTGTTGAGGAAATAAATGATCTTATGCTGGATGCTCAAAGAGAAGCATATGGAGATGGATTAGATCCTGATTTTTTACATCCATACATGTGGACTTGGAAACCTCATTATTATGATGCCGAGTATAATTATTATAATTTTCCTTATGCGTTTGGATTATTATTTGCAAAAGGATTATATGCTGAATATTTAAAAAAAGGAAAAACTTTTTCGAAGGAGTATGAAAAATTACTTTCAATTACAGGAAAAAATAAAATAGCTGATGTAGCAAGAGTTATGGGCATAGATATAAATGATACAGAATTCTGGAGAAATTCTTTAAAAACTATAGAAGAGGATATAGAAGAATTTATAGATCTTAGTAATAAATAAGAAAAATTTTTATGGAATTATTCATCAAATAAATATATTTTTATTTGATGAATAATAGGTATAGTAGGGGTTAGAGGAGTAATTTTAAATGAAGATATTTTATAATACATCCACTGGTAATTCGTTGTATGTAGCAAAAATAGTAAAAGAAAGTTTTAAAAATTGTGAATTGGTATCTATGAGTAAGGCATTAAAAGAAAACAAGCTTGAAATTTGCGAAGATATTATTGGATTTATATATCCAATCCACTGTTCAGGACTACCAATTGTGGTTAATGAATTTATCTCAAAGTTAAAGATAAATAAAGATGCATATATCTTTGCAATTGGAGTTTCAGGAGGAGGAGGAGCAAATACTAGCTTTGTTCAAATTAATAAATTATTAAAAAGTAATGTTAAAATAAGTAATTATTGTACCATTAGGTATATTTCTAATTATATACGAGCAGGTAGAAATCCTACTAAAGCTAGAGCTGAGGAAACTATAAAAGAAAATGAAAGTAAGATAGTGGATTTTATAGAGTCAGTTAAGAGAAGAGATGCTAAAGAAATTAACTTTAAAGCTGGAATTGGAAATTTAGCATATAAGATATGGAAAGATTTTTATAGAAATAAAGATAGAAACTTTAATGTAAATGAGAAATGCATTAGTTGCAATATGTGTAAGAAAGTTTGCCCGGTAGATAATATCGTGATAGAAAATAATAGACCAAAATGGTTAGGAAAATGCACAGACTGTATGGCTTGTATAAATATATGCCCTAAAGAAGCAATAAATATAGGAAAGTCTACAATTAAAAAGAACAGATATTTAAATCCATATATAAAGAGAGAGGAATTAATATAGAGATATAAGATAAAAAAATAATATAAAAAAATCCTAAAAATGATAACATAAATGTAATAATATGGTAAAATATTTATATAAATAATATATGAATGGGGTTGTCAAGTAATGGGTTTTTTTAAAAAAGATGATATTCAAGAAAAAGAAGTTCAAGTAACTAATGAAACTAAAATTGAGAATTTAGAGATTGATAAAAGAATTTCTAAAAAGAAAAATTTATCTCTTTTTGATGTAGATACGATTCAGTATGTAATTAAAAATTTTCCATCCATGTCCATTGAAATTCAAAGTGGTCTGAGCAACTTGGCAAGCATACTAGAAAATACCATAGACCACATTGAAGATAAGTCAAATGAAATAATTAAAAAAGATAGGGATTTTAAATTAAGTAAAGCTTATAGAGATACATCTATAGCTATATATAGCGTTGTTGAAAACATAAATGAATATGTTAAGTGGATGCAAGATGAATATGAGAAAAATATACAATCTGATGAAGAAAGTATTTGTAAGATAAGAAAAGATTTGGTGGAAATTAAGAAAGAAGCATCTATAGATAAAGAAAAACAAGAATTAAAAAATACCTTAATTAATGAAGAAGCTATAGAAATATATAAGGATTTTTCATTAAAAGAACCTAAAGCAATAAAGTTGGATGATAATATTATAGATGTTGAAGATTGGGATGACTTACTTGTTAAAACAGCTGAGGTACTTACAAAACAATATAAAAAAAATAAAAATATTAATAAGACTATGAAATCAATTAAACCAGTTGAAAAAAAATCTCCACAAAATTCTTTTAGGGATACTGTTATAGATATGCTAACGGAGTATAAGATAAATTTTGATGAATTTAAAGTTATAGTGAAGTAAGATATGTAGAGTAATTCTTGTATTTCAAATAAATCAGCTTACATGCAAAGAAATATTTGCATTTTAAGCTGATTTTTTATATAGTTAAATAATAATAAAAATATTGACAATGGATATTATAAAAAGTACAATATGATTATAAAAGATTGAGTTAAATTTAATTTATAAAAATTTATTTTTTTTATGAATAGTAAATATAAAAAAGTTTAAAATAGCTAGAGATATGTTTAAAAAAGCTTTAGTTTAATTTATAAGATGGAGGAATAAAGTATGAAAATAGTAGATACTAACGAATTTAAAAATGAAATAGAGAGTGGAGTTACAGTTGTAGATTTCTTTGCAACTTGGTGTGGACCTTGTAAAATGTTATCTCCAGTGCTTGAAGGATTATCAGGCGAAATGGAAGGAAAGGCTAAATTTATTAAAGTTGATATAGATCAAAGTTTAGACTTAGCGAATGAGTTTCAAATTTCAAGCGTTCCAACAATGATAATATTCAAAGATGGACAAAAAGCAGAGCAACTTATAGGATTTTTACCAAAAGAAAAAATTCAACAAGTAATTGAAAGTAATCTATAAAATATTTTCTACATTAAAAAACATAGTGCAATATTAAAATGTACTATGTTTTAATTTTCAATAAATAAGTTGAGTAAAATTAAATTTTATAAAGTTTACTTTTTAAGCATAATTATGTAAGGAGAGATAATCATGAATTTTTATAGTTTTTCTGCAAATAAAATGAATGGTCAAGAAGTAAAAATGGAAGAATATAAAGGGAAAGTAGTCTTAATAGTAAATACTGCGAGTAAGTGCGGATTTACACCACAATTTGAAGCGTTAGAAGATATTTATAAGGAATATAAAGATCAGGGATTAGAAATATTAGGTTTTCCATGCAATCAGTTTGCCAAACAAGATCCATCTAGCAATGAGGAAATAAATTCGTTTTGCAAATTAAATTATGGAGTTACTTTTACTATGTTTGAGAAAATTGATGTAAATGGAACTAGCGCACATCCGCTATATGAATTCTTGAAAAATAAAAAAAGAGGACTCTTTAATAAGGAGATAAAATGGAATTTTACTAAGTTTTTAGTTAATAAAGATGGAGAAGTTATAGGGCGATATTCTCCAACAACAAAGCCATCAAAAATTAAAGAAGATATTATAAATTTGTTAAATGCTTAAATTATTGCATTTTTGAAATAGACATTAAGTGGTGCAGAAGATATATTATAATTATATAGTTTAAATAAGATAGTTTATAATAGAAATAGGTTTATAATTAAATATACGTAAATGGAGGAAAAAAAGATGAGCGAAAGATATGATATAGCAATAATAGGAAGTGGACCTGCAGGTTTGTCAGCTGCATTGAATGCAAGAATAAGAAAAAAGAATTTTATAATATTTGGGAATAAGGAACTTACTAGTAAGCTTGCAAAAGCTCATGAAATAAATAATTATCTAGGCTTTTATAAAAAAAGCGGTAAAGAATTGCAAGAAGAGTTTAATAAACATTTAGAAGAAATGGATATAAATATAACTGAAGAGAGAATTAATAATGTATATGCCATGGGAGACTATTTTGCTTTAATGGTAAATGAAAAAATGTATGAAGCTACATCAGTAATATTAGCCACAGGTGTTGAATACGGAAAATTATTTGATGGAGAAGAAAGACTTCTTGGAAAAGGAGTAGGATATTGTGCAACTTGTGATGCTCCACTATATAGAGGAAAGGTAGTTACAATAGTTTCTTATAATAAGCATGAGGAAGAAGAGGCTAATTTTATTGCATCAATAGCATCTAAAGTAAATTATATTCCTATGTATAAGGAAAAAGTTGAGGTAGATCCTTCTATAGAAATTATAAATGATACACCAGTTGGAATTATAGGAGAGGATAAAGTAAGCAAGCTGAAGTTAAAGAATTCAGAAATTGAAACAGATGGTATTTTTATACTTAGAGATAGCATTTCTCCAGGGCAATTGGTACCAGGATTAAAGATAGTTGATAACCATATTGAGGTAGATAGATTAATGAGAACGAGTATCAAAGGATGTTTCGCAGCTGGCGATATTGTTGGAAAGCCATATCAATATATAAAGTCAGCTGGAGAAGGCAATATAGCCGCTTTATCGGCAGTAAGTTATGTTGATTCTGTTTCTAAAAAATAGTAAAGCTATAGAAATAAGATATGTTATCTATAATATTGAGCATAAGTAAGCTTTATGTATTGGACGAAAAGTGCTATATTAAAATTGACATGCCAAAGCAAAAAAGTTAAACTTACTTTGGTTTGTTAAAATTAAATTTATATAAATGATATGGCGGTTATAGGAGAATGAATTATGAATAAATCAAAAAAATATGAAAGTATCAAATTAGACAATCAAGTTTGCTTTTCTTTATATGCAGCATCAAGGGAAATAATAAAATTATATAAACCAATTCTGGATAAATTCAATCTAACATATACACAATATATCGCGATGCTGGTATTATGGGAAGATGAAAAGAGTACGGTTAAGGATATAGGACGAAGATTGCACTTAGATTCTGGTACATTGACGCCACTATTAAAGAAGATTGAAGGAATGGGATTAATAACAAGATATAGAGACACAAATGATGATAGAGTAGTAATTATTGAATTAACTGAAAAAGGAAGACTTCTAAAGGATGACATATTAGAAGTACCACGTCAAATAGTATGTAAAGCTAACATAACAACTGAAAGTGCTATTGAATTAAAAAGAAATTTAGATGAATTATTAAAATCTTTAGAGTAACTTTGACTGATTTTGTCTGGGCCCTGATTAGATATTTTTTGGAGGAATTTCTATATGGAAGATGTACTTAATAAATTAAAGGGAAATGAATTTTTTCAAGATTTAAGTGTTGAGGAAATTAGGGATCTTATTTCAAATATTGGATATAATTTAAGATCATATAAAAAGGGAGAAATTATTGCTAATGAAGAAGATGAATGCAATAGTTTAGGTTTTGTTTTAGAGGGGATAGTCGAAATTCAAAGAATATACCTTAGCGGAAAACAAATAATTCTAAAGAGACTAAGTAATGGAGATGTATTTGGTGAGGCATTAGTATTCTCAAAGAAATCAAAATATCCATCTACAGTTATAGCTTTTAGTGACTGTAATATACTTTATATAAGCAGAGCAGACATACTAAAATTATGTACAAGTGATGAAAGAGTATTAGGGAACTTTATGTCTTCATTGAGTAATAAGATATTTATGTTAAATTCAAAGATAAAAAGTATAGCGTTTAAAAGCATCAAACATAAAGTTATAAACTACATATTAGAACAGGCAAAGAGCCAAAAAAGTGAAATAGTTAAACTGAAAGAAAATAAAGAAGAAATTGCATCTTCACTAGGTATTCCTAGACCATCTTTATCAAGAGAATTAATGAATCTTAGAGATCTAAATTATATTGAGTTTGATAGAAATATAATTAAAATTTTAAATATTGAAGAGTTAGAAGCAGAATTATTTGATTAAAATGATATATATTGATATTTCATAAGGCAGAGGTATACGTAGAAATCATTAATATAAAATAATTTTATTATAATAGAATAATTAGGTTAGCTTACTATCGCAAATATTATTTTATTAAGTTTATAGTAAGTAATTAGGAGTTATTTATGAAAAATATTTCTGAAGAACAGTTAGAGGAGTTAGAAATTTTTAATAGTGTTTCTAAATCATCTTTAATTAAGCTTAAGGATTTTGGAGAAGTTAAAAAGTATCAGCCTGGAAATCATCTTTTTAGAGATAAAGAAGAAGTATCTACTTTATATGTAGTATTAAGCGGAAGTATATCTCTATATAAATTAAATGAGAATGGAAATAAACGTGTTATATTCATTTTGGGTAGAGGTAAAATGATTAATGATGTTATCATACAAGATTTACCATCGTCTATAAATTGTGAGATATTTGAAGAGTCTTACATATTAAGTTATGACAAATATACATTTTTAAAGATTATGGAGGATGATTTTATCCTTACCAAGAATGTTATGTTTTCATTAGCTATGAAAGTAAGAAGATTGTATAGGCAGCTAAAGAATGCAACAGGTGTAGTAAGAATGGAAAAGAAACTTGCGGCAAAACTTTGGAAACTTAGCAGAGATTATGGAGTTAAGTGTGAGGATGGAGTAACTATTAATATGAATATAAGTGTAACATATCTAGCAGATTTACTTGGCTCAAAAAGAGAAACTGTATCCAGATCACTAAAAATACTTTTGGACAATAAATTAATTAAGTATGAGAATAAAAAAATTAAAGTAATTGATCAAGATAAATTATCAAAATTTTTTAAAGCACCGTGATTTATATCACGGTGCTTTATTTATTAATAACTTATAATTAATTTATAGGTAAACGTATATATGAAAGGGGAATTTATAGTATGTTTTGTGAAGAATTTAACAGTGTAATTATGGCAGCCAAGGCAAAAGTTAATTTATTAAAGACAAATAAACTAGGATATTTCATAAGTTCAATGCTTGCAGGTCTTTATGTGGGTATGGGAATTATGCTTATATTCACGATAGGAGGATTATTAGGTGGTAGTGGATCACCTGCTACAAAAATAGTCATGGGAGTATCCTTTGGAGTTGCCCTTAGTTTAGTAATTATGGCAGGATCAGAACTTTTTACAGGAAACAACTTTATTATGACAGCTGCTTCTTTAAGAAAAGAAGTAAAGTGGACAGACACTATTAACATATGGATAGTTTGTTTTATAGGAAATTTAGTTGGTTCTATTATTGCAGGATATTTATTTTATGCTACAGGACTTACAGCTGGACCCGTTGGAGAATTTATTGCAAAAACATCAGCAGCTAAAATGAGTGTACCATTTTTACCACTATTAGTACGTGGGATTTTTTGTAATATACTAGTCTGCTTAGCTACATGGTGTAGTTTTAAATTAAAAAGTGAATCAGCTAAGCTTATTATGATATTTTGGTGTTTATTTGCATTTATAACAGCAGGTTTTGAACATAGTGTTGCCAATATGACTCTTTTGACAATAGGATTACTTAATCCGGGAGCTGCAAGTGTAAGCATTATGGGTTATGTGTATAACATAGGTGTAGTAACACTTGGAAATATGATTGGTGGAGCAGTATTTCTAGCACTACCTTATTATATAATTTCAAAAAAGAAGTAAAGGAGTAAGCTGATGGGATATAAATTAAGCAAAAATGATATTAATAAAGTATTCGAAGATTTATCAAAAGAATATGTAGTATATGCACCAAAATTATTTGAAGGTGAAGGTAGTTTCTCTGATACTGATAGAGTACGTTATGGTGAAATAAAAACAATAGATGATATAGTTTTTGATCAAAAGGCCCAATATTCATATAAGGAAGTATTACTTCCTATATCTCAAACACTTTTCTATTTCACAGAAGATTCCATAAAGGAAACAGATGCTCCTAAAAAAGGTGCTATCATTTTCTTAAGAAGCTGTGACTTACATGCGGTAAAACGTATGGATGACATTTATTTAAGAAATGGACAAGAAGATTATTATTATAAGAGAATAAGAGAAAATGCAAAATTTATTTTAATGGGGTGTGAAAACTCATTTGAAAATTGTTTTTGTGTAAGTATGGAAACAAATAAAAATGATGAATATAATGCATACTTAAAAGTAAATGGAGATAATGTATATGTAGATGTTAAAGATGAGGAGTTAGGAAACCTATTTAAGGTTGATGAAACTTTAGATGTTAAACCAGACTTTGTAACGGAAAATAGTGTAAAGGTTTCGATAACAGATAATCTTTCTTTAGATGTTATGAAATCAGATATGTGGAAAGAGTACAGTGCTCGTTGTATTGCTTGCGGAAGATGTAATTTTGTTTGTCCTACATGTACTTGCTTTACAATGCAGGATGTCTTCTATACTGATAATGGTAAAGCAGGTGAAAGACGAAGAGTATGGGCATCTTGCCATGTAGATGGATATACAAATATGGCTGGAGGACATAGTTTTAGGTTAGATAAAGGACAACGTATGCGTTTTAAAGTGCTGCACAAAGTATATGACTATAAAAAGAAATGGGGATATCATATGTGTGTGGGATGTGGAAGATGTGATGATATCTGCCCAGAATATATATCATTCTCTAACTGTGTGAACAAATTAAAAGATGGTATGAAAGAGGTGGCAGACAATGAGTAAAAATGAATATATTCCTTTTTTATCAGAAATTAAAGAAGTAATTAAACATACAGAAATAGAATATACTTTTCGAATGGAGTTTAATGGTGATGTAAAACCAGGACAGTTCTTTGAAGTTTCATTACCAAAGTTTGGTGAAGCACCTATTTCAGTAAGTGGTATTGGAGAGGGCACTGTAGACTTAACTATAAGACGTGTTGGAAAAGTAACTAATGAAATATTTAATAATTATGTTGGCGATAAATTATTTCTAAGAGGACCTTATGGTAATGGCTTTGATATTGAAAATTACAAAGGAAAAGAATTAATAGTTGTTGCAGGGGGAACAGGTCTTTCTCCAGTAAGAGGAGTTGTAGATTACTTTGCAAAAAATGCAGGTGAAGCAGAAAGCTTTACTCTAATTGCAGGATTTAAATCTCCTAATGACGTTTTATTCAAAGATGATATTAAAATGTGGAAAAGTAATATAAATCTTATTCTAACTGTTGATAATGCAGAAGAAGGATACAATGGCAATGTTGGAATGGTAACAAAATATATTCCTGATTTACTAATAAATGATATTAATAATTCAGCAGTTATTGTAGTAGGACCTCCTATTATGATGAAGTTTACTGTTGCAGAGTTTTTAAAACGTGGTATAGATGAAAATAATATTTGGATTTCACAAGAAAGAAAAATGTGTTGTGGAATCGGAAAGTGTGGACACTGTAAAATAGATGATACTTATATTTGTTTAGATGGTCCTGTTTTCAATTATTCAAAAGGCAAATTCTTAATAGATTAGGAGGGGTTAGTTGTGGATTTAAATACAAAGGCAATCAAGAAAAATGCTTTTAGGGTCACTAAAAAAAGAGGGATAACTGCCTCTAGAATTAGAGTTCCTGGGGGGCATTTAGATGCGGAATTATTAGGAATGATACAAGAAATATCACAAAAGTATGGTGATGGAACTGTTCATATAACAACACGTCAAGGTTTTGAAGTACCAGGTATAAGCTTTGAGGATATGGATAAAGTAAATGAATTGTTACAACCAATTATTGAAAAATTAGAAATAAATCAAGAAATACCAGGCAAAGGATATACTGCTGCAGGAACTAGAAATGTATCAGCATGTGTTGGAAACAATGTTTGTCCGTTTGCTAATTATAATACAACTAATTTTGCAAAGAAAATAGAAAAAGCTATTTTCCCAAATGATTTACATTTTAAAATCGCATTAACAGGATGTCCTAATGATTGTATTAAAGCAAGAACACATGACTTTGGGATAATTGGAATGACAGAACCACAATATAATATTGATAGATGTGTAAGTTGCATGGCATGTGTGAAAGCTTGTAAGAAAAAATCAGTAGGAGCACTTGAAGCTATTAACTATAAAATCGTAAGAAATAAAGAAAAATGTATTGGTTGTGGTGAATGTGCAAATGCATGTCCTACAGGAGCATGGACAAGAAGCAAAGAAAAATATTATAAGTTAGTTCTTATGGGAAGATCAGGTAAGAAGAACCCTCGTCTTGCAGAAGATTTCTTAATTTGGGCTGATGAGCAAAGTATAATTAAAATAATATTAAATACTTATAAATTTGTTGAAGAATATATAGACAAAGATGCTCCAGGTGGAAAAGAGCATATTGGTTATATAATTGATAGAGTTGGATTTGAAGAATATAAAAAGTGGGCATTAAAGGATGTAGAATTCCCGGAAAAAACTATCATCAAAGAACGTATTTATTGGAGTGGAATACATTTCTGCTAGAATTAAATGTATTGCGAATCGTCTGAAATATAAAAATACTTGCAGTATAGTATAATTTTAATTTACTGCCAGACAATCGAATGGGAATATATGTGTTTACTCTGTTTCCTAGAAGATTTTACTGGATTATTCTAAGATTATAAGTTGCATCCAAAATGCTTGCTTCAAAGACTACGCTTTTGAACAAGCATATTTGGAACAACTTATAATCTAGAATAACGACCAGCAAAATCTTCTTATGAACACTCTGTAAAAACATATATTACCATTCTTTGTTTAGTAGTAAGTTTAAATTAAGAATATATTAATGCAAGTATTTTTATATTTATCAGATTAGTAATACCTTTGATAGAGATTATTTACAATCACTAATACAGTTTGTACCCTTATAATACACAAATATATAACTTTTGAAGATAAATCTGTGAAATACTTAAAGTGATAGTAAAACAAAGAAATAGAATACATATATGTGCAGCAGGCATTGAAAAATGAGCTGATGGTATGTCTTAATGGGAGATTGTTCCGTTTTGCTTGTCCAAAATGAATTTTGGAGCATGCATAAATGGATACAACCTCCTATTTAGACATACCCAGCGAAGTTTTTCTAGTCCTGCGAAACATATATGTATTCTATTTCGGTTGGTTACCACTTCACTTTAAGTTCGTCACAATACCTTTAAATTGTTATGACTTAGAGTATATATGGATTCTAGGTTATTTTTATGTATTTATAAAAATAATTCCAAAAGATTTCTGAGTCGTAACAAATGAAACAGAGTATTTTATAATTTCAATGTAAAATAGGTTCATAAGGTGATTCGAGGGAATGTACCTAACTGATATAGAAATTTATAAAAATTTATTTGATAAAAATTAAGTGTGTGGAGGAGATTTCAATATGGATAATAAAATGTTTTGTTTTCAATGTCAAGAAGCAGCAGGATGTACAGGATGTACTGTAAAAGGTGTGTGTGGTAAGACTCCAGACCTTGCTAAAATGCAGGATTTATTAATATACGTGACTAGAGGTTTATCAGAAGTTGCAACAAAAGCTAGAGAAGAAGGTATCGTTGTATCACGAGCTATTAATACTACGGTAACAATGAATCTTTTCACTACTATAACTAATGCTAACTTTGATAAAGAAGTATTTTATGGAAGAGTAAAAGATACTTTAAAAATAAAAGAAGAATTATTAGGAAAATTAGCTAACAAAGAAAGCTTAAGTGCAGCTGCTTTATATAATGCAGAAGCAAGAACTGATCTTGAAGCTAAAGCAGAAACAGTTGGAGTATTAGCTACTGAAAATGAAGATATTAGAAGCTTAAGAGAGCTTATTACTTATGGATTAAAAGGACTATCAGCATACATGAAACATGCTAATGCTTTAGGATATGAAGATGAAAATATATGTGCATTTATGCAAAAAGCTTTATCATTAACTGCTGATAACAATGTAACAATAGATGAATATATAGCATTAACTTTAGAAACAGGAAAAGTTGGTGTTGATGGAATGGCTTTATTAGATAAAGCTAATACAGAAAGTTATGGTAATCCAGAAATAACAAAAGTAAATATCGGAGTTGGAACAAATCCAGGAATACTAATTTCAGGACATGACTTAAAAGACTTAGAACAATTATTAATACAAACAGAAGGAACAGGAATAGATGTTTATACACATTCTGAAATGTTACCAGCTCACTACTATCCACATTTAAAGAAATACTCACATTTAGTAGGTAACTACGGAAATGCATGGTGGAAACAACCAGAAGAATTTGAAAGCTTTAATGGACCAATACTTATGACTACAAACTGTATAGTTCCTCCAAGAGATAGTTACAAAGGAAGACTATATACTACTGGCTCAGCAGGTTATGAAGGATGTACTCATATTGCAGCTGATGAAAATGGAAAGAAAGATTTCTCTGTAATTATTGAACAAGCTAAGAAATGTGCAGCACCTACTCAAATTGAAGAAGGAGAAATTGTTGGTGGATTTGCTCATAACCAAGTATTAGCTTTAGCTGATAAAGTGGTTGACGCAGTAAAAACTGGAGCAATTAAGAAATTCTTCGTTATGGCAGGTTGCGATGGTAGACAAAAAGCTAGATCATACTACACAGACTTTGCAGCAGCTCTTCCAAAAGATACTGTTATATTAACAGCTGGTTGTGCAAAATATAAATACAACAAGTTAGATTTAGGAGACATAGGTGGAATTCCAAGAGTTTTAGATGCAGGACAATGTAATGATTCATACTCATTAGCAGTAATTGCATTAAAACTTAAAGAAGTATTCGGTCTTGAAGATATAAATGAATTACCAATAGCATTTAATATTGCATGGTATGAACAAAAAGCAGTAATAGTATTATTATCTCTATTACACTTAGGAGTAAAGAATATTCACTTAGGACCAACTCTTCCTGCATTCCTTTCACCAAATGTAGCTAATGTTTTAGTAGAAAACTTTGGTATAGGTGGAATTACAAATGTTGAAGATGATATGGCAATGTTCTTAAGATAAATTAATATAAGATAAATAATAGAAGAAGATAGCTGGTATGAAACTAGTTATCTTCTTTCTTTTTATTTAGAATACAGTAAGTAGTAAAGACAAAATCGTACTGTCGAAAAATATTTAAAAATAAAGTTGTATTGAAAACGTATTTATAAAAATAAATATATTTACATCAATAATATATAGATATATAATCTGTATGTTGTAATAGCAGGTAATAAAAAAGGAGGAGAAAATCCTTTTTATTACCTGTTGTATAAAGTTGAAATTGCATAGTAATTTTTACAATATGGGGGAAGAATTATGTTTAAAAAAATTCAATCATTATTGATTGGAAGAGCTCTTAAAACTAACGAATTAGCTGAAGAAAAATTTAGTGTTATTTGGGGGCTGCCAATATTATCAAGTGATGCTATTTCATCGGTAGCTTATGCAAGTGAAGAAATACTATTAGTTCTTATACCTATTCTTGGTATGCGTGCATATGGATCCATGATAGAAATAGCAATAGCAATTACAGTTTTATTAGGAATAATAGTGTTTTCATATAGACAAATAATCGATAATTTTCCTCATGGGGGCGGATCGTATATTGTTGCGAGCGAAAATATAGGTAAGCTTCCAGGATTGGTGGCAGCGTCATCATTAATAATTGATTATTTATTAACTGTTGCAGTTAGTACCTGTGCAGGAGCAGCTGCAATAACATCAGCGATTCCATCCTTGTTGCCGTATCAACCGTTAATAGCTATTTTTGTAATAGGGTTAATAACATTAGGGAATCTTAGAGGAATAAGGGATTCATCTAAGTTATTTGGAATACCAACATATTTATTTATATTATCAATAATAATAATGATAATAACAGGAGTATTCAAAGTATTAGTGTTGAAAGAAAGTCCAGAGCAATTATATGTAGTTCCACAAGCAGCTGGAGATTTAACTTTGTTATTATTCCTAAAGGCCTTTTCTTCAGGATGTACTGCTTTGACAGGTATCGAAGCGGTAAGTGATGGAATACCTAATTTTAAAAATCCAGCTCAGAAGAATGCGAAAATAGTATTAGGAACATTAGCTTGTATTGTTTTTATTATATTTGGTGGGATATCATACCTCTCAACAATGTACAAAGCAGTTCCGGGTCAAGATATTACAGTAATAGCACAAATAGCAATCCAAGTTTTTGGACAAAACAGTTTAATGTTTTTTATAGTACAAGCTACGACAGCTATTATTCTTACACTTGCAGCTAATACTGCATTTTCAGATTTGCCGCTACTGTTATCAATATTAGCTAAGGATGGATATGTTCCAAGACAACTTGGGAAAAGGGGAACTAGATTAAGTTTTTCAAATGGAATAGTATTGTTATTTCTAGTATCCTCACTTTTAGTTTATATTGCAGATGGTAGTACTCATATGTTGTTATCTTTGTATGCGGTTGGTGTATTTATATCATTCACATTATCACAATTTGGAATGTTTAGAAAATGGACTAAGAGCAAGGAAGGGCATTGGAGACATAAAGCGTTTATAAATGGGTTAGGGGCAGCTGTTACAGCAGCAACATGCATAATAATAGGTGTAGAGAAGTTTAAGCATGGAGCATGGATTGTGCTTGTATGCATACCGATACTTGTAACAGGAATGTTAAGAGTTAGAAGACACTATACTAAAGTTAGAGAGAACTTAAAAATAGAAACAGGTTTAGAGAGTTTAATTGTAAGAGAAGCAATAACAAAACATGTTATTGTGCCAGTTCAAACAATTAATAAATCTTTCATTAAGAGTTTAAATTGCGCTTTAACTCTTGGGGAGAACATAGAAGTTTATCATGTTAGTACAGATGAAGAAGTCACAAAGAAACTAATAGAAAAGTATAATAAGCTTGGGATAGCAGCTCAATTGGTCATAGAAAATGCGCCATACAGAAATGTTAACGAAAAACTTTTAGCGTATGTAGAAGAAAAACATAAGCACTTAAAGAAACACGAAGTAATAACAATAGTAATGCCTCAATTTATTATACATAAATGGTGGCATCAGACACTTCATAATCAAACATCAATACTTTTAAGAAGATCTATACTTAAGATGAGAAATGTAGTTATTGTAACTGTGCCTTATATAATTAATGAATAGGATCATATAATATAGAAAGGAGAGTACCTCAAAAATATTTGAGGTACTCTTCTTATTTCCAGAGAAATATAATATTTAAAGCTAAAATAGAAAGTACAAGTAAAAGTTAAACTTAAAAATTATGATCTTACTTTTTGTTACTATTTATCAGAGAAGTCTAAATCAACTTTATCTAAAGGAATAACTTTAGTCTTATTCTTTATTTTATAACCTACGTATAAGATTAAGAATAATGGAAGTCCTATATAAGCTGCAATTAATCCATTCCAATCAATCGCCTCAGGAGTAATGTATGAATATCCTTGACCTATTATTATAATAATACACATTAATAATGCTAATATTGGACCAAATGGATATAAACTAGCCCTATATTTTAACTCATTTAAATCCCTTCCTTGATAAACATATGCTTTCCTAAATCTATAGTGGCATATTGCTATACCTACCCAAGCTATAAATCCAGCAAGACCAGATGCTGCAACTAGCCAAACATAAACAGTACTCTCTGCATATAGACCTGTTAAAAAGCAAGCAGAAGCTATTAATGTAGTTAGAAGTACGGCATTTATAGGTACACCTCTATTATTTGTTTTAGCAAAAGCTTTAGGAGCCATACCTTCTTTAGCCATTGCATAAAGCATTCTACTTGATGCATACATACCAGAGTTACCAGCAGATAATACAGAAGTTAATATGATCGCATTAATCAGTGAAGCAGCACCTGCAATACCAGCTTTTTCAAATACCATTGTAAATGGGCTTGTATCAAGTCCAGCTTCAGTAAATGGTATTATTGCTCCTAGGACAATAATCGTACCTAGGTAAAATATTAATATTCTCCAAAATATTGATTTTATAGCTTTTGGAATATTCTTCTCAGAATCTTCGCTTTCACCTGCAGCAATTCCAATAAGTTCAGTACCTTGAAATGAAAAACCTGCAATTAAGAAAATAGAAAATATTGATTTAATTCCTCCATGGAACGGTCCATCTTCAATGGTGAAGTTATGAAATCCTATTTTATCTCCACCCATTATGCCTACAATCATTAAAACACCAATTACTATGAATATAAGAACGGTAACCACCTTAATACCAGCAAACCAGTATTCTGATTCTCCATATGCTCTAGATGATAAAATATTTAAGCCTACTATAATTACTAAAAATAAAATACTCCAATATAGGGCATTTACATCTGGAAACCAGTATTTCATCAACAGAGCACCGGCAACCATTTCGGCTGCAATTGTTATAGCCCAGTTGTACCAGTAGTTCCAGCCAAGGGCAAATCCAAGAGCTGGATCAATAAATTTATTAGCATATGAGCTAAATGAACCAGATATTGGCATATGAGTTGCCATTTCTCCTAAGCTTGTCATTAAAAAGTATACCATTATACCTACTAGTGCATAAGCTACTAATGCACCACCAGGACCAGCTTGGTGGAGAGTATCACCCATTGCAAGGAATATACCGGTACCAATAGATCCGCCTATGGCTATCATGTTTAAGTGTCTTGCTTTTAAACTTCTCTTTAATTCGTGATTTTCTTCACTCATTTTTCTATCCTCCATTATGGTTTTAAATTTCCATAAGCAAGTAACTAAGATAATATAAAAATTAAAACAATAAAAAAAGCCATGAGAGCATACTCATGACATAAATACGAAAGTTACACATTTTAAAAATATGACGAATATCGACATTTACATTAAAAATAGCTCTCCACAAAATAAGTTGTGGCAGTCTTGTATATATTTTACACAAGCCCAGCAAATAGTATTAAAGCAATCAGCTATTTACTTCGGCGAAAGTTCCTTTCTTATTACTTCAATGAGCTTACCTCCATAATAATACTCTTAAATTTCGCGCCTCTATCTTAGTTATTTACCTATTAAGTTATATGTAATTATGTAATAAAATGAGGAATAAGTCAATATAAAATATTTAACAATTTATAAAAATGCATAGAAAATGACTAAAAAATTTGCATATTAAAAGCGACTATCGAAAATTATTTCAATAGTCGCTTTTTTAATATTTATAAATAAATATACTATCTTGGTAAGGATTAGTGTTTGTATTTAGCTTTTTATACAAGTTGGCACCATACTAAGATTATATATTTAAAATAGCATTTTTTATTCTAAATTTAATTTATTTTTTAATATATAGCTTGTTATTATGAAATAAACTATTATGAAGATTATATTAAATACTGTGATAGATATTAAAAATAAATTAATAGGCCAAAGAGATTCAATATTTCTTAGTAAATCAGGCAGTCTAGAGGATGAAAAAGCTATCCCAATAGATGAGGATATTGCACCTGCAATTAAATTTAATATTATGAATGCCCCGAAAGATGAAAGAATTCTATGCTTACTAAATATATGCCCAATTGATATAGAAGCATAAATCATACTAATAAATTTTACAAACTGAAATATCATAGCAATTAATAATTCTATAATAATTACATAAATTTGTATTCCTATTTTAGCATAACCTTCTGAAAGAGCCCTAAAAGTTTCAGAAAAGAATTGACCAAAAGCCCTAGGGTCAAATGCCATAATAATTATTGAAAGTATGGCTACAATTCCACTTATTATAGTCCAAAAAGTAGCAATTGAAAGTTTGCTTGTAATGTTTGTGATGGTGCTCACTGGAAGGGTGTTCATTAAATATCCTTCATCACCAAGCAGATTTTTATAAAATCTTTGGATAATTATGAAAAAGGTGACTATGAATACAGCAGCCATAGTACATCCGTATCCAAAGATGCTTAGTATAAATGGGATTGAACCAAATCCTTGAAGTTTATGGGATAGACCAGTTCCGATAAAAATTTTATTAATGATAGCAAATGCTAATAATACTAAATATAGCGGTATAAGGGTTCTGCCAGTTGCTTTTACCTCATACTTCATTAATTTTCCTAACATCTAAATACCTCCCTAAATAGAGCATCAACACTCTTCCCTTCATTTTCTCTTATTTCATCAACACTTTTAGTTAAGAATATATTTCCATATGATATAAAGACTACATCATCTAATATTCTTTCAATGTCAGAAATAAGGTGAGTAGATATAATTATAGTGGCATTTTCATTGTAATTAGTGATTATTGTATTTAAAATATAATCTCTGGCAGCAGGATCAACACCTGCGATAGGTTCATCTAATAAATATAAATCGGCCTCTCTACTCATAACTAAAATAAGTTGTACTTTCTCTTTTGTACCCTTTGACATAGTTTTTAATTTATCATTGGGATTAATGTTAAGTTTTGATAACATATTATAAGCTTTCTCAGGATTGAAATTATCGTAGAAGTCTTGAAAAAAGCTAATAATGTCTGAAACTTTCATCCAGTCATTAAGATAAGTCCTTTCTGGAAGATATGAAACAATTTTCTTTGTTTCAATTCCAGGTTTATTTCCTGATATTAATATTTCTCCATTTGATGGAGTTAAAAGACCATTTGCCAACTTTATTAGTGTGCTTTTACCACTTCCATTTGGACCTAAAAGTCCAACAATTCTGCCACGATTGATTTTTAGATTTATCCCTTTTAATGCCTCAGTATTAGAATAGGTTTTAAATAAATTTTTACATTCTAAAATAGGGACATTATCCATATTGTTATTTGTAAAAGTAGACATTGTATCACTTTCGCTAGAGTTATACAATATTTTATTATCAGCATTATCCATTATTTCATCTCCTTTGATATAATTTCTATAAGTTGGATTGTCTCTTGATTGGTATAACCTATTTTTTCCATATTGTGAAGAAATTTTTCAATTTGATCTCTTGCTAAACCATTTCTTATATTTTTAATCATATTAACGTCCTCCGTAATAAATCTGCCACTAGTTCTTTGAGAAAATACTAAACCAGTTCTCTCAAGTTCTGTTAATGCTTTCTGCATTGTATTAGGATTAACAGCTGCATCACCTGCCATATCTCTAACTGATGGCAATTTTTCACCAGCTTTGTATATGCCAGAAACGATTCTAAGTTGTATTTGTTCCATTAGCTGCATGTAAATTGGTCTATCGTCATTAAAATCCCATGACATAGTCTCACTCCTTCGTAAATTGTACTACTGTATTGTTGTACTAAGTTGTTAATACAATAATACAACTATAACTTTTAGCTGTCAAGAAAAATAAAATGATTTTTTGTAGGTTAAATAAGGCAATGAAATCTGTTGAATATTAAAAATTGTGGTGTTATAATTATTTTCAATGGTGTATATACACCTGTAAAATTAATTAAAAGAGGTGTAAATAAACATGGCGATGGATTTAGCAAAAGAAATATTAAAGTTAAAGAGAGAAAAGAATGCTCTTATTCTTGCACACTATTACCAACCAGGAATTATACAAGACTTAGCAGATTATGTAGGAGATTCTTATTATTTAAGTGAAATAGCTAGAGATTGCAAAGAGGAAGTTATAATGTTTTGCGGGGTTAGATTTATGGCAGAGAGTGCAAAAGTTTTATCACCGAATAAGACTGTTTTAATGCCATGTCCTAGTGCAGGATGTTCTATGGCAGATATGGCAAGCGGCAAGGCTTTATTAGAACTAAAGGAAAAGCATCCAGATGCTTATGTAGTTTGCTATATAAATTCAACGTGTAATGTGAAAGCTCATTGTGATGTAGCTGTGACTTCTTCAAGTGCATTGAAAATATTAAAGAAGATACCTAATAAAAAGATTATGTTTTTACCTGATAGGAATCTAGGTGAATATATATCGGAGTTTTTCCCAGAAAAAGAGTTCATATTATGGGATGGATTTTGTAGGTGCCATAATAAGGTAAGCAGAGAAGATATATTGATTGAAAAAGAAAAGCATATAAATGCAAAAGTATTAGTCCATCCTGAATGCACAAAGGAAATCAGAGATATTGCAGATTATATAGGGAGTACAAGTGGAATAATAGATTATGCGACTAAAGATGAAGGAACCGATTTTATAATAGCGACAGAAGAAGGGATTTTACATGAATTAAAGAAAAAGAATCCTAATAAAAATTTCTTTATACCAGGAGATAAAATATGTTGCCAAGACATGAAAAAGACAACCCTTGAAAATTTGTATGATGCCTTATTAAATATGAAAAATGAAATGATTATAGAAGAAAATGTTAGAAAAAAGGCGTTAAGATCGTTAGAAAATATGCATTTACTTGCATCGCAAGATGTTAGAAGTAATTAGGAAAAATATGAATAAGTTTGTTGATGTTCTAATAATAGGTTCAGGGGTATCAGGTCTTTATTGTGGATTAAATTTAAGGAAAGATTTAAATGTCTTGATTGTATGCAAAGATAAGATTACTTGTAGTAACACTTATCTGGCACAAGGGGGAATATCTGTTGCAAAAGGTGTTGAGGATATTCCACTATATATAGAGGATACTTTAAAAGCAGGAAGATACAAAAATGATTTGGAGGCTGTTGAAACTTTAATTAATGAATCTATGGTTAACGTAGAATCATTGATTGAAATGGGAATTGCTTTTGATAGAAATGAAGATGGAAGTTTAAACTTTACAAAAGAAGGCGCTCATTCTGTAAATAGGATAGTCCATACAAAGGATAATACAGGAGAAAGTACTGCAAAAATTTTAATTGATAAAGTGAAAAAGAGAGAAAATATAAGTGTTTATGAAAATACTCATTTTGTAGATATTATAGAAAAAGAAAATAATTGCATTGGAGCCATGTTAATAAGAGAATATGAGCAAATAAATGTTTATGCAAAAGCTGTTGTATTGGCAACTGGAGGCATAGGTGGATTATTTAATAATTCAACTAATCAGAGAATATTGACAGGAGATGGAATAGCATCAGCAATAAGACACGGTATAGAATTAAAGGATATGGATTATATTCAAATTCATCCGACAGCATTTTATGAAGAAGGTGAAAATAAGAGGAAATTTTTGATATCAGAATCTCTAAGAGGGGAAGGTGGAATTCTTACAAATATAAAAGGGGAAAGATTCATAAATGAGCTTTTGCCGAGAGATGTGGTATCAGAAGCAGTATATAATCAGATAAAAGAGACAGAAGTACCTTATGTAAATTTAGATATAAGGTTTTTGGGAAAAGATTATATCATAAATAGATTTTCAACCATTTATGAGGAATGCTTAAAAAGAGGAACAGATATAACAAAAGAATGTATTAAGGTTTCTCCAGCTCAGCATTTTTTTATGGGAGGAATAAAAGTAGATTTGGATTCTAAAACATCTATGAAAAACCTATATGCAGTTGGAGAGACAAGCTGTACAGGAGTACATGGTGCTAACAGACTCGCAAGTAATTCATTACTTGAAGGACTTGTATTTTCAAGAAGAGCTGCAATATCGATTAACAACATTGTGGATTATTTGGAAATTAAAGTTTTTCCTGTGGAAAGATTAGAAAAATCATGGGACGAATTACAAGAAGAAAATAAAGAGATAACTGTTAGAACTATAAAAGAAAAGGGTGGAAAGTTAGATGATAAATTATTTAGTTATAGATAAAATAATAAAAGATGCACTTATTGAAGATTGTCCAAGCGATGACATAACCACAAATTCAATCATAGGAGAAGAAAGTATCTCTACAGTAGAATTGATTTGCAAGGAAGAAGGCATAGTTGCAGGACTTGAAGTATTTAAAAGAGTATTTGATTTATTAGGAAATGTGGAGATCGAATTTTATAAGCGTGATGGAGATAATGTACATGTAAAAGACAGAATTGCTTTTCTAAAAGGTAATACAAGAAGCTTATTAGTTGGGGAAAGGATTGCTCTAAATTTACTTCAAAGGATGAGTGGAATAGCTACATTAACGAATAGATTTATACAAGAAATAAAACACACAAATGCAAAATTATTAGATACAAGAAAAACAACACCAAATTTAAGGATATTAGAGAAATATTCTGTAAAGATTGGAGGTGGATGTAATCATAGATTTAATTTATCTGATGGTATAATGATTAAAGACAATCATATTAGTGCGGCTGGTGGAATAAAAAGGGCTATAGAGCTAACTAGAAAAAATTCTTCATTTGTTAGAAAAATAGAGGTAGAAACTGAAAATTTAGAAATGGTACAGGAAGCACTATTAGCAGGCGCAGATATAATAATGCTTGACAATATGAGTCTAGAGATAGCTAAAGAAGCAGTTGAAATAATAGGAAAAAGAGCCTTAATAGAATTCTCAGGAAATGTTGAACTAAATAATATTAAAGAAATAGCTGAAATAGGTGTTGATTACATATCTGTAGGAGCATTAACACACTCAGCTAAAATATTGGACTTCAGTTTAAAAAACTTAACATTGTTAGAAAATTAAAAATTGATAATTAATATTTCTGTATCAAATGAAACGGATTTTATATGAACATTCTATTATAATAATTCTATAAGTTAATTGATTTATTTAAATGCTATATTTCAATTATTAATGTATGGTCAAAAATTAATGATTAGTGAATTTAAATGAGTATGAAATGTAGGAGGAGAATTTTATGATAAGAAGAGTTATTAAAATAGATGAAGAGAAATGTAACGGATGTGGTGTTTGTGCAAGTGCCTGTCATGAAGGAGCTATAGGTATAGTAGATGGAAAGGCAAAATTATTAAGGGATGATTATTGTGACGGGCTTGGAGATTGTCTTCCTTCATGTGAAACTAATGCTATTTCTTTCGAAGAGAGAGAAGCAGCTGCTTATGATGAAGAAGCTGTAAAGATAAACATGGAGAAAAGAAATACTGAGCAAAAGAAATTAGAGTTAAACAAGAATCAAACAATTCAATTTGGATGCCCAGGTTCACAATCTAGAATGTTAAGCCATAAGAAGATTGAAGTGAAGGATGCGAGAACTGAGGGTGAGATAGTATCACAATTGAATCAATGGCCTGTGCAGATTAAACTTGTTTCTCCCAATGCAGCATATTTTAATAATGCTAATTTACTTATAGCAGCAGATTGTACAGCCTATGCATATGGAGATTTTCATAATAAGTTTATTAGAAATAAAATTACATTAATAGGATGTCCAAAACTAGATGAGGGAGATTATTCAGAAAAACTAACGACAATTTTGAAGATGAATGATATAAAAAGTGTTACTGTTGTAAGAATGGAAGTTCCATGTTGTGGTGGAATAGAAAATGCTGTGAAAAATGCATTAAAGGCAAGTGATAAAATGATTCCTTGGCAAGTAGTAACTATTTCGACTAATGGAGAAATTATTGAATAAAAATATAAATAAAATAAGGGTATATTTGCATATATAAAAAGTTTTATATGTAGATATGCCCTATAAATTTATAAAAATGATTATTTCAGGGTATACTTAAATTAGAAATGGGAATTTATACAGATAAGTAAAAAATTATATATTCATTAAGGTGAAATAGAGGATATTATTGCTAATGTGTAGAATACTATAATATCGAGATATTTAAGGGGGAGTATATATGAATAAAAGGAAAGTGTTAATACCAATAGACGGAACAGAAAGAAGTATGCATTCTTTAGAATTTGTAAAAGAAATATTTCCCGATAAAGATTCAATTGAAATTATAATAATGAATGTTAAAGAATTAGTACTGATAAATGAAATGATAGTTGCTGATGAGATAAAATTTGCACAAGAATTGGGTGAAGAAATATTACAAGCAGCTAAAGAAAAAATGAAAGATTATAAGACAGAAACTTATTTTACTTTTGGATATCCAGGAGATGAAATAATAAAGAAAGCAAATGAAGAAAATATAGGAGTAATCGTTATGACTAAATCTACTAAAAGAGGTTTAAATCGAATGATTGGCTCAGTAACTACTAATGTTGTCAAACGTGCCAAATGTATTGTAATGATAGTGCCTAATGATTTTTCAATTAGTATTAAATAAGCAAGTTAATCAGTAGGTTTGAAAATTAGAATTTTATAGGCTATCTTAAAAATTGCATTTTAAGGTAGTCTTTATTTTTGAATATAGAATTTTACTATGTATAATGATATAATAAAGCGAAACTTATTTGTTATAATATAAGTATTTATGGAACATTAAGTTAAAGAGTTATATTAAATAATAATTTTAAGGTGGAATTTATTTTAGCTTATATTAATACATGCGGTTAGTTCATAATTTTCAGATAAGGGATGAGAATTTTGAATTGATATAAATTATATAAAAATTATTTTGTTATATTTAAGGAGTAAGAAATGAGAGCAGTTTATAGAAATCCAAGAGAATTAGCAACATGTTTAAAGGACATTGTGGATACATATTATGATGACCTAATTTCATATGAAAAGATGGAAGAAAGAATTATGAAGATAGTTGATGCTAATAGAGAAGCTATATATAAAGAAAAAAATATGTCAGTTAAGATAGCTAATGTCTTAGGAGATAAAAGAGTAGATGTAATTAATAAAGTAGTTGAAAGTAAAACTAAGTCAGAAGTTTAATGAGTTTTGCGGTTTAGGAGTGAATTTGGAATGGGTAAGAAAGTAATATTAACAGGAGATAGACCAACAGGTAAATTACATATAGGACACTATATAGGTTCTTTAAAAAATAGAGTTGTACTTCAAGAATCAGGCTTATATGAAAGTTTTATAATGATTGCAGATCAGCAGGCTTTAACAGACAATGCAAGAAATCCTGAAAAGATAAGAAATAGTTTAACGGAAGTTGCACTCGATTATTTAGCAGTTGGAATTGATCCAAGCAAATCAAATATATTTGTACAATCACAGATACCAGAACTAAATGAATTAACAATGCATTACTTAAATCTTGTTACTTTATCAAGGTTAGAAAGAAATCCAACAGTTAAGCAAGAAATAAAACAGAAAAATTTTGAAAATAGTATTCCGGCAGGGTTTCTTATTTATCCAGTAAGTCAAGCGGCTGATATTACAGCATTTAAAGCAGACACAGTACCAGTTGGAGAAGATCAACTGCCTATGATTGAGCAAACAAGGGAAATCGTTAGAAGTTTTAACTCTATATATGGAGAAGTTCTAGTTGAGCCAGAAGCAGTACTTCCAAGTTCTAATGCAGGAAGATTACCTGGAACGGATGGAAAAGCTAAAATGAGTAAGTCAATAGGAAATTGTATATATCTATCTGATGATGCTGATACGATTAAGAAAAAAGTAATGTCAATGTATACAGATCCTAATCATATAAGAGTAGAAGATCCAGGGCAAATAGAAGGAAATACTGTATTTACTTATCTAGATGTATTTGCAACTGATAAAAATGCTGTTGAAGAAATGAAAGAGCATTATAAGCGTGGTGGTCTTGGTGATGTAAAAGTAAAAAAATACTTAAATGAAATTTTACAGGCTGAATTGGAACCAATAAGAAATAGAAGAATTGAGTTTGAAAAAGATATAGATGCAGTATATAAAATGCTAAAGGATGGTAGCAATAAGGCTAGAGAAGTGGCAGCTAATACTCTTAGAGAAGTTCGAGAAGCAATAGGGATAGAATATTTTACTGGAAAATAATAAAGTAAATTCATTAGAGGGGGAATTCAAAATGAAAGCTATTGGAATATTAAATTATCCAGTAGAAGATGTGTTCCATATTTTTATAAAAAATGCAAAGAAAGATTTTTCGGATTTTAACGAAGAAGATGCGACAGGATGTAAGATTCAAAAGAGTATAAATACTGGTAGACCTAATCCAGTAGAATGTACAGTTGAAATAACAGGATATGCAAAAAATGAAAAATATCAAATTACTACCTCAACTGATTTTACAACATGTATATCCACATATAATTTCAAAGGGCAAAAAGATGGCACAACCAAATTAGTATTTGAAGAAGAACAGTCAACAGATAAGTTTTTTGGATATATGTCATTATGGATTCAAAGATTTATGGCTAGGCGCGCCTTTAAGGCAAAGTATAATAATATTGTAGATGCTCTCAATAATGAATTGAAGACATATGCTAATAATAAAGAACGAAGCAAGCCTAAAAATAAATAATAAAAATACAGGGTTGTAAAATCAATCCTGTATTTTTATTTTATTAAAAAATATTAAACCCAATTACCATTATTAAAAATTTTAATTTCTTCACCAGCTGGTGTAATACCAGTTATATTTGTATCTTTAGTTCCTATCATAAAATCAACATGTATCAACGATACATTTGAACCAGATAGAATTGATTCTTCTCTTGTCATTTTTTCTCCGTTCTTTATGCAGCAAGGATATGAAGAACCAAGAGCTAAATGGCATGAAGCATTTTCGTCATATAATGTATTATAAAAAATTATATTTGAATTTGAAATTGGAGAATTATATGGAACTAAGGCAACCTCACCTAGATATCTTGAACCTTCGTCTGTATTAAGAAGCTCAGTTAAAATATCTAATCCAGTTTCAGCAGAACAAGCTACAACTTTACCATTTTTAAATGTTAATGAAAAATTGTTTATTAAATTTCCACAATAGCTTAAAGGCTTTGAACTAAAAACAATTCCATTTACGTCATCCAATTTAGGGGTAGTATAAACTTCTTCTGTAGGCATATTAGCAATAAATCTCAGACCATCTTGCGTTATATCCTCACCCCCGCACCAAATATGATCTTGAACTAATCCTATTTTTAAATCAGTTCCAAGAGAATTTGTAAAATGAAGATATTTAAATTTATAGGAATTTAATTCTAATACCTTATCATGAAGAAGTTTAGTGTGCTTATTCCATGCATCTATAGGATCGGATTCTTTAAGTCTCATAACAGTAAAAATTGCATCCCATAATTTTTCGATTGCTTCAGATGAGTTAGATTCACTAAAGACTTTTTTTGCCCAGTTTTCAGTTGGAATTGAAACTATGCACCAAGCATTTTTGTTGGAAGTACATGCACTATGATATTTCTCTAAGGCTGTACGTCTGCCTTTTTGGTATGCCGATATTTTATCCGAATCTACATCTTTGAAAATATCTGGATCAGACGCGGAAATACTCAAAAATGCTGCATTGTTTTCTACGTAATAGTCATATTTATCTTTTTCAAATTTTGGCGTAATAGAAAGAATTTCCTTTGAAGAATTATTAAATCGTATCTTATTGAATTTTTCATCATTATAATTTATAACTACATCAGAAGCACCATATTTATAGGCTTCATCTGCAAGTAGTCTTGCAAAGTTACTACACTCAATAGGGCTATTTATAACTAAAAGTCCATCTTTTTGTATATTTACACCTTTGATAATAGCAAGTTTAGCATATTTAGATAAAAGGTTATCTAACAATTATATCACCTCATTACATAATAGATTTTTATAGTACTGGTTAATTTAAAATACTTTGCATTCGGAATTACGGTCTATAATTAACATTATAACAATTTTTGCAAGTTATCTACTATAGTAAAATAAAGAATATACAAAATAAGAATTATTACTAATAATTATGGAAATAATATGAGATAAATTCATTACACAACAAGATACATATATACTTTAAGTTATACAATATAGTATAATGAGTTTAAATAATGACTTGAAGTAGATAATAATATTTCTAGTTGAGTAAATTTTTATGTTAAATTTCAGGAGGTTTCTAATGAAAAAATTATTGGTTTTAGACTCAAATTCACTTATGAATAGGGCTTTTTATGCTTTGCCTCCTCTTACAAATAGTGATGGAATAAATACTAATGCCATTTATGGTTTTATAAATATGCTACTTAAAATGAAGGATGAAATTAATCCAGATAGTATAATTGCTACTTTTGATTTGAAAGCACCAACTTTTAGACATAAAGAGTATTCTGAATATAAAGCAGGTAGGAATAAGATGCCGCCAGAACTTGCGGAACAATTCCCGATTATTAAAGAACTATTTAAGTTAATGGGAATTAAGATATTTGAAGTTGAAGGCTTTGAGGCAGATGATTTGATTGGAACAGTATCAAAATTTGCTGAGGACAATAATACAGAAGTATTTGTAGTTACAGGAGATCGTGATGCACTTCAACTAGCATCAGAAAAAACTAAAATTATAATTACTAAGAAAGGTGTCAGTGAAACTGCTGTTTATGATAAAGAAAGCTTTATGGATGAGTTTGAAGTGACTCCAGAGCAATTTATAGATGTAAAAGGATTAATGGGAGATAAGTCAGATAATATACCAGGCGTTCCAGGAGTGGGAGAAAAGACTGCTTTTAAGCTTATAAAGGAATATGGATCTGTTGAAGAAG
The DNA here is from genome assembly GCF_018223745.1 of Clostridium beijerinckii. Classification (NCBI taxonomy): domain Bacteria; kingdom Bacillati; phylum Bacillota; class Clostridia; order Eubacteriales; family Clostridiaceae; genus Clostridium; species Clostridium beijerinckii. Next base: position 938,259 of record NZ_CP073653.1, read on the forward strand.
TTATTAAAAATATAGATAAAATTTCCGGGAAAAAACTTAAGGAAAATTTAGAAAATAATGTTGAACAAGCAATATTTTCTAAGAAATTAGCTACAATTATGAGAGAAGTTCCAATTGAATTAAATTTAGAAGATATAAGTTCTAGTAATAAAGAAAATATATTAGAAATTAAGAAGATGCTCATTAAACTTGAGATGAAGTCAATACTATCTAAATTTAAAGATGACACAGTTCAGGAAGAATCTAACATTGAAGTGAGAAATATTACTACAATTGAAGATATGAAAGCATTATTTTCAGAGATGAGAAATAGAATTTATATAGATTATACTTTAACTGATGCATCTAAATATTCTAAATTAAAACTTGAATATTTAATATTCGGGGAAGAAAATAAGGGTACTATTATAGATTTTAAAGACATAAGTTCTAAGTATAGTGAAGAAGCTTTAAAAGTTTTGAAAAATCTTATGGAAGATGATAATGTTAAAAAAGTTATTCATGATGGAAAAAACTTTGTTACATTTTTAAATAAAAATCAAATTGAAATAAAGGGATTTGATTTTGATACTGCGATAGCAGCTTATTTAATTGATTCATCAAAGAGTAAATATGAAATTCTAGAACTTGTTAATCATTATATTGGTGATAATCCTAACAGTGAAGACAGCAATATTAAGGCAATTCTTTGCAGTTACTTACCTATGGTTTATGAAAAATTAAAAGAAAATCTTCATAAGGAAAATATGGATCAACTTTATTATGAAGTGGAGCATCCATTAATTTATGTGCTTTCATCCATGGAGAGTATTGGATTTAACATAAATCAAGGTATGTTAGATGAGCTACAGACTAAGTTTAAAAAAGAAATCGATAAGACACAAAAAGAAATATATGAATTAGCGGATGAGGAATTTAATATTAGTTCTCCTAAGCAACTAGGAAAAATATTATTTGAAAAATTGGATTTACCAGTCATTAAGAAAACAAAAACTGGATATTCAACTAACCAAGAAGTTTTAGAGAAGCTAATGAATAAGCATGATATAATACCTAAAATAATGTATTATAGGCAAATCACAAAGATAAATTCTACATATGTAGAAGGTTTAAAAAATGTGGTTGATGAAGATGGGCGTATCCATTCAAACTTCAATCAAACTGTAACTACAACAGGAAGACTATCAAGCACAGAACCTAATTTGCAAAATATTCCTATAAAATATGAAATGGGTAGAGAAATAAGAAAAGTATTTATACCAATGGAAGAAACTGATATACTGGTTTCATGTGACTATTCGCAAATAGAATTAAGGGTATTGGCTCATATTGCTGGAGATGAAAATATGATAGATGCATTTGAGCATCATAGTGATATTCACACAAAAACTGCTTCGGAAGTATTTAAAGTTCCGATAGAAGAGGTTACTTCTCTTATGAGAAGTAGAGCAAAAGCAGTTAATTTTGGGATAGTGTATGGAATAAGTGCGTTTAGCCTTGCAGAAGATTTAAAGATCACAAAGAAAGAAGCAGAAGAATACATGTCTATATATTTAGAAAGATATCCTAAGATAAAAGAATATCTTGAAAATGTTGTAGATGAAGCTAAAGAAAAGGGATATGTATTGACAATTTTAAATAGAAGAAGATTTATTCCAGAGATAAAATCTTCAAATAAAATAGTTAAGGCTTTGGGTGATAGATTGGCAATGAATGCACCAATTCAAGGAAGTGCAGCTGATATAATAAAGCTTGCAATGGTAAATGTTTATAACAGATTAAATGAAAAAGAATTAAAAAGTGAATTAATCCTTCAAGTACACGATGAACTTATTTTAAATGTAAAAAAAGATGAATTTGAAGAAGTTAAAAATTTAGTTGCTTATGAAATGGAAAATGCAATTAAGTTAAAAGTAGCACTTGATGTAGATGTTAATTTTGGAGATACATGGTACGATGCCAAATAATGTATTGTGGAATTAAAAAAGGTGGTTTTTATAAAATGGTTAAAATTGGTTTAACAGGTGGAATCGGCACCGGAAAAAGCACTGTATCAAATATTTTAAGTAAAGAAGGACTAAAAATAATAGATGCAGATTCTATAGCTAAAGAAGTACTTGAAAATAATCCAAAGATATTAGAAATGGTTCGGGCACAATTTGGAGCAGGTTTCTTTGACTGGAGAGGTGAATTTAGAAGGAAAGAATTTGGAAACCACATATTCAGATTTCCTAAACAAAGAATAAAATATGAAAGTATAATTATGCCGTATATTAAACAATCAATTGAAGAAAAGATAAAATTGCACGAACAAAAGAATGAAAAAATAGTAATAATAGATGCTCCTACTTTAATTGAAAATAATATGCATGAGGAAATGGATTATATTGTACTTGTATATGCGGATAATTCAGTTCAAATTCAAAGAGTTATGAATAGAGATAAATTAACTAAAGTTGAAACTGTTAGTAGAATAAATTCTCAAATGTCTATGGAAGAAAAAAAAGAGTTTGCGAATATTATTATTGACAATAATACTGATTTAATCGAATTGCAGAAGCAAGTTTATGATTTTATTGATTTTATAAAACTAATATGCTAAGTAAGGAGAATATAATGAAGTTTCTAAGAAAAACCTTTTGTGCAATAGTATTCTTAGTAGTAATTGTAGCAGCAATTGGCATAGGTTCGAGATATATTATAAAAGAAAAGTTTTTTCCTTATAAGTACCAGCAGTATGTTGATATGTACAGTTCGCAGTATAATCTAGATCCATTGCTAGTACTAGCAGTTATAAAAACTGAAAGTAAATTTGATGATGATGCGCATTCACATAAAAATGCCGTAGGTCTTATGCAAATAACGGTTGATACTGGACAATGGGCAGCGAAAGAAATGGGATATAATACATTCTCTAAAGAAGACCTGTATAATGAAGAATATAATATTAAAATGGGATGCTGGTACCTTAGGCGTTTGAATGATACTTTTGATAAAGATATGGATTTGACAATTGCAGCATACAATGCAGGACCAACTAATGTGCAATCATGGCTTGATAATAGAAAATACTCTTCAGATGGAAAAAGTGTAGATTATATACCTTTTGGGGAAACAAAAAAATATGTTGATAAGGTAAACACATATTATCATATATATCAATATCTTTATGATAAAAAAGACGATTATTTTGAGGCAGATAAGGTAGTTGATCTAATGAAAAGCTTCCTAAATGTACATTTTTTAAGTTAATTATTAGTCTCTGCCTAATGATTAACTTAAATATTTTATGAAAATTACTTGAATTTTAAATAAGAATAGATTATCATTAAGTGAGTAATTTATATTTGCAGGTGTGGTGGAATGGCAGACACGCTATCTTGAGGGGGTAGTGTTCACATGGACATACGGGTTCAAGTCCCGTCACCTGCACCAAAATTTGATGAATTTCGTAGAGTTTCATATTTTAGAAACTTAGCGAAGGGCTTATATATAACACATATTTAGCTATGAAAATAGCTAAATATGTGTTATTTTTTTGAAAAAAACGTGTATTAAGATACATAAAATATTTTTTGTTTTAAAATCTTACAATTGTTTATAATCTCATTACTATGATTAATTAAATCTCTAAAATTACAAATGGTGGAATTGAGATTTGAAAAGTTTTTAATAAAAATTAAGGAAATAAAAATATAGTTGTTATAATGAAGTGGGAATTAAAATTTTAATGAAATTAAAAAGGTTTTTGTAAAAAAACATCGAATAAGTATTTGTACAATATAAATTTATAGGATATTTATTATGTGATTAAAAGGGGAGTGGGTTTTAATGTTCAAATCGATTAAAGGTAAATTAGTATCACTTATATCTATGCTTATTATTTCAATGATTCTTTTAAGTTTGTATTCAATTAATAACTTAAATGTGATTAATACAGTTTCAGCTAATATGTCTACAGAATTAATTCCAGGATTAATCCAATCAGGGAATATAAACACGATGACATCTGATTTTAGAATAATGGAATATGAACATATAATCTCAACTGACAAAAATGAAATGGCTCAAAAAGAAAAAGATATGGAAGCAAAAAATAACGAAATTCAAAGCAGTATGAATTTATATGAAAAAACATTTTATGATGATAAAGATAAGCAATTATTTGAGACAGCTAAAAATGATTGGAATCAATATTTGAAGATACATGAGAAAGTTATAGCCTTGAGTAGAGATTTAAGAACTGATGAGGCCATGGAAATCATGAATGGAGAAGGAAAGAAATACTTCGACTCAGCATCAGGATCATTGATTGAATTATCTAAGTATAATCAAGAAATGGGAGCGAATTTTTCTAAGCAGGGTAGTGATATATACCAAAAAGTAAAGAATATATCTATAATAATTATTTCAGTATTAATTATTTTTTCAATGGTTATTTCATTTATGATTATCAAAGGAATAATAGCATCACTAAAAAGTTTAAAGGATGAGTTAGATGCACTTGCAGAAAAAGGTGGTGACCTAACTCAAGAAATTAAAGTTAAATCTAAGGATGAAATTGCTGGACTTGCAAATAGTTTAAATAAATTTATATCAAACTTAAGGTTAATAATTAGTGAGGTCAATGAGAGTACTGAAAATGTTATAAATATAAATAATGATATAAATAGTAAGATAGATAATCTATCAAGTACAATAGAAGAAGTTTCAAGCAGTACAGAGAGTATTGCTGCTGGAATGGAAGAAACAGCTGCATCATCAGAGGAGATGCTAGCAACATCTCATGAAATCGAAAAAGCTGTAGAGGGAATCTCGGAAAAAATTCAAGATGGATTAATATCAGTTGAAGGAATACAAAAAAGTGCAGATGATGTTAAGAAAAATACGATTGAGTCACAAGAAAAAGCAAAGGCGATATTTTTAGAGACAAAAGGAGGTCTTGAAAAAGCTATTGAAAACTCTCATATTGTAGCTAGAATTAGTATATTATCTGAATCTATAATCGAGATTGCCGCACAAACAGATTTGTTGGCATTGAATGCTGCTATTGAAGCTGCTAGAGCAGGGGATGCAGGAAAAGGATTTGCAGTTGTTGCAGAAGAGGTAAGAAAACTTGCAGAAGAATCTAAGAATGTAGTTACTGAAATAAAGAACGTTACTGATAAAGTTACAGAATCTGTAGGTGATTTATCAAACAATTCAAGTAAGCTTTTGAAATTTATTTCAAATAACGTAGATAATGATTATAAATCTATGATGGAAGTTGCAGATAAATATAGCAAGGATGCAGACTTTGTTAATAGTTTAGTTTCGGACTTTAGCTCAACTTCAGAGGAACTTTTGGCATCTATACAGGATATTTTAAAAACAATAGATCAAGTTGCAGAAGCTTCCACAGATGGAGCGGAAGGAACTACTGAAATAGCAGAAAAGGTAGTCGAAATAAATGAGAAAACTAATAAAATAATATTAAATATAAATGAATCTAAAGAGAGTACAAGTAAATTAATTAAAAAAATATCTACATTTAAATTTTAATAAAAGTAATTGCTAATTTCAGATTCTGATACATAGAAGGAAGAGATAAGAATTGATTAACTATTAGTAATTTTATAGCCTTTAGCATAATAGCTAAGGGCATTTTCTTTATTTTTTTATCATACATTTCATCTTAATTGAATAGGTAAATGTATAATAGTTAATTTCTCCAGAATAGAAATAAAGTTTTAAGTACGGAAAATAATTATTGGAGAAAAAATGACTCTTGGTCATTTTTGTGTGATATAATCTATACAAAGAAATATTTTCTGACAGGAGCATTGAATATGAAGAATATAATAAATATTTTTAAACGGGATATGAAGAATATATTTACTAATTGGGTGGCAGCGCTTGTTGTAGTAGTTTTAATGATAATACCATCTTTATATTCATTAATAAATATTGAGGCATCCTGGGATCCATATTCTAATACGAAGGGAATAGAAGTTGCAATTGTTAATGAAGATAAGGGAACGGTATACAAAGAACATAGTATAAATTTAGGCAATGAATTAGTTGATAAGCTCAAGGAAAATGATCAATTAGGATGGGTATTTGTAGACAAAGAAACTGCCAGAAATGGTTTAACAAATGAAAAGTATTATGCAATGATTGAAATACCACAAGATTTTTCAGAGGATGTTACGACTGTAGTTAAGAAAGACGTTACAAAACCTAAGTTAATATATACTGTAAATGAGAAGAAAAATGTTATTGCATCTAAAATAACTGATGCAGGTGTAAAAAGTGTCAAAACTCAATTAGATGAGAATATAGCAAAGAGTATATCGGGAATAATGTTCAGATTATGTGATGAGGTTGGTATAGATATACAAAATAACAGATCTGAGCTTAGAAATATAATAGATTCAGTATATAAATTAGATGATAATATGCCAGAAATTGAAAAAATGCTAGATGAAGCAATTAATGGAACAATAAGTGCTTCTGAGTTAATGATAAAAACAAATGAGCTTATACCAACTGCAGCAGACACTGTTGATGAAACTGCTGAATTTTTAAATAATACACAAAGTTTTCTAAATGAAACACAAGGAGATTTGCAGAATGAATCTCCAAAAATTAAAGAAGATCTTGTTGAATGTGAAAATACGCTGGATATTATAGGAACAGAGCTTAAAAATATTGATGAAAATATATCACCGGAAGTAGAAAAGAAAGCATTGTTACAGATATTAGACACTTCTAAAGCAATTAGAACTAGTTCTAGCGATGCTAAGTCTAGATTGAAGAATATAAAAAGAGCTATTGATAAGATTAGTGAAATAGAAATCCCTAAACCTTCAATTGACAAATCACTACAAAGTTATGATGAAATAAAAAAGCTTCAGCAAATTTTTGATAAACAAGCAGATGTAATTGAAAATCAAAGAGATTTATTAAAGCAAGAAAGTAGGACCATTTCTAAAATCATAGATAGATTAGATAATATAGATAATAATCTTGATAAACTAATTGATAGAACTAATAAAGATATTGATAAATTAAATAATGGAGATAAAATATTGGACATGCAGGATCTTACAGATACTAGAAAGGTATTAGATGATTTGCATAATTTAGTTTCTGATATAACAGATAATTATGATTCAGAAATTGTACCAACAATTAATAAGGGGTTTGACTCAATGAGCGAGATAATTGATACTGGGTTAAACTTATCGGCTCAAGGAAAAAAAACTTTGCCAGATGTTCAAGAGATGTTGAATACTTTCAAGAATGCAGAAGATTTATCTAATGATGAATTAAAAAAATTAAAAGAAAAGTTTCCAGATATAAAAGACAATGTACATGAGCTTGCGCAGAGATTAAAAAAAATAGATAACAAGAAAGATATTGATGAATTATTAGATATGATAACAAATGATTGGAATGCTCAAAGTGATTTTTTATCTAGTCCTGTAGAAATTCAGGATAATAGATTATTCCCATGGCCTAATTATGGATCTACAGTAACGCCATTTTATACAGTTCTTTGCTTATGGATTGGTGGATATGTATTATCAGTCCTAATTGGAACAGAGTCACATTCTATAGAAAATGATAAAGAATTAAATAAGTACGAGAAATATTTTGGAAGGCTATCGTTATTTTTATTCATAGGAATAGGCCAAGCTTTAGTAGCTAGCTTAGGAGCATTATTTATTTTGCATTCTTATTCAGTTCATCCAGTAATGTTTGTCTTCTATTGTATATTTATAAGTGTTGTATTTAATTGCATAATTTATACAGCTGTTAGTCTTTTTGGGTATGGAGGAATAGTTATAGGTGTGGTATTGCTTGTTATACAAGTTGCTGGAACCAGTGGCAATTTTCCAATAGAAGTTAATCCGGCAGGATATCAAAAGCTATTTCCATTTCTTCCATTTACCTATGCAATAAGTGGAGTTAGACAAATTATGGCAGGAGTAATATATTCAATATTATTTAAAGATAGCATTATATTATTTATGTTTATGATAGGGTCAATTATTATTGGAGTTTTGGCTAAAGAACCGATAAATGCAAAAAGAATAAATATTGTTGAAAAATTAAGAGAAAGTTCAATAATGAGTAGTTAAAATAATCTATATTGCAATACTAGGGGAATCAATTATGAAGAATATATTTAGAATATATAAAAGAGATATTAATAAAATACGTACTAACTGGGTAGCAAGACTTATGATTATGGTAATGATAATTATTCCATCTATGTACTCATTGATAAATATAAAAGCTTCATGGGACCCTTATTCCAATACAGCTGGAATTAAGATTGCTATTATTAATGAGGATAAAGGTACTGTATTTAAGGACAAGAATATAAATTTAGGAGAAGATTTAGTTGATAAACTTAAGGAAAATGATAAATTAGGATGGGTTTTTACAGATAAGGAAAATGGGGAGCAAGGTTTGCTACTAGAAAAGTATTATGCAACAATTGAAATTCCAGAAAATTTTTCTGAAGACATTACAACATTGTTAGAAAAAAATATTAATAAACCAAAGTTAATATACACGGTAAATGAAAAGAAAAATGCGATTGCTCCCAAGATGACAGATTCAGGTGTAAAAACAGTAAAAAATGAGTTAGATGAAAATGTAATTAAGACAGTCTCAGGAATATTGTTTAGGATATGTAACGAAAGAGGAGTTGATATACAAGACAACAGACCTAAGCTTAGAAAAATAGTTGATAACATATATGAGTTAGATGATAATGTGTCAGAAATCGAAACACTTTTAGATGATGCAAGCAACGGAACAGTTAATTTGAAAAATGTGTTAACTAAAACTAATGATATGCTTCCAACAATATCTAATGCTATTGATTCATCAAGTGATTTTTTAAATAATAGTAAATCGGTTTTAGATGATACTCAGGGAAAACTATCAGATATTTCTCCAACAGTAAAGCAGGACTTAATAAAATCAGAAAATGTACTCGATAATTCAAGTGTAGAACTTAAAAATCTAGATGAGAATGTATTACCAGAAGTATCTAAAAAGGTGTTATTAAATGTAAGGGATTCTGCTATTGCAACAGAAGAGACGATTAATAATGTTAAATATAAACTTAGAAATATAAAGAAACTCATTGATAAATTAAGTGATATAGAAATCAAAATACCTTCATTTGGTGATAATGTTCCGAATATAGATTCGATAAAATTAATTACAGACAAACTAGATAAACAATTAAATTCAGTAAAAAATATGCAAGATGATTTGAAAGATATAAGTAAAGTGATTTCAGATAATATTGATAAGCTAGATACGATTGAAGATAAATTACAAATAGTAGCTGATAAATCGGATGAAGAAATTAAGAAAATAGATAATGATGGATTAAATGTGCAAACACTTAAGGATATTATAAAAGTTGTAGATGAAGTACATAGTTTGGTGGCAGATATTACAGACAACTATGATTCAGAAATTGTACCAGGAGTAGAAAAGAGCATTAATTCAACTAGAAAGGTTTTAGATGATAGCTTATCTATTATTGATGAAGGGAGAAATACATTACCAGAAGTAGAAAAAATGCTAAGTGTTTCACAGGATGCAACCAACTTAACTAACGATGAATTAACTAGTTTGAAAAGCAAGTTACCAGACGCTAAAAATAAGATTCATGAATTGTCAGATAAAATCAAGGACATGGATGAAGAAGATAAAATTGATGAATTATTAGACATGATGACAAGCAATTGGGAAAATCAAAGTGATTTTGTAGCTAGTCCAGTTGAAATAGAAGATAATAGATTATTTCCATGGCCTAATTACGGCACAGCTACGACTCCATTTTATACCGTACTTTGCTTATGGGTTGGGGGATTGTTGGCATCGGCTTTATTATCGCTTGAAGCACCTAAATTTGATGATGGAACAAGGATTAAACCATATGAAATGTATTTAGGAAAACTATTATTATTTTTGACAGTTGGAGTATGCCAAGCATTAGTTGCAAGTATAGGTAGCTTAATTATGCTAAAGGTTTATGCAGTTCATCCTATAATGTATATTTTTTATAGTATATTTATAAGTATTATATTTGTAATTGTTATATATACTGCAGCAAGTATACTAGATGATGTAGGGAAAGCCGCAATTGTTATAATATTAGTACTTCAGATGGCAGGAGCAAGTGGTAACTTTCCGATTGAAGTTGCACCAGTATTTTTCAAAAATTGTTTCCTTTTTTGCCTTTTACATATGCAATTAGTGGTATGAGACAGATTATGGCGGGAATAGTGTATTCAATATTGATTAAAGACATAGCAGTTTTGTCTATATACATGTTTGTTTCATTAATTGCTGGAATATTATTAAAAGGATTTATGAACAGTATTACAAATAATTTTATGGAGAAATTAAAAAAGAGTGGAATATTGAGACATTAATAGTTGTTAAAATAAAATTATTATTAATTGGAATAAATAGTCAACACAACTGATTGCTGGCTATTTTTTTCTGCAAAAAATTAATTGTATACATTTATTTATAAAAGTAAGGTGGCATAATAGAAGAAAATGATATAATAAGGTTATAGTTTCATAAAATAGGGGGAAAAATGGAAAAGTATAAAAGACTATCAAATGATTTTGTTATGAGTAAATCTATAATCATATATATTTATATGATAAGTATATTTTTATATTTTATATTAAAATTTATTGTTAATGATGCTAGTGCACATATACCTTTAATTTTTAGAATTTATTACATAACCCTAAGTATAATTTTATTTGTATTATTAAAGCAAGTGAGAAGATTTTACAAAAGATATGTTTCGAAGATAATAATAATATTTTTCTCATTAATGATATTTATATCATCGTTTGGATTTATAATGAAAATTTATGATGCAAATAGCTTAATAGAAATTAAAAGTTATATAAATTTAAGCAGAGAGAGCATATTACTAATAGAAACTTTTGCTAGTTATGTATTAACTGAATATTATTTGGAAAGAAGAAAATTAAAGATAGAAAGTTACGGAATATTAATTTTAATTATTACATGTACGTTACTGAGTTATTTTTCTAATTTGACTATACTCTTTGTGAAAATTATATATACGGTTATTGAGATACCAGCATTTATAAAAATAGTTATGAATTTAAAAAAATCAAACTACTTAAGGGAACATGGATGGAGCATCATAAAAGTTTACATATCCTCAACGGTTCTGATATTTTTAATTAATATATATGCATTTAACAATAGCCAATATATAAAAGATGCATTAATTGAAGTCATACATTTTGCAAACTTTACAATGCTTTGGAATTTTATTATATCTAGGTTGGTTAAAGATCCATATAAGGCCTTATCACGTTCGTTGAATGATAAAAATGGGGAACTAGATGAACTAAATCATGAAATAGAATTAGGAAATGCTAAGTTAGAGAGTTCAATAAATTTATTAAGAAGTAAAGAGTATTTATATTCAACATTATTTAGGTTTATGCCCCATCCAATTATAATTCTGAATGCAGATAATGATAGAATATTATTTGTGAATAAACAATTTTTAAAGATTTCGGGAATCTCAAAAAAAAGAGAAATAATAAATAAAAAAATAAGCAATTATATTGATTTTGTAAATAATAATGCAGAAAATAAAGATTATGATGCAATTCTCTATATAGGAAATCAAAAAAAATTTATAAAGGCAGAATTTTTGCCTTATTATGAAAATGTATCATGGAAATTGCTATTGATTAAAGATAGAACTTCTAAAGTTCTTGTGGATGAAATAAGGAAAGAAGTTGAGAATAAACAAATTGAAGAAAGTATTAGGAGAGAATTTCTTTCAAATATAAGTCATGATTTGAAAACGCCGATAAATGTAATATATTCGGCAATGCAGGTAGAAAAAATATATGTTGAAAAAGAAGACTTTGATATATTAAAGAAATATAATGATATATCTAAGCAAAACTGTATCTCTTTAATTAAATTAACCAACAATTTAATAGATAATTCAAAGATAAATTCCCATTATTTAACGCCAAGATTAGAGAATATGAACATAGTTGAGGTCATAGAGGACAATGTAATGTCATTAGTAGAATATGTGAAGTTAAATAATATAGATTTAATTTTTGATACTAATACTGAAGAGTGTTACTTGGATATTGATCGTGAATTTATGTATAGAATAATTCTAAATTTAGTTTCTAATGCTGTGAAATTTACTAAAGATGGTGGACAAATATGCGTGGTGGTAAACGAATTTGATGATAAGGTCAATATATCTGTAAAAGATAATGGAATTGGAATAGATGAGGAATTTATATACGAAGCATTTAATAGATATTCAATTGGAGGAAATTGTAATCCTGACAGAAAAAGTGGGACAGGCATAGGGCTTTTTGTAGTAAAACAATTAATTGAACTACAAGGCGGAAAAATCGAAATAAAAAGAAATAATAATTTAGGGACAACTGTAAGTATTGAATTTATGAAAGGGATATAGAGATGTATAATGGTTTCTTAGCATTGGACAAAATAAAGATAAAAATTAGAAACGTTCAGAAGTATGCATTTTTAACGGTACTAATAATTTTATGCTCTATTCTTACTGATAATGTTAATTTTTATTTGCTATTGAATAATATAATTGCAATATCTATGATTTTGGCGTTTATTTATGTGTATATAATAAGGGGGAAGTTTGTCGGTAAAGGTTTTGTAGCAAGATTCAAAGTGATATATTTAATACTTATTATGATACTAGCTATAAATGTTACTGAGATAATAATGTTATTTAAGGATATTCCTAAAAGTTACTTCATACTTTTTTATAGCATGCACGCTACTTTAGAATATTGCATAATAAAAATAGGACTCCTGGTTAAAAATAATAATAGAAAGAGTCTTGTAATATGTATATCGGAAATAGTAATTATCATAATGCTTGGTATTGGCTTTAATGGAGGAAATGGAATACATAATCCTTATGAACTATCATTTTTTATATGGAGCATTACCATAAGTGTTTTGTTAAGCATAGGTTTGTGCATATCTACAGCACAAGATATGCTATCTAAAAGAAAACAATTTACCATTGCTGAATTTAGACAAATAATATTTTATATTTTTTCTATATTATTTAATTATTTGGGATTTATATGCCTTTATATGAGCTATGTGAAAGTTTCTGAATTTATATTAATTGTTAAATGTATTACTTTATATAAATTTTATGATTACATAATAAGTAAAGTAGTGGATGGTTCATTAAAAGAACTTAATAATAATATCGAAAATGCAACTAAAACAAAGAAAGAACTTAACTCTATATTAAGGAAAAGGAATTCTATATTAAATGAAATAAGTGTAATGATCAAAAAGAGTGGAGATAGGAATAATGAACTAATTGATTCTATTTATGGTGGTGTATTTCTATTTTACTTAGATAGGCTTCGACACATAAATAAGAGGACATTAAAAACTTTAAACATAACTAATGATGAGATCTTAGGAATAGAAATAAATGATTTTATAAAAATGTATTTTGATATAACGCTTGAAGATATTAAGAGAGCAGGCAATTATATTCCATGCATAAAAATGAAACATACTGATTTCGAAGTTGAAATATTTTTGGCTTCCATAGATGAAATAAGCAAGATTCTTTACATACATGATATAAGTGAAATTAAAGAAAATAAAAAGATGAGAGAAATTCTTGAAGAATACTTGCAAGAGGATGAAATAAAAAAAGAATTTTTCTCTAATATTTCTCATGAACTAAAAACGCCTATAAATCTTATATTTTCTGCATTGCAGGTTAATCAAATTTATTTTAATGAAAATAATCTAGATGGAGTAAATAAGAATAGAAAGATTATAAAGCAAAATTGTTTAAGGCTTATAAGGACTATTAATAATTTTATAGATGCTAATAAAATTTCAGAGGGGTATCTAATTCCGAATCTAAAAATACATAATATAGTTAACATTGTAGAAGAGGTTTCGATGGCGTCTAATAAGTACATAAAATTAATAAATAATACTCTGACATTTGATGCACAGGAAGAGGAAATCTATGTTAAGTGTGATAAGGAAATGGTAACAAGAATTATGTTAAATATTCTTTCCAATTCTGTTAAATATGGAAAGCAAGGTGGAAAAATAAATGTGAGTGTAGAGCTTTATATGGATAACAAAGTTGCTATAAAAGTTAAAAATGATGGCTTGAAAATTGATAAAGAAACCATTCCATATATTTTTGATAAATTCACTAAACTGAATAAAACTTTTAATAGACTAAAAGAAGGAAGCGGCTTAGGGTTATTTCTAACTAAAGCCTTAGTTGAACTTCAAGAAGGAAATATACGGCTCACATCAAATAATAGAGGAAATGAATTCACAATAATTATGCCTATGGCTCAGCAATTACATGAAGATAAATTCAACAATGAAGATTGGGAAACAAATTTATTAGAAGAAAAGATAGATATAGAGTTTTCGGATATATATATTGAGTAGAATTAACTTAATAGGAAATGAAAAAAGTAAGTGGATATGAATTTAATAAATTTATAGGTACTAAAAATAATTACAATTTGATATAAATAAACTTGTGATAAATAGTTTTATTAATTAATCATAGTTTTACATAAATAAACATATATTAAATTAGTTATGTTAAACTAATTACTTAAATTTGAGGTGTATAATTTATGTCAGAAAAGTCAGGGAATAAAAAAAGGATAAGAATTATTCCATTGTTTGTATCAATAATTATTCCACTTTTAATAGGGTGGCTTTCAACATTATTAGTTCCTAATATGAGATCAATATATGAAAGCTTAATTAAGCCACCTTTTTCACCGCCTGCAATGGTTTTTCCGATTGTGTGGACCATACTTTATATAATTATGGGAATATGCTCATATAAAGTATATATTTTAAAATATGAGAATATAGATGTAAGCTCTGCATTATTTGTTTACGCCATACAACTATTATTAAATTTTTTATGGACTATAATTTTCTTTGGGTTTAAGCTTTATGCGTTAGCATTTTTAGAACTTATTATTTTGATTATCTTTGTAATTTTAACTATAAAGAGGTTTTATGAAAAGATTGGAAATAAGGCATTTTTATTAATTCCTTATTTGGCTTGGTTAGTGTATGCAGGAGTATTGAATTTTTTTATTTGGATGTTAAATGAAATGTAAATTGTTGATATTCTATGTAATTAATATTTTTAAGATGGTTGCTAAGATTAATATCTAGGTAATCATTTTTTTATTTAATGCTATATTTTTCTCATATGAGTTGGAAAAGACAGAGATATAAAAAAACTTAGAATTTCATGGTTGCCTGTGATTTTATTCTGACTTTTAATATTATTTATGTTTTAGTTTATAAAAAAATATATCTATTTTGCCATTTAAAGAATATTAATATTATATACTATCAATTTAGGGAGGGGTCTGCTTTGAAATATTTTAATTAAGTATATAATAGATTCAAAGTGGGATAAGATATGAAGAAAGAATTAACTCCAAATGAAATTATTTTTTGTACTTCGTGTACAGATAACATTAAAAAAAGTAATATTAATAGAGTACCCGAATTTACATCTACTTTAAATAGAATTAAAAAGAGCTTGAGTGTTGAAAAAGAAGGATACAATATATATTACGTAGATTCATTTTCAAAAGAGAAACTAGAGAATTTAATAGAGTGTGTTGAAAATATATATGAAAAACTTCCTGCACCAAAAGACATTTGCTATGTAACATCACAAGAACAACTAAATCCTACTGCATTGTTTTTACCAAATGGTAAAGGAAATATATTAAAAGAAATGATTGATGATATAAAAGAGAAATACTTTGAATGCATAGTAGAGTTTTATAGTAGTTCTTCAGATGAGGAAAAGGAAGATATTATTGAAGAAATAAGTGAAAAAAGGAATAATTATATAACAAAACTTATGGATTCAGCAAAAAATAAGAATTTTGATGTTAAAGCAACTAGCGGAGGATTTGTGTTTATTCCTTTGAAAGATGAAGGCAATGAGATGACTCAAAATGAATATGACAGTCTCGAAAGTAACACTCAAGAAAGTATCGAAAAACAAGCATCAAAATTAAAAAAAGAAGCAGAAGAAATTCTAGAGACATTAAAAGATATTGAAATAAAATCGATTAAGAAACTTAAAAGTATATACAAAGATTTTATAAAAAAGAATATGCAGAGTCATAAGGATGATTTATTATTACAATTTATTTCCCAGGATGATGTTTATAAATATCTTCTTCAAATGTATGATGATATAGAAGAAAGAGTAGTTGAGTGTTATACTATTAATTTGGAAGATGATGAAGATTGTCTAAAAGATATATTCTCTAATTATAATGTAAATGTAATTGTTGATAATTCGACCATAGATCATCCGAGAGTTATCTATGATGAAGATCCTACTATTGGAAACTTAATTGGTACCATTGAATATAGAAACAATAACGGGGGATATAGTACAGATATATCTTTGATTTCTGCTGGTAGTTTGTTAAAGGCTAATGAAGGATGTCTTATATTAAGATTAAGTTCGTTAATAAGTAGTGGTGTAAGCTACTACTATCTAAAGAAATCATTAATTCATGGCAAAATAAACTATAATTATACGAAGAGCTATTTAGAAATGATATCTCTCGCAGGATTAAAGCCAGAGTCAATTCCTATTAATTTGAAGGTTATTTTAATAGGAGACTATGAGAGTTTTCAGATATTATATGATAATGATGAAGATTTTAAACAAATATTCCCAATTAGGATAGAAGCGGATACCGAATTAAAATATAATGATATTACTAAAAATTCTATTGAAGGATTAATAAAAGAAAAGATAAAAAAAGATAACTTATTGAATATAACAGATGATGCTCTTAAGGAAATGATTAAATTCCTTGCTAGGGTCGCAGGTCAAAGAAATAAAATATCTATAGATGATTATTATATAAATAAATTACTGCATCTATCCAATAATAATGCAAAAGAAGATAAAAGAAAAAATATAGAAAAGCAAGATATAATTGATGTAGCATATGAAGATGAAAAGATTTTGGAAGATATAATGGATAATTATAAAAGTAAAAAAATATTGATAACAGTAAACGGAAGAAAAACAGGAATAATCAATGGGCTTTCTGTAGTTGGAAATGGATCCTATAGTTTTGGTAAGCCTATGAGGATAACATGCTTATCAAATATAGGAGATGGAAGGATAATAGATGTTCATAAAGAATGCAAAATGAGTGGAAATATCCATGAAAAGTCGATTGGAATATTGCGAGGACTATTAAGTAATTTAATAAGTCCTTATGAAAAATTGCCAGTAGATTTTCAATTAAGTTTTGAACAGACTTATGGAATGCTTGAGGGAGATAGTGCTTCTGTGGCAGAGATAATATGTATTCTATCAGCTTTAAGTAAGAGGCCAATAAGACAAAATATTGCTGTCACTGGATCTATAAATCAGTTTGGAGAAATTCAGGCAATTGGTGGGGCCAATGAAAAAATTGAAGGATTCCATAGAGTTTGCAGCATTATTGATAAAACAGATGGAAAGGGTGTCTTAATTCCAAGTACAAATGCCGATGAATTAATATTAAGATATGAAGTTGAAGATGATGTTAGAAATGGAAAATTTCATATATATACCATGGAAACTTTAGAGGATGCTATTGAAGTATTAATACTTGATGAAGGAGAATCAGTAAAAAGTTTCTTTAAGGAAATAGAAAATGAAATTTTAAAATATAAGGGTGGAAAAAAGAAAAAGTAATTATTGGCTTATCTAATAAGTCAAATCTTTAAGTTAGATATCTATAAGAAAATAAAATAGAGGATGATCTTATGATATATATTTATATGAGTATATCGAGATTATCTTCTATTTTTTATGCATTAAATAAAAGCAAGAGATTCATTTAATATTTGATAATTATGTAGTTTAGGTAATTATCGGTATCTTTATTTTATATATCCTTAATATATGTGATATAGGCGGATAATTAAGATAATGAGTTATAATAAATAGAAAAAAATGTAATAAATAGTTTGACGTTGAATAAAATAGTATGTTAAAATATGGTAAAAGATGAAATGAGGGAAAAGAGGAGGTGAACGTAGAATATCTTAAAACTTAAATATATAAGTTTAAAACTACATTGTGAGATATTCTTAATTAATATGTATTTAAAATTTGAGAAACAAAAAAATATTCTAATAACTACTCTTAGTGGTGAACTAGATCATAATAGTGCAGAGGAAGTTAGAGTAAAAATTGATGATAGGATAGATAGAGATAATATAGAAAAAGTTATTTTAAATTTTTCAGGAGTTACTTTTATGGATAGTTCAGGAATTGGAGCTGTCTTGGGTAGATATAAAAAACTATCGAACAAAGGGGGGATGCTTTGTATTGCAGAACCTAATAAGAATGTTAATAGAATTTTTGAACTGGCCGGATTGTACAAGTTAATTAAAAATTATAATACTGTAGATGAAGCAGTAAGGTGCATTTAGATGGAGGGGTTATCATGTCTGACAATAAAATGAGCATAGAATTTGTAAGCAAATCTGAAAATGAAGCTTTTGCAAGAGTTGCAGTTGCAGCTTTTGTTGCTCAATTAGATCCAACAATTGATGAAATAAATGATGTAAAAACAGCAGTGTCTGAGGCAGTTACTAATTCTATAATACATGGATATGAAAATAGAGAAGATGGATTAGTTAGAATTGAAGCAGAAATTAATGAAGATCAAGTAACTATAGCGATTATTGATAAAGGAATTGGAATTGATAACATAGAGCAAGCTATGGAGCCATTATATACATCAAGACCTGATTTGGAAAGATCTGGTATGGGATTCACTGTAATGGAGACATTTATGGATGCGTTAGAGGTTGACAGTGAAAAAGGTAATGGTACAAAGGTGGTAATTAAGAAGAAATTTAACGTGGTAAGTTAGGTGAAATAAGATGGAAAAAGAGGATTTAAAACGAGAGGATTATAATTATGATAAGAATCCCAAGCTGTTAGCTCTAGCAAGAAGTGGCGATACTGATGCTATGAATACATTAATAGAAATGAATTTGCCATTGGTGTCATCTATAAGTAAGAAATTTCTAAATAGGGGATATGATTATGAAGATATATTTCAAATAGGATCTATTGGGTTAGTTAAAGCTATTAATAATTTCGACTTAAATTATAATGTTAAGTTCTCTACTTATGCAGTTCCTATGATTATAGGAGAAATAAAGAGATTTTTAAGAGATGATGGGATGATAAAGGTAAGTCGTAATGTTAAAAGCCTTGCTAGAAAGATACATTTTCAGAAAGAGATTTTAACAAAAAAGCTCAAGAGATCACCTACTATAGAAGAGCTTGCAGATTATGCAAATGTTGATAAGGAGGAGATTTTATTTGCAATTGAATCTTCTAATAGCTTACAATATTTATATGATACAATACATCAGGATGATGGAGCTCCAGTTCTTTTAATAGATAAACTAAGTGAGAAAAGTGCAGATGATGAAAATCTTATTGAAAAGATAGCTCTTAAAGAAGCATTAAATAGTTTAGATAATAAAGCTAAGCAGATTATAATGTTACGTTATTTTAAAGATAAAACACAAGTTCAAGTAGCTAAAATGTTAGGTATAAGCCAAGTGCAGGTATCGAGAATTGAAAAGAAGGTTTTAGCTGAAATGCGGAAAAAATTAGAAGAATAAAATTTGCTAATTACACATTGGTAAGAAAAATGATAAATATAAAAAAGAGTTATTATAGAATATGTATTTGTATAATTTTTTATTAAATTAGATCAAATATATATTCTATTTTTTTTATAAAATATATGCCAAAAAATAACACGATTAATCTTAATAATTTTGCAAATGATAGATATACAGGTAAAAAAGGAGAGTGATCATCTTGACTAATAATAAAGAAGTAAGTGAAGAAAGCATAAAGCAAAAATATAATGATATGGCCAATGAAGCCATTCCAAAATCAAAGATACTTAAAGATTGCTTAAAAGCGTTTTTAGTTGGAGGATTAATATGCGATGTAGGTCAATTGATTTACAATATTGCAGCAGGATTTGGAATTGCAGAAGAACAAATAATGAATATGGTTCCTATTATAATGGTATTTTTAGGGGCTTTGTTAACAGGTACTGGAGTATATGCTAAATTAGCTAATTTTGGTGGAGCTGGTACTGTTGTTCCGATAACTGGGTTTTCTAATGCTGTAGTTTCTCCAGCAATAGAGTTTAAAAAAGAAGGATTTATATTTGGAGTCGCAGCCAAAATGTTTACAATTGCGGGACCAGTATTGGTATATGGTATTGGTACATCAGTAATAATAGGAATAATTTATTATATAATTGCAATAATTTAGATCAAAAAAGGAATTGGAATTTTAAGATGGGGATATGTATTTTTTTGATAAATAATCGAGTTGCTTTTAATTCAAAAATGTAGAGGAGTGATTAATTTGCAAATGAAGAATAAAAAGATAGGAAATCAAACTGTAAAATTAGATAATCCACCCAAAATAATATCGACGCATTCTATAGTAGGCCCTAAAGAAGGGGAAGGACCGCTAAGTGAATATTTTGATGATATATTAAACGATGACATGTTAGGAAAGGAAAGTTTTGAAAAAGCCGAAAGCGAGATGATGTTTACAGCTATATCGCAAGCTTTAAAAAAAGGGAACCTTAAAGAAACAGATATAGATTATTTATTTTCAGGAGACCTATTAAACCAAATTATTTCATCAAGCTTTGCAGCTAGAGAATTCAGTATTCCATTCTTTGGATTATACGGTGCTTGTTCCACTATGTCAGAATCTTTGAGTTTAGCGTCAATAATTATGGACGGAGGATTTGCTAAATACGTGGTTGCAGCTACATCTTCACATTTTAGTTCAGCCGAAAGGCAGTTCAGATTTCCGCTTGAATATGGATCTCAGAGACCAGCCACAGCTCAGTGGACAGTGACTGGATCAGGAGCATTAGTTTTAGGACATGAGGGGAATTATCCGGAAATAACATATGTGACAACAGGAAAAGTTAAAGATTATGGGCAAAAAGATGCTAATAATATGGGAGCAGCTATGGCGCCAGCAGCGGCAGATACAATTGTAAATCATTTTAAGGATACAGGAAGAAAACCGGAAGATTATGATATTATAGCTACAGGAGATTTAGGCGTAATAGGAAGAGAACTTGCTGATAAATTAATTGAAGACTTTGGATATAATATTAGAAATCAACATATAGATTGCGGCGAAATTATATTTGATAATGAAAAGCAGAATACATTGTCAGGTGGAAGTGGTTGTGGATGTTCAGCAGTTGTTTTTACAGGTTATTTATATAAAAGACTTATGAAAAAGGAAATTAAAAGAGTATTATTAGTTTCTACAGGTGCACTTATGAGCACTACGTCTTCTCTTCAAGGTGAGACAATTCCAGGAATAGCACATGCAGTCGCTATTGAAATGAATTCAAATTAAGTAAGAGGAAACTTATAAATAAACGAGATGTTAGATTATAAAAATCTTTTGTTTGAAAGGAATGAAAAGTGAATGAATTATATAAGTGCATTCATAGTTGGGGGCATTATTTGCGTTATAGGTCAAATATTAATAGACGTCACAAAATTAACTCCAGGAAGAATCTTAGTAGTGTTTGTTGTGCTTGGAGCTATAGTAGGTGCTTTTGGATGGTATGATAAATTAGTTTCTATTGGCGGAGCGGGAGCTACAGTTCCGTTACCGAGCTTTGGAAATGCATTAGCTAAAGCTGCAATAAAAGAGGTAGATGAAATAGGATTATTAGGAGCTTTTACAGGTGGAATTAAAGGAGCTGCAGCAGGGATTACAGCATCAATATTCTTTGGATATCTTATGGCACTAATCTTTAATCCAAAAACCAAAAAATAAATAAATTTAATATGGAAAAATAATTGAGCCCAATGAAGATTATTATAGTAGAAATGCTTAAATAAAATTAACTTTTATAAATATGTATCGAAAATATATATAAGATATTAAAGTTTTGCCTTTTAATGTCTTTAAACGTATAATTATACTATAAATGAATGTATATATATAAAAATGAAAAATATAGTATAATAAAGAAGTTATTAATGAAGTAATTAGAATGGTGGGGTTTTTTTGGAAAAATACTGCAATAACTCTTGGGCTCAAATAGTTGAATTACTAAATAGTAATGTTCAAAGTGGACTTAGTGAAAATGATTGTGAAGCATTAAGATTAAAATATGGGACCAATAAGATTGATTTACCAAGTGGAAATAAAATTTATAAACATATACTAAATGCTTTAAAGCAAAAATCTATAATTATAAATTTGATAATTACAATAATTTTATTCGTATTTGAACATTATTTATTTGGTATAATAACAGCCTTGATATTATTATTAAATTTAATTTTAATAGTAATGCATACTATAAAAAGAGATAAAGAAATTGGAGCTTTAGAAAGGCTGAATTCTGCAGATACAGTAGTTATTAGAGATGGAGCCCAGAAAATTATAAAATCTGAAGAATTAGTAATGGGCGATATAGTAAAAATTAATAAAGACTCTGTTATTCCATCAGATATAAGAATAATAAGTGCTAATGAAATTAAAGTTGACGAAAAGAGTATAACAGGAGAAGCATTTTATAAGGAGAAATTTGAAAGTAAGATAGTAGGAAATATATTTTCTTTAACAGATATGAAAAATATATTGTTTAAAGGGTCTATAATAAAATCAGGTAGCGGACTAGGTATAGTAATATCCACTGGTAATTCTACTCAGTTAGGTAGAATGCTTACCATGCTTACGTATGCAAGTAATAGAAAACATAATTTTGGGACAATGATATCTAAAATTTTAGAAAGATATTTATTAATTTATTTCCTAGGAATTATAATTATAGGATCATATTTTGTATATACAGGACAAGATGCAAACAAAAATTACATATGCACAGCTTTATTTGCCCTTGGTTGTTTTCCAGTTACTATAATCGCGAAATTAGTTTTTAAAAATATAATTAAAAGCTTTAGGAATGAAAATATAGAAATAATAAATTTTTCAGTATTTAATTTAATTAAAGATGTTAATATTTTATTTTTAGATAAAGTTGGTGCAATAAGCAAAAAAGAAATGATAGTCAAAAAACTATTTATTAACGATAATTTGATATCGACTGAAGATCCGTATGTAAAAGAGACAACCTTTGATAGGATAGTTGAAATATCATTAGTATGTAATAACGCTATTTATAATCCAAGTGATGATAGTGGAAAAGGAGAGTTAGATGAGCTTGCTTTTCTAAGTTATGCTGCTAGAAAAAAAATCTACAAAGCTGCTATAGATAGTAGGAATTCTAAAATTTTAGATATACCTATGGATTCTGATAAAAGATTCTCTACAGTTGTAAGTAAATTTAATAACAGATATAGAGCTAATACTAGAGGAAACGTAGATGATGTTTTAGAACAATGTACACATGTCATGATAGAAGGTATCGAGAAAGAGATTACGGATGAATACAAAGCAAAAATAAAGGAAGTTGATATGAATTTATCTATAGAAGGGTTAATAACAGAAGGTTTTGCGTATAGAAACTTTACTTATGAACCATCTAAATCTGAAAATATAGAAAGCAACATGGTCTTTGTTGGAATAATTGGATTGGAAAATCCACTTGAAGAGAATCTCGAAAATACAATAAATCGAATTAAGGATAAAGCAATAGTACCAATATTATTTACAGAAGAAAGTAAATTAAGTGCTATAACAAATGCAAAAATGGCTAATATAATAAAGAATAATAATCAGGTAGTAGCAGGAATAGAACTGGATTCTTTAAATCATCAAGAATTAAAGGATTTGCTTTGTAGGGTAAGGGTTTTTTGCAGAGTAAATCCAGAAATTAAATCAAAGATTGTTTCATTATTTATAAAAGATGGCCATAAAGTTGCAACTACTGGTGAAACGTTAGGCGATCTTCCAGCACTCAACTTATCAAACGTAGGAATAGGTAAGGGAAAAGCATCTACAATTGTAAAAAAGGTATCAGATGTATATATTAAAGAAAATTACCTAGATGGGTTCTTTAAAATAAGAGATTTTTCCAGAGTATTTGATGGCAATATAGATAGAGGATTCAAAGTATATTTCATTGCTCTATTCTCAGAACTTCTAACTTTAGTAGGAAGTATTATAATGGGACAAACTGGAAGTTTAGAATTTGGAAATGTGGTAACGATAAATGGAGTTTTATTCATTCCATTATCATTAATAATATTACTTAAAAAAGGGCGAGATATTACTAGAAATGAAATGATAGTTAGATCATTTGTTCTAAGCATAATTACAATGGTTTCAATTTACAAACTTGGTGATAAGGAAGCAGCGATAGTGACATTAACTATATTATCAATTGGAATTTTATTATTTACATTGTTTAATAGCAATATTTCTGTAAGAAAATTTTCTAACGAATTGATTATGCCTGTTATATCATTGTTAGTAATTATTATTGCCGTAATTAGTATGATTCTAATTAATGGAATATTAATTAGAGATATAATAGGAATAGAAATAGCTGCATCGATAATATTTTTATTAATCTTTGAAATTTTAGCTAGAAAGTGGCAAAACTCATTAATGAGGTGAGTTGATGTTTTCTAAAAAAATAGGAGATGTAGGAAATCCACTAATATACATATTTTTGACGCTTGCAATTAGTTGTATTTTCTATGGAATGAATAAGGAATTTA
This sequence comes from Clostridium beijerinckii, assembly GCF_018223745.1. Taxonomy (NCBI): domain Bacteria; kingdom Bacillati; phylum Bacillota; class Clostridia; order Eubacteriales; family Clostridiaceae; genus Clostridium; species Clostridium beijerinckii. The sequence goes on from NZ_CP073653.1 coordinate 963,156, forward strand.
GGGGGCTTACAATATTCATTGTAGCCTTCTTTTTCATATGCATATTTTATTATTGTGGTTTCAGTTTCTTTGTTATTATGATTATCTTTTTTGTTGTTGGAATTTTAATTAATTGTTCCTATTATAAAATTCCAAGCAAAATAGACGGCGAAGTAAGGATAATAAAAATAAGCAATTATGGTGTTATAGGAAGCTATGAAGGTAAGAGTATTACGATAAGAACTAATGATAAGAATTTAAGCGTAGGTGAAAAATATAAAATTATAGGAAAAGTTGATGGCATACAAGATAGATATAATGGGATAGTTGGGGAAGTAGAGCCTAAAGTATTGTATAAGATTAATGGAGACTTGATAACAAAGCTTTATGAGATTAAAAGAAATATATATTTGCGGTTAGAAGAAAATTTAGGAACAAGAAAGGCAGGGCTAATATCATCAATTGCTTTTGGTTATTGCGATTATTTAGATTTTGAAGACAAAGATGACATGAAAAACTTTGGAATCATACATAGCATAAGCGTTTCAGGGTTACATGTAGCTATAGTATATGGTTTTATAAGAATTTTTGTTGGGAGAAATTTAGGAATTTTGGTAATTATGATATATGTTGTATTTACAGGACTCAATTATTCTAGTATAAGGTCTTTTTTTATGCTTGCATGTGTAGAAGGTGGACGTATTTTAAAAAGAAATAATAATTCAATTTCTGCTCTGTGTTTCTCTGCAACATTTTTGGTTCTTTATGAACCTTATAGTATTTTTAATATATCTTTTCACTTATCTTATTTAGCTACTTTGGGAATAGCAATGTTTAATAAGAAGTTTAACAATACATTATATAAATTGAACATTAAATTAAGAGAAGCATTAAGTTTAACATTAAGCGCTCAGATATTTACGTTACCATATCTAATTTTAATTTTTAGGGATTTTTCAGCAAATTTTATTATTGGAAACTTAATTTTGGCTCCATTTGTAGATCTTATGGTTATTACAGGAAATGCATTGGTATTGACATATACTTATACTCAATTATTTGATTTTTGCAGTTATATAAACTTGAAAATAATAAATATGTTTGATTGTATTCTAAATTATATGGAGAACTTTTCATTGCCAATGTTTTATGGAAATGAAAATGTAGTTTTCTTCTATCTATTTTTAATGTTTAGTGCTTACTTTGTGAATAAAGGATATAAAAAGTTTGTTTATCTTCCTCTTATAGCTATTTTTATAATTACAATTCAGATATATAGTCCAATTCCAAGTATAAGGTATTATAAAGAAGGTGCTATTTTATTTTCTTATAAAGGTGATAGAATACTAATGTCCAATAAAAATCAAATTGATTTAAATAGACTTTCTAAATCAGCACTTGCAACAAAATATTTTAGACAGAGAAGTATGATTATTATGAATGGAATTTATAAAATAAGTTTCAAAGGAAAAGATTACGTTCTAGATACTGGTACTAAAAAATATCTATTAAAAGTTACAAGTGATAAAACTCAACATGAAGAGTATGATATAATAAATTTTAATGATAGGATCACTAATAACATATTTATAATAGACGGAATATTAGTATAGGTTTATAGATTTATATTAGAATTAAATTAGAAGCACATTTTATACGAAAGGAAAATTAAAGTGATTAATTACGAAGTTTATGAGCAAGAGATTGAAAAAGGAAATATAAAAAATGGATATATATTTTGTGGGTTAGATGAAGAATTTATTAAAGATGGAATAAGTCTGATTATAAAAAAGAATATAGCTGAAGAATTTATGGATCTTAATTTAATAAGGATAGATGGAATGAATACAAGTTTTGATGCTATCATGAATGCGTGTGAAACAATGCCATTCATGGGAGAAAAAAAAGTTGTGGTTGTTTATAGGTCTAATTTTTTACAGGACAAAACTGATTCGTCAGGAACTAAAATATACAATGATATTAAGAGCTATATATCAAATTTACCTCCATATACAGTATTAATAATGTATTATTTATTGAATGATAAGAGAGATAGACCAAATAAAAATAAGAAATTAGCTACTATTGGTAAATCATTAACAATAGTATATTGTGATAAATTAAAAAGGGACAAATATTTAAAGAAAGTATCGGAAGTATTTAAAGAGAAGGGAAAACAAATTGGAAGAACTGAGTTATCTTATTTCTGTGAGAAAGTCTATAATAATTTTGACATTATAAAAAGAGAAGCTGACAAGCTTATATCGTATTGTGGTGAAAGAGAGATAAAAAAAGAGGATATTGATATACTTATTTCAAAATCAAGTGAGGATGATACTTTTGATTTAGTTGAATTAATAGCTACCAAAAAAATTGATAAAGCTATAGATACTATGAAGGAAATTTTATATAAATCAGACCAGCATATGCTGATAATAAGTGCTATTCAAAAGCATTTCTTGAGATTATATGAGATAAAGATAAAACTTAGCAATGGAAAAAAAGTAGATGATTTTATGTCAGACTATAGGTTGCCGCAGTTTGTTTGTGAAAAATTAATAATGCAGACAAATAAATTCACAGAAAAGCAGTTATCAGAGTTAATTAAGCTTTGCGTTAATACAGAAACAAAGTTAAAATCAACTGGAATAGATAAGAATATGGAAATGGAATTCCTTTTAATAAATACACTTACAGTTAAAAAATAATATTTATTAAGAATATAAAAAAATAACCCATCTACTTAGATGGGTTTTAAGATTATGCCATAGAGTTTAACTTAGCAGCTAATCTTGATTTCTTTCTAGCAGCCATATTTTTATGAACAACTCCCTTAGTAGCAGCCATATCTAATGACTTAACAACTGATGTAAATAAAGCTTTAGCTTCTTCATTATTCTTAGCTTCTATAGCAGCTTCAAATTTCTTTATAGTAGTCTTTAAAGCAGACTTAATCATTCTGTTCTTTAAAGTCTTAGTTTCAGTAACTTTAATTCTCTTTTTTGCTGATTTTATATTTGCCATTCTTAATTCACCCCCTTAAATTTTTATAGGGTCTCTGCAGTTTTTGGGGAAATCTGCGTACGAGTTCATATTCAACAAACCTTATTATAGCATCAGAAGTTATGTAATTCAAGTATTAAATTCAAAGAAAAAGGAAAAATAAGACTGAGTAAATTTATAAAGAGGTGTTGGTATGATAAATGTAAGAACAGATTTAGTACTTGAAGCGAGAGAAATTTATAAAGAAAGTCACAAGGATGAAGTAGATATAGATGGAATAGAAGTTATAGAAGAAAGTGATGATGATATTAAGGTAACTACAGTAAAGGTAAAAAATGATGAAGGTGCTAAAAAAATTGGAAAGCCAAAGGGAAATTATATAACTATAGGAATGCCAGACTTTACAGCATATGATGGTGAAACTATGGATAGAGTTTCACAAGTAGTATCAGAGATTCTGCAAAGATTAATTAAGATTGATACAGAGAAAACAGTATTAGTTGTAGGACTTGGAAATTGGCAAGTGACACCAGATGCTTTAGGTCCTAAAGTGACAGAAAAGATTATGGTAACTAGGCATTTACAAACAGTTATGCCAGAAGCAATTGATGAGTCTGTAAGACCTGTTTGCTCTATAGCGCCTGGAGTGCTTGGAGTTACAGGAATCGAAACTGTGGAAATAATTAAAGGCGTTGTAGAAAAAATTAAACCAGACCTAGTGATATGTATAGATGCTCTAGCTGCAAGAAGAGTTGAAAGAGTCAACACAACAATTCAAATTGGAGATACTGGAATATCGCCGGGTGCAGGAGTAGGCAATAATAGAAAACAAATAAATGAAGAAAATTTAGGAGTTAAGGTTATTGCAGTAGGTATTCCAACAGTTGTAGATGCAACAACAATTGCTAATGATACTATAGACTCTGTAATAGATTCATTAATAAATAATTCATCAAGTGGAAATGAATTTTATAAAATGTTAAAATCTCTTGATAAAAATGAGAAGGAAAGACTCATTAAGGAAGTGATGTCATCAAAAGCAAGTATGGATATGATAGTTACACCTAAGGACATTGATTTAATGGTTAATTCTTTATCAAGAATAATAGCCAATGGGATAAACATGGCAGTCCAACCTAATATGGATATGGATGAGATTAATAAGTTTATGGGTTGATTATTAATAATTTATTTCTTGAAATTTAGAATGAGAAGAAAAGATCTCAAAGTAATTTGAATTATTTTGGGATCTTTTTATTTTAGATTGATTATCAATGTATATTTTAATCTATTCTAATTTTTAAATAGATAGAATGATATTTATTAGAATAATTATGTAAATCCGTTAATATAAATATAAAAAAGGGCAAGGGGGGGATTACCGTGATATATATGAGCAGAAGAGGAAAAAAAGGTGAAATTAATAAAAGGATAAAAGCAAAACCTAACATTAATATAGGCTTAATAATCCTCATTTTAATTATAGGTGTATTTTTCATAAGATTAGGTAATGTTTTAAAAAATAGCAAGGAAAGAGGAGCATTTGCCTATGTTCAATTGTTAAATCTAGGAATGCCGATAATAGAATCCCAAGTTTATGATGAAGGAACCTATGCTGAAAATAAACTTTCATTAAAGAATGTTTGTTTTCAAGTATTAGGATTAAATAATCTTAGCTATAAAGGAATAATTCAAAATGAACTTAGTTTCTTTGGTGATGGAGAAAGTTCTAGCAATACTGAAACTAATTTTAGTTTTAATCCGTTTCAAATAAGCGAAGACAGTATATCAAAAGTACAAGTAAACACTGATAGTAAGAATACCCCAATATATGATCCTAGCTTAAAGAAGACATTGGATAAATCTAAGCCAGAAGTATTAATATATCATAGTCATACTACAGAAAATTATAATGCATCAGAACCAGATAGTTTAAATGAAGATACCAATGTAGTGGGAGTAGGCGATGTTCTTGCTAATGAATTAGAAGAGAATTATGGGATTTCAGTCATACATGATAAAACCAATAATTGTATTTCTTATAATGATAGTTATACAAGATCTGGAGAAGTGGTTGATAAATATTTAAAACAATATGGAGATTTTAAAATGGTTATAGATCTGCATAGAGATTCCGTAGAAGATAAAGCTGCGACAACAACAGAAGTTGATGGAATGAGCGCATCTAAAATAATGTTTGTAAATGCTGAAAATAGTACGAGATATCCTAAAAATAAAGAGCTTACAGAGAAAGTATTTAATAAAACATCTGAATTATTCCCAGGATTACCTATAAAAATATTAACATATCATAGAGGGAAAAATGCATTTAATCAAAGTAAAAGTGACGGATGTTTACTTTTTGAAATAGGATCTCATACTAATACACCAGATGAGTCAAAAGTTACGGCAGAATGTATGGCTAGAGTAATTGCGGAAGTTTTGAATAAGAAATAAGTATAAAGTTAAATGGAAAAGGTTTGGAAGTTATATTGAGTGCATATGAAAAATTAGATAACATGCAAGTTTGATTTTTAGCACTAAGTATTTAAATAGATATTTCAAGTTGAGATTTAAATATAATCTTGATGGTGAAAATTAAAGAAAAGATTAGGAATCTAAAGCTAGAATTTAGATCTCTAGTCTTTTCTTTATTTTAATTTATTAATACATAATATTGAGATAATTGGTGAGTAGATTGTTTGACTGAGAAAGTTGAGGGTGAATAATAGTTTGACTATATGGAAAGAATCTAAATAAAAATCAAAAAATAAATTAAAAAGGGTGTTTCGACATTGAAGAAAATTATTAAAAGTAACATTTTAAGAAGAATATCACCAATGATTTTTATATTATTTATTATTTTTATTGGAATAATTAAAATAGATATGATTAATACTAAGGCATTATCTCCTCTTGGGAATACTAATGAAAATTATAAACTTGTAAGCAATGAATTTGGAGAAGATTTCTCGAATTTTATCAAGGATAATTCATTTCTTAAAATTTATAAAGAATCTGAAAAAGATGTTTTAGTTAAGATAGGAAGTAATGATTTTAGGATAAATAATCAATCTTCTTTTATTAAAAAAATAGAGGATATAATTGAAAGAATAAAACCATAATATTAGTTAAATTATTTAGTTGATTTTAAAATATATATAGGGCATATTAGACATAGAGCATTGAGGGAAAGTTTTGATAGCCTTTCTTTATGGATATATGTTATAATTTAGCTGATTTAATTATAACGGGGGTGAAAGGACTGTTTTTCGTTAAGGATAACAGTTATGCGTATGAAAAGTGAAAGACAAAAACATATCAGAAATTTTTCAATTGTAGCACATATTGATCATGGTAAATCAACCCTTGCGGATAGATTACTTGAAACTACAGGAACCTTAACTAAAAGGGAAATGGAAGAGCAAGTTCTAGATAATATGGAGATAGAAAAAGAAAGAGGAATTACAATAAAGTCTCAAGCAGCGAGGCTTGTATATAGAAGAGACGATGGTGAAGAATACATTCTTAATTTAATTGACACTCCAGGACATGTAGATTTTAATTATGAAGTTTCAAGAAGTTTAGCAGCTTGCGAAGGAGCGATATTAGTTGTTGATGCAACACAAGGTATTCAAGCCCAAACTTTAGCTAATTGCTATTTAGCATTAGATAATGATTTGGAAATTGCACCAGTAATAAATAAAGTTGATCTGCCTTCTGCAAGACCCGATGAAGTTAAGAAAGAAATTGAAGATGTAATAGGAATTCCAGCAGAAGAAGCTCCTACTATATCTGCTAAAACAGGGCTTAATATAGGTGATGTATTAGAGTGTGTTGTTAAAACTATACCTTCACCTGATGGCGATGAAGAAGCTCCTTTAAAAGCATTAATTTTTGATTCTTACTACGATAGTTATAAAGGTGTTGTATGTATAGTTAGAGTGATGGACGGAAGAGTAAAGATTGGAACTAAAATTAAATTGATGGCTACTAATAAAGTTTATGACGTTACTGAAGTCGGAGTGTTTACTCCAGGAGTGCTTCCAATCAGTGAGTTAAGTGCTGGTGATGTTGGATATGTAACAGCATCCATAAAGAATGTTAGAGACGCAAGAGTTGGGGATACTATAACTGAAGCTAATAGGCCAACCGAAACAGCACTTCCAGGTTATAAACCTGCTATACCAATGGTTTATTCAGGAATATACCCAGTTGACGGAGCAAAGTATGATGAATTACGAGAAGCTCTTGAAAAGCTACAAATAAATGATGCGGCATTAAGCTTTGAGCCAGAAACATCTATTGCTTTAGGTTTTGGATTTAGATGTGGATTCTTAGGATTATTACATATGGAAATAATTCAAGAAAGAGTTGAAAGAGAATTTAATTTAGATATAATTACTACTGCACCATCTGTTATATATAAAGTAATCAAAACTGATGGAGAAACATTAGAAATAACAAATCCAACTAACCTACCACCTTTGACAGAAGTGGATTATATGGAGGAACCAGTAGTTAAGGCATCTATAATAACCCCAAAAGACTATGTTGGAGCAGTTATGGAGCTGTGTCAAGATAGAAGAGGTATATACATAGATATGCAATATATAGAAGAAACCAGAGCTGTTGTAAATTATGATATACCATTGAACGAAATTATATATGATTTCTTTGATACATTAAAATCTAGAACTAGAGGATATGCATCTTTAGACTATGAATTTAAAGGATATATTAGAACTAAATTAGTTAAGTTAGATATATTATTAAATGGGGATGTAGTTGATGCATTATCAATGATAGTTCCAGAGGAGAGAGCTTACCATAAAGGAAGAGGAATAGCTGAAAAGCTAAAAGAAATTATCCCAAGACAATTATTTGAAATTCCAATTCAAGCAGCAGTAGGATCTAAAATTATAGCAAGGGAAACCGTAAAAGCTATGAGAAAAGATGTATTAGCTAAATGTTATGGTGGAGATATCTCAAGAAAGAAGAAACTACTTGAAAAGCAAAAAGAAGGAAAGAAGAGAATGAGACAGGTTGGTTCTGTTGAAGTTCCACAAGAAGCATTCATGGCGGTATTAAAGGTAGATTAGTTAGTATAAGTAATATAAATATAGAATACTTTATACATGTAAATTATATTTATTTAAAGAGTAATTCTAAAAAACTAGCGAATGTATAAAATAAAAATATATTATTTTTGAGGAATTATTTGTATAATATTAATTAGTATTATACAAATAATTATTTTAATGCCGGTTTGGGAGGGGTTTGAATGTTTTTAAATGAGTTAAAGAAAAATGAAGGAATTGCATTTATGCAATTGGTTAAAATCCTTGCAAATTCAGACAATGTTTTTGCGAAAGAAGAAAAAAATCTTTACAATGACTATCTAGAAGAGCTAAATATAAATGAAAGTGAAATATCAGAATCAGATCTAAATTCTGTATGTGAAACTCTAAAAGGTTCGTCTAATAGATGCAAAAATATTATTTATTTTGAATTAATAGGCCTTGCTCTTATTGATGGAGAATATAATGAAGAAGAAGTTGAACTTTTAGAAAAGCTAGGTGAAGCGTTGGGTATAACACGTAGTAAGAGAATAGCATTTGCTAATTATTTTTACAATTTTGTTGATGTGTATGGTTTCTCTGTTGTAGATGCAGAAAGTAAAATTGCCTTATTAAAAGAACAGGCAGAAAAATTATTAGTATAGATAGTTTTTGATATGAAAAAAGTATGATGTATATTATCTAAAAATAAATAATAAAGAATGAATGATAAAAGCGAGAATATCTATTGAAATTTAAATTAAAGGTGTACACACCTTATAGGTTTAAATGAAGGGTAAATGCTCCTCTAGTTATTCATTCTTTATTTTTGCTTTATTTTATCAAGTAAAATATTTAATAATGTATTGGAGGAAAAATTAATGAGGGATATATCTTTATATATACATATTCCTTTTTGTAAACAGAAATGTTTTTATTGTGATTTTCCATCTTATTCAGGAAAAGAAGGATTAATGAACGAATATATAGAAGCGTTAAGTAATGAAATATTACAAAAAGGAAAAGAATACAGAATAAGTAGCATATTTATTGGAGGAGGAACGCCATCCTACTTGAATGACTTAAGTCTAGAAAAACTACTACGTACTTTAAATAAATTGAATTTGAAGGATGATTTTGAGTTTACAGTGGAGTGTAATCCAGGTACATTAAATGAAAAAAATCTAAATATTATGAAGGAACACAATGTTAATAGGATTAGCATGGGATTACAATCAACAAAAAACTCTTTATTAAAAGATATTGGAAGAATACATAGCTATGAAGAATTTGAAGAAAATTATTTTCTTGCTAGAAAGCTAGGATTTAATAATATAAATGCAGACTTGATGTTTGGATTGCCTAATCAAACTATTGAAGATTGGGAATGTTCTTTGCGAAAAGTAGCAGAACTTGAACTAGATCACATATCTGCATATAGCTTGATTATAGAAGAAGGAACTCGGTTTTATAAATTATATGAAGAAGATAAGTTGAATTTACCTGAAGAGGATAAAGAACGAATTATGTATTTGACAACTAAAGACATATTGAACGGGTATGGATATCATCAATATGAAATATCTAATTATTCAAAGAAAGGCAAAGAGTGCTTTCATAATAAAGTTTATTGGAAATGTGATGAATACTTAGGGATGGGGGTGTCTGCTAGTTCATTTATAGATAAAAAAAGAAGTAAAAATATGGACAATATTAAGGAATATATTAAAAGAATAAATAATAAAGAAAGTGTAATTGAAGAAATTCACGTAAATGATATTAAAGATGATATGGAAGAATTTTTATTTATGGGGCTTAGGATGATTGAAGGGATAAAAGTAGAGAAATTTAAAGAGCGATTTAATAAAGATATATATGAAGTGTATGGAGAAATCATTGAAAAAAATATTAAAAAAGGATTATTAATTAATAATTCGGGAAATCTATATCTAACTTCGCATGGCATAGAAATATCAAACTATGTAATGAGTGATTTCATTTTATCTTAATGGATTCTCTTATGAAAAGTTTAAAGAAAGATTAAGCGCAATTATAAAAATATATTACATATAAAAATGGAGAAAATAGGAGATATAAAGAGCTAAGTTAACAAAATTGCTTTATTATTAACGTTAGGTAGCTATAATAAATATAAATAGAATTGACAAAAAACATCATAAATAATATATTAAAAACATAGTCATTAGCACTCGAGGTTAATGAGTGCTAACAAAAAGAGGTGAGGTTATGAGTATTGATGACAGAAAAATAAGAATACTTCAAGCTATTATCAATGACTATATTCGAACAGGAGATCCTGTAGGATCAAGAACTATTGCTAAAAACTATAACTTAGGTATTGGGTCCGCAACAATAAGGAATGAGATGGCTGACCTTGAAGATATGGGATACTTAGAACAACCTCATGCTTCTGCAGGAAGAATTCCTTCTAGTAAGGGATATAGATTATATGTTGATCAGCTTATGGATAATCAGATGCTAACAGTTGAAGAAGATCTAAGGATAAAACAATATATAATCGATTCGGCAATGCTTGAAGTAGATAAAATAGTTAAGCAAACTAGCGCCTTATTGTCAGAACTTACTAAATTAACTTGTGTAATTGAGACACCATCAGTAAAAAGGAGCTTTATAAAGTCAATTCAGCTGATTAAAGTTGATGATCATAATTTAGTATCAGTTTTTTTAACAGATACTGGTGTCATAAAGAATCATATAATGAAGCTAAATAATAGGGTTCCTGAAGTTGAAACTTTAACACGAATAAATGAAGTTATAAATAATAGATTGGTGAATCTTTCTATACAAGAAATTAATTTAGAAGTAATTAATAACTTAAAAAAGGATCTAGGAGCCTATGAAGAAATATTCAATGCTTTATTGCCTATTTTATATGAGACTCTAAACTCGGCGGATTCTACAGAAGTATTCATGGAGGGAACTACCAACATATTTAATTATCCTGAATATAACGATATTGATAAAGCTAAAGAAATGCTATCGCTTTTGAATGATAAAGAAGCTTTGATGGAGCTGTTTAATCCTCAAGACAATATAACAGTCAGTATAGGGGATGAAAACTACAAGCCACAAGCTAGAGATTGTAGTATAATATCTGCTGAATATTCCTTTAAGGATAGGCCTATTGGGAAAATTGGATTAATTGGACCTAGAAGGATTAATTACTCAAAGGTAATAATGATTATGTCAGAAGTTATAAAAGAGCTTAATAATATATTGAGCAATCCAAAATAGATGTTAGATTTAAAGAGAAGAGGTGTGTGTTAGATACATGGAAGAAAATAGAGATGTTAAAAATGAAGAACTAGAGAAAGAAGAAATTGCAGATGAAGTAGCAGAAAAGGATAATGAGACCCAAGAAAGTAATGATGCAGCAGAAACAAATGAAGCTAGCAAAGAGGCTTCAGAAAATATAGAAGCTGCTGAGGAAGATCAAGAAGATTTAGTAAAAAATCAAGAAGAGGAAAATAAGAAATTGAGAGAAGAATTAGATGCGACAAAAGATAGACTTTTAAGATTAACAGCTGAATATGATAACTATAGAAAAAGAACAGCTAAAGAAAAAGAAGGAATATATAGCGATGCATATGTAGATGTATTAAAAGAGATTGTTCCTATTCTTGACAATTTAGAAAGAGCTGTTGCAGCTGATGGTAGTATTGAAGACTTGAAAAAAGGAATTGAAATGACAATAAAGGGATGCAAAGATTCATTTGCAAAACTTGGTGTTGAAGAAATAGATGCTACTGGAGAATTTGATCCTAATCTTCATAATGCAGTAATGCATATAGAAGATGAAGAATTAGGTAAAAATGTAGTAGCAGAAGTTTTCCAAAAGGGATATAAGAAAGATGATAAGATAATAAGACATACTATGGTTAAAGTTGCTAATTAGAAATAGGAACAAGTTTCTTATTAAGATATATAAATAGAATTCAAAAATAATAAACTGAAAAATTCAAGTTTAAATAAACTAATAAAGTTTTAGGAGGAAAATATCATGGGAAAGATTATAGGAATTGATTTAGGAACTACAAATTCATGTGTAGCAGTTATGGAAGGTGGAGAACCAACAGTTATAGCAAACTCAGAAGGTGCTAGAACTACTCCTTCAGTAGTATCATTCCAAGCAAATGGAGAAAGATTAGTTGGTCAAGTAGCTAAAAGACAAGCGATTACTAATCCAGATAAAACAGTTATTTCAATAAAGAGACATATGGGAACTGGATATAAAGTTGATATAGATGGAAAACAATATTCACCACAAGAAATTTCTGCTATGGTTTTACAAAAAATAAAAGCAGATGCGGAAAGCTATTTAGGTGAAACAGTAACTCAAGCAGTTATTACTGTACCAGCTTACTTTAATGATAGCCAAAGACAAGCAACTAAGGATGCAGGTAAGATTGCAGGCCTTGAAGTATTAAGAATAATCAACGAACCAACAGCAGCATCATTAGCTTATGGTTTAGATAAAACAGATTCAGCTCACAAAATCCTAGTTTATGACTTAGGTGGTGGTACTTTCGATGTATCTATTCTAGATCTTGGAGATGGAGTGTTTGAAGTATTATCAACTAACGGTGATACAAAGCTTGGTGGAGACGATTTTGATGAGAAGATAATGAAATATATTGCAGATGAGTTTAAAGCTTCAAATGGAATTGACTTAATGCAAGATAAAATGGCAGTTCAAAGATTAAAAGAAGCTTCTGAAAAAGCTAAAATTGAATTATCAGCATCTCAACAAACAAATATAAATTTACCATTTATCACTGCTGATGCAACAGGTCCAAAGCATATAGATTTAACATTAAGCAGAGCTAAGTTTAATGAAATTACTCATGACCTAGTTGAAAGAAGTATTGAACCTATGAGAAAGGCATTAGCTGATGCTAAACTTTCATTAAATGATATAGATAAAATAATCTTAGTTGGTGGATCAACAAGAATTCCAGCAGTAGTAGAAGCTGTTAAGAACTTTACAGGAAAAGAACCATCTAAGGGAGTTAACCCAGATGAATGTGTTGCAGTTGGTGCAGCTATTCAAGCAGGTGTATTAACTGGTGAAGTTAAAGACGTGGTATTACTTGATGTTACTCCATTAACACTTGGAATTGAAACAGCAGGTGGTATAGCTACTCCATTAATCGAAAGAAATACAACTATTCCAACAAAGAAGAGTCAAGTATTCTCAACTGCTGCAGATAACCAAACATCAGTTGAAATTAATGTAGTTCAAGGTGAAAGACAAATGGCTATGGATAACAAGTCACTTGGACAATTCACATTATCAGGTATAGCTCCAGCACCAAGAGGAATTCCTCAAATCGAAGTTACATTTGATATAGATGCTAACGGTATTGTTAAAGTATCTGCATTAGATAAAGGAACTGGTAAAGAAGCAAATATCACAATTACTGCTTCAACTAACTTAAGTGATGATGAAGTAGATAAAGCTGTAAAAGAAGCAGAAAAATTTGCTGAAGAAGATAAGAAGAGAAAAGAAAAAGTTGAAGCTGTAAATAACGCAGACCAAACTATATATCAAATAGAAAAGACTTTAAATGAAGTTGGAGATAAAGCTACTGAGGATGAAAAGGCAGCAGTAAGAGCTAAAATTGAAGATCTTAAGAAAGTTAAAGATGGAGATGATGTAGAAGCTACTAAAGCTGCAATCGAAGCAGTAAATCAATCATTCTATCCAATAGCTACAAAGATGTATCAACAAGCTGGTGGAGCAGAAGGAGCAGCTGATCCAAATGCAGCAGCTGGAGGAGCTCAAAGTGCACCACATGATGATAATGTAGTAGATGCTGATTTCAAAGTAGATGAAGATAAATAAGATATAAATTAGGTGTACTAAACTACAGTTATCTAATATAATAGGATAGGGAAGGCAAGCTCGTCTTCCCTTTTCTACAGTAAATAAAACTAGGTGGTGAATTTAAACGAATGGCAAATAAAGACTATTATGAATTGCTTGGTCTTCAAAAGGGTGCAAGTGATGATGAAATAAAAAGAGCCTTTAGAAAATTAGCTGTAAAATATCATCCGGATAGAAATCAAGGAAATGCTGAGGCAGAAGAAAAGTTTAAAGAAATAAATGAAGCTTATCAAGTACTTTCGGATCCAGAAAAGAAAGCTAAATATGATCAGTTCGGATCAGCTGCTTTTGATGGTAGTGGCGGATTCGGAGGAGGAGGCTTTGGTGGCTTTGACGGATTTGATATGGGCGGATTTGGAGATATTTTTGAATCATTCTTTGGAGGCGGAGGATCAAATTCTAGAAGAAGAAATGGTCCAGTAAGAGGAAATGATATTGAGTATACAATAACATTAACTTTCGAAGAAGCTGTTTTTGGAGTAGAGAAAGAAATTTCTGTTACTAGAAATGAAAACTGTGAACATTGTCATGGAAGTGGAGCCGAACCTGGAACTAATGCTAAGACTTGCCCAACTTGTAGTGGATCAGGTCAAGTAAGAGTTCAAAGACAAACTCCTCTTGGAAGTTTTGTATCAACTTCTACATGTGATACTTGTAGAGGTACTGGTAAAATTATTGAAAAGCCATGTTCAGAGTGTAGAGGAAAAGGCAGTGTTAGAAAAACAAGAAAGATAAAAGTTAACATACCAGCAGGTGTAGATACAGGAAATGTAATGCCTTTAAGAGGACAAGGAGAACATGGGTTAAGAGGTGGAAGTCCTGGAGATTTGTATGTAAGAATTAATGTTACTCCATCAAAGGTGTTTACAAGAAAAGGAAACGATGTTTATATAGATGCTCATATTTCTATGCCTAAAGCAGCATTAGGTACAGAAATAACTGTAGCTACAGTTGATGGAAATGTTAAATATACTGTTCCACCAGGTACACAATCAGGAACTATGTTTAGATTAAAAGGCAAAGGAATACAAAGAGTTAACTCAAACGGAAAAGGAGATCAATACGTAAAAGTTATTGTTGATATTCCTAAAACCTTAAATAAGGAACAAAAGGAAGCTTTATATGATTTTATGAGAGCATCTGGTGAAGAGTTTGATGAAGCTAATGTTCCTAAGAAAAAATTATTTGGAAAAAATAAATAGAATTATATCTGAGAAACTATTTGAATAATGTCTATCAATTAGCATTATTTCAATAGTTTCTTTTTTAAATAAAAATTCCCCGACAAAACCTATAGTTATAGTCATATTTTAAATTATAGGTTATAATATATTAAAATAATTATATTTAGGAGGAGAAAAAGTGAAGGAATTGAAGGAAAAATTATTAATTGAAATAGAAGAGTTTAGAGAATTAGGAAATAAATTTTTATCTGGTGAAGTATCTATTATGGATTTTAAAAAAGTTTCTGGGGGAATGGGGGTATACTCAGAACGTAATAAAAAAGAATTCATGATAAGACTAAGAATTCCTTCAGGAATTAGTAGCTTTGAGAACATGAATTGGTTATGTGATATAGCTGATAAATATAATTTAGATAAATTTCATTTAACTACAAGAGAAGCAGTGCAGTATCATAATTTAACGATAGATCAAGTTTGTGGAATAATGAAGGATGGTATAGATAATGATATATATTCTAGAGGAGGCGGCGGAAACTTTCCAAGAAATGTAGCTATGTCTCCACTATCAGGTGTAGATAAAGATGAAGCGTTTGATGTGACACCATATGCATTAACTGTAAATAAACATTTTTTAAGCAAAATAACATCATATAAATTTCCAAGAAAGTTTAAAGTATCTTTTTCAAGCAGCGACTCAGATCAGGGGCATTGTAATGTAGCTGATTTAGGGTTCTTAGCAACAATTAAAGATAATGAAAAGTATTTTAGAGTTTTTATGGGAGGCGGAATTGGAAGAAATCCTCAAGTTGCAGTCGAATATGATGAGCTTATAAAACCAAGTGATGTATTATACCACGTAGAAGCCATGACTAGTTTATTTATAAAAGAAGGTAACTATGAAGATAGAAATAAAGCTCGTATAAGATATATATTAGAGAGAATGGGCAAAGAGAAATTCATAGAAACATATAAAGAACATTTAAAATATGTGTTAGATAATAATGCGTTAGATTTATTTGTAGAATCTAAGGAAATTACTAAAGAAGGTAAAGAAATTGAATTAAAACATTCAAGATTATATTCACAAAAGCAAAAAGGATTATACAGCGTATATTTCCATCCAATTGGCGGACAAATTTCTGTTAAGACATTAAGAGAAATTTTAGATAAATTAAAAGTAGTAAAAGACTTAGAAATAAGACTTACTATGACAGAAGGTTTATATTTTAGAAACTTAAATGGTGATGAAGCTAAAGAAATTTTAGATTTAACACAAAATATTGGAGGAGAAACAGCTCTTCAGCAAAGTGTATCATGTATTGGAGTGCCAATATGTCAAGTTGGAATTTTAGAGAGTCAAAAAATGCTTAACAATATAATTAATTACTTTGCAGAAAAGGGTTATAATAAAGATATACTTCCAAGAGTTCATATATCAGGATGTGGAAATTCATGTGCAGTTCATGAAGTCGTTGGTATCGGGCTTACAGGAAAACGTAAAAAAGTTGAAGATGTATTTGAATTACATATTAACGGATCATTTGAAACAGGAAGTGCAAGGCTCGGAAAAGTTTATGGTGATTTACTTGCCAGTGAAATACCAGAGTTTTTATATGAATTATCATTATATATAGAGAATAAAAATATGAATTTTTATGAGTTTGTAGAAAATAACGAGGAAGAACTATTAAAAATAATAGAGAAATATAAAAAATAAGTCATAAGATAAAGTAGTTAAAATAGTACATTCTCTTAAGTATGAGGTGTGCTATTTTTTTATATTTAATAATGATAGGGTGTTAAGTATTAAATTGGATGATTTTTTAGATAAACAACTTGAGGGGGGGAGAATTCTTAATTAGTATTAAGAAAGTATAAAAATACTTTGAGATAAAAGATTCAGTACAGATATTTGAGTTATTTGCAATACCTGTATATTTTTGAGATAAAAATTGCAATATAAATTTTTATAGGTATAATTATTATGAAGGATACGGCCGATTAATAGAACAATAAGACGGTATGAGCGTCTTGTTTATATGGTATTGTGTCGATAAGTTCAATTTAATGATCTAAAAAACTTAATTGCAGTGAAATGCTATTTTTTAAAAGCTTATAAAAGATGGAGTGAACTAACATGAGAATGAGAAAAAAACCGTGGGCAAGACCTGAGCTTGAAGGTTGCGATTTTTTTGTTATAAATCCGAAAGAATATAAAGGTAAGTGGAAAGAATTTTTCGGTAATGATAAACCAATATATCTAGAACTTGGATGTGGGAAGGGAACTTTTATGGCAGTTCATGCCTCCGAGAATCCAGATATAAATTATATTGCAATTGACATAAAGGATGAGGTATTAGGATTAGCAAAAAGAAATATTGAAAAGGCTTATGAAGAAAAAAATAGGAAGACTGATAATGTAAAATTAATGGCTCAAGAGATAGGGCTTATCAGTGAAATCTTAAGTGAAGAAGATGTTGTAAGTAGAATATACATAAATTTTTGCAATCCGTGGCCAAAGGAAAAGCATAAAAAGAGAAGATTAACACATATGAGGCAGCTTGAACAGTATAAAACATTTTTAAAGAGTGAAGGTGAAATTTATTTTAAAACTGACGATGATGAATTATTTGAGGAATCGCTTGAATATTTTAATGAAGCAGGGTTTAGAATTAAATATATAACATATGATCTTCACAATAGTGATGTTGAAGGAAATGTTCAGACTGAGCATGAAAAAATGTTTAGTGAACAAGGAATAAAAATAAAATTTTTGATTGCCATGAAAGACAATTAGATTTATAATGACCAGAATTTAAGAATTTAAGAATTTAAGAATTTAAGAATTTAAGAATTTAAGAATTTAAGAATTTAAGAATTTAAGAATTTAAGAATTTAAGAATTTAAGAATTTAAGAATTTAAGAATTTAAGAATTTAAGAATTTACCCGATTCACATGTGTTTGATGAGTAAGTTCGAGGAACCAAATACAAGATTTGAAGCATCACTTTTGGACTCTCACTTAAGAATTTAAACATATGAAAAGATACGCACCTATAAAAAAAGTGCGAAGCACAATTAAGATCAGTTCACCTATAAAAAAAGTGCGAAGCACAATTAAGAAGTTTAATATTTTAAAATTTAAATATTAAACTAGATATCAATAAAAATATTTTTAAATATATAAATTTAACTAGATATATATGTAAGTAGTTAAATAGAAATCTATATAAATAGTTAACTATGTAAATATATATCAATGTTAAATATAAATAAAGATAAATATGTAAATATTTATAGTTATTGTAAGGGTTACAATGACTTTAAAAAAATAAAATTATATAGTTAGCAAAGAGCAATTGTAGGAAAAAATTCTATGGAATTTAAAAATATTTTTAATAAATTTTGAAAAAAATGTATTCCTAAATTGCAAACTGTTACTGAAACTGAATTAGAAAGGTTGATAAACATGGATGGAATATGGATTGAAGTTAGTGTAATAACAAAGAGCGAGGCGTTAGAGCCTATATCAGGAATATTTTATGGATTAAATTGCCCTAATGTTGCAATAGAAGATCCGGAGGATTTACTTTCAAGAGATCAAGGACCATTAACTTGGGATTTTGCAGATATAAATATCTTAGAACATAAAGGAAATGCAGCTGTAGTTAAAGCTTATTTTTCTCAAGATGATAAGGTTGAAGAGATTGTTGAATATGTTAAGGAAAAACTTTCTGAAATTAAAGAATTTGGAATAGATATTGGTGAAGGTACAGTAGAAGCTAAGAAGATGCACGAAGAGGACTGGGCTAATAATTGGAAGCAATATTATAAACCAGTTAAAATAACAGATAAGATTGTTGTTAAACCAATTTGGGAAGAATATGAAAAAAATGATGAAGAACTAATTATAGAGTTGGATCCAGGAATGGCATTTGGAACTGGAACTCATGAAACTACAAGAATGTGTATTCAAGCTTTAGATAAATATGTAAAGCCTGATACAACAGTATTTGACGTAGGATGTGGATCAGGAATACTTGCCATTGCTGCTGCAAAGCTTGGAGCTAAACATGTTGTTGGTGTTGACCTAGATCCTGTTGCTGTTGATTCATCAAAAGAGAATATTGGTTTTAATAATTTAGATAACATTGAAGTATTAGAAGGAAATCTTTTAGATGTAGTTGATGGAAAAGCCGACATAGTAGTTGCAAATATAATAGCAGAAATCATTTGTGTACTAACTGAGGATGTTAAAAAGGCTCTAAATGAAGGTGGATTATTTATAACTTCAGGTATAATTCATGATAGGGTAGATATGGTTACAGAAAAGTTTGCTGAATGTGGTTTTGAAGTTATTGAAATCAATAAAGATGGAGAATGGAACTGTATAGTTGCTAAAGCAATTAATTAGTATAAATATAGATATTTGTAATGCAAATTTTGGTTAACGGTTTGAAAATGTAATTATGAAAATAATGCACAATGTACAATTCACAATGCGCAGTTTAGGAGAAATTTCTAAGAGATTTTTTTGAAAATCTATAGTTGATATACCGTAATCAATTATTATTTAATTGTGCATTGAGTATTGTGAACTGTGAATTAGAGAGGAGTCGTATGCATAAGTTTTTTACAGAACCTCATAATATTAGTGAAACTGAAGGTAGAATACTTGGAGATGATGTAAAACATATTTATAAGGTTTTAAGATTATCTGAAGGTGAAGAAGTAGTATTAAACAATTGCGAAGGAATTGAGTATCTAGGTGAGATAGAAACTATAACTAAAAGTGAAGTTATAGTTAAAATTATTAAAAGATTAGATATAAATAATGAAAGTAAAGTTAAAGTACATCTGTTTCAGGGACTACCAAAAGGTCAGAAAATGGACCTGATAGTACAAAAGGGAACAGAACTTGGAGTATCTGAGTTTATTCCTGTAACAACTGCAAGAGTAGATGTAAAACTTAAAGGCGAATTTAAAAAGCTTGATAGACTAAATAGAATTGCTCTTGAGGCATGCAAACAATCAAAAAGAAGTGTAATTCCTCAAGTTAAAGAAGTTATAGATTTCAATGAGGCAATAAATGAATTAAAAAAGATGGATTTGATTATTGTACCTTATGAAAATGCCGAAGATTTTGGAATTAAAACTCTTGTGAGAAAATTAGAAAGAGATAATGTGGATTTAGATACTATAAATAATGTTGGAATATTGATAGGGCCTGAGGGCGGATTTGAGGAATCTGAAATTGATGATTTAAAAGAACAGGGTGCTTATATAGTGACTCTTGGAAATAGAATATTACGTACAGAGACGGCTGGATTTACAGCTACGGCATTAATTCAATATGAATTAGGAGATTTAGGAGGAAAGCTATCATAATGGGAGAGAACCAAATGAAATTAGTCAGAGCAGGTAGTGACAAGACTAAGCTTAAGAAGTTATCTAACAAAGAACCAATAAAAAATACAGAGGGGAAGAGTCTTGTGGCTTTTGCAACTCTTGGATGCAGGGTAAATCATTATGAAACAGAGGCTATGGCGGAAAAGTTCATAAGAGAAGGTTATGAAGTAACTGACTTTGAAGGTTTTGCTGATGTTTATGTTATAAATACTTGTTCTGTAACTAATATGAGTGATAAAAAATCAAGGCAAATAATTAGCAGAGCTAGAAGAAGAAATGAAAATGCAATAATTGCAGCTGTTGGATGCTATTCGCAAGTTGCGCCAGAAGAAGTTTCTAAAATACAAGGGGTAGATGTTGTACTTGGGACTAGAAATAAAGGCGATATTGTTTATTATGTGAATAAGGCTAAGGATGAGCAAAAACCTCAGTTAATGGTTGGAGAAGTTCTAAAGAATAAACAGTTTGAAGAATTAAATATAGAAGAGTATCAAGATAAAACAAGAGCATTTTTAAAGATACAAGATGGTTGTAATAGATTTTGTGCATATTGTCTCATACCTTATACCAGAGGAACAACTTGCTCAAAAGACCCTCAAAAAGTATTGGATGAAATAAAGAATTTAAGTGAACATGGATTTAAAGAAATAATATTATCAGGAATACATACAGCATCTTATGGTGTTGATTTAGATGGAAATGTAACTTTAATAACTTTATTAGAAGAAATAGAGAAACTGGATGGAATTGAAAGAGTTAGGATAGGTTCTATAGAGCCTAGTTTCTTTACAGATGAAGTTATCGAGAAAATGAAAAAAATGAAAAAACTATGTCCACAATTTCATTTATCACTTCAAAGCGGCTGTGATGCAACTTTAAAAAGAATGAATAGAAGATATACTGCTAAAGAATACGAAGATGCAGTTAATAGAATAAGAGAAAACCTTAAAGATGCCTCAATAACTACTGATGTAATCGTAGGTTTCCCAGGTGAAACTGATAAGGAATTTAACGAAACTTATGAATACTTAAAGAGAATTAAATTAACTAAAACACATATATTCAAATTCAGCCCAAGAAAAGGTACGAAGGCTTCAGATATGCCTAATCAAATAGATGGAAATGTAAAGGACAAGAGAAGTAAGGCTTTAATTGAACTAAATGCAAAGAATGAAGGCGACTTTAGTAAATCTTTAGTTGGAAGAGAACTAGATGTATTAGTTGAGCAAGAAGTATCTAATAAGCCTGGGGTATTTGAGGGGTATACAAGAAATTATGTAAAAGTTGAAATTCCAAATGGAAGCAGAGACATGATAGGAAAAATAATTTTATGTAAAATAATGGCCTCAGATGCGGAATATGTTGTTGGAAAAATTATATAGTTTTGGTATAATATAAATCAAGATAAGATTGATTAAGGATCATTTTTGGAATAAGATATATAATTCAAAGAGAATTTCTAAATATGAATTATAAAATCTCGATTCTTACGTTTGTGAATTGAGATTGTTACTTAGAAGGAGGTGAATTTATGGAAGGTTGTATATTTTGCAAAATTATAAGTGGGGATATCCCTAGTAAAAAAATATATGAAGATGATAAAGTTTATGCTTTTTATGACATAAATCCTGAAGCTCCAACTCATTTCTTAGTTATTCCAAAAGAACATATCGAAAGTGCTAATACTTTAGATGACAGCAATATTGATATTGTATCACATATATTTAAAGTTATTGGTAAATTAGTAGTAGATCTTGGAATATCAGATAAAGGATATAGGGTTGTAAATAATTGTGGTGAGGATGCAGGACAGACAGTAAAACATATTCATTTCCATGTACTTGGAGGGCGAAGTTTACAGTGGCCACCAGGCTAAATTTGAGTTGTTATTTGATCAATAGTAACTGGAGATTTTTTCTTAATTTCTTGACATTATTAATTTAAATATTGTATAATATAGCATGTGTTATTAAGCCCATAGCTGAGTTAATTTAAGCTAGCGGAGGGAGGGATAGTAAATGTCAGAAATTAAAGTTGGAGAAAACGAAACACTTGAAAGTGCGTTAAGAAGATTTAAGAGAAAATGTGCTAGAGCTGGGGTTCTTTCTGAAGTTAGGAAGAGAGAACATTATGAAAAGCCAAGCGTTAAGAAAAAGAAGAAATCAGAAGCTGCTAGAAAGAGAAAGTTCAAATAATGATATTTTCTTTTGAAAGAAGGTACAAAAATGTCATCAATTAAAGATAGATTGCAAGATGATTGGAAAATTGCTTTAAAAGCAAAAGATAAGTTCACATCTAGTGTAATTAGTACAGCTAAAGCTGCAGTATTATTGGTTGAAAAAACTGATAATAGAAAGCTTGAAGATGATGAAGTTATTACAATATTAGCTAAAGAAATCAAGCAAAGAAGAGAAGCTATGCTTGAATTTGAAAAGGGGAATAGGCAAGATTTAATAGATCAGTCTAAGGCTGAGATTGAAATTTTGTTGAAATACCTTCCTCAGCAGTTAAGTGAAGAAGAGATAAAACAATTAGTAAAAGAATCAGCTGAAGAAGTGGGTGCAAATAGCATTAAAGATATGGGAAAAGTTATGTCAGCTGTTAAACCTAAAGTAGTAGGAAAAGCTGATGGTAAACTTGTAAGTCAGCTTGTTAAGGAATATTTAAATAATAAATAAGAATAAAATTCAAGATTGTTTTGAGTTTTATACTAATATAACAGGACATAGGATTATAAAGAGTATCCTATGTCCTGTTTCATTGTTATCTAAAATTGGACTAGCAATGAAAGGATAATATTTGGTTCATATAACTAGAATACATTATCGTAAATGAATTAGATAAAGCCATAATAGTAATGATTGGCTTTATTTTTTTGCAGGAAATTATCATTATTATTAAATTATAGAATTAATTCGCAAATCCTATCATAAATTACAATGAGAAAGTTTATGTGGGAGGAAAGCATGGAAGAAAAATTTCAAAGAGGTAAAGAAAAGATACTTAGCAAGTTAGATTTTCCAAGTGACATTTCATTAGATCTACCAAAGATAATAGTCGTGGGAAACAGAGAAATAACTATTGAAAATCATAAGGGCATTATATTTTTCGAAACTAATATGGTTAAAATAAATTCCAGAATAGGTGCAATCATAATTGAGGGGAAAGAGTTCGAAATACTTTTTATTGCAGAAACGAGTATAACAATAAGCGGAATCTTTAAAGGTATTTCATATGAGAGGTAGAATATTATGTTTAGCAGCTTGAAATCGGGACAAGTAACCATAGAAATTAATGCTTTAGTGCCAGAAAAAATATTAAATGCCTTTTGGAATAGCCAAATCTATACCTGTAATATAGTGAAAGTAAGCTTGACAACGGTAAGAGTAACTATATATTACAGAGATTATAAAGATGCAGAAATATTAATAAAAAAATATAAAGGAAAAGTTAAGATAGTAAGAACTAGTGGAATAATAGTTTTACTTATGAAAATGAGAAGAAAGATTTCTCTAGTTATAGGAATGGGATTATTTTTTGCTGTGATATATATATTATCAAATTATATATGGGCTATAGATATAGAGACACAGAGGAATTTAAGTCCATTTGAAGTTAGACAACAGCTCTCATCAATTGGAATCAAACCAGGGCTTAGCAAATCACAAGTTAATGTATATCAAATAGAAAAAAAGATGGAAGATTTAAATAGCCAGATAATGTGGATTAGGGTTAGGATAGAGGGGTCTACATTAAAATTGGTTATAAAGGAAAAAGTAAATCCTCCGTCTACAGAAAAAACATTATATAATCAAGTTATTGCTAAAATGGATGGAGAAGTAAAGAGAGTATATACAAATTCAGGGAATCCAGCAGTTGTGCCAGGAGATATAGTAAAGAAAGGTGACGATCTAATATTGCCTATACAAGGAAGGGAAGGCTTTCAGATGGAAGTAAAACCTAGCGGAACAGTTATAGCAAATACTTTTTATGATAAATTTATGGAGATTCAAGTAAGTGGAGAAAAGCTTGAGAGAACTGGTAACAAAAATAGTGATATATACTTAAATTTTTTTGGAAAAAAAGTTTACTTGAAAAAAGCTATAAATCAATTTGAATATTATGATAAAATAGAAGAGAAGGATGGTTTCTTTAATAAGATAACATATTTCGAAAAAAAAGGTATAAATGTAAACTTAGATAAAGAAAGTACAGTTAAAGAAGCTACAGAAAAGTTAGAGGGGTCATTGAGAAAAACACTTAGCAACGATGCAAAGATAATAGATAAGAAAACTGCAGTAGAAGATATTGAAGGCGGAAAGATATTAATTAATGTTAAATTTACTGTAGAACAGGATATTGCTAAAAACGTATCATAAGGGGTATTCAAAGTTGTTTTTATGCCTATTACTTATTATTAAGATGAAAAGGTGAATTACATGGATATAAAACAAAATAATAAATGGAAAAATAATAGAATTCAAAGAATTTTATTATTTATACTTGTATTTAGTATAGGCTATTTATTGCTTGTTACCGCAATAACTCCTAAGCAATATAGCTTAAAAGAAGGAGATATACCAAGAGTAGATATAAAAGCTCCAAGAGATATAGTGGATGAAAAAGCTACAAAGGAAAAAGAAGATCAAGCGGCCGAAAAGGTAGGGAAACAGTATACATCAAAGCCAGAAGTTAAGAAAGAAGCTGAGGATAATGTAAGGGCATTGTTCGATAAACTTGTATCATTAAGCAATATGGCGAGCTCTACCGTAGCTGATAAGCAAACTGAGCTTAAGAAATTAACTATATTTCAATTAACAGATGAACAATGTAAGGCGTTGATAGGAATATCAAAAGATACTTTGCCGGGCATAGAAGACAAAATAGTAAATATAATTGACAGTGCATATGAAAAAAATATACAGGAAAAAGATGAAGGTGCCTTAAAAGAAGCAAAAGGAGCTGTTTCAACTCAAATAGATAATTTAAACTTAGATAAAGATGTATCAAGTGCTTTAAAGCAAATAGCTCAAACACAAATAAACCCTAATGTTTTTTTTGATGAAGAAAAAACACAAGAAAAGATACAGGAAGTCAAGAAGAATGTATCTAAAGTAATAATAAAACAAAATCAGATTATAGTTAAAGAAGGAGAGCCTGTAACACAAGATCAAATTGATATTCTATCAGATCTTGGAATGCTTAACGATGAAAATGTAACAGCTTATATATATATTTATTTAGCGCTTGCAATATTTTGGATGATAATATTGTTTCTTCAATATGGATATGTGAGAATAAATTATGGTGAAATATATAAGAACAATAAAAAGCTTATTCTTATAAGTACAATTAATTTGATTTCACTTGTGTTAGCTAGAACTGTAGGGGTTATATCGCCTTTTCTAATTCCATTTGCGTGCGCGCCTATGATGCTTACGCTATTACTAAATTATAAGATATCATTTGTACTTAGCGCTTTAAATGCAATAGTTATAGGAGCATTAAATGGTTTTGATGTTCAGATTATTATTCTAGGAATAGTAAGTTCGGTATTAGGAGCGGCATTTTTGAAAAAGATGCAACAAAGAAATGAATTGCTATATTCAACATTGTATACTGCTGTTGTTACCGTAATACTTACATTGTCTACGGGAATATTAATATCGAGCAATTTCGGAGATGTGTTAGTAAAAGGTGGAATCACATTCATTGGAGGCCTTTTATCAGGTATATTTGCATTAGGAATATTACCGTTTTTAGAAGGTACATTTAATGAGGTTACTACATTAAAGCTGCTAGAATTATCAAATCCTAATACACCACTGTTAAAAAAATTATTAATGGAAGCTCCAGGAACATATCATCATAGTATGCTTGTTGCAAATCTCTCAGAAATGGCAGCAGAAGAAGTTGGTGCTAATTCGGTAATTACAAGGATAGGATCATATTATCATGATATTGGAAAAACAGAGAGGCCATATTTCTTTGGAGAGAATCAAATGGGGATAGATAATCCACATGAGAATATACCTCCAAATTTAAGTGCTATGATAATAAAATCTCATGTTAAAGATGGTCTGGAGTTAGCTAAAAAATATAAGCTTCCTAAGGTTATCCAAGATATTATATTAGAGCATCATGGTAAAACATTAGTAAAGTATTTTTACTATACTATGAAAAATAGTGCTGAAAATCCAGAGGAAATAAAAGAAGAAGATTATAGATATGAAGGCCCAATACCAAGCTCAAAAGAAGCTGGGATAGTAATGCTATCTGATAGTGTTGAAGCGGCTGTAAGATCAATTAAGAAACCTACTAAGGATGCAATTAACCAAATGGTTAATTGCATTATAGATGATAAATTATCATCAGGACAATTAAATGATTGTGATTTAACATTAAAAGATATAGAAAAAATAAGAGTATGTTTTTTGACTTCGTTAAATAGCATATACCATCAAAGAATAGAATACCCTAAAGAAAAAATGAAGGATTTCAATGGTGAAAGCAATAAAGGTGAATTTAAAACTAAGGAGTAATTTAAATAATGATTTATGTAGATAATAGACAAAATAAAGTGGAAGCAAGTGAAAAATTAATAGAAAGATTAACAGAAGTAATAGAATTTGCATTAAAAGAAGAGGAAGTAAATATGAAATGTGAAATTTCATTATTGTTCGTTGATAATAATGAAATAAAGGAAATTAATAATGAAACAAGAGGAATAAATAGAGAAACAGATGTATTATCTTTTCCTATGTTAGAATACGAAGATAAGAAAGTATTTAAGGATATGTATAAAGATTATAAGTTTTCTCAATCTGATTTTGATGGTGACGAACTTGTACTTGGGGATATAGTTCTTTCATTAGAAAAAGCATTAGAACAGAGTAAAGAATTTAATCATTCATATGAAAGGGAAGCCTCATACTTAGTTGTACATTCAGTATTGCATCTATTGGGATACGATCATATGGAGGATGATGATAAAATAATTATGAGAAGTAGAGAAGAAGATATTTTAAATAAACTTAACATAATCAGAGGGTAATATTTTTTATTATGTAATAGAAGTAGGGGTAAATAATGAAAATGAAAAAAACACTGGAAAGCTTCAATAATGCCATAACTGGGATTATCGATACTGTAAGAACTGAACGAAATATGAAAATCCATTTAATAGTGGCGTTAGTAGTACTAATTGCAAGCTTTTTCTTTGACATAACAAAATATGAGTTTCTGATATTAGCTGTTACAATAACTATGGTAATAGCTGCTGAACTTATAAATACAGCCATAGAGGCGACTATAGATATGACAACTAATTATTACCACCCTTTGGCTAAAATCGCTAAGAATGCGGCGGCAGGTGCGGTATTAATAACAGCCATAAATGCATTATTAGTTGGTTATATTATATTTTGGGATAGGCTCAGTAGATTTTCATTTTCTTTAATTAATAAAGTAAAGAATTCAGAGCCATATACGATATTGATTGTTCTAGTAATAGTATGTATAGTAACTATAATAGCGAAAGCAATATTTGGAGAAGGAACTCCGTTAAAAGGGGGAATGCCCAGTGGCCACAGTGCTTTGGGATTTTCAATAGCAACTGCAATATCATTAATAACGGAGGAACCAATTTGCATTCTATTGAGTTTTTTATTGGCGTTTATAACTGCACAAAGTAGAGTGGATTCAGAAGTTCATAGTATTTTAGAGGTAATAGTTGGAGCTATATTTGGTATATTATTAACTTTGTTTATTTTTACATTATTTAGGCTTTAATTAAATATAGAATAATAAAAATAATATTTATAGGAGAAGATATAAGATGAAATAAAACTTATATTGTCTCCTATTTCTTAAATTATAAGAATTAATGATTTAATTCATAAGGAAACAATTGGAAGTGATTATTAAATTATTATATGATCAAATTAAGAATAGTAGATTGTCAATTTACTTATAAATAGAGTATACTATTTGTAAAATAGGATAACGTTAGTTAAGCTTTTTTAAGCTTATTTTGAGGAGGAAAAAATGTTTAAATCAGGATTTGTTACAATAGTTGGAAGACCTAATGTAGGAAAATCGACTTTATTAAATTATATAATGGGGGAAAAGTTATCAATAGTTTCTAATAAACCTCAGACAACAAGAAATAACATACAAACAATATTGACAGGTGATGATTATCAAATGATATTTGTTGATACACCAGGTATACATAAACCTAAACATAAGTTAGGAGAATACATGGTAAATTCGGCAAAAGAATCTACTAAAGATGTTGATTTAGTATTATTCTTAACAAATCCAGATGAGGAGATTGGAAAGGGCGATAAATTTATATTAGAAACCTTAAGGGATAAAAAGTGTCCTGTATTTTTAGTTTTAAATAAGGTTGATGAAAGTACACAAGATAGAGTGGCAAAAAGTTTAGAAATGTATTCAAAAGAATTTAAATTTGCAGAGATAGTACCTATTTCTGCAATAAAAGGGAAAAACGTTGATGTATTAGTAGAACTTATGAAGAAAGCAATGCCAGAAGGACCTAAATATTATCCAGATGACATGATAACAGATGTTCAAGAAAAGTTTGTAGTATCAGAAATAATTAGAGAAAAAGCTTTAAGAACCTTGAGAGATGAAGTGCCTCATGGTATAGCAGTAGATATAATTCAAATGAAACAAAATGAAATAGGTACATATCATATAGAAGTAGATTTAATCTGTGAAAAAGATTCCCATAAAGGAATAATAATTGGAAAGAATGGTCAAACACTTAAAAGAATAGGCGAAAATTCAAGATATGAATTAGAAAGATTTTTAAGATCCAAGGTTAATCTAAAAATATGGGTGAAAGTTAGAAAAGAATGGAGAGATAATCAGCTTTTATTAAAAGAATTAGGATATAAAGCGAATTCAAAGAAATAGAGTATCAATTAGAAATAGATAATTAGCCTAACATATTATTTTTTTATATATTCCAAGTGGGAGATGGTTGACCTGTCAATAGTTGAAACAAAAGCTGTAATTATAAAAACGCAAGATTTTAAAGAGAATGACAAACTAGTTTGGTTTTATACTGAGAAGTTAGGTAAAATTACAGCTATAGTTAGAGGCGCTAAAAAAAGTAAAAGTAAGTTCTTAGCATTGACATTGCCATTATGTTATGGAGAATATATGGTATATAAAGGTAAGAGCTTGTACACTCTTCAAGAAGGAAAAATAATTCAATCTTTTCAAGGTCTTTTAAATGATTTACATAAGCTTACATATTCCTCATACTTATGCGAATTAATAGATATTGCTTGTACTGATAATGAAATTAATATGGAACTTTTTAAGACATTGATTACAACATTATACCTACTGAATACAGATGCCCTAGATTACGAACTACTAATAAGAGCATTTGAATTAAGATTATTAAAAACAACTGGATATAATCTAACATTGAATAATTGTAGCGTATGTAGAAAAAAGATATCTTCATCTAATTATATAAGTTTATCCCACTATGGAGGTATATGTGATGAATGTCCCAAAGAACATGGAGTATTTATTTCAAAAGGTGCATATAATGCCTTGAGGTTTTTGATGAATATGGATATAGATAAATTATATAGACTAAATTTAAATCATGAAATAAAAAGTGAGATTGAAAAAGTAATTACTTTTTTAGTATCGAATAGCTATGCTAAAAAGCCTAAAAGTTTGGAGATGTTAAAATTTATTAAGGAGTGATGATTTATGGAAAATATAACATTAGAAAAAGTTGATATGATACGTGAGAGAACAGGAGTAAGCTATGAAAAGGCAAAGGAAGCTTTAGAAGTATGCGAAGGAGACGTATTAGAGGCTTTAATATACATTGAAAAGTCTCAAAAGTTATCAGATATTAATGATGAATTTGTTGATGAGGAAGTAAATAGGGCTCCTATATCTATAGAGGAACTAAGGGTTTTGATTAAACAAATAATAGAAAAGGGAAATGTTACTAGGATAAAGGTTAAGAAAGATGATAAGGAACTTGTAGATATTCCAGTTAATGCAGGAATTGCAGCAGGAGTTGTAGCTATTATAGTTCCACCAATACTTGCAGCAGGAGTTATTGCGGCAATAGCGACTCAAATTACAATAGAGATAACTATGGAAGATGGATCTGTGGAAGTTGTAAACACGTATGTTTCAGAAATGGCAAGCAATGTTAAAAATAAAGCTACTGATTTTGCTGATAAAATTAAGACTAAGGTTAATGAAATGAAGAATGACATAGGTAAACATAGTGATGATTCAAAACAAAAAGTATATACTGGTTCAGATACTGTATATACCTATACAGTTAATTTTGATGAAGATAAAGAAAATTCAGAAAATTAAGTGATATTGAGAGTAATATAAAGAAAAATAGATATATCAGTGATATAAAATTAATATACAAGAAATATTTAGCGAATTTATTTGATTTTTCTGAAAATTAAGTCTAGTCAAACAATAATTACATGATATAATTAGAGAGTAGTAAAAATTAATGAATTTGAACTAAATATTTCTTGTATTTACAGAAAGAGGGATAAGATTGAAATTATCACCTAGGCAAGAAGAAATAGTATGCTTAGTAAAAGAAAATGCACCTATAACTAGTGAAGCTCTTGCAGAAAAAATTGGAGTTACTAGAGCTGCGCTCAGGGCTGATTTGGCAGTACTGACTATGATAGGAACTTTGGATGCTAGACCGAAGGTAGGATATGTATATACAGGAAAAACATCTAATGGATTGATTTATTCAAACATTAACAAAATTAAAGTATCCGAAATAATGTCAAAACCTGTGACTGTCAGTGAAGATACGATGGTATATGATGCAATCGTATACCTATTTCTGAATGATGTAGGGACATTATTTATAGAAAATAATGGGGTGCTTACAGGTGCAGTCTCTAGAAAGGACTTTCTCAAAATTTCAATAGGGGGGACTGATATACATAGAGTTCCCGTTGGAGTAATTATGACAAGAATGCCAAATATAATTTGTGCGAATAAGAATGACAACGCATATGATTTGGCTAAGAAAATTATTGAACATGAGATCGATAGTATTCCGGTTGTTGAAATAATAGAAAAGTCTGATGGAAAAGATCAGATGAAGATAATCGGAAAGGTTTCTAAGACTAACATAACAAAATTATTTGTTAAAATTGGAGAAAATGAGGATTAATTAATTAAGGGTAACTACGAAGTCTTTAAGCATATGAAATAAAAAATAAGTCTATGATGCGATATATATTTCTTGTTAGACAAGGAAGTCTGTTTATCTCATAGTGGACTATTAGGTAAACAGAACGACGAAGTATAACAAGAAATAGATTAGCATGCTGATTTATTTTTTGTTGAATATGCTTAGGATAGGCATCGATAGTAAATATAGTGAGAAATAATAAGAAAAGAGGGAGTATTGAGATGTCAAATAAGTATGTATATCTTTTTAGTGAAGGAAATGCTTCAATGAAAAATCTACTTGGAGGAAAAGGCGCTAACTTAGCAGAAATGACTAGTCTAGGAATTCCAGTGCCAGATGGTTTTATTGTTACAACAGAATCTTGTAATAAATATTATGAAGATGGTAGAAAGATTTCTGATGAAATAATAGGTCAAATCTATGAAAGTTTATCAAAGCTTGAAGAATCTACAGGTAAGAAATTTGGAGATAATACAAATCCTTTACTAGTTTCAGTAAGATCTGGTGCAAGAGTTTCAATGCCGGGTATGATGGATACTATCTTAAACTTAGGATTAAATGATATAGCTGTAGAAGCAATGGCAGAATTGACCAATAATCCAAGATTTGCATATGATTCTTACAGAAGATTCATTCAAATGTTCTCTGATGTTGTTATGGGAATAGAAAAGAGATTATTCGAAAATAAGATTGATGAACTTAAGGAGAAGAAAGGTGTTGAATTTGATACAGATTTAACAGCAGATGATTTAAAAGAATTAGTTAGTGAATTCAAAGAAATCTACAAAAAAGAAAAGGGTGAGGAATTCCCAAGTGATCCTAAAGCTCAATTAATAGAAGCAATTACAGCCGTATTTAGATCATGGGATAATCCAAGAGCTATAGTATATAGAAGATTAAATGATATTCCAGGTGAATGGGGTACAGCTGTAAATGTGCAACAAATGGTATTTGGTAATAAGGGAGAAACATCAGGAACAGGAGTTGCATTCTCAAGAAACCCTGCAAATGGTGACAATGCTATATATGGTGAATATCTAATGAATGCACAAGGTGAAGATGTTGTTGCTGGTATTAGAACTCCACTTGAAATTGGAAAATTAAAAGAACAAAATCCAGAAATATATGCACAATTTGAAGGAATTGTTAACACACTAGAAGATCACTATAAAGATATGCAAGACATGGAGTTTACTATAGAAGAAGGTAAATTATATTTCTTACAAACTAGAAATGGTAAGAGAACAGCTCAAGCTGCTTTAAAGATTGCTGTTGATTTAGTAGAAGAAGGAATGCTAAGCAAGGAAGAAGCAATTTTAAAAGTTGAACCAAAACAATTAGATACATTATTACACCCTGCTTTTTATACTGAAGATTTAAAGAAAGCTACACCAATTGCAAAAGGATTACCTGCATCTCCTGGAGCTGCATGTGGTAAGATAGCATTTACTGCTGATGAAGCTAAAGATAGAGCAGCACTTGGAGAAGATGTTGTACTTGTAAGACTTGAAACTTCACCAGAAGATATAGAGGGAATGATAGCAGCACAAGGTATCCTTACAGTAAGAGGGGGAATGACTTCTCATGCTGCGGTTGTTGCAAGAGGAATGGGAACTTGTTGTGTAGCTGGATGTGGAACTATAAAAGTTGATGAAGTAAAGAGAACTGTAGAAGTTAACGGAAAAGTTTATACATCTGAAGACTACATTTCAATTGACGGTACTTCAGGAAATGTATATGGAGAAAAAATAAAAACAGTTACACCAGAAATTTCAGGACATTTTGCGACATTCATGGGATGGGCTGATGAAATAAGAAAATTGAAAGTTAGAGCTAATGCAGATAGTCCAAGAGATGCAAAACAAGCTGTTGAGTTTGGAGCAGAAGGCATAGGTCTTTGCAGAACAGAGCATATGTTCTTTGCAGAAGATAGAATTATGGCTGTAAGACAAATGATTACATCTAAAGATTTAGAACAAAGAAAAGTAGCTTTAGATAAGATTTTGCCAATGCAAAAATCAGATTTCATAGGAATTTATGAAGCATTAGAAGGAAAAGCAGTTACAATAAGATTATTAGATCCACCGCTACATGAATTCTTGCCAACTGTGGATTCAGATATAAAAGAATTAGCAAGAGAAATGGGAATAACTTATGAGGAATTAAAATCTACTGTTTCAGAATTACATGAGTTTAATCCTATGATGGGTCATAGAGGATGCCGTCTTGCAGTTTCTTACCCTGAAATTGCTGAAATGCAAGCAAGAGCTATTATAGAGGCAGCAATAGAAGTTAAAACAACTAAAGGCTACGATATTGTACCTGAAATAATGATTCCATTAGTTGGAGAAATTAAAGAATTAAAATATGTTAAAGATGTAATTGTATCAACAGTTAAAGCTGTTATGGAAGAAAAAGGAGTAACTTTAGATTATAAGGTTGGAACTATGATTGAAATTCCAAGAGCAGCATTAACAGCTGATGAAATAGCAAAAGAAGCAGAATTCTTCTCATTTGGTACAAATGACTTAACTCAAATGACATTTGGATTCTCAAGAGATGATGCAGCTAAGTTCTTATCTGCTTATTATGAAAAGAAGATTTATGAACAAGATCCATTTGGTAAATTAGATCAAACAGGAGTTGGTTCTCTAATTAAAATAGCAGTAGAAAAAGGAAAATCTACTCGTTCAGATATCCATTTAGGAATCTGTGGAGAGCATGGTGGAGATCCTTCATCAATTGAATTCTGCCATAATATAGGACTTAACTATGTATCTTGTTCACCATTTAGAGTTCCACTAGCAAGACTTGCAGCAGCACAAGCGCAAGTAAAAAATCCAAGATAACTTTAAAAAATTAAAGATTATGATAAAGTAGCATATAAATCTTAGTAAAAGAAGATTTAAAGTGAAAAAATATAGAGCATTGTAATTTGAAATCACATGTGATTTTAATTACAATGCTCTTTTATTATCGTACTTTTAAGCTGTTATTATGAAATTATTTAGAATGCAGGCTGCCTAATATTTTACAATATAGACAGCCTGATGCAGTTAGTTTTTATAAAATCATGAAGAGAAGATTGGCTCAACCTAATAAAAGATGGTGCTTTACAGAAACAATTTCAAAGTAAAGTCATATTGAATTTTTTTTGTACTTGATTTATTATATCTAGCGCAAAATCATATTGAAGATTTGTTTTTGATGTCGCGTTTATTATTAAAGTTAAGAAAGCAGATTTATTACACTTGTGAATATTCCTATAGTAGTCTCTTGATATCCTCCAATATTTTTGCGGAAAGCAAATATAAGAAATTAAGTAACGTAAATCTGAGTGTGTTAAAGGACACAATTCATTATAGGCATCTAATATAGAGAGAGCTAACTCAACATTCCATTTTGTGTTTTCTCGTTTAAGTAATCTTCGCATAAAATATGCTAGATCTTTTGCACTGTAATCTACTTTGCACTTATCAAAATCTATCACCCAAGGATCTAGATCAGGAGGAAAAATTAGGTTTTTGTTTACATAGTCACCATGGCATAAAGATTTACTTAATTCATTATTGTCAATTTTATTTGATATGTCTAGAGAGAGTTTAGCAAGGCGTAAATTTATATCAAAACTTGAAATAAATTGTCTTGAAAATGAATCTTTGTATTTAAACGATTCATTTGATGCTTTAAGTAAATCTTCAAAATGTTTTAAGGTAGATATGTAATAATCCTCAAATCCTTCTTTTGCTGAACTTCCTAAAATAGGTCTAAATTTACGAGATACTGAATGAATCTCAGAGAGTTTTCTTACAGAGATTAAAACATGATCCAAATTATCGAAATTACATTTCTCACCCTCAATCCAAGGAGTTAATATAAAAAGCATATCTCGATAAGATACAAATCTATTATTATCAATTGTAGGTAAAAGTTTTGAGACCCTAATATTATTTCTATATAGCCACTCAATAGCTGAATATACATATAGCAAGTCATTCAAATTATAATAAACTTTTTTTAGACAGTAATTTTTATCTTTATAATTTACCCTATAAACTGCTCTTTGCTTATCAGTATCTTTAAATTTAATTATTGAAATCTGAGAGTTTTGTAAATTATAGTATGGTAAAACATTTTGTTTTATAATTTCTGGGGAAAGATTAGATTCTTGTAAAGATAAAACTTCAGTACCCATAAATACGCTCCTTTATAAGGTGATTTTTATTGAACTTTTATGATACAAGGTAAACTTTGATTGAAAGTTATACCTTTAAGTAAAATTAACATGTTTTTAAATTTTAATTAAGATATAGAAATATATATATATAGGTAAGATTTCTATATAAAAAAATTCCTAATTATTAAATAATATTAATTTAATCTTAGTATTAGACTAAAAATAATAAAAAATAAAAATTAATGAATATAAAGATATTATTTTTTAGTTATTTGCAAATAATAAATATAGTTAATAAATAGAGGAATATAATGATATAGATAGAATACATAAAAAGAGGTGATAATATATGAATGTAAGAGAAAAAATTCAAAATTTTGAAAGCTTGACATTAATTAAAGAAGCTGCTTTTTCAAAAAATTCTATTGGCAGAAAAATTAGAGAAGAAGATGATGATATTAGAACTTGTTATATGCTTGATAGAGATAGAATTATTCAAAGCAAATCATTCAGGCGCCTCAAGCATAAAACACAAGTATATATAAAAACATTTGGAGATCATTATAGAACTAGATTAACTCATACATTAGAGGTATCTCAAGTTGCAAGAAATATTGGAGCTGGAATCGGATTAAATGAAAATTTAATTGAAGCTATAGCGTTAGGGCATGATCTTGGGCATGTTGCTTTTGCACACAATGGAGAAGAAGTGCTAAATGAGTACTTGGAAGATGGATTCCGTCATAATGAACAAAGCGTTAGAGTTGTTACTAAACTTGAAAATAACGGGCAGGGACTTAATCTAACGGAAGAAGTAATTAATGGAATATTAAATCATAGTGGGCTTGGAAGCGTTAAAGATATAATTACATTAGAAGGAATAGTGGTGAAATTTAGCGATAAAATGGCGTACTTGAATCATGACATTGATGATTCTATAAGAGCAGGTTTATTAAGCAAAGAAGAGATTCCAAGAGAAATTGTTAAAGTATTTGGAGATACTTCAAACGAAAGATTAAATGTCTTAATTAAAGATTTTATAAAAAAATCAAATGATAATCTTAATAATGGGGTAAAGGAAATTGGGTTAAGTCCAGAAATAAGTGAAGCAATGACTGAACTTAGACAATTTATGTTTAAAAATATATATTTAGGGGATACATTAAAGGTTGAAAGAAATAAGGCGAAATTTGTTTTAAATCAATTAATTAAACATTTTGAGGAAAATCCTTATGAGATGCCAGATATTTATGTGAGCATAGCTAAAAACGAAGGCTTGAAACGAGGAGTTGCTGATTATGTGGCGGGAATGAGTGATGATTATTGCTTATCACTATTTAATAAAATATTTATCCCTAAGTTTGTAATAGATTAATTATATATGAGATTCATGTCTTAGAAAGTTTAAAACTATAATGAATTTAATAATATTCTCAATGAATAAAGATTTGCAATAAAAAAAGAGGATTTTAAATTAATAAAAAGAATTACTTTAATATATAGTATTATTCAATAAATATTATTTTATAACTGGTGAAACTTTAAATTAAAAAAAAATTAATAGTTTTCTAATTATTTTAGAAGGAAAACTCGTTATTATGTCGAATAATATATAATTGCCAAAAAAAGCAGAGGAAGGAGATGTCTCCTTGCAAATATCAGAAGAAGTTCTTGAAAGGATAAAAGAACAAAATGACATTGTTGATATTATTTCAGAGGATGTAAGGCTAAAAAAATCAGGTAGAAATTTTATGGGATTATGTCCATTCCATAATGATAAATCTCCATCATTTAGTGTTTCAAGTGAAAAACAGATATACAAATGTTTTTCATGTGGAGAAGCAGGAAATGTGCTTACGTTTGTTATGAAATATAAAAAACTCACTTTTGTAGAAGCTGCAAAGTATCTAGCAGATAAAGCTAATATTCCGCTACAGATAAATGATAATGAAAATAGCGCAGTTTCTAGAAAGAAAGAAGTTTTATATAAAGTAAATGTTGAAACAGCTAGATATTATTTTGCTAATTTACAAAGAATTAAAATGGCAAAAGAGTATTTTTTGAAGAGAGGGATAAAAGAAGAAACCATAAAGAGATTTGGGTTAGGCTACTCTCAAGATAGTTGGCATGGATTAACAAACTACTTAAGAACAAAAGGATATAAAGATAATCTATTACTTGAAGCTGGATTGATTTCAAAAAGTGAGAAATCAGGGAATGTTTATGATAAATTTAGAAATAGAGTAATGTTTCCCGTGTTTGATGTAAGAGGAAAAGTTATTGGATTTGGAGGTAGGGTTTTAGATGATTCAAAACCAAAATATTTAAATTCACCAGAGACCATGATTTTTCAAAAAGGGATAAATCTTTATGGATTAAATTTTGCAATTAAGAATAAGCTAAAAGAGGATTACATCATTATAGTTGAAGGATATATGGATTTAATATCACTTCACCAATCTGGTATAACAAATGTTGTAGCATCACTTGGAACTGCACTTACAGTAAACCAAGCAAGGCTTCTTAAAAGGTATGTTAATAAGGTAATAATTTCTTATGATGCTGATTTGGCTGGACAGACTGCTACCTTAAGAGGTCTAGAAATTTTAAGAGGTGCTGGATTTGATGTAAAAGTATTGATAGTACCAGATGGAAAAGATCCAGATGAGTTTGTGAGGAATCATGGAAAGGAGTCATTTCTGAAGTTGGCAAATGAAGCGCTTCCTTTAATTGAATATAGAATTAAGAAAGCAGCTGAAGGCATAAATCTAAATAGTGGAAATGATCTAGTAGAATATGGAGAAAAATTTGCAGAAATTCTAGCAGATCTAAATCCTATAGAAAAAGATGTATATATAAGGAAAATTTCAGAAGAAACAGCAATTAAAGAACAGGCATTATATGACTTACTTTCACAAGTAATAACAAAAAAACAAAAAGAAGACAATTTTGTGAATAAAAAGGAATATTTTGGAACAAAATTATATGTAGAACCCGCATACTTAAAGGCTGAAAGAGCATTATTAAAATTGATGTTCAAAGATGAATTTTATGATGAGATTAAAAGCTCCATAAAATCAGGAGATTTTGTAATAGAATCACATAATAAAATTTATTCATTAATATTAAAAGGCAAAAGTGAGGATACTAATGATATAGGTAATATAGAATCCTATGTAGAAAGTAGATGTGACGATATAGAAAGTTCTAAAGAGTTGACCAAAATAAGGGAACATGAGATTTTAGAGTTTACTGATAGAGAGCGATTAATAAAAGATTATTTAAAAGAGGTAAGAAGCTTTAAACTTAAGCTGCAAATTGAGGATTTAAAGAAAAAGCAAAATAGATTCGAAAAAGAGGGGAAAATTGAAGAATCTATAAAGATTGCAATAGAGCTTACTAAATTATCTGAAGCACTTAAAAAGGGAGAGAGAGGTTGAAGGTTATGACGGAAGGAGGCAATAATAAGATGGAACAAAAAGCGAATGGAAAAGTAACAAAGCCAAAAGACGATAAAAAAGATAAAAATGCTAAAATGGCGGCTGTGAAGGAATTAATTGACAAGGGTAAAAAGAATGGTTCACTAACATATAAAGAAATCATGGAAGCTATGGATCATATTGATTTGAGCCCAGAGCAAATAGAAAAAATATATGAAGTTTTGGAAATGACAGGTGTTGAAATAATAGGTGAAATTGCGGATACAGAAACTGAAGAAGAAATTGATTTATCGGTCCCAGAAGGTATAGCTATAGATGATCCAGTTCGAATGTATTTGAAAGAAATTGGAAAAGTGCCTTTATTGTCTTCTGAACAGGAAATAACTTATGCGAAAGAAATTGAAGAAGGAAACCAAAAGGCTAAGAAAAAATTAGCTGAAGCGAATTTAAGATTAGTTGTAAGTATAGCTAAAAGATATGTTGGAAGAGGTATGTTATTCTTGGATTTAATTCAAGAAGGAAATTTAGGTCTTATTAAAGCTGTTGAAAAATTTGATTACAGAAAAGGATATAAATTTTCGACTTATGCTACATGGTGGATTAGGCAAGCAATAACAAGAGCAATTGCAGATCAAGCTAGAACAATAAGAATACCTGTTCATATGGTAGAAACTATAAATAAGCTTATTAGAGTACAAAGACAATTGCTCCAAGAATTAGGTAGAGATCCATTCCCAGAAGAAATCTCGAAGGTTATGGAACTTCCAGTGGATAAGGTTCGCGAAATTCAAAAAATCGCACAAGAACCAGTTTCGTTAGAAACTCCAATAGGTGAAGAGGAAGACTCTCATTTAGGAGACTTTATTCCAGATGATGAAGCACCAGCACCAGCTGAAGCAGCAGCATTTACAATGCTTAAGGAACAATTAATCAATGTCTTAGATACATTAACTCCTAGAGAAGAAAAAGTATTAAGATTAAGATTTGGACTTGATGACGGAAGAGCCAGAACACTTGAAGAAGTAGGAAAAGAGTTCAATGTTACTAGAGAAAGAATTAGACAAATTGAAGCAAAAGCTTTAAGAAAATTAAGACATCCGTCAAGAAGCAAGAAATTAAAAGATTATCTAGATTAGTATCTAAAAGCACCTAAAATTAGGTGCTTCTTTTTAAATAAGGAATTACCAAACTTTAAAACTAGATTTGTGTAGTGACTTACCGAAATCATAAATATTTTGATTCAGAAAAGCTAAGAACTTTTAAGAGTTTATTTTCAAATATTTTCTTCATATTATGACCCTTGAGGTTACAAATATATTTATGATTTCTAGTGAAGATATGAACTTAAGGTTTTAGCAACTTTGTAAATACATTCATCTAATAAGTCGAATCCTTAAATTGGATATCTAAAATTTATAAGTAAGACAAAAAGAGGTAAATATGGAATTAAGTAAAAGACTAAAATGGATTATAGAAAAAATTAATAAAGTGGAAGTAATAATGGATGTTGGAACAGACCATGGATATATACCAATATATTTAGTTAAACATGATATAGCTAAAAAAGTTATTGCATCAGATATTAATAAGGATCCACTGAAAAAAGCTAAAATTAATGCAGCACTTGATGGAGTGTTAGACAAGGTAGATTTAAGATTAGGAAGTGGTTTAGCTGTATTAAAAAATAAAGAAGCTCAATCTGTAATAATTGCAGGAATGGGTGGTAATTTAATTAGAGATATATTAGAAAATGATTTGGATAAGGTGAAAAAATTAGAATATTTAGTGCTTCAACCAGCACAAAATCCAGAAGTATTAAGAGAATATTTATATACTAGCGATTATGAAATATTAGAAGAGGATATTTGTTTGGATGAAGACAAGTATTATGAGATATTTAAAGTTAAGTATAAAAAGGGTGATTATATAAAATTAGATAATATATTTTATGAAATAAGTCCATTTATATTAAATAAAAAATTACCATTATTTAAATCATATATAGAAAGCAAAATTGAAAAAAATGAAAAAGTAATGGATTTTATTAAAGATAATACTGAACATGCAATTTCAAGAAGAAATGAGTTAATAGAAAAAAATGAGAAGTTAAAGAAACTACTAAAAAGTTTTTAGGCGGTGAGATTATGGTCCAAGTAAAAGATATAGGAAGAGAAATAGAAAGAGTTGCGCCAAAGTTTTTAATGGAGTCTTATGATAATGTTGGTCTAACGGTTGGAGATGAAGAGAAGACTATAAACAAGGTTTTATTATCTTTAGATTGCACAAATGAAGTAATTGAGGAGGCAGTAGATTTAAGATGTGAGTTAATAATAACTCATCACCCACTGCTATTCAAAAGACCTAAGAGTATAGTTAAAGGAGATTTATTGGGGAACAAGTTGATAAATCTAATCAAAGAGGATATAGCATTATACTCTTGCCATACCAATTTAGATAGTGCTAAAGGTGGAATTAACGAAACTATAGTTAGAATGCTAGGATTTGAGTCACAAGAAATTATTGAACCTAATGAATCTAATAATTATAAAGATGGCGGAATTGGAAGACTGGTTAAATTAGACGAAGAAATAATGTTGAATGATCTTATAGAAATTATTAAAAAAAATTTAAATATAAAAAATATGAGGATTGTTAGGGGAAAAAATAAAGCAAGGACAATAGCTATAATTAATGGCAGTGGGCAAGATTTCTTTTATAAAGCAAAAGATCTTGGTGCAGACTGTATAATAACAGGGGATACAACATATCATTTTGCATCGGATTTCAAAGAATTAGGTATAAGCATAATAGATGCAGGTCATTTCTCAACAGAATACCTTGTGTTCTTAAAAACATTGGATTTTTTAAGGGGAAAATTTAAAGATGTAGAGTTCATCGCTTCAAAAAAAAGTGAAGATCCTTATGAGTTTGTTTGATAAATTAATATTTAGTAAAACTTTATATTAAGGCTATAACTGCACTAAATTATTTAAATGTTAAGTTCTAATGCATATAATTAATTGAAAAAGAGTTTACTAAAAAAATGAATAGGTGCATATACTAATAGTGTAATAATAATTGTGCGGTGAATTATGGGGAAAGATCATGATTTTAATAATAAAAATAGTGAAGATTTAAAAGATGACTTGAAAAATTTCTTTAAACATAGTAAGAAAACAGTACGAAATTTTTTTAGGGGAGGAAGCAGAAGAAGTAAATATGGTGGATGGAATGGTAGATTTCCACCATTTTTTCCTAGCAAGAATCCTCTTTTATTTTTACTTTATCCTAAATTAATTGTTGGTGGACTTATATTATTAACGCTTCTATTCTGTGGCGTAAGTTTATATGGAATAATAGTAATACTATTATTAACAATAATATTTTTTTTAATATAACTATAATTTAGAAATGTTGTGTAAAAAATATATTTGCATCTTAAAAAGATATATGTTAATATAGATTTTGCGAGTGAGACGTGCAATCGCTGCTAGACTTGATCTAGGAGAGGAAAGTCCGAGCTCCATAGGGCAGGGTGCTGGATAACGTCCAGTCAAGGCGACTTGAAGGAAAGTGCAACAGAGATATACCGCCTAAGTTTACTTAGGTAAGGGTGGAAAGGTGATGGTAAGAGCTCACCAGCGTGATGGAGACTTCACGGCTATGTAAACCCCACTTGGAGCAAGACCGAATAGAGAGGCAATTAAAGGGGCTGCCCGTCCCGCCTCTGGGTGCGTCGCTTGAGCTTACTGGCAACAGTAGGCCTAGATAGATGATTGCTTAATACAGAACTCGGCTTATGGCTTATCTCGCATTAGTAAAATAGGCAGTTGAGAGAATGGAAGGATAACTTCTTCCGACATTCTTCCGACGGCTATTTTTTTATGTTTATTTTAGATGGAAATAGTAAATTTGAGAGCTTTTCAGTAGCTGATTTCTGCATTTCATTAGTAACATGAGAATATATATTTAAAGTCGTACTAATATCTGAATGTCCTAATCTGGTTTGAATAATTTTAAAATCAATGCCTTCTTGTAAAAGTAAAGTGGCATTTGAATGACGCAAATCATGAAAACGAACTTTTTTATTAAGTCCTGATTTTTCTACTAGTCTTCTAAATTTTAATGTGTAGTAATTAGGATGTATATATTGGCCAGATTTCCAAGTAAAAATAAAATCATACTCTCTATT
Source organism: Clostridium beijerinckii (assembly GCF_018223745.1). NCBI lineage: Bacteria > Bacillati > Bacillota > Clostridia > Eubacteriales > Clostridiaceae > Clostridium > Clostridium beijerinckii. The sequence goes on from NZ_CP073653.1 coordinate 1,006,780, forward strand.
ATTAAATTTATTTTTTATATAATTTTCACCGTACTCTAGTTTGTTGAGGTTTTGAATTTTTTTATGAGATTTTAGTAAGTCTAGAAGTTCATTTGAAATAGATATACTTCGCTCACTCTCAATGGTTTTAGGGGTTCCTATTTCAACTGATGTATTAGTATATATAAGATTATTAGTTATATTTACAATATTGCTTGCAAAATCAATGTTACTCCATTCTAGCCCAGCTACTTCACCACGCCTAAGCCCGAGTTCCATAGTTACTATTAGGCAAAGCTTGAAAGCATAATCTGCATATTCATTTGGATCTAAGCTTGATAATAGCAAATTAAATTCATCAATGCTTAAAGTATTTGAGATGAATTTATTTCTTTTAGGTTTTTCAATAAATTTACATATATTATCATTAATAATCTGTAGTCTTACAGCTCTGTTCAATGAATTATTTATTACACCATAAATTCCCTCTAAAGTAGTATTGCTTAAGCCTTTCTTTTTTTCAGCACTTAAAAGCTTTTCTATTAGTATAGGTTTAAGATCTTTAAGAAGATATTGCCAAATATAAGGTTTTATCTTATGTTCATAAATAGATTTATATCTTTCATAAGTATTAATTTTTCTATTTTCCTTAATGTAGTCTTCAAGCCAATCAGTAACATAAGCATCATATGTAAGTTTTTTTGGCTCTACAAATCCATTGGCGTATTTGTACATTGCTTCATTTAATGCCTCTAATGCTTCCTTTTTTGTTTTACCTCCACATCGTTCGATTCTTTTTCGTTTCCCATCAATAGAAGGTAATTCAAATGAATAGTACCATCTACTACCTTTCTTTCTAACGCTTCCTTCCATGTTTTAACACCTCCACGTTAGCTATTGTTTCAAAACTTGCATTATTTATACTATAGAGTTCTTCATCTTTTTCTTGTATTAAATTTTCTTTTTCATCTATATCCCTTTTATAAACAATATCATTATCAAGTTTTATTTTTAAAATATACTCCCATGGCATTAAAATTTCCCCTCTCAATGGCGAACGTATGTTCCATGGTAAATTATAGCACCTATGAAAATTCATTTCAATATCTTTAAACAAATTTTTTAAAATTCAAAAGAAAATTATACTATTTAACAAATTAAGGTCAAAAACAGTACAAAACACAAACAAAAAACTATAGATAAAAATCTATAGTCTATTTCAATTCATTATTTACTTTTAGAGTTTTCAATTAATTTTTTTACATCTAATCCTACAGCATCTAATTGTCTAATAATATTTTCAACATCTTCAGCAGTTAACTCATGAGAATATCCTTTATCAATTTCTATTTCTATAGTTTGATTATGTAGCTTTCCAGAGTAGATCTTTGCACATCGATCATCAGTCCTACCTAAAAGATAATCTATACTACAATCAAAATAATCAGCAATTTTAATTAAGACATCATCTTTGGGAAATCTATTTCCCTTTTCCCAATTAGTTATTGTTGCGGGTTCAACGTTCATTATTTTAGCAAAGTCTTTGCTTAATAATTCCTTTTCTTCACGAAGCTCTTTTAGCCTATCAGGGAATTTACTCATAATATCACCACCATATATATTATAAACGATTTGCTAATTAATAAACACTTAATTAACAAAATGAAAATAAAATTTATAAAAGTTGCAATAAATATATTGAAATTATCATAACGTTAATTTATAATAAAATTAAATTAGCAATATGTTAATTTGGAATATATAATTAGCATAATGATAATTGGAGAGGGTTTCCTGTTATCATTTAGGCAATTTAAAAGGAGAAGTGAAAATGTATAGTAAATTAAAAGGTCTTATGGTAGAAAAAGATATTACTCAGCAAGAATTAGCCAAAATATTAGAGATATCAGTTAGCACACTAAATTTTAAAATAAATGGTAGATCTGATTTTAGTGTAAAAGAGGCTAAATTGGTTTCAAGTTTCTTTGGAAAAACAGTAGAAGAAATATTTATTATTGATGAAGTCAAAAAAATGAAATCTGGTAGATATGCTTAACAGAACTGAAAAATGTGAAAATTTAGGCTTAGGTGTGATTTATAAATCAAGTGAAGCGCGATGGGCAGCGCCAAATGAAGTAATCCGATGGCTGACATCCATAATGCGGCCTCTTATTAAAGTAGGAGCTGATGGAATCACGCTTCTGGATATAATGTCCCCTGAGGGTAAATTATGCTCCTTGAGAGTATACTATCTCCATTGTGAGGATAAGCTTAGATAAATTCAGATGGAGACAAAATTCAACATGAAAAGTTTCACTTTATAAAGGATTGGTTATGGGAATGAGAATAGGGGGATGGGAATGGAGCCAGTTTTATATACTGTATCTGAAGCTGCAGAATTATTAAAAGTTAATAGGAATTCTGTATATGATCTATTAAAGAAAAATGTAATAAGAGGATTAAAGCTTGGAAGTTTAAAAATAACTAGGATTGAATTAATGAAGTTTTTAGAAGAAAACAATGGAAAGGATTTATCTAACTTAGAAGACATTAAAGATTTAACTTTTGATAGGGAGGAATAGTCATTTAAGTATCTATCCAAGATAATAGAATGAATTCATTTCCGTGCATATAACTAACAATTTTAGAAAGAAGGGATTTAGATTGATTAGAAAATTTGAAGGATTAACAGCCAATGATTTAATAGAAATATTAAAGAATTATCCAAGGGATACAAAAGTATGTACTCAAATGCTTGGAGAGAATTTCCCGGTTAAACAAGTTGAAGAGTGTATTTATTATGACTTTGAAAAGGGTAAAAGAGGAGAGGAACATGCGGGAGTTCTAGTAAAATAAGACACCATTAAATCAGGGAGAAAAGTGAATTTAAAAATCTTCAAATGTTATATCTATGTATGTAATTCAATTGGAATAAGTCCATCTTGGGATGGACTTGAAAGGTTTAGAAAATTTTATTTATGGGAGTGTGGAAATGATGGCAGATATTAAATGGATTAAACTAGCTACTGGTATGCCGGATGATGAAAAAATGAGATTAATAGATGCATTGCCAGAGAGAGATACGGTTCACTATTTATGGATAAGATTACTTATACAAGCTGCCAAGACTAATTCTGATGGTGAGATATTTTTATCAGAGGATATACCATATACTGATAAAATGCTGTCTGTATTATTTTCTAGACCGTTAGCATCTATAAAGCTTGCACTGAAAACATTATCTCGTCTTGGGATGATAGAGATATCTCTTGATAAGATAATTAGAATTGTAAACTGGGACAAGCATCAGAACATTGAAGGAATGGAAAGAGTTCGTGAACAAAATAGAAAAAGGGCTGAGAATCATAGAGAAAAAAAGAAACTAGAACAGAAAGCTACTAAAAGCAATAATGAAGAAGTTTATGAGAATGAAGTCACAGAAGAAGATAAAGATTTAAATGAAAATCAGGCATTAGAAAATAATGAAGAAGCGTCTACTAATTCTATTGGTGATAATAACACTAATAATTTCACTGATAATGCTGGCAGTAATAACACTGTAGAAACAGCTGATAGCAATTTTGAGGTTACTAAAAATACATGTAACGTTATGCAAAATGAAAGTAACGTTACTGTAACGGAACAGAATAAGAAAGAGATAGAGAACAAGAAAAAGAATAAGAAAGAGAAGAGAGAGATACAGACTAAGAGAAAAAATAGTATTTGTGAAATAAATAATAAAAGCTCAACTTGTGAGGAAGAAGAAAGTCAGTCAAATCCTTTTGAGAATTACAATACTAAAACTGAAACAGTAGTAGAAGAGGAGATAAATACTAAAGCTTTAGAGCTTATGAGATATCATGAAAAAATAACAGGAAAAGTTGGTGGATGCGATTATGTTTCACTTAGATCAGCTATTAATATTCATGGAGATAAGCGGGTTAAGATGGCAATGGATATAGGTTTTGAAAAAAATTGCCCAGAAATAAAGTATGCAATTGGTATATTAAAAAATTGGAGAAGAGACGGGTATCCCAAAGATGATATGGAGGGTAAGATAAATGGGGTTAGAAGCACTGGAAAGAATAACTCAGCAGATAAAAATGAATTCGCAGGATTCAAGCCAAAGGAACCTCGAAAACTTACAGAAGAGCAGAGAAAGAGAGCGGAAGCAAACCTCATATAATTGCGAGAAATGCTTAGATACGGGGTGGATTCTTATTTCACAAGAAAATAGGCAGCCATTAGCCTTAGCATGTGAATGTAGGAAAATAGAAAAGATTAAAAGTGAATGGAAGTATTCGGGAATTAATGTTGAGCAAAGCAAACTTACTTTTACTAATTTTGAAATTTGGAATAAGGCTTCACAAAGAGCAAAGGAAACTGCTATAGCTTATTATCAGGAATTCCATGAAATTAAAGATAGTAGAAAGAATAGCATTTTATTTTGTGGGCAAGTTGGCAGCGGTAAAAGCCACTGCAGTATTGCGCTTGCATTAAATTTCTTGAAGCAAAGAATTAAAGTGGTGTACATGCCTTATCGTGATGTAATCACAAAGATAAAACAAAATATGATTGATCAAGAATACTATAGCAGAGTTATTTCAAAGTATCAATTATGTGAGGTATTGCTTATTGATGACCTATTCAAAGGAAAAATTAACGACAGTGATATTAACATAATTTTTGAGATTATCAACTATAGATATTTGAATTTTTTGCCTATCATAGTGAGCAGTGAATTTTCCATTGATAGACTTCTTGCCTTTGATGAAGGGGTAGGGTCACGTATATATGAGATGTCAAAAGATTATGTCGTAGAAATTGAGAAAGATGTCAAGAATAACTACAGGCTTAAATAAGGTAATGCTTTTAAGTAAAGGAATTATGCATTTTAATAAATCAAAAATAAGAGTATGAGAGGGAGTAATTTTAAATGAAAGAATCAGGAATAGTAAGAAAAGTTGATCCACTTGGAAGGATTGTAATACCAAAAGAAATAAGAAGGGTTTTAGGAATTAATGACGGAGATTCTTTGGAAATAATTAAGGTTAATAATGATGTAGTTGTTAGGAAATATAGTAAAGGATGCATTTTTTGCGGAAGTAGTGATGATATCTTAGAATTTAGAGATGTAGTAGTTTGTAATAAATGTAAAAAAGATTTGGGACAAGAATAAAAGAGAATGCATTATCAAGAAGTATATAAAATCTAAGAGGAGATTAGCAAAATGAGAGGTTTGAGAATTTTCAAAGATGAAAGATTTGGGGAAATAAGATGGGTGAAGATTAATAATAAAGATTATGCTGTTGGAATTGATATAGCAAAAGCATTGGGATATAAGAAGCCTAACGATGCAATTTCAAGACATTGCAGGGGGTCCGTGAAACACGGAGTAGGGGTAGTTACTGGAAAGAGAAAAGATGGAACAGATATTATCCAGAATGTAGAAATGAATGTCATTCCTGAAGGTGATATTTTTCGCCTAGCTGCAAAATCTGAATTACCAGGTGCAGAGAAATTTGAAGCATGGATTTTTGATGAGGTATTACCAAGTATACGAAAAACAGGAATGTATGCTACAGATGAATTATTGGATAATCCAGATTTACTGATTGCAGCAGCCACAAAATTAAAAGAAGAAAGAAAAGCTAGGATAGAAGCTGAAAAGAAATTAAAATCACTAGAACCAAAAGCACAATTCTATGATGATGTTGCAGGATCCAAGGATAGCATAGAAATGGGACATGTTGCAAAAGTTCTTGGAATTAGAGGAATGGGACGAAATAGTCTATTTTCATTGTTAAGAGATAAAAAAGTATTAGATAAAAACAATATACCTTATCAGCAATTTGTAGATAGTGGGTATTTTAGAGTACTAGAGCAAAAGTACACAGTATCTAACGGTCAAACTAAAATCAATATAAAAACAATGGTATTTCAAAAAGGCATAGATTTTATATTGAGAAAGATTAGAGAATAATAAATTAAATATTTCTAATTAGATATAGAAACAAAAATGGAGATTTGTCCCTACTCGGACAAACCTCCATTTTCAATTAAAAGCTAAGCTACTTCATATTTAGTAACTTGTCTTTGAGTTAATTGAGCACCAGATTTTTTAACTAAAGCACCAGAGTTAGTCATGAAAATATTCTTAGCGATAATTGTATCCATAAGAGTATTTACTTCAGCTTTAGTGAGAGCAGCTTTAACGCCTGAAACACTTAAAGTGCTTTTTTCACCAGCATCAGTTAAAAAAATCATTGATAAAGTATATTCCATTTAATTTACCTCCAATCTTTAAAATTTACCTAAGTAATCTACCTTAAGCATTAATTAAGCTAGAAGATTCAGTTATAAATGAATCTCTAGTGCTAGCATCAAGAACTAGCTTGATAGCTTCAGCAACTTCATAAACATTTTGAGCATCAGCGTTGATCCTAACATTTGAAAAAGATTTCTTGGAATAAATTGGGTCTCCAGCTTTATCAGTACCTTTTTGAACTTCAATGCTAAGTGTAGCTGAGTTCATAACTTTAGTTACAGCCATGTTTTTCCCTCCTTTAATTTGTTTTCATAAAGGATATATGTACAAATATTCGCTATTACATAAATAGATGAAAATTATTTGTTTCTATAATTAACAAAAGAACTGAAATAGACTAAATGTATTGAAAGGCTCAATATGAAAAATGAATGTATTATTGAAGGACAAATTAGCATATTTGATTTGCCTGCTATAGAGGTTGTAAAATCAAAGGAAATAATTATTAAAGCGGAAAATAAAGAAATAGGTAAGTTTGATAATATCATCAAATTATATTCAAGCAACTGCAGTAGAATAGTAAAAACTCTTAGTGGAGCATTGCTAGTTGGATTGGATGATAAAACTATGTATTTTAATGCATGTGGCATATAAATGAGTTTGATTTACCTAAAGATTTTGGAATTATGCCTGAAGAAGAAATACTTGTTGTGAATATTGATAAGGAAATGAATGAAATACAAAAGCAAAAGTTAGAAGCTCTTAAGCGTAGGCAATATATCAAAAGAAAAGGTGATGCTAATTTAATAATACTAGGAGAAAAAATTATAATGATAAATCCTAAAGGATGGGTATTGGAATATGACCAAAAGCCAAGATATCATTCAAACGAAATCTTTAATACAGAATTTAATTCTGAAATCCGAGATATAGGTGATAGTAAAAGAGAAGTAGCACTTAAGATGATTGATGTAGGTTTTTAAGTTAATTATTAAATGGAAATCAAACACCAGGGTGTGAAAGCAATAGGAAAAGTGGTTAGGATATGCATTAATGGAGAAACTTTAAATGTAAAATGGGATGGAAAATAAACAGCTTTTTATTATAAGAATGTAAGAAAGGTAAAATATTGATAATATATATAAATAAAGGTATAATATTTTAAACAGAAATTTACAAAATAATCCTTGAAAATTTCTGCTTTTTATTTGAACTTAGCTTTGATTATGATATGAAAATATAATTGTAGACAATTATTTAAAGGTAGTTATTGTCACAATTTTTTAAAAAGTTAGTTTGTACAGAAAATAGGAAGAAATATGTTTGTTTATAAGGAAGGTAATATAATGACAAAGGATTTGGAGAAGTTAGGAAAGTACGAGTTGGAGGAAAGGGTTCAAATATTAAAAGCATCTTTGATTGATGGAATATCAGGAGCACAGATGCATGAAGGAATGGGGTATAAACTTTCAAGAATCGCGAATGGTTATAATTTTTATGGAAGGTATACTGGTACATATTCACAAGATGCAACTGAAGAAGATATCAGAGCTTTTGTATATGCATACCCTGATGGGATTGAAGATGAGTATCCGACATTTGATGATTTTCTTAAAAATAGAGTTAGTAGAACTAAGTATGAAGAAAACTATGGTGGTATGAGAAAGGGAAACATAACTGGGAGTAATAATCTAGAATCAAATTTCAGTACTGATTTCAATGGTAATATACAAGATAACTCTAAGAAGTACATTATTGGTTCTGTGATAGCTATTGTGGTAATTTTTGCAATTTATAAAGTAATTTCATGGATTGGTGATGTGATTTTTGGAATTGGACTAGCTTCAGCAGATGGGATATATATTGGAATAGTTGTTGCATTTTTAATAGCATCTATCGTAATGTGGATATACAAGAAATCACATGGAATGGGGGTGTTTAAAAGAATTATTATGGTAATAGGATTATATTTCGCTGCATGTTCATTTGCGGGTATTTATGAACTTTTAGCATTACATAGTTTTGAGTGGACAGTGATTATATATGGGTTGATTGCGTATTTTGCAATTAGAAAAACAATTTTTGAATAACAAGTAGTAATTGGTGTTTTCAAATATGTATATGATAAAAGAAAATAACATAATATATAATTTTTGAGACTGGGAAATTATTAGTGTGGGGGAAAATAATGAGTAAAGACAATATTGATTCAAATTTTAAAGGAAACAGATTTAATCTACTTTTGATAGTGATTGCCTTAAAAGATCATAGTACTAGTGAACGACCTATTTCTGCTGGAGAAATAGCTAATTACATATATAATGACTGCAAAAAAATAATTGATAGGGGATCAGTGGATAGAATATTAGACGAAGTTTGTGCAGAATGTTTAATAGATGATGAAAGCAATGAGGTAAGATATGGGGCTGCTAAGTATTTAGGATTTAGTGTACATAGGTGCTATAAGAAGTATGAAAGGTATAAAGAAGTTTTATCATATGAAGATTTTCCTAATGGCGTAAATAAGTATTATTATATTGAAAATATTTTAAATCCAAGTGAAATAAAAATGTTAGCTGATGCTATTGAAATATATAGCTATATTACAGTCAAGGAAACCGAAAAGATTATAAATAAATTAAACAAATTGCAAGCTAAAAAATATAGTATAAATTATTTGGATTATAGAGGGACAGCAGTCAAAAGAGAGAGTCTTAATGCTAAAAATGCTATAAACATATTTGAAGCCATATCAAAATTTAGAAGTATAATCGAAAAAAAGGAAAAAGCTGAGATTATATATGGAACATATAATGAAAAGAAAGAATTAGTTCAAAGAAAAGGATATCCTCAGGTTATTTCACCATATCATCTTATGTGGTCAAATGGATATTATTATTTAATTGCAAAGAGTAGTAAACACGAGGAATTAGTCAACTATAGAGTTGATAGATTCATTGATGTTAAAGAAATTCCAGGAAGTAAAATAGAATTATTAAAGGATGATGAACATAAGTTTACTAATACAAATGGGAGTTTTTCTTCAACAAAATATCGTGAACAACACGCTGTTATGTACTCGGGAAAAATAGAACATATTATTTTAGAATGTAAAAACTATATGGTTAATACATTAATAGATAGTTTTGGGGGTGATATTAAAATTCAAGAAATTGATGGAGAATGGATAAGAGTAAGTTTTAAATCTTCAGTAGATGGAGTAGTGTTATGGGCTACTCAATATTGTACTGATTGTAGAGCTATTGAACCACCAATATTAGTATCTAAGGTTAAAGAGAGATTGAAAAAAGGACTAGAAAATTATATTGATTGAGCATAGGAACTAAAAATAATTGAATATGAAATCATAAAAATAAATAAAAAACTATAATGATGAATTTTTGCATAGTTTGTACATATATAATTTGATTGTGATTAAGTAAAAAGGAGTATATACATGAAATATAATATTAATTTGTTATATGTAGAATGTTGGAAGTTATAGGAGGAGAAAAAATGACAGGAAAGACGCATGTATCTGTAGCAATGGCATCTACATTATTACTTACTCAACCACAATCGATAAAAGAATTAGTATTGTGTTTGGGAGTTACTTCTGTAGGAGCTGTTATTAGTGATATTGATGTAAGTACATCAGAATCACATGAAGCTATAGATAAAATACTTGGTATTATTTTAATAGCTGCAATTGCATTAGGATTTGCAGAATATAAGTGGCATGTAGGAATTATTGAATCATTTAAAAATAATAGTAATATTATAAGGCTTGTAGCAGGAATAGCAGTAGTTTTAGGTATTTGTATTTTTGGAAAAAATCAACCACATCGTTCATTTATGCATTCAGCTTTAGCAGTAGCACTGCTTAGTGTAGCTACTTATACTATATTACCTGATGCAGTTCCATATATGATTATTTCAATGTCTTCACATATTTTAATAGATACCTTTAATAAAAAGAAGGTACATATTTTTTACCCATTGCCAGGAGGGGTAGGTCTTAATTTATGTCACGCAGAAGGCTTTGTAAATAATACGATTTTTAAAGTAGCAAGCCTTTTAACAATAGTAAATTTAATATATTTTACTGGAAAAATAGGAATTAGATTTTTAGGATAAAAATTATATGATGCATTTTTGCGGAGTAGTTATAAGTATAATTTAATCATAGTTTAAGTTACAAAATATAATACACAAAAAGACGGGAGATTATTCAATATGAAGGCACAAAGCCAAACAATAAAGGAAATATTAGAGCAATACTTAACTATTTCTATTCCACTATATCAAAGACCATATTGTTGGACTAGCAGTGAGGTAGAAGTCTTACTAGAGGATATTCAAAATATTGTTAACAAGAAAAAACTAAATGATGAAACTATTCAACATTTTATAGGTTCCTTTGTAATTGAACAGTCATCAGCAAATAATAAGAATTATTTAATTGATGGTCAGCAAAGAACTACTACAATATTTTTGATTTTGCTCGCAATAAGCAAGCTAGATAGTGAAAACAATACAAATATAAAACAAATATTGAATAGGTATAAATTAGAACTTTCAGAAGAAGATAGTGGATGCTATAGAAAATGCTTAAACAGGGATAAATTAACAGGAAAAGAAAATAATCTAATAATGCAATATTTCTTTATTGAAAAATATTTAGACGATCAAGATATTAGCTTATGGATTGATGCGGTGTTAAATCAGTTATATGCAGTAAATATTTTAGTGGAAAATGGAGAGAATGTCTTTGAAATATTTGAGAGCTTAAATTCTAAAGGAAAAGCTCTTGAACCATTTGATTTAATTAGAAATTTTCTTGTAATGCAGTTTAAGGATGGTGAAGAGAATTTTTATAAGGATTATATAAAACCATTAGAGACTCTGACAAAAGATGTTGCAAAAGTAAAAAGAGTTAATGGTAAAGAAAGAAGAGAAATTTCTAAGGAAAGTTATGTGAACGAATTTATACGTTGTTATTTAATGTTAGATGGTAAATATATTTCTAAAAAAGAAATTTATTCTGAGTTTAAAGAAAACTATGATAATTTTACTGATTTTAATTCAGATAAAAGTAAAGTTCATCAGTTTTTACAAAACCTAAATGATTATAAAGTATTTTTTGATAATATAATTAACCCATCAAAAATAGAACAATCAGGTTTAAGAGAACAGTTTGAAAGACTTGAAATGCTGGAGACTGAAACCTATTATCCTTTCGTATTATACTGTTATGATCAATTTGACCAAAGAGGATTTGATGACCTACTTTCTATTTTTATTCAAATTCTAAAACAGCTAGAGACTTTTATTGTTAGAACAATTATAGGAAATAGTTCAGCTAAAAAATCTTTGGATAAGCTATTCCCTATAATAGGACCTAAATTATTTAGCGCAAAAGATTGCGATTACTTAACAGAACTTCCCAATATATTAGTTGGAAACGTAACTAAGGAAAAAAGTGTTTATATTGAAGCTGATGAAAAATTTGCTGAGAAGATTCAGTACTTTGAATTTTATAAACCATCATCAAAATTTTGTTGTTTAGCATTAAACTTACTTGAAAATGATTTTGGGAATAGTGAGAAAGTATCAGCAGATTATCAACAGATTGAGCATATTATGCCACAAACATTCAATGAAGCTTGGAAAAATTATATGGGTAATGAGTGGGAAGCTATCCATAATAAATATTTAAATACAATAGGTAACTTAACATATTTAGCACAAAAAGAAAACATTGAAAATTCTAATGAGTTATTTAATGTAAAAAAGGTGAATTTGAGAAAAAGTAAATTCTCTCTCAACCAGTGGTTTAAAAATATAGATGAATGGAAAGAAGAACAAATTATAGTAAGAGGAGAAGACTTATCTTTGAGACTTGCTAAACAATGGCATGCTTTTGAAGGTGTGAAAGAAGAAAATTTACAGAAATCAAATCAAAATCGTGTAACAGATAAAAAAATTGAATATTTCATATTAAATAATGAAAAAGTCAAGTTATCTGATACTAAAGGTTCAGCTATGATGGAAGTATTTTATAATTATCTATTTAATATAAACCCCAATTATATTCAAATTTTATTAGATAAACAACAAGATATAGTTAATTTAGGTGAAATTAAAACAAGTAAGTTTAGATCTAGAAGAGAAATAATAATTAAAGATTATCCTAAAAAGATATTTGTAGGGGTGTCATCTTCCTTAGATCAAAAGTTAAGAGATATAGGAAAATCACTTGAATTATTAGATATTCCGAGTGAGAAATTTTGGTTAATGACAGATGCTAATGAAAAACTTACGGTTAATGCACCAAGTAAAAGGGCAAAGAAAGAAGAGTTACTAGAAATATCTTATAAAGGAATAAAAATAGAAGCAAAAGATTGGGCCGATGCTTTTACTCAAATTATAACTATGATTCTTAAGGATAATTTTGATAAGCTAGATAGCATGCCAGAATTATTTACAAGGAAAACTGATCATGGATATAGAGCATTGAGAAAATGTAATATAAATGGACAAGATGTTTATATTACAACTCATTCAAGTACAGATGAAAAGAGAAGACTTCTTAAAAAGCTTTGTAGGAAATTTGATATAGATGAAAACTTGGTGAAATTTTAAGATAAACTTTAAAAATATAAGAAAAAGAGGTATATAAGAATGCAGTGTAATAAATGTGGCATAGTACTAAACGAAAATGCTAAGTTTTGTTCTGAATGTGGTGAAAAAGTAATAAGAGAGCTAAAATGCAAGCAGTGTGGAAATAAATTAAAAGATAATAGTAAGTTTTGTGATCAATGTGGAACTAAGGTAGAGGCTAATATTTCAACCGAAACATTAAAAAAATTAGTAAGTGTTGATTTTTTTAATCTTGCAGGTCAAAGCATAGGAAGATGTAATCATAATCAGTCTAGATGGGTTAGACAGCATGAGAATTATATCTATATATGCAAAGGTAGAGGTGTTTATAAAATAGATACGAGTGGAAGTAATGGTAAAATTTTTTATGAATCAAAAAATTTCATAGATAATATTAATATAAATAAAAATGGTATTGTAGTAAATGCGTTTGGAGGGACTTGTATTGAGATTTTAAATTTCACTGGAGAACTAGTTAATAAAATTAATATAGAAGATGGAAGATTAGATTGCACTTATGTGTATGATAATCAAATATTTTTCTCTATTAATGATCTAAATGGATCTATAAAACTATGTATAAGTGAATTTGGAAAATCTAACTATAAGCTTATTAACTCATTTGAATCTAATGATGGCTTATCATATTTCATAGCAAATAAAAAATATGTTATTTTTAAAAGCGAAAGTCTGAGCGGTTGGAACATTATGAATATAGATGGCTCAAGCTTACAGAAAATATATATTAATGGAGAAAGCAATAATGAGAGCGATATAGATATTCTGTATTTTGATGTGGATAATGGTTATATGTTTACCAGTGCATTCTACTCAGAAAAGGAGAAAGATATTAGAGGTTACTATATAGTAAAGCGTAAAATTACGAATAATATTATAGAAGGGGTATTTGAGGATGTAATATGGAATCAGGATCCTAATATGGTAACAAAGCATGGAGATAGATTTTATGGTGCTCCTTTTATTAATAATGAATATTCTGTTGGATTCAATTATGGACATACAAAAGATTATTCAGATAGAGAAGACCATTACTATAATCTTTATGCAGTATATAATGGCAATGGATATAAATATTTAAATTGTGGTTCACGAAGTGGAATTGAGACATTAATATGTGAAGGTGAATATGCATATTGGAATGATTATGATAGTATTTATCAGGTTAAAATAGATGGAACTCAAGTAAGATGCTTAGATAGTGAGTTACAGCAATAAATATTTTGCATTAAAAAGCAGTTTAATATTATATAAATTTAAGTAATTAATTCACAATTTAAAGAGAGAAGAGGATACAAATGCAATGTAAAAAATGCGGAACAGAACTAAGAGAAAATGCTAAGTTTTGTTTTGAATGCGGTGAAAAGGTAATAAAAGAGTTAAAGTGTAAGAATTGCGGAAATATATTAGTTCCGAATAGTAAATTTTGTGATGAATGTGGAACTAAGGTAGACTATAGTATAGATAATAGTGCAGAAGAAAAAAGTGAAACAACAATAAATAGTAATGCTTTAGAAAGAAATGCAGAAAAGGATTCTAAAATCGAAAATAATAAAAAAGTATTTAATGAATTTGGATTAAGAAAAGTAAGTTTAAAGTCTACTGGAAAAATGGGGTATATTAATGAAAAAAATGAAGAAGTTATTCAGTGTATCTATGATAAAGTATTCGATTTTTACAAGAATTTTGTAAAAGTACAGAAAAATGATATGTTTACGTATTTGGTTTATGACATTAATACAAATAAAGCAAATCCTATTTCAAACGATGATGTATTTGGTGAATATAAAAATTATACAGTATGGTTTTCAAAAGCAACAGATTTTAAAGATGGTTTTGCATTCTTATCTAGATGCGATGATTTTTATGTATTAACAGATGAAGGTGCAATAATTAGTTGCGATAGAGTGGGGGCTATTGAAAAAGCTGAAGGATTGCTACCTATTTTAAATAATGATGAGTATCCTATATATATAAATAGAAAAGGAGAGAAAGTTTCAAAATATGAACGATATGACTATGTAGGAAAATTCAATGATGGATTAGCAGTAGCAAGAGTTAAAGATTGTGATGCTAATGATACTGGGGATTGGGTATATGTAAATGAGAAGTTAGGGGAAGTTATAACAAAAGTTAATAATGAAAAGATTTGGACTTTTGCTGGTGAATTTAAAGATGGAAGAGCCATGGTATCAACAGTTAATAATGAAATTTTAATTATTAATATAAATGGAGAAACTATAAGTAAGTTAGAGAATACCGAAATTTATTATAAAGATTATGGATGGCTAAATTCTAATTTAGATGGTTGCTATAATTATATAGTAGTCAAAAGTAAAAGATGTAATGAACATGCAATAGTAAATCGCCAGGGTGATATTATAGTTCCATTTATTAAATCAGAAATAACAAATGAATATGGTTATAACCATAAACAACATTGTACATTTACAACTTCAAATGGAGATATTGTATATGATTTATGTACTGGAAGAAAACTTTTTAGTGCTGAACATGCTTATGCGGTAAGAGATGAGTTTAATAAGAAGTATTATACTGTAAGTTATGATAAAAAATATGGACTTTATAGTTATAAAGAAGATAAGTTAACTATTCCATGTATATATAATTCTTTGATTGAAATAGATGAAGATATTCGTAAATTCTACGAATATGACTTATACTTCAGAAGAGGAGAATTTTATATAGCAGAAGATCAAAAAGGAAAATATGGAGCTATTAATCATAATAATGAAATCATAATCCCTTTTGATTATGATGAAATAAAAGGAATAGAGTCTTTAAGGTATAAGTATTTTATAGTAAATATAGATAGTAAAGTAGGAGTTATAGATAATAAGCGTAATATTACAATTCCTATAAAATATGATAAATTAGAAGAATTAGATCTTTGGAGCTGTGGATACATTTGGGATAACTATTTAAATAGCTTCAAAAATTCTGATCCAATAGTTTTATTTAAAGCTACATTAAATGGCAAGAAAGGTGTAATAGATCAATATGATAGAGTTTATATTCCGATAAAATATGAATCAATCAAAGAATTTGGGATTATAAAAGATAGAATTGGTTTAGTAGTTAAAGATAATGGAAAGTATGGTATCGTAGATATGTTTGGAGAATATATTTTAGAAAATATATATGATGATATAGGTGAGAAACGTTATTATGCCTTTAAGATAGTAAAAAATGACAAAGCAGGTTATATGAATATAAAAGGAGAAATTATTATGCCATTTATATATCATAAAGAGAGTAGAGATCCTTATTTAGACTATATCTATGTAGTAAATAGAAATGATGATGGAAGTACAGGCAAGGAAGAATCTTTATATTAAATTTATGGACAATATGATGACAAATTTAATGCTGAAGATGAAAAGAAAATGGAAGAAAAAGTTAAAGCTTGGCTTAGTGAAATGGGAAAGAAATATAGCAGTGATATTAATTAAGGATAAAGCAAAGATTCCAAATTTGGCAGATAAATAATATAAGACATTAAACTCATTATACATAATGGAGGTAACCTTCGATTATGTATGATGAGTTTTTCTTATTTTAGATTAGAAAATATTGAATAAATAATCTTTTGTGAATAAAAAATTGAAAAATTTTAATTTTGCGGCAAAATTGCCGAACTATATCAATTAAAATGATATTAAATTAAGGGAAGATATTTATAAGGATTAAATAATAAAGGGGTAATTCAAAATGGTAAAAAAATGTTTAACACCAGTTATCGCATATGGAATTGTTACTTCGAGTATAGTAGCATCTAATCCAATTATAGCAAATGCAGAGAACAGAATAAGTATTGACCAAGCTAAAAAATTAATTGTTACACAAGGAGATGTTTTTGATTTTGTTGTAGATTTAAATGAGCTAAAATTCATTAACGAGATTTCAGTAAAAACAGATAAGTATGGTTGTTATGTTTATAAATTAACAGATAATCGTGAAAATTTATATATTTTTCAATATGAAGGTATGAGTTACTATATTGGAGTGAATTCGGGAAAAATATATGCTAGCGAGGGTGGAGCTAAAAGACAGTCTTTTGCTTGCGTTGAAAATAATAATATAATCCATCATTGGTATATACATGATGAATTAAAGTCATGGATTGAATGTAATGGATGGAATAATGAATGGAATGGTGAGGGTTGGTATTATTATTCTAATGCAATACAACAAAAAGGATGGCAATTAATTGATGGAAATTGGTATTATTTCGATAAGTATGGGAAAATGCTCTCAAATACAGTTATAGATGGGTACAAACTAGGCGCAAATGGAGCATGGATTGGATAAGTGTTTTTAGCAAGTTCAATAATAATTATGTTAATAAGTAGGAGAAATTTGAGCATTCATTAAGGACAACATAACACTTTTATGGCAATAAATTTATACCAAATTTATAGTTATGGCTTAAGAATATAGAAGTCATATACTTGTTTACATAAAATGTTACTATAAAAAAGAATTGAGGGGTAATGTAAAAATGGTAAAAAAGTTAATTTCAAGTTTGTTAATCGCAATAACTGTAATGGCAGTGATTCCTAAAGGAGCTTCAGCTGAATGGGAAAGGTATGGCACAAGATATAAATATAAAGAAGGGGATTCGTATGTTACAGGATGGAAATACATTGATAACGATTGGTATTATTTTAATTCCGATGGTGTAATAAGAAGTGGTTGGGTAAATGACAATGGAAATTGGTACTTTTGTTATGCTCACGGTCAAATGGCCCATGATACCACTATTGATGGCTATTATTTAAATTCAGATGGAGCTTGGACAAATGGTGAAATAACAGCAGATCAAGCAAGAAAGTTAATATTAAATGTTGATAGTACTTATATAGCTTCAAACCCAAATTATCAATTATCGACTAATTACAGAGAATATAGCGAAGAAGATAATCTTTATTTTGGAACTTGGAATTTTCCCAAAGAACCAATGTACGAATTCTTTTTTGATAATGGAAATGATGGATTAGGAGGGTATTTAGTTGGTAAAGAGAGTAAATGTGTATATGCTTTATATAACCAAGGAAATAGTAATACGTATCAAATAGAGGGAAATAAAATTAAAAAGACTTTTAAATGGATGGGCGTAGGTAGTAGTTATGATTGGCGCTAAATATATCATTTAGATAAAATATATTTGTTTATATTTATGGACTAATAATATATTACAAAGCTAAGTTATAGTGTTTTTAAATTATCAAGAAATTAAGATATATTCATAAAACTGTATAAAGTAAAAAAG